>CAZDFD010000088.1:0-18076 GCA_964504655.1 uncultured Geminicoccaceae bacterium
CGGCCGACCAGGTTGGCGAGGTCGTTGTCGATCCGGGCGTCGTCGCGGAAGCCGTCGGTGCGGCTGCCGAGCAGCCCGGCGCTGAGCGCCGCCCGACCCTGCAGCACACCGAACAGCGCCTCGCCCGCGACCGTCTCGGACGTGCCGAGGACGCCCGTGCCGAGCGCCGCCACGCGCTCCCGCTCGAAGGCGAAACCGTACTCGCCGTAGCCCGGGAACAGGGCCGCGGCACCGGGGGCGATCGAGATGTCGCCGAAGCCCAGCCGCGGCGACACGGGCTCCGCCTCGAGCGGCCCCGTGAGCTGGGCCTGGAGCTGCTCGCTCGTCCGCGACACCTGGTAGCGCTGCCGGTCGGCGAACAGATCGGCCAGGAAGCGGTGCGCCCCGGCGTTGCCGGGGTCGCGGGCGAGGGCGTCCTGGGCCTCGAGCCGGGCGCGGGCATCGAGCGCGAGCTCGCGGTAGATGCGGGCGAGCGCGGCGCCTTGGGTGGCGCGGTCCTGCTCGAGCAGGCTGCGCGAGCGGAACGGGGCGCGGCCCTCGTTGCGGGCGATCGCCTGCTCGAGCTCGGCCAGCGCCGCGGCCGGCCGGTCGGCCTCGAGGTCGAGCAGCGCGGTCGCCAGCCAGGGGGTCGGGTCGGCCGGATCCAGCCCCTTGGCGAGGGCCAGCTGCTCGCGGCCGTTCGCGACCCTGCCCTCGGCGGCCAGCGCCCGGCCGAGATAGGAGCGCAGGAGGCCGCCCGCCGGGTCGAGTGCGGCCGCCGCCTCGATCGCGGCGCGGCCCTCCGCGGTCCGGTTCTGGCGGATCAGGGCGAGGCCAAGGCCCAGATGGCCCGAGGGGTTGCCGGCATCGCGCCCGAGCGCCTCGCGGAAGCGGGCCTCGGCCGCGCGCGGGCGGCTCGCCGCGAGCTCGACGAAGCCGAGCACGATGCGCGCGAGTGCGGTGTCGGCGCGGGCGAGCGACAGCTCGGCCTCGCTCCGGGCGGTGCGCAGGGCGCCGCGCATGAAGGCGAGCTCGGCGGCACGCGCGGCGACGAGCGCGCTCCCGGGCGCCAGTCGCGCCGCGACGTCGATGTCCTCGCCGGCCGCCTCGAGATTGCCGCGCGCCTGCCGCGCATAGGACCAGGCGAGCCGCGGCCCGGCCGCCTCGGGTGCGAGCGCCACCGCCTCGCGGGCGGCGGCGGTGGCGGCGTCGAGCTCCCCCTGGGCGGTCAGGATCACGGCCTCGAGACCGCGCGCGAGGCCCGCCTCCTCGGAGGCGGGTGCGGCGGCTCCGAGCAGCGAGCGGGCCTCCGCGACCCGCCCGGCGGCGAGCAGCCGGGCGGCCTCGCCGATCCGCGGGAAGCGCTCCGCCTCGGCCTCGATCACGGGCGGGTACCAGAGCGTCCAGCCCAGCCGGTCGCGGGCCGCGGCGCGGATCGGTGCCCCGGGCTCGGCCGCTGCGCCGCGCCGCTCGAGGCGGCCGTCGGCCGCGACCCGGGCGGCCTCGCCGGCGGCGAGCGCGGCGGTGGCGGCGGCCGCCGCCGGCCCGGCGAGCCGCACCCGGCCGTCCAGCACCAGGAGGTCGGTGCGCCCGCCGCCGACCTCGACCAGCACCTCGGTGCCCTCGATGCCGGCGGTCACGTAGGGGGTCTCGACGGTGAGCGTGCCGCGCACCTGCGAGAGGAAGTAGAGCATGCCCTCGAGCAGGCGGACGCGGCCGGTGCCGGGCTCGGACGGCGCCTCGACCGCGAGCCGGGCGCCGGCGTCGAGCCGCAGCACCGTGTCGGCTCCCGGCAGCTGCAGCGCGGCGCGGCCGCCGGATCCGATGGCGACCGTCTCGCCGGCGCAGAGGTCCGCGGTCGGCGGCCCGATCGGCCGGCCGCCGACCGTGACGCCGCCGTCGATCGCCAGCACCGTGCCGACTTTCGGCCGGTCGGGCGGGCAGTCGGCCGCCGCCGGTCGCGGCCCGACCACGCCGCCACCCGCAAGGAGCGCGAGCGTACCGATCGCGGCCTCACGCCAGCCCAAGCCCGTCGTCTCCCCCCGCGCCCGCGCGCCCTCGGCTCCCCTCTGGCACCGATCCGCCGGCCTGTCCACGGCCGACCGCGACGGTTGGTCGCGGACCTGCCACCACGGTGCGGCCACGATCGGCCGGGCCGATCGACCGGCGTCAGAAGCAGCGGTTCGGGTCGCCCTTCACGAGGACCTTCTTGCCGCCGACCTCGAGGAACACGCAGCGCGGGTTGTTCCGCCAGGACCACAGGGTCGGCCGGAAGTTGTTGAACTCCGGCCTGCCGCTCGGGTTGGGCGGGGCCTCCTGGAGTTCCTCGAGCACGCGTTCCGGACCGTTCGGGCACAGCACGCGCTGCACCCGCTGGCCGGGGTCTCCGTTCGGACGAAGCTTCAGGAACAGGCCGAGCTTGGGGTCCGCATCGCAGAGATCGAGCAGCGCCCGGTTGCCCGCCGCGGCCTCCTTTTCGGCCCAGAGGGTCTCGACCCCCTCCTCCTCGGCCGCCGCCGGCCAGGGCCCGTTGCCGCCGCGCTCACCGAGCACGAGGTACGCTCCGGCCGCGGCCGCGAGCAGGCTCGCCACGAGCGTCCGGAAACCTGCCGTCGATGCCATGTCCGTTCCTCCCCTGGGGCGAGGCGGCGGCCATCGGGCCGGTTCTCGCCACGATCCGGTCCGCGCCACCACCCGGGCAGGTGGCCGCGGCCCCGGTCACGCTCAGAATCGCACCGCCAGCCGGGCCGTGATCCGCCGATCCGGGCGGAAGCGGGCGTTGCGCTTGGTGGCGCTCAGATAGTTGTCGTCGCGATGGTCGAACTCGGTGTCGAGCAGATTCTGCACCTCGAGGCCGAGCAGCAGCCCGCCGCCCGGCCGCCGCCAGCCGGCCAGTGCGTCGAGCAGGACGGCGGTCGAGGAGCCGCTGTCGCCGGCGCCCGGCGCCTGCTCGACATCCTGGAAGAGGAAGGTCGCCTGGAGGCCGGCATAGAGGCCGTTCGGATGGAACCAGCGCGCGGCCAGCGGCGCCGCCACCGTCCAGACGTTGCGCGGAACGTCGACGGTGCTGGGCGAGCCGAGATCGAAATAGGTGAGCTCCGGGGCCAGGGAGAGCGCCAGGCGATCCCCGGGGGTCCAGTAGGCGAAGGCGCGCGCCTCCTGCTCGCGACGATCCTCCTCGATCAACGGCTCCTCGTCGATCTTGGCGTCCGAAATCGGCGCGTGCAGGTCGCGCTGCGACAGCTCGATGCCGAGGAGGAGGTCGGGCGCGACGCGCCAGTCGAGGCCGACCCCGTAGCGCCAGGCATCGGTGCCGTCGAGGTCGTCGAAGAGCTGGTTGAAGCCCGCGACCGTCGTGGGCTCGAGGGTCTGGTCGGCGGCGATCGGCCGCTTGAGGGTCCGAAAGGCGGCCGCCCGCAGCCGGACCGCGTCGGTGAGATCGAAGCTCAACCCGAGCTTGGGGTCGAGCTGGCCGTCGTCGTCACCGCCGCGGCTCAGCCGATCGACCGACAGGCCGCCCGTCACGGTCAGCCGCCGGCTGGCGCGCCAGGTGAGGTAGCCGTAGAGCCCGGTCTGGAGCAGCCGGTCGTCGGTCGATTCGGGAAGGTCGAGTGCGGGCGGCGCGTTCCGGTAGTCGAGCCGGGTGTCGAGCTCGGCGATCCCGCCGCCGAGCACGAGGCTGCCGAGCGGCCCGGTCAGCAGATACTGGGCCTCGGCCTGCGGTCCGCGGTCCTCGAGGACCGCCCCGATGCCCTCCTCCTCCGCCTCCTCGTCGCGATCGACCCAGATCCCCGAGGCCAGCAGCACATGGCCGGGTGCCGGCGCCCAGCGGACGCCGACCCGCCCGATGTCCTGGTCGATCCGGTTGCGCTGGCCGCCGAAATCGTCCGGGTCGAAGCGCAGCTCGAGGTCGCCGCGCTCGGTCCGCCGGCCCCGATACTCGAGCTGGATGCTGAGTTCGGGGGCGAGCTGGAGCTGGCCGAAGGCGGTCAGGAGATCGTTGGCGAAGTCGTTGTTGGCGCGAAAGCCCTCGCTCTCCTCGTGGGCGATCGAGCCGCTGAGCGAGGCCCGGCCGTGGACCAGCCCGACGACCGCCTCGCCGCCGAGCTGATGATCGTCGCCGGCGAGCCCGGCGAGTGCGAGCTGGGCACGGTCCCGGTCGAGCAGCGCGCCGTACTCGCCGGGCCCCACGGTGAAGGGGCTGCCGCCCGCCACGGTGTCGAGGCCGGCGAACAGGAGCTGGGGCCGGACCGGCTCGCGGGCCAGCGGGTCGAGCAACTGCGACTGCAGGAGCTCGCTCACCTGCGCCACCTCGTGGCGCGGCCGGCGCGCCAGACTCTCGGCCAGGAAGCGGTGCGCGGCGGCGCTCGCGGGATCGGCCTCGAGGGCCCGGGCGGCGGTGAGGTCGGCGGCGCGGTCGAAGCCCAGGTCCTGGAAGATCCGGGCGAGGGCGGCGCCGCGGACGGCCCGGTCCTGATCGAGCAGCAGCCGGGAGCGGAAGGGTGCGCGCGCGTCGTTGAGGGCGATCGACCGCTCGGCCTCGCGCAGCGCCTCGACCGGCCGGTTGGCGAGCTGGGCGATCCGCGCCGCGGCCAGCCAGGGCGTGGGATCCGACGGGTCGAAGGCCTTGGCGAGCTCGAGCTGGCCCAGCGCCTCGGCGATCCGGCTCTCCTCGGCGAGCGCCCGGCCGAGATAGGTGCGCGGGAGGGCGGCGCGCGGATCGAGCGCCGCAGCGGCCTCGATCGCCGCACGACCTTCGCCCGGACGGCCCTGGCGGACGAGCGCCAGACCCAGGCCCAGATGCGCGGCCGGGCTCGAGGGATCGACCGCGAGCGCCGCACGGAAGCGTCGCTCGGCGATGGCGGCACGAGCGCCGGCGAGCTCGACGAAGCCCAGCACGGTGTGCGCCAAGGCGCTCGGGTCGAGCTGCAAGGCTCGCTCCGCGGCGCGCCGCGCACCGCGCAGATCGCCGAGGCTCAGCCGGAGCTCGGCCTCGCGCGCGACGGCGAGCGGGCTCGTCGGCGCGATCCGGGTTGCGCGCCTCGCGTCCTCGAGCGCCGGCTCGAGCTCACCCCGTGCCTGGCGCGCATAGGAGCGGGCGAGGAACGCGCCCGCCGCCTCCGGAGCGGCTGCGACCGCGCGAGCCGCCGCGGCGTCGGCGCCGTCCAGGTCGGCTCGGGCGAGCGCGATCACGGCGCGCAGGCCCGAGGCCAGCCCGGCCTCCTCGCCGCCCTGGGCGCCGAGTCTCGCCAGCCGCGCCTCGGCCTCGGCGACCCGGCCCCGGGCGAGCAGGGCCGCGGCCGCGGCGATCCCTGGATGCCGGGCGGCCTCGCTCTCGATCACCGCCGGATACCAGAGCGTCCAGCCGAGCCGATCGCGGGCCATGGCACGGAGCGGCTCGCCGCGGCCGGCCGGGGCGCCGCGGCGCGCGAGCCGGCCGTCGGCGCCGACCCGCGCCTCCTCGCCGGTCAGCAGATCGCCGACCGGAGCCCGAAGCCGGTCGCTCAGCCGGGCGCGGCCGTCGAGCACGAGGACATCGGTGAGCCCTGGCCGGACCTCGACCAGGAGCTCGGTGCCGTCGATCCCGACCGTGACGTAGGGCGTCTCGACGGTCAGCGTGCGGCGGACCTGGGAGAGGAAGTAGAGCGTCCCGCGCAGCAGCCGGACCACGCCGCTGCCCGGATCGTCCGGCGCCAGGGCGACCAGCCCGCTCCCGGCGTCGAGCCGGAGCACCGTGTCGGCCGCGTCGAGCCGGAGCGTGGCGCGCGAGCCGGCGCCGACCTCGACGGGCTCGTCGGCGCAGAGCGGCCGTGTGGCGGCCGCCAGGGCCCGCCCGGCGATCGAGACCCGCCCTTCGGCGGCGAGCAGCGTGCCGACGGCCGGGCGATCCGCCGGGCACGGCTCGTCGTCCGCCCTCGCCGCGGCAGCCGTGCACAGCACGAGCAGCACGGCGCCGACGGGGGGGCACCGTTTCACCGACCCGGGTCTCCGTCCCCGCTCGGGCGCGGCCGGTCCGAGCAATGGGACGAAGTGTCGCAAGCAACCGCCGGGTTGTCCATAGGCGGGGCAGGGGCCCGTCGGACGGGCGGGGCGCTCAGCCGGGGCGAGCGACCGGCGCGTCGGCCTCGCGGCCCACCGTGTCCGCACCGATCAGTCGGTAGACCTGCTCGCGGCGGGCGCGGCCACGCAGCTCGGCCTCGCCGACCGCCTCGAAGACCAAGGAGGCGTTGGCGGCGGCGAAGGTCGCCTCGCCCACGAGCACGGCCGCGGTCGGGCGGTCGGGGCAGAGCTGCTTGGCGAGCTGCTCGATGCGCTGCGCGGCGTTGGCGGTGTCGCCGGTCACCGTGAAGATGCCGCGCTCGGGGGCGCCCACGGTGCCGAGCGTGGCGGCACCCGAGTTGATCCCGATCCGCAGCCGGATCGGCGGCTCGCCCAGGGCCGCCCGCGCGCGGTTGTCGCGAGCGAGCGCGGCGGCGATGGCGAGGGCGGCGCGGCAGGCCCGAACGGCGTGGTCCTCGGGCCCCCGCGGCCCGCCCCAATAGGCCATGAGGCCGTCGCCCAGGAACTCGACGACCACCCCGCCCTCGGCCTGCACGGCCCGGGTCACGAGCGTGAAGTGGGCGTTGAGGCGGTCGGCGAAGCGGGCCGGCTCGAGCAGCTCGGTGAGCGCGGACGAGCCCACGATGTCGGTGAACATCACCGTCACCGGATGGACCCCGGCGGCACCCCCGGGTGCTGCGACACCGCGCAGGAGGTCGGCCGTGACCGGCCGCGGCGTGAACACGCCGAGCCAGCGGACGAGGCCCAGATAGCGGGCGAGCTGCCCGAGCAGGAGCGCCAGGGGCAGGACCAGGAGGAGCGGCACGACCAGCGGCAGCCACAGCCGGCCCTGGGCGAAGGCGAGTGCCGCGGCGAGCGCGTAGGCCCCGCCGAGCGCCAGTGCGGTCGCGAGCCCGCGGGCGAGCGTCCCGTGCAGCAGGAGGAGGGTGGCGAGCGCGCCCATGGCGAGCACGAGGAGCGCCCGCACGGCCTCGCTCGGCGCCCGGAGCACGCGGCCGTCGCGCAGGTTGGCGTAGGCGGTGGCGGCCAGTTCGACGCCCGCCGTGTCGATCCCGCGCGGGTCGGAGAAGACCGTGGGGAAGCTGTCGGCGGCGAGCGTCGTGCGGGTGTCGAACGGCCCGACGAACACCACCGTGCCCGGGGCGGCCGGGGCGGCGGCGCCGGGCTCGCCGGTCAGGAGCGCCGCGATCGGGCGGTGCGGGATCGTGCCCGGCGGGCCGTAGAGGTCGAGATAGACCTGGTCCGGCCCCTGGCGGAGCCGCCGGAGCGCCTCGAGGAGGTCGCGCTCGCCGGGCTCGGCGAGCCGCGCCCGCCAGCCGGCCGGGTCGGCCGCGTGGAACGCCTCGAGACGCGCCAGGGCCCGCGCCGCCGGGCTCGCCCCGGCCGGCGGATCGGGCCAGCCGAGCGGCCCGGCGAGCCGCTCGAGGATCCCGAGCGCGCGCGCCTCGAGCGCCCGGACCGGCAGCTGGGTCGGCTCGGCGAGCGCCGGGTGGCGGGTCCAGATCTGGTGCACGCGCGGCCCGGTGCGCGGCAGGTTGAAGGGCGCCCGGCCCACGGCGACGGCGGCGAGCGCCGGGTGCAGGGGGGCGATCTCGTCCCGCGCCTGGTCGCGGCCGGCGGCGTCCGGGCGCCACAGCCGCCGTGCCCGGGTCAACAGCACGACCCGGCCGTGCCCGGCGATCGCCCGGGCGAGCGCGTCGGTGCCGGCGGACCGGGTCGGGTCGTCGGTGAAGGCGACGTCGAACACGATCGTGTCGACGCCGCGCTCGGCCAGGGCGTCGATCAGGCAGGCGTAGAGCACCCGCGGCAGCCGCTCGACCCCGTGCAGCTCGCGCACGACCTCGAGGCCGCCGTGACGGCGCTGGCAGCCGGCCAGGGGCTCGGGCCAGGCGGCCGGGTCGGCGGGGAGGGCGCGCAGCCGCGCCAGGCTGGCCTCGTCGACCGCCGCGATCTCGACCCCCTGCGGCGGCGGCTCGGCGCCGCGCAGAGTGAACAGGGCCAGGAGGCCGTAGTTCTCCTCGACCCGGTGCGCCCAGTCGGTCAGCGCCACGAGCGCGCCGCCGACGCCGAGCCCGAGGGCGAGCGCGAGGTGAGGGAGGTGGGCTGGGAGCGGCAGCGCGGTCTCTCGATCCTGGCCGTGGGCGCCGGACGCGGCCATGATAGGGGGCCGCGCGCGGCGCGTCAGCGATCGCGCGCGGCGGCGGGGGGCGGGCATGCGGCTCGACGGCGAGCGGGTGCTGGTGGTCGGCGGGAGCAGCGGCATCGGGCTCGCGACGGCCCGGGCGGCGGCCCTGGCCGGGGCGCGGGTGGTGATCGGCGGGCGCGACCCGGAGCGGCTCGGCCGGGCCCTCGAGGAGCTGCCGGCCGGGGTCGAGGGTGAGCCGCTCGACGCCGGCGACCGCGCCGCCCTCGACCGGCTCGCGGCGCGGCTCGGCCGGCTCGACCATCTGGTCGTGTCGATCGCCACCGGCGGCGGCGCCGGCGCCTTCCGCTCGCTCGACCTCGAGGTGCTGCGCCGGGCGATCGCGGGCAAGGTGCTCGCCGGGCTCGGGGCCCTGCAGGCGCTCCTGCCGGTGCTGCGGGCGGACGGCTCGGCCACCTTCGTGACCGCCGCCTCGGCGCGCGCGGCACTTCCGGGCACGGCCGGCCTCGCCGCCAACAACGGCGCCCTCCATGCCGCGATCGCGCCCCTCGCGGTCGAGCTCGCCCCGCTCCGGGTCAATGCCGTGGCGCCGGGCGTCACCTCGACCCCGATCTTCGACGCCTGGCCGGCGGCCGAGCGGGAGCGGTTCCTGGCTCGCGCGCGGGCCGCGCCGGCCGGTCGGCCGGGCCGACCCGAGGAGATCGCGGCGGCGATCCTGGCGCTCGTGACCAACGCCTTCGTCACCGGCGTGATCCTCGAGGTCGACGGCGGGATCCGCTTCACGGCGCCGCGAGGCTGAACCCCCGGAGCTCGAGCACGAGCACCGCCCAGAAACCGAGCGCCAGCCAGGGGCCGAAGGGCAGGGGCTCGGCCGGCCGCCGCCAGGCGCCGGTGGCGATCGCCGCCGCGAGCGCGCCCAGGGCACCCAGGAGGAGCACCCAGGGCAGGGGCTCGGGCCCGAGCCAGGCGCCGGCCGCGGCCAGGAGCTTGGCGTCGCCCATGCCGAGCCCCTCGCGGCCGCGCAGACGGCGGTAGAGCTCGGCGACCGTGGCGAGGCCGCCGAGGCCGAGCAGCGCCCCGGCGAGCGCGCCGAGCGGGCTCGCCGGGGAGAGGCCGAGCAGCGCCGCCAGGATGCCCGCGGCGGCGAGCGGCAGGCTCACGAGGTCGGGCAGGAGGAGGGTGCGGCGGTCGATCAGCGCCGCCGCCAGGAGCGCCCAGCCGACGACGGCCGCGAGCAGGGCCGGGAGGGGCGGCAGGAGGGCCACGGCGATCCCGGCCAGGACCAGGGCCGCGAGCTCGACGGCCACATACTCGGGCGCGATCGGCCGGCGGCAGTGCCGGCAGCGGCCGCGCAGGGCCAGGTAGCTCGCGAGCGGCACGAGATCGCGGGCGGAGAGGACCGTGCCGCAGGCCGGGCAGCGCGAGCGGCCGAGGAGCCAGCCGCGCAGATCGTCCGGCCAGCGCCGGGCGAAGGCCGCGGCGGCGCTGCCGGCCACGGGGCCCGCGAGCAGGATCGCGGCCGCCGCCAGGAGCTCGAGCGGGGTCCCGCTCAATCGCCGAGCGCGCCCAGGAGCTGCAGGTTGCCGCCGGCCGCGGCGGTGTTCACGGTGATCGTCCGCTCGGTCAGGAAGCGCAGGAGGTAGTACGGCCCGCCGGCCTTGAAGCCGGTCCCGGACAGGCCCTCGCCGCCGAACGGCTGGGTCCCCACGACCGCGCCGATCATGTTGCGGTTGACGTAGACGTTGCCGCAGCGGATCCGCGCCGTGACCCGCTCGATCGTCTCGTCGATCCGCGAGTGCAGGCCGAAGGTCAGGCCGTAGCCGGTGGCCTCGATCTCCTCGAGCAGCCGGTCGAGCTCGCCCTGGCGCCAGCGCACGAGGTGCAGGATCGGCCCGAACGGCTCGCGGGTCAGCCGGCCGATCCGGTCGATGGCGACCAGGGTCGGGGCCACGAAGCTGCCGCGGGCGTGCGCCGGCCCGAGCGGGCAGCGCGCGAGGATCCTCCCCTGCGCCGAGATCTCGGCCAGATGCCGCTCGAGGCCGGCCTTGGCCTCCTCGTCGATCACCGGGCCGAGGTCGGTCGCGATCAGGCCCGGATCGCCGACCGAAAGCTCGGCCATGGCGCCGGCCAGGAGCTCGGTCAGGCGGTCCGCGACCTCCTCCTGGACGCAGAGCACGCGCAGGGCCGAGCAGCGCTGCCCGGCCGAGCGGAAGGCGCTCTCGATCGCGTCCAGGGTGACCTGCTCGAGCAGGGCCGAGCTGTCGACCACCATGGCATTCAGGCCGCCGGTCTCGGCCACGAGCGGGCGGATCGGCCCCGGGCTCGCCGCCATGGCGCGGGCGATCGCGCGCGCGGTCTCGGTGCCGCCGGTGAACACCACCCCGGCCACCCGGGGGTCGGAGACCAGCACCGGCCCGACGACCGGGCCTCGGCCGGGCAGGAGGAGGAGCGCCGCCTCGGGCACGCCGGCGGCGTGCAGGTGGCCGACCACGGCGGCGGCGGCGAGGCAGGTCTGCTCGGCCGGCTTGGCGATGACGGCGTTGCCGCCGGCGAGCGCCGCCGCCACCTGGCCCGTGAAGATGGCGACCGGGAAGTTCCAGGGGCTGATCGCCGCGAACACGCCGCGCGGGTGCAGCTCGAGCCGGTTGTGCTCGCCGGTCGGGCCGGGCAGGAGCGTCGGCCGACCGAGCAGCCGGCGCGCCTCGAGGGCGTAGTAGCGCAGGAAGTCGACCCCCTCGCGGACGTCGGCGAGCGCGTCCGCGATCGTCTTGCCGGCCTCGCGGACGCAGAGGGCGGCGAGCTCGGGCAGCGCCGCCTCGAGCCGGTTGGCGGCCCGCTCGAGCGCCGCGGCGCGGGCCTCGACCGGGGTCCGCGACCAGCCGGCGAAGCCGGCCGCAGCGACGGCGACCGCGCGCTCGGCCGTGGCGGCGTCGGCGAAGGCGACCTGGCCGAGCACCCGGGTCCGGTCGGCCGGGTCGCGCACGGCGTGCCGCTCGAGGCTTTCGGGCGGCCCGAGGATCGGGCTCGGGCCGGCGGCGCGGCGGTCCCCGATTGCCGCCTCCATCGCGGTCCGGAGCTCGCGCAGCGTGCCGGGCGAGGCCAGGTCGAGGCCCCTGGCGGCGCGCCGGCCCGGCCCCGGCAGCTCGGCCGGGCGGAGGATCGCCGGGTGCGGCTTGGGCTCGACCGCGCGCAGCCGCGCGATCGGGTCGGCGACCAGGTCCTCGAGGCTCGTCGCAGGATCGAGGACCCGGTGCACGAAGCTCGAGTTGGCGCCATTCTCGAGCAGCCGGCGGACCAGATAGGGCAGGAGGTCGGCATGCGCGCCGACCGGCGCGTAGACCCGCGTCGCGACGCCGGCCCGGCCGCCCGCGAGCCGGCGGTAGAGCGCGTCGCCCATGCCGTGCAGCTTCTGCAGCTCGAAGGCGCGCCGGTTGCCGGCCACCTCGAGCACCCAGGCCAGCGTGTGGGCGTTGTGGGTGGCGAACTGCGGCCAGAACAGGTCGCCGCCGTCGAGCAGGCGGCGGGCGCAGGCGAGGTAGGAGACGTCGGTCGCGACCTTGCGGGTCCAGACCGGGAACTCGTCCAGGCCCTGCTGCTGGGCGCGCTTGATCTCGGCGTCCCAGTAGGCGCCCTTGACCAGCCGGACCGGGATCCGCCGGTCGGTGCGGCGGGCCAGATCGGCCAGCCAGTCGAGGACCGCCGTGGCCCGCTTCTGGTAGGCCTGGACCGCGAGCCCGAGGCCGCTCCACCCGCGCAGCGCCGGGTCCTGGGCGAGTGCCTCCAGGAGGTCGAGCTGCGGCTCCAGCCGCTCGGCCTCCTCGGCGTCGATCGTGACCGGCACGGCGAGCGCCCGGGCGCGGGAGAGGAGTTCGACCAGCCCGGGCAGGAGCTCCTCCCGCAGCCGCGCCCATTGGGCCGCCTCGTAGCGCGGGTGCAGCGCCGAGAGCTTGATCGACAGCGAGGGGCGGCGGGTGAGCTCGGCCGCCGGCGCCGAGGCCGCCACCGCCTCGAGCGCGGCGCGGTAGCTCGCATGGTAGCGGCGGGCATCCGCCATGGTCCGCGCCGCCTCACCCAGCATGTCGAAGGAGTAGAGGAAGCCCTCCTCGGCCGCGGCGCGGGCCCGCTCGACCGCCTGCTCGATGGTCTGGCCGAGCACGAACTGGCGGCCGAGCACGCGCATGGCCTGCTTCATGGCCTCGCGGACGACCGGCTCGCCCAGCCGGGCGACGAGCCGGCCGAGGCGGCTCGCCACCTCCTCGCCGGGCCGGTCCCAGCCGATCACCCGGCCGGACAGCATCAGCCCGAAGGCCGAGGCGTTCAGGAGGAAGCTCTCCGAGCCCGCGACCCTGGCCTGCCAGTCGCGGTCGGAGAGCTTGTCCCTGATCAGGAGGTCCTGGGTCGGCGGATCGGGGATCCGCAGGAGCGCCTCGGCGAGGCACATGAGCATCACGCCTTCCTCGGTATCCAGGCTGTAGGCCTGCAGGAAGGCCTCGACCCCGCCGAGCCCGGCGGCCTCGGCGCGCAGCCCCTGGGCGAGCGAGCGTGCCCGCGCCTGGACCCGCGCGGCGAGCTCCGGCTCGAGCGCCAGCCCCTCGAGCAGCCGGGCCACGGCCGCGGCCTCGGGCTCGTGGCCGAGCGCGTCGATGCGCGCCCGCAACGGATCGCCCGAGGGCTCGGGCAGGTCGGCCAGGAGGCCGGTCGAGGGCGGCAGGGTCAAGGGGCGGGCTCCGCGCCGATGCCTGGGTGACGATAGACCCGGAGCGGTCGCCTGCAAGCTGCGCTCAGCCGCCCTCCGCCGCGGGCTCGACCAGATCGAGCAGGAGCGTGCCCTCCTCGACCTGCTCGCCCTCGCCCACGTGCACCGCGCCGACCCGGCCGTCGCGCGGGGCCAGGAGGCGGTGCTCCATCTTCATGGCCTCGAGCACCGCCAAGGGCTGGCCGCGGGCGACCGTCTCGCCCGGGGCCACCAGCAGGCGCGCCACCTTGCCCGGCATCGGTGCCGTGAGCATGCCCTCGGCGCCGAGCTCGGCCGCGGCGCCGCCGGCCTCGGCGGCGCGGCGGAGCTGCACCCGCCGACCGTCGAGGACGAGCTCGATCCGCTCGCCCGCGAGCGCCGCCGCGAGGCGCAGCCGCCGTCCGTCCGCCTCGAGCCAGGGGCCGGCCTCGTCGCTGCCGTGGGCCAGGACGCCGAGCGTCCGGCCGTCGAGCCGCACCTCCGGCCGCTCCCTCGGCCCGAGCAGCTCGACCAGCCGCTCGCGCCCGGCCGCCTCGAGGCGCACGGCGCGGCGGGCCGGGGCCGCGAGGCGGAAGCCGTCCAGGGTCAGCCAGGGCGAGCCGGCCCGGGGGCCGGCTCCGGCCAGGGCCGCGGCGCGGTCGGCCTCGGCCACGAGCAGCGCCGCCGCCGCGAGCTCGAGCGGCGAGGGCTCCTCCTCGGCCCGGGCGAGCTCGGCGCCCTCGCGGTCGAGCCAGGTGACGTCGATGGCGAGGTCCCGGAAGGCCGGCGCCGCGACCGCCCGGCGCAGGAAGGCGAGGTTGGTCGCCGGGCCCAGGACGAGGCTCGCTTCGAGCGCGCGTTCGAGCCGCGCCAGGGCGGTGGCGCGGTCGGCGCCGTGGGCGACGATCTTGGCGATCATCGGGTCGTAGAAGGCGGTCACCGTGTCGCCCTCCTCGACACCGGTGTCGACCCGCACCCCCGGCAGGCCCAAGGGCAGCACCAGCCGCTCGAGCCGCCCGGTCGAAGGCAGGAAGCCTCTGGCCGGATCCTCGGCGTAGAGCCGCGCCTCGACGGCGTGGCCGTCGGCCCGGATCGCCTCCTGGCGGAGCTTCAGTGGGCGGCCGGCCGCGACCTCGAGCTGGAGCGCCACGAGGTCGAGCCCGGTCACGGCCTCGGTCACCGGATGCTCGACCTGGAGGCGGGTGTTCATCTCGATGAAGGCGAAGCTCCCGTCCGGCGCCAGGAGGAACTCGACGGTGCCGGCGCCCTCGTAGCCGGCGGCCCGGGCGAGGCGCACGGCGGCATCCGCGAGGGCCGCGCGGAGCGGCTCGGGCAGGTCCGGGGCCGGAGCCTCCTCGAGGATCTTCTGGTGCCGGCGCTGCAGGGTGCAGTCGCGCTCGAGCAGGTGCAGGACGGTGCCGTGGCGGTCGCCCAGGACCTGCACCTCGATGTGGCGCGGCCGCTCGATCAGCCGCTCGAGCAGCACCCGCTCGTCGCCGAACGCGGCCCGGGCCTCGCGCCGGCAGGCGGCGAGCGCCTCGGCGAGATCGGCCGGCCGGTCGACCCGGCGCATGCCCTTGCCGCCGCCGCCGGCCACGGCCTTGACGAGGAGCGGGAAGCCGATCGCGGCCGCCTCGGCGGCGAGCCGGGCGTCGCTCTGATCGGCGCCCCGGTAGCCCGGGACCAAGGGCACGCCCGCCGCCTCGGCCACCTCCTTGGCGGTGTCCTTGCCGCCGAGGCGGGCCATGGCCTCGGGCGAGGGGCCGACGAAGACGAGCCCCGCCGCGCGAACGGCCTCGGCGAAGGCCGGGCTCTCGGCGAGGAAGCCGTAGCCCGGGTGGACCGCATCCGCGCCCGTTCGCCGCATCGCCTCGAGGATCCGCGGGATCTGGAGGTAGCTGTCGGCGGCGGGCGGCGGGCCGATCGCGACCGCCTCGTCGGCCAGCCGCACGTGGCGGGCGTTGCGGTCGGCCTCGGAGAACACCGCCACGGTGCGGATGCCGAGCCGCCGGCAGGTCCGCGCGATCCGGCAGGCGATCTCGCCGCGGTTGGCGATCAGGAGCTTGTCGATCACCCGGGCTCTCCGGGCGGCGTCCGCCAGGCCGGCGGGCGCTTCTCGAGGAACGCCCGGATCCCCTCGCGGCCCTCGGCCGAGGCGCGCCGCGCGGCGATGGCCGCGACCGTGGCCTCGGTCAGGACGCCGCCGCCCTGCGGCATCGAGAGCACGAGGCGGACGAGCTCCTTGCTCGCCGCCTGCGCCTCGGGCGCGCCCTCGAGCAGGAGCGCCACGATCTCGGCCACCCGGGCGTCGAGCTCGGCCTCCGCCACCACCTCGTGGACGAGCCCGATCGCCTGGGCCCGCACCGCGGCGATCCGCTCGCCGGTGAGGAACAGCCGGCGCGCCTCGCGCGGCCCGATGGCGCGCAGCACGAAGGGCGAGATCACCGCCGGCAGGAGCCCGAGCCGCACCTCGGTGGTGCCGAAGCTCGCCCCCTCGCAGGCGATGGCGATGTCGGCCGCGGCCACGAGGCCCGTGCCGCCGCCGAGGGCCGCACCCTGGACGCGGGCCACGACCGGCCGCGGGCACTCGTCGATCGCCCGCAGCATCCGCGCGAGGTTGCGCGCGTCGGCGCGGTTCTCGGCCTCGCCGTAGCCGGCCGCCCGGCGCATCCAGTCGAGATCGGCGCCGGCCGAGAAGCTCCTGCCCTCGCCCGCGAGCACGATCACCCGCACGGCCGGGTCCCGGCCGAGCTCCTCGAAGGCCCGGGCGAGCGCCTCGACGAGCGCCTCGTCGAAGGCGTTGTGGCGCTCGGGCCGGCACATCCACACCGTCGCCCGCGCGCCCGCACGGTCGACCCGAAGGCCCGTGGCTCCGCCCATGCGCACCTCCGGCCCGCCGCGGGCCTACATGCGGAAGACGCCGAAGCGGGTCGCCTCGACCGGCGCCTCGAGCGTCGCGAACAGGCCGAGTGCCAGCACCTCGCGGGTCTGCGCCGGGTCGAGGACCCCGTCGTCCCACAGCCGGGCGGTGGCGTAGTAGGGGTTGCCCTGCTCCTCGTACTGGGCGCGGATCGGTGCCTTGAACGCCGCCTCCTCGGCGGCGCTCCAGCTGCCGCCCTGCGCCTCGAGGGCGTCGCGGCGGACCCGCGCCAGCACGTTCGCGGCCTGCTCGCCGCCCATCACCGAGATCCGCGCATTGGGCCAGGTCCAGAGAAAGCGCGGCTCGAAGGCGCGGCCGCACATGCCGTAGTTGCCGGCCCCGAAGCTGCCGCCGACGATCAGCGTCAGTTTCGGCACGGCGGCGCAGGAGACCGCGGTCACGAGCTTGGCGCCGTCCTTGGCGATGCCGCCGTGCTCGTAGCGCCGGCCGACCATGAAGCCGGTGATGTTCTGCAGGAAGAGCATCGGCACGTCGCGCTGGCAGCAGAGCTCGACGAAATGGGCGCCCTTGAGCGCCGATTCGCTGAACAGGATGCCGTTGTTGGCGAGGATGCCGACCGGGCAGCCCAGGATCCGGGCGAAGCCGGTGACCAGGGTCGGTCCGTAGCGCGGTTTGAACTCGTCGAGCTCGGAGCCGTCGACCAGCCGGGCGATCACCTCGCGGATCTCGAGCGGCTCGCGCAGATCGGCCGGCAGGAGGCCGTAGAGCTCCTCGGGGTCGTAGAGCGGCGGGCGCGGTGCCGCGAGCGCCAGGGCCGGGGCCCCGGGCGGCCCGAGGCTCGCCACGATCCGCCGGGCGATGGCGAGCGCGTGCGCGTCGTCCTCGGCCAGGTGGTCGGCCACGCCCGAGATCCGGGTGTGGACGTCGCCGCCGCCGAGCTCCTCGGCGCTCACCACCTCGCCCGTGGCGGCGCGCACGAGCGGCGGCCCGCCGAGGAAGATGGTGCCCTGATCCCGGACGATGACCGCCTCGTCCGACATCGCCGGGACGTAGGCGCCGCCGGCGGTGCAGGAGCCCATGACCACGGCGATCTGGGCGATGCCCAGAGCGGACAGGGTCGCCTGGTTGTAGAAGATCCGGCCGAAATGCTCGCGGTCGGGGAACACCTCGTCCTGGTTGGGCAGGTTGGCGCCGCCGCTGTCGACCAGGTACACGCAGGGCAGGCGGTTGGCGCGCGCGACCGCCTGGGCGCGCAGGTGCTTCTTGACCGTCAGCGGATAGTAGGTGCCGCCCTTGACCGTGGCGTCGTTGCAGACGACCACGCACAACCGCCCGGCGATCCGGCCGATCCCGGTGATCAGGCCTGCGGCCGGCACCTCCTCGCCGTAGAGGCCGGTGGCGGCGAGCTGCGAGAGCTCGAGGAACGGCGAGCCCGGGTCGAGCAGCCGCTCGACCCGCTCGCGCGGCAGGAGCTTGCCGCGCTCGAGGTGGCGGCGGCGCGCCCGCTCCTCGCCGCCCCGGGCGGCGCGCGCCACGCGCTCGCGCAGCTCGGTCGCGAGCGCGCGGTTGCGCGCGGCGTTGGCGCGGAACGCCTCGGTGCGCGGGTCGAGCCGCGAGCGCAGCACCGTCATGGCGCGGTTCTAGGCGCGCCGCCGAGCCCGGTCCACGGCCGGCGCGGGGGCGGCCGGGGGCTCACCAGCCGCCGGTGGCGAGCCAGCGCTCGACCTGGTCGAGGCGGTCGGCGCCCCAGAACGGCTCGTCGTCGACGAACAGGAACGGCGAGCCGAACACGCCGCGGGCGATCGAGCGGTCGGTCTCCTCCTTGAGCCGGGCCTTGATGCGCGGATCCTGGACGGCGGCCAGGAGCTCGGCCCGGTCGATCCCGAGCGTGCGGCCGACCTCGGCCACGGCCTCGGCCCCCGAGAGGTCGCGGCCCTCGCCCCAATGGGCGTGCCAGATCGCCTGGGCGAGGCCCTTGGCGAGGTCCTCGTCCTGCTCGAACAGCCACCAGTAGGCCCGGCTGGCGGCGAGGCTGTTCATGGGCATGACCGCGGGCAGCGTCAGCGGCGCGTCGAGCAGGCGGGCGAAGCGCGGCACGTCGCGCCGCAGATACTCGCCCTTGAGGGGTGCCTGGACGTTCGGCTGCGAGCCCGTGAGCTTGAGGACGGCGCCGAGCATGATCGGCCGCCAGGTGACCTCGCGGCCGTGCGCCGCGGCGATGGTCTCGATCCTGAGGCTCGCCAGATAGCCGTAGGGCGAGGCGAACTCGAAGTAGAAGTCGATCGGCGCGGTCATGCGG
>CAZDFD010000089.1:0-17827 GCA_964504655.1 uncultured Geminicoccaceae bacterium
CCGCCCGAGGTGACCGCGGCACTCTCCGACCTCGGCCGGTCCGTGCCGGACACGGACTGGTGGATCGACCGGCTCTACGCGCCGCTCGCCGCCCGCTTCTCGGCCACCGTCGTGCGGCAGGGCTGGAGCCGCTACGTGATCGACGTCAACCGCGATCCGACCGGCGCCTCGCTCTATCCGGGGAAGGCCACGACCGGGCTCGTGCCCACGGAGACCTTCGACGGCGAGCCGATCTGGCGGACGGGGGCGGAACCCGATGCGGCCGAGATCGCGGCGCGCCGGCGCCGCTTCTTCGAGCCCTACCACGCGGCCCTGGCCGCGGCGATCGAGGCCACGCGCATCCGCCACGGTTTTTGTCTCTTTTGGGACTGCCATTCGATCCGCTCGCGGATCCCCCGGCTGTTCGAGGGGCGTCTTCCGACCTTCAATCTCGGCACCTTCGACGGCCGGTCCTGCTCGCCCGAGTTGCGCGCCGCCGCCGAGCGGGTGCTCGAAGCCGGCGGAACGAGCTTCGTGATCGACGGCCGCTTCAAGGGCGGCTGGATCACGCGGCACCATGGCCGGCCCGGCGAGCGCGTCGAGGCCGTCCAGATGGAGCTCGCCCAGGCCGCCTACATGGACGAGGCGCCGCCCTGGACCTTCCGGGAAGAGAAGGCCCGTGAAGTCCGGGCGGTGCTCGCGAAGCTGATCGAAACCCTGCTCGAGGAGGCCGGGCGGCGCCACGCCCCCGGAGCCGCACGATGACCGATCCCCGTCTCGACAATGCGCGGAGGATCCGCGCCCCGCGCGGCCGCACCATGTCCTGCAAGACCTGGGCGGCCGAGGGTGCTCTGCGGATGCTCATGAACAATCTCGATCCCGAGGTCGCCGAGCGGCCCGAGGCGCTCGTGGTCTATGGCGGGATCGGCCGGGCGGCGCGGGATTGGGCGTGCTTCGATCGGATCGTGGCCTGCCTCGAGCGGCTCGCCCCGGACGAGACCTTGCTCGTCCAATCCGGCAAGCCGGTCGGCATCTTCGAGACCTTCCCGGACGCACCGCGCGTCCTGATCGCCAATTCCAACCTGGTCGCCAAATGGGCCAGCTGGGAGGAGTTCGACCGGCTCGATCGGCTCGGGCTCATGATGTACGGCCAGATGACCGCCGGCTCCTGGATCTACATCGGCAGCCAGGGGATCGTGCAGGGCACCTACGAGACCTTCGCCGAGGTCGGCCGCCGGCACTATGGCGGCAACCTGCGCGGAAAGTGGATCCTCACGGCCGGCCTCGGCGGCATGGGTGGTGCCCAGCCGCTCGCCGCGACCATGGCCGGTGCGTCCCTGATCGCCATCGAATGCCGGCCCTCGGCGATCGAGTTCCGGCTCGAGACCCGCTATCTCGACACCCGGGCCGACACGCTCGACGCGGCCCTCGAGATCGTCGACCGGCACCACCGCCAGGGCCGGCCGGTCTCGGTTGGGCTCTTGGGCAACGCTGCCGAGCTCGTCCCGGAGATCGTCCGCCGCGGCATCCGCCCGGATGTGGTGACCGACCAGACGAGCGCGCACGATCCGCTGCACGGCTACCTGCCGGCCGGCTGGACCTTGGCCGAGTGGGAGGAACGCCAGGAACGCGACCCCGAGGGCGTCAAGCACGCCGCCAAAGAGTCGATGGCCATTCACGTGCGCGCCATGCTCGAGCTCCACCGCCAGGGTGTTCCGACGCTCGACTACGGCAACAATATCCGCCAGATGGCCAAGGACATGGGGGTCGCGGACGCCTTCGCCTTCCCGGGATTCGTCCCGGCCTACATCCGGCCCTTGTTCTGCCGCGGGATCGGCCCGTTCCGTTGGGCGGCACTCTCGGGCGACCCCGAGGACATCTTCAAGACCGACCGGAAGGTGAAGGAGCTGATCCCGGACGATCCGCACCTCCACCACTGGCTCGACATGGCGAAGGAGAGGATCGCCTTCCAGGGCCTGCCGGCCCGGATCTGCTGGCTCGGCCTCGGCCAGCGGCACCGGGTGGGGCTCGCCTTCAACGAGATGGTGGCGAAGGGCGAGCTCGCGGCGCCGATCGTGATCGGCCGCGACCATCTCGATTCGGGCTCGGTCGCCTCGCCCAACCGAGAGACCGAGGCGATGCGCGACGGCTCGGACGCGGTTGCCGACTGGCCGCTCTTGAACGCCTTGCTGAACTGCGCCTCGGGGGCGTCCTGGGTCTCGATCCACCATGGCGGCGGGGTCGGCATCGGCTACTCCCAGCACGCCGGGATGGTGGTGGTGGCCGACGGGACACCGGAAGCGGCGCGCAGGCTCGAGCGGGTGCTCTGGAACGATCCGGGCACGGGCGTCATGCGCCACGCCGATGCCGGCTATCCCGAGGCGATCGCCTGCGCGAAGGAGCAGGGCCTCGTGCTGCCCGCCCTCGGGATCGACGGGTGAGCGCCGCCCCGGCCGCGCCCGTCCGGCTCGACGGCCGCTCGCTGCGGCTCGAGGAGGTCGAAGCGATCGCCCGAAGCGGTGCCGCCCTGAACCTCGCCCCCGAAGCCCGCGAGCGGGTCGCCGCCTGCTCGGCACTGCTCGACCGGATGATCGCGGACGGCACGCCGATCTACGGGATCACGACCGGCTTCGGTGCCCTCGACGGCCGCAAGGTGGCCCCTGCCGAGAGCGATCGGCTGCAGCTCAACCTCGTGCGCAGCCACGCCGCGGGCGTGGGCGAGCCCATGGCCGCGGACGAGGTCCGGGCGATGATGGCGATCCGCTCCAACTGCCTCGCCGGCGGGCAGACGGGCGTGCGGCCCTCGACCCTCGATGCCCTCCTCGCGATGCTGAACGCCGGGCTGATCCCGCGCGTGCCGCGGCGCGGCTCGGTCGGGGCCTGCGGCGATCTGGCACCCCTGGCGCACATGGCGCTCGTGCTCGTGGGCGAGAGCCGCGCCCGGCTCGGCGACGGCCCGTGGCTCCCCGGTGCCGAGGCCCTCGCCCGCGCCGGGCTCGCACCGGTCCGGGTCGGCGGCCGCGACGGCATCGCGCTCATCAACGGCACCGAGCAGACGACGGCGATCGGCTGCCTTGCGGTGCAGGACGCGCGGCGGCTCGTGCGGCTCGCCGAGGCGGTCGCGGCCATGAGCCTCGAGGTCCTGGGGGCGGTCGAGGATGCGTTCGATACACGCGTCGCCGCGGCCAAGCCGCATCCCGGGCAGATCGCCACCTCGGCGGCGCTGCGCCGCTGGTGCGCGGGCTCGCGCGCCGTCCTCGCCCCGCGCCCCGGCCGGCTGCGCGATGCGCTCGCGCTCCGCTGCATCCCGCAGGCCCTGGGCGCGGTTCGCGATTCGATCGAGCGCGCGGCCACCGTCCTCGAGGTCGAGATCAACGCCGCCAACGACAACCCGATCTTCGAGGTGGCGGGCGGCTTCGTCACCTCGAACTCGGGCAATTTCCACGGCCAGGCGGCGGGCGAGGTGCTCGATTCGCTCGCGACCTCGCTCGCCTCGCTCGCGGTGATCGCCGAGCGGCGGACGGCGCGCCTGGTCGACGAGAAGCTCTCGGGCGGACTGCCACCCTTCCTCGTCCACCCCGCGGCCGCCCCGGGCCTCAACAGCGGGCTCATGATCGCCCAGTACACCGCAGCCGCGCTCGTGGCCGAGCTCCGCATGCGGGCCGTGCCGGCTTCGATCCAGTCGATCCCGACCTGCGCCAATACCGAGGACCACGTGCCGATGGCCCCGCTCGCGGCCGAACGCGCCCGCTTCGCGGTCGCGACCGCGAGGACGGTGGTGGCGATCGAGGCCCTCGCGGCAGCGCAGGCCTACGCGATCCGCGGCCTCGAGCCGGCCCCGGCGCTCGCGCCGATCCTCTCCGCGATCCGCGCCCGGGTCCCGCCCATGGTCGAGGACCGCGAGGTCGGCCCCGACATCGAGGCGGTCGAGGCGGTGCTCCGGGACCTGCCGGAGGATCTTCTCGCATGAATCCGGCCCGTTTTTCGCGAGGCCCAGCTCGAGCGGCCGTGACGGGTCTCGGCCGCGGCCAAGGAGGGAAGCCATGAAGCGTCGCAAGCTCGTTCTCGGCACGGGCGCGGTCGCGGCGACGGCCGCCGCGTTCCCCGCGCCTGCGATCTCGCAGCAGCGGATCGAATGGCGGATGGTCACCGCCTGGCCCAAGAACCTGCCGGGCCCGGGCGTGGCCGCGCAGAAGGTCGCCGACCGGATCGGCGCGGTGACCGGCGGGCGGATCACGGTGAAGCTGCATGCCGCGGGCGAGATCGTCCCGGCCACCGGCACCTTCGATGCGGTCGCGGCCGGCACCGCCGACCTCTACCACGCGGTTCCGGCCTATTGGGTCTCGAAGTCGCCCGGGATCGGCTTCTTCGGCTCCTTCCCCTTCGGCCTCACCGCCTACGAGCAGCAGGCTTGGCTGATCCACGGCGGCGGCCAGGCGCTCTACGACGAGATCTACGCCAAGTTCGGCATCAAGCCCTTCAACACCGGCAATTCGGGGCCGCAATGGCTCGGCTGGTTCCGGAAGGAGATCAAGTCGATCGACGATTTCCGCGGCCTGCGCTTCCGCACCGCGGGCCTGGGTGCCGAGATGTTCCGCCGCGCCGGCGCCTCGGTCGTGACCTTGCCGGCGGGCGAGATCTTCCAGGCGCTGCAATCGGGCACGATCGACGCCGCCGAGTTCGTGGGCCCGTTCTCGGACGCACCCTTGGGCCTGCACCAGGTCGCCAAGAACTACTACTTCCCGGGCGTGCAGGAGCCGTCCTCGGCCGAGGAGATCGGCATCAACCTCGAGCGCTGGAAGGCGCTTGCCGACGATCTCAAGGCCGCGGTCCGCTTCGCCTGCCAGTCGGTCGCCGAGGAGGTCACGACCGAGTACGACAGCCGTCACCCGCAGGCCTTGGCCCAGCTCGTGAGCCAGCACGGGGTCCAGGTCAGGGAGGCGCCGCGTGATCTGCTCGAGGCGTTCGGCAACGCCGCGGGCCAGATGCTCGCCGAGTACCGCGAGCACCAGGACCCGCTGGTGAAAAAGATCGCCAATGCCTATGCCGAGTTCCGCAATCGCAGCCAGAGCTACATGATGCAGAGCTACGGCGCGATCTTCAACGCCCGCGCGCTCTCCATCAAGTGGGGCTGAGCGGCGGCCGGCGGGCGCGGGAGGCGGTCTTGGGAGCCCTGCTCGCGCTCGCCGGCGCGCTCGACCATGTCGGCCGCGCGGTCGGCAGGACCGTCCGCTGGCTCGCCGTCCTTCTGGTCCTGATCCAGCTCGCCGTCGTCGTGCTGCGCTACGCCTTCGGCACGAGCTACATCTGGCTGCAGGAGAGCGTGCTCTACACGAACGCCACGCTCTTCATGCTGGCGATCGGCTACACCTTCCTGGTCGACCAGCATGTGCGGGTCGATCTCCTCTACGCCGGCTGGTCGGCGCGCCGGCGGGCACTCGCCGACCTTCTGGGCATCCTCTTGGCCGTCCTGCCCTTCTGCGGCCTCGTGATCTGGGCGTCCTGGGGCTACGTCGCGGTCTCCTTCCGCATGGGCGAGGGGCCGATGCAGGTGGGCGGCCTGCCGCTCCTGCCCTGGCTCAAGAGCCTGATCCCGGCGATGGCGGCCCTCCTGGCCCTCCAGGCGGTGGCGATCGGGCTCCGCTGCCTCGCGGTGCTCACGGGGCACGCGGCGACGCACCTGCCGCATCGGGGCGGCCACGGGGCAGCGGAGGCCCCGGGGTGAGCGCGAGTGGCCTCGGCAGCGCGCTCGACGCGCTCATGTTCCTGTCCTTGTGCGGGCTGATCCTGACAGGCCTGCCGGTCGTCTTCGTCTTGACCGGCTGTGCCGTGGCCTTCGCCGCCCTGGGCTCGGTGCTCGGGGTGTTCGACCCGTTCCTGTTGCGGGCGCTCGCCCAGCGCGTCTTCGGCACGATGACGAGCGAGGTCTTGGTCGCGATCCCGCTCTTCGTCTTCATGGGCATCATGCTCGAGCGCTCGCGCATCGCCGAGGAGCTGCTCGAGGCCATGGGCGGGCTGTTCGGCCGGGTCCGCGGCGGGCTCGCCGTCTCGGTCTCGGCGGTGGGCGCGCTCTTGGCCGCCTCGACCGGCATCGTCGGCGCCACGGTCGTGACCATGGGGCTCATGGCGCTGCCGGCCATGCTCCGGCGCGGCTACGACAAGGGCTTCGCCACGGGCTCGATCTGCGCGGCCGGCACCCTCGGCCAGATCATCCCGCCCTCGACCGTCATGGTGATCCTGGGCGAGGTGCTCGGGGCCGCCTACCAGCAGGCCCAGCTCGCTCAGGGCAAGTTCACGGTCGAGACCGTGTCGGTCGGCCAGCTCTTCGCCGGCGCCATGATCCCGGGCCTCCTGCTCGTGGGCCTCTACATCCTCTACCAGCTCGCCCGCGCCTGGCTCCGCCCGGCGATCGCCCCGCCCATCCCGCGCGAGGAGCTCGGCACGGTCGGCCTCCGCCGGCTCGTGGGCGTGCTCGTCCCGCCGCTCGTCCTGATCGTGGCCGTCCTGGGCTCGATCCTGGGTGGCATCGCCACGCCCACGGAAGCCGCCTCGGTGGGAGCGGTCGGAGCCACGCTCCTGGCCGCCCGCCGGCAGGGTGGTGCGGCCGCGCGCCTCGCACCCTGGGCCGGCCTCGCGGCACTCGGCCTCGCCCTCCTCGGTGCCGCCTTCGATCTGCGCCTCGGCCGCGAGATCGTGCCGCTCGGCGACCGCCTCGCGACCGGGGCGGCGGTCGTTTTGGTCCTGATCCTCGCCGCGGGCCTCGTCGTGGCCCTTCTCTCCCTCGCCCGGGCCGGGGTGCTCGCCCGGGTCTGCGAGAGCACGACCACGATCACCGCCATGATCTTCGCCACACTCATCGGCGCCACGCTCTTCGCGCTCGTCTTCCGCGGCCTGGGTGGCGAAGAGACGGTCAAGGAGCTCTTGGCGGCCCTGCCGGGTGGGATGTGGGGGGCGCTCGCCACGGTGATGGCGGTGATGTTCCTCATGGGCTTCTTCCTCGACTTCGTCGAGATCACGATCATCGTCGTCCCGATCGTCGGCCCGATCCTGCTGGCGATGGGCATGGACCCGATCTGGCTCGGCGTGCTGATCGCCATCAATCTGCAGACGAGCTTCTTGACCCCGCCGTTCGGCTTCGCGCTCTTCTACTTGGCCGGGGTGGCACCCAAGGAAGTGGGAGCACGCGACATTTATCGCGGCATCGTTCCCTTCGTGGCGCTTCAGCTCCTGGCCCTTTCGATCGTCGCGGTCTTCCCGGGCCTCGCCACCTGGCTGCCGCGGGCCCTCTTTTGACGAGTCCCGTGCCGAGCCCGGAGCCGGTCTTGCACGCCACCCCCCTCTACCGGCGGATCATGGAGGCGATCCGCAGCGAGATCGCCGAGGGGCGCCTTGCGCCCGGGGCGCGGGTGCCGTCCGAGCACGAGCTGGTCCGTCGCTTCGGCGTGGCGCGGATGACCGCCAACCGGGCGCTCAAGGAGCTCGCGGCCGAAGGTCTGATCGTGCGGACGGCCGGCAGCGGCACCTTCGTGGCCGACCGCAAGCTCGAGCATTCGGCCCTCGTCGTCCCCGACATCGCCCAGGAGATCCGGGCATCCGGGCGCACCTACCGGGGCGAGGTGTTGCTGCGCGAGCGGGCACAGGCGCCCGATGCCGTGGCGCAGGCCCTCGGCCTCGAGCCGCATGCCGAGGCCTTCCACACCCGGATCCTCCACCGGGCGGACGGGCTGCCGGTCCAGCTCGAGGACCGCTGGGTGAACCCGGCCTACGCGCCGGCCTTCCTCGAGCAGGACTTCGGCGCGCGCACGCCCAACGCCTATCTGACCGCGATCGGCCGGGTCGAGGAGGCCGAGGAGGTGATCGAGGCGGTCGGCGCCGACCGGGCCGCGGCGCGGCTCTTGGACGTCGCTCCCGGGACCCCTTGCCTGCTCGTCACCCGGCGGACCTTCGCCCGCGGCGTGTGGGCCACGAGCGCCCGGCTCCTCGGCCCCGGCCGCCGCTGGCGGCTCACCGCCCGCTTCCGCCCCGCGGGCTGAGCCCGGGGCCGGGCCCGGGGATCAGAGCCCGAGCCAGGCCGCGACGGGTTCGATCTGGGTCGGATCCAGGAGCGCCGGGGCGTGGCCGCAGCCCGGCAGGGTCAAAACCTCGCACTCCGGGCCGCGGCGGAGCATCGCGCGTGCGGTCTCCTCGAGCAGGAGGGTCGAGAGGACGCCGCGGAGCACGAGGGTCGGGGCGGCGATCGCGTCCCAGACGGGCCAGAGCTCGATGTCGGCCGTGGCCTGCCCCTCGTAGGGCACGCGGATCCCCGGATCGTAGTGCAGGCGTAGCCCCTCGGGCGTGGCGCGCACCGAATGCTCGGCCAGATGCCGCCATTGGGCGTCGGTGAGCCGGCCGAAGGGCGCGTGGATGCGACGCAGGTAAGCCTCGGCCTCCTCGAGCGTGGCGAAGAGCGGGTCCTGGCCGACATAGCCGCGGATGACCTCGAGGGCGGCCCTGGGCACGAACGGGCCGACATCGTTCAAGACGAGCCGGCGGATCCGCGTGCCGGGCACAGCCGCGAGCGCCATGCCGACGAGCCCGCCCATGGACGTGCCGACCCAATCGACCGCGTCGAGCCCGAGGAGCTCCAAGAGCCGGGCGAGCTGCGCCGCGTAGGTCGGCACCGTGTAGGCCCGCTTGTCCGCGAGCCAGGAGCTCCGGCCGCGGCCGGCCACGTCGACCGCGAGCACCCGGGCGCCGCGCGCCGCCAGCGCCTCGGCGAGCGCGTCGAAGTCGCGGGCGTTGCGGGTGAGCCCGTGCACGCAGACGACCGTCCGCCGCGCCCCGGGCTCGCCCCGCTCGACGATCCCGAGCCGGACCCCTTCCTGCGGCCCGTCGAGGGCGACCTCGCGCAGATGCATCGCCATCGCGGGACCTCGACCTGTCCCTCCCCGGTCGCGCCCGGTCAGAACGCCCGGGTAGGCACCGCCTCGTCCAGCCGGTCGAGGTACTGCTGGATGAAGTCGAAGCCCACGAGACGCACATAGGCGTCCTTGAGCCGGGTGGTCACCGGCCCCCACACCCGGCCCTTCGGGCCGATCGGGTTGCCGTTGACCGAACGGACCGGGCAGATGCAGAGCGAGGTCGAGGTCAAGAAACATTCCTCGGCATTGTAGGCGTCGTAGAGGTCGAGGTCGGCCTCGACGACCTCGATCCCCTGCTCGCGGGCGAGCTCGATCACGGTCCGCCGGCTCACCCCGGGCAGGACGTACTTCTCCTGCGGGGTGAGCAACGCCCCGTCGCGGACGAGGAAGATGTTCGAGCCGAGCCCCTCGGCCAGGTTGCCGTTGACGTCCAGGAGCACCGCCCAGGCCTCGGGGTCGAGGGCCTCGACCTCCTGGCTCGCGACGATCAGGTTCAGATAATTGTGCGTCTTGGCGCGCGGGGTCAGCATCTCCGGGGCGATCCGCCGCTGCGAGGGTGTCACGACCTTGATCCCGTCGCGGAACAGCTTGGCGCGCTGCTTCAAGGGCAAGGGCATGCACTCGACGATCACCGTGGGGCCGTAATGGTCCCAATTGTCGCCCTCGACCTTCTTGATCCCGCGGCTGACCCGCTGGCCGAGCCAGTAATCGTCGCTCGGCCCCAACAGGTGGCGGTTGCGCTCGAACACCTCCTCGGAGATCGCGATCATCTCGGCCGGCGAGAGGCCCGGGTCGATCCGCAGATATTTGAGCGAGCGGTAGAAGCGGGTGATGTGGTCGTCGAGGCGGAAGATCCTGTGGGCGAAGGTCCGGGTCATGTCGAAGGCGCCGTCGCCATAGACCCAGCTCGTGTCGCGGAACGGCACGCGGACCTCGCTCTCCGGCACGTACGTGCCGTTGAAGTAGCAGATCCGCTCGTTGGCGCGCGTCATCGGTGGCTCTCCCGGTTCGGTGCCGGGAGGCTAGGCCGCCCGCGGGCGATCCCGCAAGCCGCGGGGACGCAGCGCTGCCGGGCGTCAGCCGGACAGCACCCGCGGCAGCCAGAGGGCGAGGCCGGGGAAGGCGATCACGAGCAGGATCGCCACCGCCTGGAGGATCATGAACGGCCAGACCGCGGCGAAGATCTGCTGCAGGCTGATCTCGGGTGGCGCCACGCCCTTGAGGTAGAAGCAGGCGGGTCCGAACGGCGGCGAAAGATAGCTGATCTGCATGTTGAGACAGAAGAGGACCCCGAACCAGACCTTGTCGTAGCCCAGGGTTTCCACGATCGGCACGAACACCGGCATGGTCAGGAGAAGGACACCGATCCAGTCGATGAAGCAGCCCATGATCGCGAGGATCAGCATCATGATCAGGATCACGACCCAGGGCTCGTAGGGCAAATGGCCGATCGCCGACTTCATGTAGGCGATGCCGCCCAGGAGGTTGTAGACGCCGATGATCGCCGTGGCGCCGAAGGTCAGCCAAAGGAGGAGCCCGCAGGCCGACATGGTCTGCCGCGAGGCGTCGCGCAGCATGGCCAGGTCGAGCTCGCCGCGGATCCAGGCGGCGAGGGTCACGCCCAGAACACCCATGGCCGCGGCCTCGGTGACGGCGGCGAGGCCCAGATAGATCGTGCCGAGCACCGAGAAGGCGATGCCCAGGGGCAGGATCAGGCTCCTCAGCATGGCGATCTTGGCCGCGAGCGGCATCGCGCGCTGCTCGGGCGGGAGCGGCGGGCCCATGCGCGGGTCGAGGAGGCATCGGACCAGCACGTAGGCCGCGTAGAGACCGGCCAGGAGGAGGCCCGGTACGACCGCGGCGAGGAACAGATCGCCGATCGAGACGTTGGCGGTGAGGCCGTAGAAGACGAGCACGATGCTGGGCGGGATCATCGTGCCGAGCGAGCCGCCACCGCACACGATCCCGATCGCGAGCTTTTTGTCGTAGCCGAGGCGGAGCATCTGCGGCAGCGCCACGAGGCCCAGGAGGATCACCTCGCCGCCGATGATCCCGGTGGTGGCGGCCATGAAGACGGCGGCAAGGAGGGTCATGAGCCCGACCCCGCCGGGCAGGCCGCCGGCCCAGACGCTCATCGCGGTGTAGAGGTCGCGGGCGACGCCGGAGCGATCCATGATCGTCGCCATCAACAGGAACATCGGCACCGACAGGAGCACGTAGTTGGTGACGAAGCCGTAGATCCGGCTCGAGATCAACAGGAGCGCGTCGAAGCCGAAGAAGGCCAGGGTGAACCCGACGCCGACGGTGCCCAGGGCGAACGCCATCGGCATGCCGATGAACAGGAGCACGAACAGGGCGGCGAGCATCAGGACCGTGATCAGCTCGATGCTCATGAGGAGGCCTCGCGCGGACGGACGAGGAGTTCGCGCAGGTGCGAGCCCGCCTGGAGCAGGAGGAGGACGGATCCCACGAAGAACGCGGTGCGCACCACGACCGGCATCGGAAAGTCCCAGGCGTGCCCGCTCATCTCCATGATCCGCGCGGACTCGAGGGCCTGGGCGCCGGTGAACCAGGTGAGCACGCCCAAGTAGAAGAGCGTGAGGAGGTAGCCGATCACGTCGAGGACGTGGCGGACCCGGGCGGGCAGGAGGTCGTAGAGCGGGGTGATGCGGATGTGTTCGCGGCGCTGCAGGGCGTAGGCGCCTCCGACCAGGAAACAGATCACGCACAGCATGGTGGTGAGGTCGTGGACCCAGATCGTCGGCGCCCGCAGCAGCGACGACGACACCACCTCCCAACCGGTGAGCAGGGCCGCGAGCAGGAAGAGCCAGCTCGAGACTTCGCCGCTGCGCCGCGACAGACGATCGATCGGCGGCTCGCGCTCACGCCCCGCCATGGCCCCCCCTCTCGCAGT
The DNA here is from genome assembly GCA_964504655.1 of uncultured Geminicoccaceae bacterium. GTDB lineage: Bacteria > Pseudomonadota > Alphaproteobacteria > Geminicoccales > Geminicoccaceae > JANXAZ01. Next base: position 11,794 of record CAZDFD010000089.1, read on the forward strand.
GCAACGGCGGGCCCGCCGGGCCCGCCGTCCGCCGTCGAACCCGCGAAGCCGTGCGGCCGGCTCAGAGCATGCCGGTCTTCTTCATGTAGGCGAGGTAGCTGTCGTAGACCTTCTGCGCCATGGGGCTCTTCTTGCCATACTCCTCCCAGATCGTCTGCGCGACCTCGCGGAGCTCGCGCCGCTCCTTGGGTCCCCAGGCCACCAGGGTCGCGGGATCGCGCGCCGCCAGGGCCTTCTTGTCGAGCTCCTCGTTGGCGGCGAGGCTGTCCTGGTTGAAGGCGACGGTCGCCTCCTCGAGCACCTTCTTGAGGTCGGCGGGCAGCTTTTCCCAGATGTCGAGCTTGATCGACACGTCCGAGGCCGGCATCGAGTGGATGCCCGGATAGATCGCGTACTTCGCGATCTTCCCGTAGCCGAGCTGGTCGTTCATCCCGATCGAGCCCCAGTCGGTGGCCTCGATCCGGCCGCGCTCGAGCGCGGTGTAGACCTCGGTACCGGGGAGCGTGATGACGCCCACGCCGAGCTTCGACCAGATCGCCGCACCCAGCCCCTCGGGTGCGCGCATCTTGATCCCCTTGAAGTCGGCGATCGAGCGCAGCGGCATCTTCGAGGGGATCGATTCCGCCCCCCAGAGCACCGGGCCGATGTAGTAGGAGCCGTACTTGCCGTAGAGCTCGCGCGCGACCTCGTTGCCGCCGCCCTCGTAGAACCAGCGGGTGAGCTGGTCCGGGTTCTCCCAGGCGCAGTTGAGGTCGGCCAGGAGCGCGAAGGCCGGATCCTTGCCGACATAGTAGCCGGTGCCGCCGTTGGCGCCCTGCAGGATGCCGGCCTTGACCGCGTCCAGGACCTCGCCCTGCGGCACCACCGCGTTGATCGGCAGGGTCTCGATCACGATCCGACCGCCCGACTTCTCCTTGACCCTGGCGGCGAAGCGCTCGAAGGCCAGCTGATTGACCGTGTTCGGTTGCCAGAAGCTCTGCCACTTCCACGTGTACTCGGCGGCGCTGGCGCCGGTTCCGAGGGCGAGCGCCACCGCTCCTGCGGTGGCGCCGAGCATCACGCTGCGTCGGCTCGTCATCCTCTCTGCCTCCCTGTGCGCCGGACGGCTCACATGCCGGCCGGCTGTTGGCCTGTGTTCCGGTACAGGACCTCGTTGAGCCGGGCCATGACCGTATCGTAGGTGGCGATCGCGGCCGGATCGAGATCGCTCGCGGGCCGCGCCTCGGGAGCGAAGTGGTCGAAGCGGTCGACGCCGCGCACGAGGGTGGCGCTGTCGGTCTTGCCGACCACCTGGCGGACGCGGGTCGGGATGTAGCGGATCACGAAGGCGAGCCGGCGGTCGGCCGAGCGATTGGCGTCGGATCCGTGCACCAGCTTGACGTGGTGCAGCGACATCTGCCCGGGCTCGAGCTGGTCGAACACGATCGTGCTCTCGTCCACCTGGACCTGGATCTCCTGGCCGCGGGAGAGCAGGTTCGCCTTGGCGAAGGTATCCTTGTGGGGCAGGATGTCGAGCTTGTGACTGCCCGGCCAGAACTTCATGCAGCCCGATTCGGGCGTCGCCGGCGACAGCGCCACCCAGGCGGTCACGATGTCGGCCGGCTCGAGACCCCAATAGGTGAGGTCCTGGTGCCAGGACACGTACGCCGGGTCCCTGGCGTCCTTGTTGAAGCAGCCCGACGACCAGCAGAGGATGTCGGGGCCGATCACGTCCTCGACCGCATCGAGGATCTTCGGGTGCCGGATCAGCGCGTCGCACCAAGTGTAGACGAGGTGCGCCTTGGTGCGCAGGAACTGGGCGGTGCGGGGGTGGCCCTGCGCCTCGGCCGCCTCGAGCCGCGCCCGGTAGGCGGCGGCCTCGGCAGGGCTCAGCACCGTGATCGGGAACAGGTATCCGTTCTCCTCGTAGGCGCGGATCTGCGCCTCGCTCAACAGCTTGCCCATGCGGGATGCTCCTGGCTGCAGCCGGACGGCGCCAAGCCGGTCCGGCCGTGGCGGGTGACGGATCGGTGAGCGCGCCGGTCTGGGTCGGTGCCGGCCCGGCTGCGCCGCGGCGGCAGGGCCACGGCATCGCTCGGGGCCGGGCGGTGGGGCACGTCCGGCACGCGGCGGTCCGGCGCCCGACCGGGATCGAGGCTCGCCTCCACGATCGCGGGCCCGCCGCTCAGACCGGCCGCATCAGCACGGCCATGCGCTGCTCCCGGAGCCGCCGGTGATAGGCGAGCTGCTCGGGATCGAGGTCGGCCAGGGGTCGACGCTCGTGCTCGAAATAGCCGTTCGGGTCGCTGCCACGCACCAGCATGGCACTGTCCGCGCTCCCGACCACCTGGCGGACGTGCGGCGGGATGTAGCGGATCGCGAAACCGATCCGCCGATCGTCGGAGCGGTTCTGGAAGCTGCCGTGGAAGATCTTGACGTGGTGCAGCGACATCTGGCCGGGCATCAGCACGATGTCGACCGCCTGCTCCTCGCCGACCTCGACCGCGATCTCCTGGCCGCGCGAGAGCAGGTTCTCCTTGGCGTAGGTGTCGCGGTGCGGCACCACCTCGCGGGTGTGGGTGCCGGGGACGACCCGCATGCAGCCGGATTCGACCGTCGAGGGCGAGAGCGCCACCCAGGCGGTCACGACATCGTCCGAGCCCAGGCCCCAATAGGTGATGTCCTGGTGCCAGGCGATGTAGTCCCTCGTCTTCGGCCCCTTGGCGAAGATCACCGATTCCCAGCAGAGGATGTTCGGCCCGATCACGTCCTCGACCGCATCGAGGATCCTCGGATGGTGGACCAGCTCGTCGGCCCAGCGCATGGTGAGGTGCGGCTTGTGGCGGAGCTCCTTGGGGAGTCCGCCACCGAACCGCGCCTCGTGCCGCTCGAGCGCGGCGCGGTGGAGCCCGGCCTCGGCCGCGCCGAGCACGTCGATCGGGAAGAGGTAGCCGTTGGCGCGGTAGAACGCGACCTGCGCCTCGCTCAGGACTTTGCCCATCGCCCCGCCTCCCGCGTCACGGTCGGAGCCGAGCTTGCGGTGCCGCGATCGGCTCCACAAGTCGGTGCCGCGGCAGCGCCCCCCTGCGCTTTCGCGCGGCCGCGCCGCGGGCTAAGAGCCGGGCGATGGACGACGCGCCGCACCTCGAGGGCCTGAACCCGGAGCAACGCCGCGCAGCCGTCTTCGGCATCGGACCCTCACGGCCGCCGGAGCCGGCGCCGCCCCTCCTGATCCTGGCCGGCGCCGGCACCGGCAAGACCCGCACCCTCGCGCATCGGGTGGCCCATCTGCTCGTGGCGGGGGCGGATCCGAAGCGGATCCTCCTCCTGACCTTCACCCGGCGCGCCGCGCTCGAGCTCGTCCACCGGGTCGAGCGGCTCTGCTCCGAGGTCCTGGGTGCCGAGGCGGCGCTAGCCCAGGGGCTGGTTTGGGCGGGCACCTTCCACGCGGTGGGCGCGCGCCTCCTGCGCCGCCAGGCGGAACGGATCGGCCTCGAGCCGAACTTCACCATCCTCGATCGCGGCGACGCCGCCGACCTCCTCGACCTCGTGCGCGAGGAGCTGGGCCTCGCCCGCACCGACCGGCGCTTCCCGCGCAAGGACACGTGCCTCGCGATCTACAGCGCGCGGATCAATTCCGGCCGCCCGCTCGAGGAGGTGCTGCAGCGTCGGTTTCCCTGGTGCGCGCCCTGGCAGGGCGAGCTCAAGGACCTCTTCCGCGCCTACGCCTCGGCCAAGCAGCGGCAGGGCGTGCTCGACTACGACGACCTCCTGCTCGCGGTCGAGCGGATGCTCCAGGTGCCCGAGCTCGCCGCCGAGGTGGGGGCGCTGTTCGACCACGTGCTGGTCGACGAGTACCAGGACACCAATCCCCTGCAGGCCTCGATCCTGGTGGCCCTGAAGCCCGACGGTCGCGGGGTCACGGTGGTCGGCGACGACGCCCAGGCGATCTACGGCTTCCGCGCCGCCACGGTGCGCAACATCCTGGACTTCGGGACGAGCTTCACCGGCCGCACCGAGACGCTGCTGCTCGAGCGGAACTACCGTTCCGTGCAGCCGATCCTGGACGCCGCCAACGCGGTGATCGGCCTGGCCCGCGAGGGGCGGCGCAAGCGTCTTTGGTCGGAGCGGTCCTCGGCGCAGCGGCCGCGGCTCGTGCACGTCGCGGACGAGACGGCCCAGGTCGAGCACGTGGCCGGGGCGATCCTCGAGGCGCGCGAGCAGGGCCTGCGCCTCGCCGACCAGGCGGTGCTGTTCCGCACCGCGCACCATTCCGCCCAGCTCGAGGTGGAGCTCGTCCGCCGCGCCGTTCCGTTCGTGAAGTATGGCGGCCTCAAGTTCCTCGAGGCGGCGCACGTCAAGGACGTCCTCGCGGTCCTGAAGCTCGCCGAGAACCCGGCCGACCGGGTGGCGGGGCTGCGGGTGCTCCAGCTCCTGCCCGGGATCGGACCCGGCTCGGCGCGCCGGCTGCTCGACGCGGCGAGCCGGCGCGGGGAGGGGCTCTCGGGCCTGGCCGGGCTCGTGCCGCCCGCGCCTGCGCGCACATCCTGGCCGGGGCTCGTGGAGCTCCTGCTCGAGCTCGGGGGTGCCGCCTCCTGGCCGGGGCAGGTCGAGCGGGTGCGCCGCTTCTACGACCCGCTGCTGCCCGATCTGCACGAGAACCCGCAGCCGCGGTTGGCCGATCTCGACCAGCTCGAGCAGGCGGCGGCGCGCTTCTCCGATCGCCGCCGCTTCCTTGCCGAGCTCGCCCTCGATCCGCCGGCGGCGGCTTCCGACGAGGCCGGGGTGCCGCTGCGGGACGAGGACTGCCTCACCTTGTCGACGATCCACTCGGCCAAGGGTCTCGAATGGAAGGCCGTTTGGATCCTCAACTGCGTCGACGGCTGCATTCCCTCGGACATGGCGACCGGCACGGAGGAGGAGATCGAAGAGGAGCGCCGGGTCCTCTACGTGGCGATGACCCGCGCCCGGGATCGGCTCGAGCTCCTGGTTCCCGAGCGCTTCTACACCTTCGGCCAGCCGCGGCTCGGTGATCGCCACGTGCGGGCGGCGCGCTCGCGCTTCCTCCCCGATCGGATCCTCGACCGGTTCGAGCGGGTCTCGGTGCACCGCCCTCGCCCGAGCGATGCCCCGGCACCGGCCGACGGCCCGCGCACCGACGTCCGCGCGGCGCTCGAGGCGATGTGGGAGTGAGATCGCCGACGGCACGCTCGTAACGCGGGCTCGCGACGGCGCGATCGGGGCGCAACGCGGGGCGGTCAGAACGGCCATGCCCGCGGAAGGTCCCGTGCGGCCGGACGATGGAGGCGGTCGTGATCGCCGAGCGGTTCGATCGGAGGCAGGAGCAGGACGCGGGCGCGGCGGCGTGGAGCCGGACCAGCGAGTGCCACGCCACCGTGCTGTTCGTCGACATCCAGGGCTTCACCGGCGTGGCCGAGCGGCTGCCGCCGGCCCGCCTCGCCCGCTGGCTCGGCAGCTGGCTCGAGGCCATGGCGGCCGTGGTGCGGGCGCAGGGCGGCGAGGTCGAGCAGGTGCTCGGCGACGGCCTGATGGCGGTGTTCCGCGGCCACCCGCGGGCGACCGCCAACGACGCCGCCGCCGCGGCCGCCGCGATGAGCGCCGCGCTCGCCGAGCTCAACCGCGGCTTCGCCCTGCGCGGCTGGCCGCGGATCGCGATCCGGATCGGCATCGCCACCGGTTCCGTGGCCCGCACCCCCGCCCCCTTCGCCGGCCCCCGGGGCAGCATCCTCGTGGGCGACACCGTCAACGTCGCCGCCCGCCTGGAACAGCTCGATCCGGCCCTCCTCCCGGTCCCCGAGGCGGGCACCCGGATCCTGCTCGATGCGGCGAGCGCCGGCTGGCTCGCCGAGCCGCGCGAGGCCGAGCCTCTGGGGGAGGTCCTCCTCAAGGGGCGCCGGCAGCCGATCGCGATCGCCCGGCTCCGGCTCGATCGCCCCTGAGCGGGCTCAGCCCTCGGCCGGGCCGGGCCCGGCCCCGGGCGGCCCGACCACCTTGCCGGGGTTGAGGAGGTTGTCGGGGTCGAGGGCGCGCTTGA
>CAZDFD010000090.1:0-17600 GCA_964504655.1 uncultured Geminicoccaceae bacterium
GCCCGTGGCCGGGGCCGGAGCCGCGCGGCTCCGGCCCCGGCCGTGGGCGGCGCAATCGAGCCGGTCGAGCACCGAGCCCAGGATGTCGCAGATCCGGGCCAGCTCCGCCTCGCTCACGATCAGCGGCGGGGAGAGCGCGATCGTGTCGCCGGTGACCCGCAGCATGAGGCCCTCCTCGAAGGCCAGCGTCATCGCATCGTAGGCGCGCTCGCCCGGCCGACCCGGGCGCGGCGCGAGCTCGACCGCGCCCATGAGGCCGATGTTGCGGATGTCGACGACGTTGGGCTTGCCCGCGAGCGCGTGCAGCCGCTCCTCGAGCACCGGGGCCAGGGCCGCGGCGCGCTCGAACAGCCGCTCCTCGCGGTAGGTCTCGAGCACGGCGAGCGCCGCCGCGCAGGCGATCGGGTGCGCCGAGTAGGTGTAGCCGTGGAACAGCTCGATCGTCTTCTCGGGCGCGGGCGAGCGCTCGACGATCGCCTCGTAGACGGGCCTGCGCGCCATCACGCAGCCCATGGGCACGGTCGCGGCGGTGAGCCCCTTGGCGCAGGTCACGAGATCCGGGACGATGCCGAAATACTCGCAGGCATTGGCCTTGCCGAGGCGCCCGAAGCCGGTGATCACCTCGTCGAAGATCAACAGGATGCCGTGCCGGCGGGTGATCTCGCGCAGCCGCTCGAGATAGCCCAAGGGCGGCGGGTAGACGCCGATCGAGCCCGCCACCGGCTCGACGATGACGGCGGCGATGGTCGAGGCGTCGTGCAGCTGCACCAGCCGCTCGAGCTGGTCGGCGAGCTCGGCGCCGTGCGCGGGCTGGCCGCGGGAGAAGGCGTTGCGCTCGAGGTCGAGGGTGTGCGGCAGATGGTCGACGCCGGTGAGCAGCGAGCCGAACCATTTGCGGTTGTTGACCATCCCGCCGACCGAGATGCCGCCGAACCCGACCCCGTGATAGCCGCGCTCGCGGCCGATCAGGCGGGTGCGGGTGCCCTGGCCGATCGCCCGCTGGTAGGCGAGCGCGATCTTGAGCGCGGTGTCGACCGATTCCGACCCGGAGTTGGTGAAGAAGGCGTAGTCGAGGTCGCCGGGGAACAGGTCGGCGAGCCTCGAGGCGAGCTCGAACGACTTCGGGTGCCCGAACTGGAAGGGCGGCGCGTAGTCGAGCTCGGCCACCTGGCGCTGGATCGCCGCCACCACCCGCGGATGGCGGTGGCCGACGTTGCAGCACCACATCCCGGCGGTCGCATCGAGGACGCGGCGGCCGTCGGTGGTCGTGTAGTGCACGCCCTCGGCGCGCGCCACCAGCCGCGGATGCTTCTTGAAGTGGCGGTTCGGGGTGAACGGGATCCAGAACGCCTCGAGGTCGTTCGGCGCCGTCGGCTGGTCCTGCTCGAGCATGCTGGCCTCCCGCGGGCATCGACCCGCCCGGACATTGTCGGGCAGGGCTCGCGCGGCCGTCAATCGGCGCCGGGATCGGGCCCGCCCGGCGGCGGCGCCGCAGCCGCGACAGCGGCGGCCGGCACCGATCGCGACCGCTGGCGCTGCAGCCGCTCGAGCCGCAGCCGGAGATAGAGGACGCCCGCCACCACCCAGCCGGCGTCGCCGAGCAGCGTGCGGTCGATGCCGAGCTGGCGCAGCACCACGCCGAGATCACCCGCGGCCTCGCGCAGGGCCGCGGACAGGCCCTCGGCGAACAGGCAGGGAACGACCAGCGGCCAGCAGTCGGGCATGCGCGGACGACGGACCTCCGCCGCCGAGGCTGGCGCGGCGGCGTTAAGATCCCGTCAACGCGGCCCCTCCCCGAACCGATCGGCGCACGGCAGGGTGCTCGGAGGTCCGGTCGCGGGCGGGGACGCGGTCCGCTCCGCCACGGCCGGCGGCAGGCGGGCGCGGACCAGCTCGGCCAGCCGATCGCCGCCGCGCTCGGCGCGCGCGAGCCAGGCCCGGGCACGCTCGGGATCCGGTTCGGGCCAGTGCAGCGCGTAGAGCTCGGCCAGCGCCGCCGGGGCGTGCGGCTCGCCGCGCCCGGCGGCGGCGAGCAGCAGGGCCTCGGCCGCGGCCGGATCGCGGGCGACGCCGAGGCCGGCCATCAGGAGGCGGGCGAGGTTGACGGCGGCCAGATCGTGGCCGGCCGCCGCCGCCCGCCGCCAGCAGTCGGCCGCCGCGGCCGGGTCGGCCGGGCCGCCGCGGCCGGTGGCGTGCAGGTTGCCCAGGCGGAACGCGGCGATCGCCGAGCCTTGCGCCGCGGCCCGCTCGAGCCAGGCGCGGCAGGCCGCCGGGTCGGCGGTGACGCCGTCGCCCTCCTCGAGCAGGGCCGCGAGCTCGAGCGCCGCCTCGCCGTCGCCGGCCGACGCGGCCCGGGCGAGCCAGTGCGCGGCGAGGCCCCGATCGGCCGGGACCCCGCGTCCGGCCCGGTACAGCCGGGCCAGACCGCGCTGCGCCGCCGGCTCGCCGCGCTCGGCGGCGGCGCGGTACCAAAGGGCGGCCTCCTCGGCGTCGACCGGCCCGGCGGCGCCCGTCTCGAGCGCCCGTGCGAGGGCGGTCATGGCCTCGAGGTCGCCGGCCCGTGCCGCCGCCCGCAGCAGGGTCGTGGCGCGGACCGGGTCGGGTGCCGGCGGCGGACCGTCGAGCAGGAGCCGGGCCAGGGCCACGGCGGCCGGCGCGTGCCCGAGAGCGAGGGCCCGCTCGTACCAGGCGGCGGCGGTCTCGCGGCAGGCCGGGCCGCCGCGCCCGCGCTCGTGGGCCCGGCCCAGGTGATGGGCGGCCAGCGCACCGCCGCCGGCGGCCGCCCGCTCGAGCCAGCGGCGGCCTTCCGCGGCCGCGGCCGGCTCGCGGCCCGGCCCGAGCAGCAGCACGCCCAGCCCGAGCCAGGCCTCGGGCTCGCCGGCCTCGGCCGCGCGCCGGTACCACTGGAGTGCTGCCGCCGGGTCGGCGGGGCCGCCGAGACCGGCGGCGAGCAGGTAGCCGAGCAGCGCCTGGGCCGGCGCGTGGCCGGCCTCGGCGGCCCGCGCCGCGAGCTCGCGGGCGGCCTTTGGGTCGGCGGCGATCCCCTGGCCGCCGGCGGTCCCCGACCGCGGCGGGCCCAGGAGGCGCAGGGTGGCTAGCCGCGCCACCGCCTCGACCCGGCCGGCCTCGGCGGCGACCCGGTACCAGCGGCCGGCGCGTTCGGCCGACGCCAGCACGCCGCGCCCCTCCTCGTACAGGCGGGCCAGCGCCAGGGCGGCCTCGGGGTGGCCGGCCCGGGCGGCGCGCAGCCAGGCCGCCGCCGCCCGCTCGGGCCGGCCACACCGCGCCGCCGCCAAGCCGGCCTCCCAGTCGGCGGCGCCGGCGTCCGCGCGGCCCGCGGGCGCGCCCGGCACGGCCCGGCTCACGGCTCGCGCAGCCCCTCGCCGAGCGTGCCCAGGGCACCCTCGAGGAAGTAGCCGAGCACGGCGCGCGAGCCGACCACGATCTCGGCGGCGAGCGGCGTGCCCGGAACCAGACGGAAGCCCTCGGGCAGGTCGCGCAGCTCGAGCGCCGCCAGCGAAATGCGCGCCCGGTAGACCGCCGCCGGCGCCGGCCGCTCGTCCCGGTGGCGGGTGAAGGCGTCGGCGCTCACCGTGCGAACGGTGCCGCGCGCGGTGCCGTGGCGGAGATGGCGGAAGGCGTCGAGCTTGAGGCGGACCGGGTCGCCCGGCTTGACGAAGGCCTGGTCGGCCGCGGCGGCCTCGACCTCGACCTCGAGCGGCGCCGCGACCGGCACGAGCGTGGCGAGCCGCTCGCCCGAGCCCAAGACCGCCCCCGGCGCCAGCCGGGCGACCTCGAGCACGACCGCGGCCTCGGGCGCCCTGAGCTCGACCAGCTCGCGGCGGCGCTCGGCCTTGGTCAGCTCCTCGCGGGTCCGGTCGAGCTCGACCCGGCGCGCCGCCAGCTCCTCGACCAGGCGGGCCGACCATTGGCGCAGAAACATGTCGCGCTCGGCGCGCAGCGCTTCGAGCTCGTGGCGGCTCGCCGCCGCGGCCGCCTCGGTCGCGGCGAGGCCACGGGCGACCTCGACCCGGCCGTCGCTGGCGATCAAGCGGCTGAGCCGGCTGCCGGTCCGGTTGTCCTCGAGCCGGATCCGCATCCGCTCGATCTCGCCGACGAGCTCGAGCCGGGTCCGCAAATGGCTGCTGTCGCCCTCGAGGCGGCGCAGCCCGGCCTCGCCGGCCCGGATCCGCTCGTCGAACCGGGCGAGGGCGGCGCGGTGCTCGGCCGCACGGTGCGCGAGCACCAGCCGCTGCAGCCGGAGGTCGGGATCGTCCGGCTCGCCCAGGGGCTCGCGCCCGGCGATCTCGGCCTCGAGCCGGGCGACCTCGGCGGTGAGCCCGGCGACCCGGCGGGCGAGCTGGCCGGCGTCGGCGTCGGGGAAGGTCGGATCCAGGGTGGCGAGCCGGGCTCCGGCCTCGACCAGATCGCCCTCGCGCACCTCGAGGCTGCGCAGCACCGCGGTCTCGAGCGGCTGCACCACGATCGGCGGGCTCTCCGCCACCACCCGGCCGCGGGCCGTGACGACGCGCTCGATCGGGACCAGCGCGGCGAGCCCGACGAGCGTCACCAGAAGGGCCGCCACCAGCCACACCATGAGCCCCGCGGCCGCCGGCAGCGGCGCCTCGGCGATCGCCCGGCTCTCGCTCGAGAACTCGGCCAGCGCCCGCCGGGCGGCCGCGCCCGTCGGACCGGGCTCAGGCGACCTTGGCGGGCTCACGCGGTCCTCCGACACGGAACGGCACGGGCGGCGCCGCCTGCAGGTGGCGGTTCTGCACGAGCCAGAGATGGCGGTAGAGCTCGCAGCGGCCGAGCAGCTCGCCGTGCCGCCCGCGGTCGGCGAGCCGCCCCTCGTCGAGCACCAGGATCTGGTCGCAGTCGACGAGCGAGGCGAGGCGGTGGCTCACGACCAGGAGCGTGCGGCCGCGGGCGATCCGCCTGAGGCCGGCGGTGACCAGCGCCTCGCTGTCCGGGTCGAGCGCGCTCGTGGCCTCGTCGAGCACCAGCACCGAGGGCCGCATCAGGAGGACGCGGGCGATCGCCAGACGCTGCCGCTGGCCGCCCGACAGGTTGCTCGAGCCCTCCTCGACGGGGCTGTCGAAGCCGCGCGGCAGGCGCGCCACGAACTCCTCGGCTCCGGCCAGGCGGGCCGCCTCGACGACCTCCTCGGGCGCGGCGTCCGGCCGCCCGGCCAGGATGTTGTCGCGGATCGTGCCGTGGAACAGGAAGCTGTCCTGCAGCACGACGCCGATCCGGGTGCGCAGGTGGCGCAGCTCGATCTCGCGCAGCTCGACCCCGTCCAGGCGGATCAGCCCGGCATAGTCGTCGTGCAGGCCCTGCAGCAGACGGGTGATCGTGGTCTTGCCGGAGCCGCTCCGCCCCATGATGCCGACCACCTGGCCGGGCTCGATCGTGAAGCTCACGTCGTCGAGCGCCGGGCGGGCCGCGCCCGGATAGGCGAAGCGCACCCCCTCGAAGGCGATGGCGCCGCTGATCGGCGGCCGCACCCCGGCGTGCCGCCGGCGCTCGGGCGGATGGTCGACCACCGAGGCCACCTGGGCGAGCGCGCCCTTGACCTCCTGCAGCTGCTGCAGGAGGCCGGCCAGCTGGACGAGCGGCTGGGTCGCCCGCCCGGCGATCATCGTGAAGGCCACGAGCGTGCCGGCCAGAACGCGCGCCTGGCCGCTCAGCGTCAGCCAGGCACCCAGCGCCAGCGAGCCCGCGAAAACGAGCTTCTCGAGCGGCTGCAGGAGGGTCTGCGGCTGGTTGGCGAGGTGCTGCAGCCGGGTCGCCTCGCGCACCGAGGCGGCGGCGAGCCGGTCCCAGGCGCGCCGACGCAGGGGCTCGAGCGCCAGCGCCTTGACGGTCCGCATGCCGGCGACGGTCTCGACCAAAAAGGCGCTGCGGCGCTGCTCGGCCTCGACCAGCCGGGCATAGGCCGCCCGCATCGGCCCCATGTAGAGCGCCACGATCGCCGCCATGAGGCCGACGATCGCCAGCACCAGCGAGGCCAACGGCGGGCTCAGGACGAACATCGCCGGCACGAGCACGAGCAGGGTGGCGCCGTCGAGCACCACCGTCAGAAGCTGACCGGTGAGGAACGCCCGCACCCGGCGGACCTCGGCCAGCTTGTGCACCGTCTCGCCGGTCGGCCGGCGCTCGAAGAAGTCGATCGGCAGCCCGATCAGCCGGTCGAACAGGTGCAGGCCGATGCGCGCGTCGATCCGGGCCGCGGCGAGCGTCACGAGCCTCCGGCGGAGGAAACCCAGGGCCGTGTCGAACGCCAGGACCACGAGGATCGCCAGCACCAGCACGAGCAGCGTCGCCACCCGCTCGTGCACCAGCACGCGGTCGACCACGACCATGTAGAAGAGCGGTGGGGCCAGCGCCAGGAACCCGCTCACCAGCGCCGCCAGGGAGATGTCGCGGAACAGCCGCCGCTCGCGCAGCACCTGGGCGAGCATCCAGCCCATGCCGAACGGCCGGTCGAGACCGTCGCGCGGCGCCCGCCTGCGGACGAGGAGGGTCTCGCCGTCCCAGAGCTCGCTCAGGCTCACCGGATCGATCCGCTCGAGCGGCTCGCCCGGCCGGCCGGGATCGCGCAGGACGAGGACGGTCACCTGGCGCCACCGCTCGACCCCCTCGAGCAGCCGCCAGCCGCCGTCGAGCAGGCGCAGCAGCGCCGGCACGCCCTGGCCCTCGGCCGCGAGCGTGGCGGCATCCAGCCGGACGCGGCGCGCCTCGAGGCCCTCTGCGGCGGCGAGCCGCTCGAGCTCGGCCGCGGTCGGGGAGGGATCGCCGTCGCGGCCGAGGGCCAGGTCCGCCGCCTCGAGCTCGACGCCCAGGCGACGGGCGGCGAGCACCAGCCCCGCCACCGCGTCCCGGCCCGATCCGGCCGCCACCGGCTCCCTCTCGGCCGCGCCGAGCGCCATGCGCACCTCGCCCCGCCCGCGCGCGGGTCCCCGGCCCGCGCCGCGCCGGCCCCTTATGGGCGAGACACGCCTAACGTTCGGTTAACGCCCGGGCCGCCCTCAGGCGGCCCGCGCCACCACCTCCGAGCCGATCCGCGCGATGTCGTACGGCGTGGTCTGGTACATCTCGTTGATCCAGTTGCCGAACAGCAGGTGGGCGTAGGCCCGCCAGCGGTTGCGCGGCGGCTTGCTCGGATCGTCGTCGGGATAGTAGTCGGTGGGCAGGGACACGTCCGGCCGCTTCTCCTTGTCGCGCAGATACTCGCGATGCAGGGTCAGGCTGTCGTACTCGAGATGGTTGAACATGTAGACCGCGCGATGCGCCGGCTCGTGCACGAGGCACAGCCCGGCGGCGTTGGAGACCGCCAGCACCTCGAGCCCGGCGTCCTTGGGAAGATCGTCGATGCGGACCTCGGTGTGGCGGGACACCGGCACGTGGAAATAGTCGTCGAAGCCGCGCAACAGCGGCGGCCGCCGGGCGTCGCGCCGCTCGATCACGTAGTGCTTGAAGATCCCGAACCGCTTGCTCGCCAGGACGTGCTTCGGCACGCGATAGAAGTGGTACAGCGCCGCCTGCGCGCCCCAGCAGATGTGGAAGGTCGAGTGGCAATGGGTGCGCGACCAGTCGAACACCGAGCACAGCTCGGACCAGTACTCGACCTCCTCGAACGGGATCATCTCCACCGGCGCGCCGGTGACGATCAGCCCGTCGAAGCGACGGTCGCGGATGGCCTCCCAGGTGGTGTAGAAGGCCTGGAGATGCGAGAGGGTCGTGGTCCGTGGCTGGTAGGTCGAGGTGGTGAGCAGGGTCAGCTCGACCTGGAGCGGCGTCGCCCCGAGCAGGCGCGCGAGCTGGGTCTCGGTCTCGGGCTTGTTCGGCATGAGGTTGAGGAGGGCGACCTGCATCGGCCGGATGTCCTGGCGCAGCGCCTCGTCCTCGCCGATCAGCTGCACGCCCTCCTCGCGCAGCTTCTCCGCGGCCGGCAGGTCGTTCGGGATCTTGATGGGCATCGCTCGCCGTCCCCTCCCGCCCGGCGCCGGGCTCGGGCGCCGGAAAACGGAAAACCCGGCCGCCGGGCCGGGTCCGAAGGACGCCCGACCTTTTAGCGGGTTGTTTAACGTGGCCCGCAAGCCGGCCGGCTCAAATCACCACGTGCCGACAGAAGTGTGGCCGGGCCACCCGCCTGTCAAGGCCGGCGCGCGGCGCGCCTTTACGGCCGACCGCCCGGCGGCTACCTCGACCGCGCCCGCCGACCGCCGCCCGACCCCGATGAGGCCAGAGCCAGAGCTCGCCCGACTGCGCGCCGAGATCGACCGGATCGACGACCACCTCGTCGACCTCCTGGTCGAGCGGCTGGCCGTGGTCGAGCGGATCGCCGCCGCCAAGGGCGACCGGGAGCGCGGCCGCCTGGCGATGCGTCCGGCGCGGGAGGCCGCGATCCTGCGCCGGCTCGTGGCGCGCGCCGGCGGCCGCTTCCCCGCGGCCCCGCTCGTGCGGATGTGGCGCGAGCTCCTGGCCGCCACCACCGCCGTGCAGACCCCCCTCGCGATCACCGTCTGGGCGCCGCCCGGCGCCGAGGGTGTGTGGGACGTGGCGCGCGACCATCTGGGCTCGGCCACCCCGGCCGAGAGGGCCGCGAGCCCGGGCCGGGCGCTCCGCCGGGCGGTCGAGGCCGGCGCCGGCATCGCCGTCCTGCCGCTGCCCGACGACGGCCAGGACTGGTGGGCGGAGCTGCTCGAGCCGTCCAACCGGACGCTCGCGGTGATCGCCCGGCTGCCGTTCGTGCCCGGCCCCGGCCCGGCCGCGCTCGCCCTGGCGGCGCTCGAGCCCGAGCCGTCGGGGACCGACTGCGCGCTCGTGGTGCTCGAGGCGGACGCCGCCACGAGCCGCGCCCGGCTCGCCGAGGCGCTCGGCCGCGGCGGGCTCGGGCCGCGCTGGCTCGCCGTGGCGCGCCGGTCGGCGACCGCCCTGCACCTGGTCGAGGTCGACGGCTTCCACGCCCGCGGCGCGCCGTTCGCGGCGCAGCTGCTCGGGCCGCTCGGCAGCCAGGTGCTCGGCGCCACGGTGCTCGGCGCCTACCCGCGGCCCCTGTCCGCGGCCGAGGCGGCGGCACCCGCGCCGCACGCCGGCGCCGCCACCCCGCCCGCCGAGGAGGCCTGAGCCCGTGCCCACGATCGCGCCCCGCCCGCGCCCCGGCATCCTCGAGATCAGCCCCTATGTCGGCGGCAAGGCCGAGGCCGGCGCCGGGCCGGCGATCAAACTCTCGGCCAACGAGAGCGCGATCGGGCCGAGCCCGCGCGCGGTCGAGGCCTACCGCGCCGAAGCGGCGCGCCTGCACCGCTACCCGGACGGCGGCTGCACGGCACTCCGGGCGGCGCTCGGCCGCCGCTTCAACCTCGATCCCGAGCGGATCGTCTGCGGCGCCGGCTCGGACGAGCTGATCGGGCTCCTGGTGCGCGCCTACGCCGGGCCCGGCGAGGAGGTCGTGCACAGCGCGCACGGCTTCCTCATGTACCGGCTCGCGGCGCTCGCGGCCGGCGCGCACCCGGTGGCGGCACCCGAGCGCGAGCTCAGGGCCGACGTCGACGCCCTGCTCGCCCGGGTCACGAGCCGCACGCGGATCGTCTTCCTCGCCAATCCCAACAACCCGACCGGCTCCTATCTCTCGGCCGAGGAGCTGCGCCGGCTGCACGCCGGGCTGCCCGAGGACGTGCTGCTCGTGATCGACGCGGCCTATGCCGAGTTCGTGGGTGCGGCCGACTATGGCAGCGGCCTCGAGCTCGCCCACGAGCACGCCAACGTCGTGACCACGCGGACCTTCTCGAAGCTGTTCGGGCTCGCCGCCCTGCGCGTCGGCTGGATGTACGGCCCGCCCGCGGTGATCGACGTCGTGAACCGCAGCCGCGGCCCCTTCAACGTCGGCCAGCCGGCCCAGGCGGCGGCGGTGGCGGCCCTCGAGGACGTCGAGCACCAGGCCGCGGCCCGCGCCCACAACGACCGCTGGCTGCCCTGGCTCAAGGAGCGGCTCCTGGGCCTCGGGCTGATCGTCCACCCCTCGGTCGGCAACTTCCTCCTGGTCGACTTCCCGCGCGCCCCCGGCCGCGACGCCCGCGCCGCCGAGGCGTTCCTCGAGCGGCACGGCGTGATCCCGCGGGCGATGGGCGCCTACGGCCTGCCGCACGCGCTGCGCCTGTCGGTCGGCCTCGAGGCCGAGAACCGGCGTCTGGTCGAGGTGCTGCGGGCCTTCGTCCAGGGTGCGCCGCACGCGGGCGCGCTCTGATGCCGCAGGACCTCGGGCTGATCGGCTGCGGCGCCTTCGGCGAGTTCATGCTGCGCCATCTGACGCCCTATTTCCGCGTCCGCGTGCACGACCCGCACCGCGACCTCGGGCCCGTCACGGCGGTCTACGACGTCACCGCCACGGACCTTCCCGAGGCCGCCTCGGCCGAGATCGTCGTGCTCGCGGTGCCGGTGCAGCGGCTCGAGGAGGTGGTGCGGGCGATCCTGCCGCATCTGCGGCCCAGGGCACTCGTGGTCGACGTCTGCTCGGTCAAGCTCAAGCCGCACCGGCTGCTCTCGAGCCTGTTGCCGGAGCCGGTCGACTTCGTGTGCACCCACCCCCTGTTCGGCCCGCAGAGCGGCCGCGACGGCATCGCCGGGCTCAACGTCGCGGTCTGCCCGGGCCGCGGCGGACGCGAGGGCTGCGTCGCCCGGTTCCTCACCGAACGGCTGCGGCTCGAGGTCGTGCGCACCGACCCCGAGCGCCACGACCGCGAGCTCGCCTACGTCCAGGGCCTGACCCATCTGATCGCCAAGATCATGGTCGAGATCGAGCCCAAGGAGGTGCTGCAGACCACGCGCACCTGGGAGCTCTTGATGCAGAGCGTCGAGCTGGTGCGCTACGATTCCGACGAGCTGTTCCTCGCGATCGAGAGCGAGAACCCGTTCGTGGGCGAGGCCAAGGCGCGCTTCTTCGACACCGCCCGGGGGCTCGAATCGCGGCTCGCCGCGGCGGCCCGCGCCCGGCGCGACGGTGCTGCGGACTGAGGCCTTGCGGGACCACGTCCTCCGCCAGACCCTCAACGACGAGCTGCACAGCCGCCCCTCGCTGCCGCTGCGGCCGCCGGCGCGGATCCTGCACCTGGCGCTGATCGATCCCGGCGCGAGCCGCCTCAAGGCGGCGTTCGCCGAGTTCTGCGCCCGCAACGCCCTGCCCGAGCCGGGCGAGGCGGCGCGCCAGGCGGTGGTCGAACTCGGCACCGCGCGGCTCAAATGGGAGCGGCACGGCGAGTTCGGCACGCTCACCCTCGTGGGCCCTGCGCCCGAGGATCCCTTCGAGCCGCAGGCGCCGGTCCCGCCGGTGCTGGCCGAGATCACCCGGGGCCTCGGGCCGATCCGGATCGCCGCCGCCGACCTGCGCTTCGAGACCGACCGGGAGGAGCCGACCGGCACGCTCGTCGAGCGCTTCTTCGGCCACGACGACGTGGCCGCCGCGCTCGTCGCCGGCCGCACCGCGCGGCTCGCCACCGACTTCCGCATCGGCGCCGACGGCTTCACCCGCTACCTCCTGCTCGACCGCGGACTGACCGCGGCGCGCGCCGGGCGGACGGTGCGCCGCCTGCTCGAGATCGACACCTACCGGATGCTGGCGCTGCTCGCCTACCCGCTCGCCCAGGAGCAGGCGCCGCGGATCGGCCGGCTCGAGGCGGCGCTGCACGAGGTGCTCGACGACATGGCGGGTGCCGCCGGCGCCGCCGCCGAGCGCCAGGTGCTCGAACGGCTGACCGGGCTCGCGCGCGAGGTCGAGCGGCTGATCGACGGCCAGGCGTTCCGCTTCGCCGCGGCCCAGGCCTACCACCGGATCGTCCTGCAGCGCCTGGGCGAGCTGCAGGAGGACTCGATCCAGGGCTTCCAGCGCCCCTCCCCGTTCCTCGAGCGCCGACTGGGCCCGGCGATGGCCACCTGCGTGGCGACCGAGCTCAGGGTCGAGACCCTGGCCCGCCGGCTGGCCCGCGCCACCGACCTCCTGCGCACCCGCGTCGACGTGGCGCTCGAGGCGCAGAACCAGGAGGTCCTGGCGGGCATGGCCGAGCGCGCCAAGGCGCAGCTCCGCCTGCAGCAGACGGTCGAGGGCCTGTCGGTCGTGGCGATCAGCTACTATGCCCTCTCGGTCCTGGCCAAGGTGGTCGAGCCGGTCGCCACGCACCTCCTGGGCCTCGAGGGCGGGCTCCTCGAGGCGGCCTTGGCACCCGTCGTCGTGCTCGCGGTCTGGCTCGGCCTGCGCCGCGTCCGGCACCGTCTCTCGCTGCCCGAATGAGCGGGTCCGGGCCTCTCGTCTGGGCGTTCGGCTACGGCTCCTTGATGTGGCGGCCGGGCTTCGCCTTCGAGGCGAGCGCGCCGGCCCGCCTCCAGGGCTGGCACCGGGCGCTCTGCGTCCGCTCCGAGCACTGGCGGGGCACGCCCGAGCGGCCGGGCTGCGTGCTCGGGCTGACCGCGGGCGGCGCCTGCGTCGGCCGCGCCTTCGCCGTGCCGGCGGCGGAGGAGCCGGCGCTGCTCGCCTATCTGGACGAGCGCGAGAACGTGGGCGTCTACCTCTACGAGCGCCGCCGGCTCGAGGCGACCCGGCTCGACACGGGCGAGCGGATCGCGGCCTGGGTCTACCTCGCGCGCATCGAACATCCCCGCTTCGAGGGCGATCTCGCCCGCGGCGAGCTTCTCGCCCGGCTGCGCGCGGCGAGCGGCCTTGGCGGCTCCAACCTCGACTATCTGCGCGAGACGGTCGCCCATCTGCGGAAGCTCGGCATCGCCGAGCCCGAGCTCGAGGGGCTCCTGGCCGAAGCGCTCGGGCCCGAGGCGCCGGCACCGCCGGAGCGCTGACGTCCGACCTTCAGACGAGCCGCGTGCCGGGCACCGGCGCCTCGTCCCAGCACCCCTGCACGGTCTGGTCGAAGTCGACCAGGGAGCCGGTCATCATCCCGCTCTCCGCGGAGCACAGGAAGGCCACCGCGCGGGCCACCTCGGACGGGTCGAGGAGGCGGCCGAAGGGCCGGCCGGCGGCCGCCTTCTCGAGCCAGTCGGGCGGCGCGTCGTGGGCCTTCTTCTGGATGGCGTGCTCGCCCGGCGTGTTCATCCAGCCGATGTTGAGGCCGTTGACCCGGATCCGGTGCGGCAGCACCGAGAACGCCACGTTCCGGGTCAAGGCGCCGAGCATCGTCTTGGAGGCCGAGTAGGCGGTGAGGAACGACTGGCCGCCGTGGCTCGAGGTCGAGAGGATGTTGACGATCGAGCCCTCGATGCCGCGGTCGAGCATCAGGCGGATCGCGTCCTGCATGAGGAAGAAGGGGGCGCGGACGTTGACCGCGACCATCCGGTCGAAGAGCTCGGGGCTCGTGTCCAGGATCGTGCCGCGGTCGGTGATCGCGGCCGCGTTGACGAGGCAGTCGACCCGGCCGAAGGCGCCCTCGCAGGCCGGCACGATCCGTCTTACGGCATCGAGATCGGCGAGATCGGCCGGCACGAGGAGGGCTCGGGCACCCGTGCCCTCGAGCGCCGCCGCCACCCGCTCGCCGCGGCCGCGGTCGCGGCCCACGAGCACGATGCCGGCGGCGCCACGCGCCGCGAACAGCCGGGCGATCGCCTCGCCCAGCCCCTGCGTGCCACCGGTGACGATCAGGACCTTCCCCTCGAGCTGGCGGTCCATGGAGCCCTCCCTCGCCGCCCGGGCGAGGCTAGCAGCCGGGCGGCCGGCTCTCCAGCGGTCGACAGGCACCGGTGCGCTGCCTAGAGAGGGAGCCACCGCAGCCGGGAGACCCCAAGGTGCGCACACTCGAGGGAAAGGTGGCGATCGTCACCGGCTCGACCAGCGGGATCGGGCTCGGGATCGCCAGGGCGCTCGCCGCCCAAGGTGCGGCGGTCCTCCTGAACGGCTTCGGCGAGGCGGCGGCGATCGGCCGACTGCGCGACGAGCTCGCGGCCGCGCACGGCGTCCGGATCGCCTACAGCGCGGCCGACATGGGCCGGCCCCAGGAGGTCGCGGCCATGGTCGCGCAGGCCACGGCCGAGCTCGGCCGGGTCGACATCCTCGTGAACAATGCCGGCATCCAGCACGTGGCGCCGGTGCACGAGTTCCCGCCCGAGCGCTGGGACGCGGTGATCGCGATCAACCTCTCGGCGGCGTTCCACGCGATCCGCGCGGCCCTGCCGCAGATGCTCGAGCGGAACTGGGGGCGGATCGTCAACATCGCCTCCGTGCACGGGCTCGTGGCGAGCGTGCAGAAGGCCGCCTACGTCGCGGCCAAGCACGGGCTCGTCGGCCTCACCAAGGTGGTGGCGCTCGAGACCGCCACGACCGGCGTCACCTGCAACGCGATCTGCCCGGGCTGGGTGCTCACGGCCCTGGTCCAGAAGCAGATCGACGACCGGGCGGCGCGCGAGGGGATCCCGGTCGCGCAGGCCAAGCGCGACCTCCTGTGCGAGAAGCAGCCGAGCGAGGAGTTCGCGACCCCCGAGCAGATCGGCGCCTTGACCGTCTTCCTGTGCGGCGAGGCGGCCGCCCAGATCCGCGGTCAGGCGCTGGCGGTGGACGGCGGCTGGACCGCGCAGTGAGCGCGCCAGGGCCGCCCAAGCGGATCAACCTGGCGCTCCAGGGCGGCGGCGCGCACGGCGCGTTCACCTGGGGCGTGCTCGACCGGCTGCTCGAGGACGCGGCGCTCGAGCTCGTGGGCGTGGTCGGCACGAGCGCCGGCGCCATGAACGCGGTGGTCCTGGCCCACGGGCTCGTCGCCGGCGGGCCGGCCGAGGCCCGCAGGGCGCTCGACCGGTTCTGGGACGCCGTCGCCGACGCCGCGCTCTGGAGCCCGCTCAAGCCGAGCTTGTGGGACCGGCTCGTCTCGCCGGGCGACATGGACACCTCGCCCGGCTGGCTGTGGGCGGATGCCCTCTCGCGCCTGTTCTCGCCCTACCAGCTCAACCCGCTGGGCTTCCACCCGCTGCGCGGGATCCTCGAGCGCGAGATCGACTTCGCCGCCCTGCGCCGCCAGGACCGGCCCCGGATCTTCCTCTGCGCGACCAACGTCCGCTCCGGCAAGATCAAGGTCTTCACCGGTTCCGAGCTGTCGGTCGACGCGGTGCTCGCCTCGGCCTGTCTGCCCTTCCTGTACCAGGCCGTGGAGATCGACGGCGAGGCCTACTGGGACGGCGGGTTCATGGGCAACCCGCCGATCTTCCCTTTGATCTACGAGACCGACTGCGAGGACGTGGTGATCGTCCAGGTCAACCCGATCGCGGTCGAGGAGGTGCCGACCACCGCCGCGGCGATCCTCGACCGGATGAACGAGGTCGCGTTCAACAGCTCCTTGATGCGCGAGATGCGGGCGATCGCCTTCGTCAAGAAGCTCCTGGCCGAGCACCGGGTGCCGCCCGGCCGCTACAAGGACTTGAAGCTGCACATGATCGGCGCGGAGGCGGAGATGGCGCGGCTCGGCTACTCCTCCAAGCTCAACGCCGAGCGCGACTTCCTGTTGCGCCTCAAGGAGCTCGGCCGGGCCCGGGCCGAGGCCTTCCTCGCCGCGCACCGCGACCGGCTGAACGTCGAATCGAGCCTCGACATCACGCGGTTCCTTTGAGGACCGGCCCGGGAGGATGCCCGCCATGGCCCGCACCATCGGCGTCACGGTCATGCCCGAGTGGATCCAGTGCGAGGGGATCGAGCCGCTGCTCGACACTCTCGCCCGGGCCGGCGCCACGGCGGTCGCGACCTCGCCCTACGTCATGGCGCCGGCCCCGGACGGCAGCGGTGGCCGCGAGCCGCCGGCCGACGGCGAGGCCGGCAAGGTCCGCCTGCTCGACCGGGCACTCTGGGGCCGGCGCGAGCTCTGGGTGACGACCGCGCCGAGCTTCGCGCCCGACCCCACCTGCTACGCCGGGCTGCCCTACCGCCCGGCCGAGCCGACCGCGCTCACCGCGAGCGAGGGCCCCAAGGTTGGGGCCTTCATCGACGCCGCCAAGGCCCGCGGCCTCGAGGTGCACCTCCAGGTGCAGGCGGCGATCCCGCCCGGCTACCGGGTCCAGTTCGGCGGGCCGCTGCCGGTCGACCGCCCGCTCCTGCCCGACGGCACCGAAGCCAAGGGGCGGATCGACAGGAACGGCAGCCTCGCGAGTGCCGGCATCGTCGGCTACGGCGCGGCACTCCTGGCCGATCTCGCGCGCGCCTACCCCGGGGTCGACGCGATCCGCGTCGACTGGCCCGAGTACCCGCCCTACAGCTTCGATTCGCTGTTCCTCGACTTCTCGGTCCCGGCGATGGCCGAGGCGGCGCGGCGCGGCTTCGACACCGCCCGGATGCGCGGCGACGCGCAGCGCCTGCGGCTCCTCCTCCTGCGCGAGGGCGGCGGCCGGGCGCTGCTCGAGGCGGCGCTCGCCGGCCCCGCGGCGCTCGCCGCCGAGGCCCGGGCGCTCGCCGACCGCCTGCCCGGGGTACGCGATCTCCTGGCCTTCAAGGCCGAGCTGGTCGAGGCCCTCCTGCGCGCCTACCGGGCCGCCCTGCCGGCCTCGATCGGGCTCGTCCCGCAGAGCTTCCCGCCGCCCTGGAACCTCGCCTCGGGCTTCGACCACGGCCGCGTGGCCGGGCTCGTCCAGGGCATCACGGTCAAGCTCTACACCATGCACTGGCCGATGATGCTGCGCGACTACGCCCTGGCGCTGCGGCGCGGCCATCCGGGCCTCGATCCCGGGACGATCGCCCGGGCGGTGGTGGCGCTGCTCGCGACCGGCGACCCGCCGCCCACGGCCATCGAGGATCTGCGCTATCCCGAGCCCGAGGAGGCGCACCCGGCCGGTGCTGCGGCGCAGCGGGACAAGATCGCGGCCGTGCGCGCCGCGGTCGGCGGGCGCTGCCCGGTCTGGGCGCACGTCCACGCCTACGGGCCGGTCGAGGACGTGGCCCGCCGCTTCGCGATCGGCCTCGAGGCCTCGCCCGAGGGGATCTGGGTCAACCGCTACGGCTATCTCTCGGACACCAAGCTCGAGCGGCTGGGAGCACTCGCCCGTCAGCTCGCGGCGTAGAGGTCCCGGTAGCGCTCGCGGAGCAGGTTCTTCTGCACCTTGCCCATGCTGTTGCGCGGCAGCTCGTCGACGACGAGCACGCGCTTCGGGCACTTGAAGCGGGCGAGCCGGCCGTCGAGCGCGCGCTGGACCGCCGCCTCGTCGAGGGCGGCACCCGGCGCCCGCACCACGACGGCCGTGACCGCCTCGCCGAGATCTTGGTGCGGACAGCCGATCACGGCACTCTCGACTACGCCCGGCAGCGCGTCGATCGCCTCCTCGACCTCCTTGGGATAGACGTTGAGCCCGCCCGAGATCACCAGATCCTTGCCGCGCCCGACGATCGAGAGATAGCCCTCTTCGTCGAACCGGCCGAGGTCGCCGGTGATGAAATAGCCGTCGGCGCGGAACTCGGCCGCGGTCTTCTCCGGGTTGTTCCAATAGCCCTTGAAGACGTTCGGGCCCTTGACCTCGATCATGCCGATCTCGCCCACCGGCAAGGGCCGGCCGGTCTCGGGCTCGGTGATCCGGATCGAGATCCCCGGCAGGGGGAAGCCCACCGTGCCCGGCCGCCGCTCGCCCTCGTA
>CAZDFD010000091.1:0-17013 GCA_964504655.1 uncultured Geminicoccaceae bacterium
CCGCGGCGCAGACGGCGGCCCTGCCGGCGGAGCCGGCGCCGCCACCCGCGCCGGAGCCGCCCGCGCCCGCCCCGCCGGCACCGCCCGCCCAGACGGGCGGCGCGGCCCCGCCGGCGCCCCCGCCCCCCGCCGGCACGGTCCGCGACGGCGTGCTCGCCTATCAGGCGGGCGACTATGCGCGCGCCTTCGCGGTGTGGCGGCCGCTGGCCGAGGCCGGCAACGCCCGGGCCCAGTTCCATCTGGGGGCGCTCTACCTCGAGGGGCGGCTCGGTCCGCCGGACCCGGCCGAGGCCTATCTGTGGCTCGCCCGCGCCGCGGCCGGCGGCCAGCAGGCGGCGCGGCCCTTGCGCGATCGGGTGGCCGAGGCCCTGCCTCCCGAGCGCCTGGCCGAGCTCGACGCCCGGCTCGGCGCGCCCTGAGGCGGCGTCGCGCGACCCTGCCGTGTGGACCGGGGCCCGCCCGTGCGTTAGATCCGACGCGCAGTCGAACCGATCGGAGTCGATCATGGCCGACGCCCTGCGCGTCCCCGCCCCGAGCCCCGCATCCTTCTTCCGGGGCGGCCTCGCCGAGGTCGATCCGGAGGTCGCAGCGGCCGTCGCGGGCGAGCTCGCCCGCCAGCGCGACGGGATCGAGCTGATCGCCTCGGAGAACATCGTGAGCCGGGCCGTGCTCGAGGCGCAGGGCTCGGTCCTGACCAACAAGTACGCCGAGGGCTATCCGGGCCGTCGCTACTATGGTGGCTGCGAGCAGGTCGATCGGGCCGAGGCGCTCGCCATCGAGCGGGCGCGGCGCCTGTTCGGCTGCGCCTTCGCCAACGTGCAGCCGCACTCGGGCGCCCAGGCGAACGGCGCGGTCATGCTGGCCCTGCTCGAGCCCGGCGACACGATCCTGGGCATGGATCTCGCGGCCGGCGGCCATCTGACGCACGGCGCCAAGGCGGCCCTGTCGGGCAAGTGGTTCGAGGCGGTCCATTACGGCCTCGACGAGCACGGCCTCATCGACTTCGACCAGGTCCACCGCCTCGCCCGCGAGCATCGGCCGCGGCTGATCATCGCCGGCGCGTCCGCCTATTCGCGGATCCTCGACTTCGCCCGCTTCCGCGCCATCGCCGAGGAGGTGGGTGCCTGGCTGATGGTCGACATGGCGCACATCGCGGGCCTGGTCGCCGCGGGCGTGCACCCCTCGCCCTTCCCGCACGCCCACGTGGTGACCTCGACCACCCACAAGACGCTGCGCGGTCCGCGCGGCGGCCTGATCCTGACCGACGACGAGACGCTCGCGCGCAAGATCAACTCGGCGGTGTTCCCGGGGCTGCAGGGCGGGCCGCTGATGCACGTCATCGCCGCCAAGGCGGTGGCGTTCGGGGAGGCGCTCGCACCCGAGTTCAAGGTCTACGCCCGCGGCGTCGTGGCGGCCGCCCGGGCGCTCGCCGCCGTGATGGTCGAGCGCGGTGCGGCGATCGTCTCGGGCGGGACCGACAACCACCTGATGCTGGTCGACCTCCGACCCAAGGGGGTGACCGGCAAGGCGGCCCAGGAGGCGCTCGAGCGGGCGCACATCACCTGCAACAAGAACGGCGTGCCGAACGACCCCGAGAAGCCGACCGTGACCTCGGGCATCCGCCTCGGCACGCCCGCCGGCTGCACCCGCGGCTTCGGGATCGCCGAGTTCCAGCGGATCGGCCACCTGGTCTCGGACGTGCTCGACGCGCTCGCCGCCCGCCCGGACGGCGATCCCCTGGTCGAGGCACGGGTGCGGAGCGAGGTCGCCGGCCTCTGCGCCCGCTTCCCGATCTACTGAGGCGGGACGCCCGGCTCAGCAGCCGCTCGAGGCGCAGCCCGGCAGGCTCTCCCCGCCGTCGGGCGAGGTCGCCGCGCGCAGCAGGCAGCCGCCGCGCGCGGCGAGCTCTCCGGCGCAGCCGCGGAGCTGGATCGTGGCGGTGGCCGGCACGAGCCTCAGCCCCCGTTCGGCGGCGCGCGGCAGCCACTCGGCCAGGACCTGGAGGGTGGCCGGGTAGGGATGGCCGATCGCCACGGCCGAGCCGCTGCGTCGGGCCAGCCGCTCGGCCCGCTCGAGCTGCGCCAGGATCGCGGATGCCGTCGGCTCGTTGTCGAGGAACACGTCCCGGGCGGTGGCCGGGACCCCGCCCTCGAGGGCCACGCGGCCGGCGATGCTCGCACCCGTGGTCATGCTGTCGACGAACGGCAGGCCGAGCTGCGCGAGCTCGCCCATGACCACGGCCATGGCGCGCGGATCGGCGGTGAGCCGGCTGCCCATGTGGTTGTTGACGCCGACCGCACCCGGCACCCGGCCGAGCGCCCAGTGCAGCCGCCGCCTGAGCTCGTCGGCGCCGAGCGCCGATAGGAGCGCCATCGGACCCGGATCCTCCTGGCCCACGGGCTCCATCGCCAGATGCAGGAAGACCTCGTGGCCGGCGGCGCGGGCCTCGCGGGCGAGGTCGGCGACGAGCTCGCCATAGGGCAGGAAGGCGAGCGTGAGGGGCGCCGGCAGGCGGATCGCCCGCCGCGTCGCCGGCCCGCTCAGCCCGAGATCGTCGAGGATCACGGCGACCGCGGGCAGGGTCTCGGCCGGGCGCCGGGCGACCGGCCCGGGAAAGGCGATCGGCACCGGACGCACCAACTCGAGCGGCGCCGGCGCGGTCCGGGTCGCCGGCCGGGCCACCGCCGGCGGCGCCGGCAGTGGCGCGAGCGCGCCGACGAGCCGCTCGCGCGGGTCCGGCTCCGGGCCGTCCGGGCGGGCCGCCGGCGGGGCGCCGCTCGGGCTCGCCGCCTGCTCCACCGCCGCGGCGACGGGCGCCTGGCCGATCGACGCGGCGTCCACGGGGGCGGTGGGCTCCGCCCCTCGGGGAACGGCGGGCGGCGGCCCGCCGAGGCCGACGCCCATGGGCGGCGCCGGCGGCCGCGCGCCGGCGGGCAGGGCGATCTCGACGGGCGCGGGCCGCGGCGTCGGCGGGCGCGGCTCGGGCGGCCGCCGCGGCTCGATCATGAGCAGGAGCAGCAGCAGACCGAACCCGGCCAGGAGGCCGAGGCGCACCAGCCGCCGCGTGCGCCGCCGCGACCGTCGCCGTCTCGGTCGACGCGGCTCCGGCGTCCACGCCGGGCGGCGCGCGCGCGGTTCGGTCCCGGGCAAGCTCTCCTCCGGCGTCGGGCGGCGACCTTGACGGGACCCGGTGCCTCGGGTTTGCTCCCGCGGCTTCGAGGCACCCCGCGCCGGGCACCGCCCATGCTCCTGTTGCTCGACAACTACGACAGCTTCACCTGGAATCTCTACCACTATCTCGGCGAGCAGGGGGCGCGGATCGAGGTGGTCCGTAACGACGTGCTCACCGTGCAGGAGGCGCTCGCCCGGGCACCCGAGGCGATCGTGATCTCGCCGGGTCCCTGCGATCCCGAGCGCGCCGGCATCTCCCTGCCGCTGATCCGCGCCGCCGCCGGCCGCTGCCCGATCCTGGGCGTCTGCCTCGGCCATCAGGCGATCGCCCAGGCCTTCGGTGGACGGGTGGTCCGGGCGCCCTTGCCGATGCACGGCAAGCTCAGCCGGATCGAGCACGACGGCAGCGGCGTGCTGGATGGATTGCCCTCGCCGTTCGTGGCCACCCGGTACCACTCGCTGTGCGCCGATCCGGCGGCGATCCCGGAAGAGCTCGTGGTGAATGCGCGCAGCGACGACGGCGTGGTGATGGGGCTCCGCCACCGCACGCTGCCGATCCACGGGGTCCAGTTCCACCCGGAGAGCATCGAGACCAAGGTCGGCAAGCGGCTCTTGCGCAACTTCCTCGATCTCTGCCGGGCGCCGCTCGCCGCATGACCGGCGACCTGCAGCGCTTCAAGCAGCTCCTGGCCGTGGTGGCGGACGGCCGACCGCTCGCCTTCGACGAGGCCCGCGAGGCCTTCGCCATCATGATGGCCGGCGACGCCACCCCGGCCCAGATGGCGGGCTTCCTCATGGGGCTCCGGGTGCGCGGCGAGACGGTCGAGGAGATCGCCGCCGGTGCCACCGTGATGCGCGAGCGGATGGTGCGCGTGCAGGCGCCGGCCGGCGCCGTCGACACCTGCGGGACCGGCGGCGACGGCGCCGGCACCTACAACATCTCGACCGCGGCGGCGCTGGTCGTGGCGGCCTGCGGCGTGCCCGTCGCCAAGCACGGCAACCGCGGCCTGTCCTCGCGCTCCGGCTCCTCCGACGTGCTGCAGGCGCTCGGGGTCGACATCGAGGCGCCGGTGCCGGTCATCGAGGAGGCGATCGCCACGGCCGGCATCGGCTTCTTGATGGCGCCCCGCCATCACGGCGCGATGCGCCACGTCGCGGGGCCCCGCCTCGAGCTCGGCACCCGCACGATCTTCAACCTCCTGGGCCCGCTCGCCAATCCGGCGGGCGTCCGGCGCCAGCTCGTGGGCGTGTTCGCCGCCCGCTGGGTCGAGCCGCTCGCCCGCGTGCTCGGTCGGCTGGGCGCCGAGCGGGCCTGGGTGGTGCACGGCTCGGACGGGCTCGACGAGCTCACCACGACCGGGCCGAGCCTGGTCGCCGAGTGGGACGGCCGCGAGGTCCGCACCTTCGAGGTCGGCCCCGAGGACGCGGGCCTGCCGCGCGCGCGCGCCGAGGACCTCAGGGGCGGCGACGCCGCGCACAACGCCGAGGCGGTGCGCGCGGTCCTGGCCGGGGTGCGAGGGCCGTACCGCGACGCCGTGCTGCTCGCCGCGGCCGGCGCGCTGGTCGTGGCCGGCCGCGCTCGCGACCTCCCCGAGGGTGCGGCCCTCGCCGCCGAGGCCGTCGACAGCGGCCGGGCCGCGGCCACGCTCGAGCGCCTGGTCAGGATCACCGGCCGACGGGAGTAGGCGCGCATGGCCGACGTGCTGCAGCGGATCTGCTGGCGCACGCGCGCCGAGGTGGCGGCGCGCCGGGCGGCGCGGCCGCTCGCCGAGCTCGAGCGTGCCCTCGCCGACGCCCCGCCCCTGCGCCCCTTCGCGGCCGCCCTCGCGGACGCCGATGCGGGGGGCCGGCTGGCCCTGATCGGCGAGATCAAGAAGGCCTCCCCCTCGCGCGGCCTGATCCGGCCCGACTTCGATCCGGCGAGCCTCGCCCGCGCCTATGCCGCGGCCGGGGCCACGTGCCTCTCGGTGCTGACCGACCGGGCCTGGTTCCAGGGCGCCGACGAGCATCTGCTCGAGGCCCGCGCCGCCACCGGCCTGCCGGTGCTGCGCAAGGACTTCACGCTCGATCCCTACCAGGTGGTCGAGGGTCGCCTGCTCGGCGCCGACTGCATCCTCCTGATCATGGCGGCGCTCGACGATCGCACCGCCTCCGAGCTGGCGCGCCTCGCCGCCGAGCTCGGGCTCGAGGTGCTGGTCGAGGCGCACGACGCCCCGGAGCTCGACCGCGCGCTCGCCCTCGGGACCCGTCTGGTCGGCATCAACAACCGGAACCTCAAGACCTTGCAGGTCGACCTTTCGACCACGCTCGAGCTCGCCGGCCGGGTGCCCGCGGACCGCATCCTGGTGGCCGAGAGCGGTCTCGGCCGCCACGCCGAGCTGGTCCGGGCCAGGGCCGCCGGGGCGCGCGCCTTCCTGGTCGGCGAATCGCTCCTGCGCGAAGCCGATGTCGGCGCCGCGACCCGCCGCCTCCTCGGGCTCGCGGCATGAGCGGGCTGACCCACTTCGACGCCGCCGGCAACGCCCTC
Source organism: uncultured Geminicoccaceae bacterium (assembly GCA_964504655.1). Lineage (GTDB taxonomy): Bacteria > Pseudomonadota > Alphaproteobacteria > Geminicoccales > Geminicoccaceae > JANXAZ01. Next base: position 5,699 of record CAZDFD010000091.1, read on the forward strand.
ATGGTCGACGTGGCCGAGAAGGCGGTCACCGCCCGCACCGCCACGGCGAAGGGTCGCATCCTGATGGCGCCGGCCACGCTCCGGCTGATCGCCGAGCGCGGCTTCAAGAAGGGCGACGTGCTCGCGGTCGCGCAGCTGGCCGGCATCATGGGCGCCAAGCGCACGCCCGATCTCGTGCCGCTCTGCCATCCCCTGCCGCTCGAGAAGGTCGAGGTCGGCCTGCACCTCGTCGAGGAGCCGCCTTCGGTCGAGATCACCGCCACCTGCAAGCTCACCGGCAAGACCGGGGTCGAGATGGAGGCCTTGACCGCGGTGGCGGTGGCGGCGCTCACCGTCTACGACATGTGCAAGGCGGTCGACCGCACCATGCGGATCGGCGACATCCGGTTGGTGCACAAGGCCGGTGGCCGTTCCGGCGAATTCCGGGCGACGTGATGCTGGCGCTCGAGGAGGCGCGGGCCCGGGTGCTGGCCGCCGCGCGGCCCGTCGGCACCGAGTGGGTGGCGCTGACCGAGGGGCTCGATCGGGTGCTGGCGGCCGATCTCCTGGCGCGCCACGACCAGCCGCCCGCGGCGGTCTCGGCGATGGACGGCTACGCCGTCCGCGCCGTCGACACCGACCCGCCCGGGCGCTGGCTCCGCCTCGTGGGCGAGGGCCGGGCCGGCGGGCCGACCGTGGCGAGGGTCGAGCCCGGCGAGGCGGCCCGCATCTTCACGGGCGCGCCGCTGCCGCCCGGCGCCGATTCGATCGCCATCCAGGAGAATGCCCAGGCCGAGCCCGGCCGCGTCCGCTTCAGTCGCGCGAGCCGGCCCGGCGAGTTCGTGCGCCCGGCCGGGCTCGACTTCCGGGCGGGCGGCCTCGGCCTGCCCGCCGGCACGCTGCTCGATCCGCGCGCGATCGGTCTGGCGGCGGCGCTCGGTCACGCCTGGCTGCCCGTCCGCCGCCGGCCGCGGGTGGCGATCCTCGCCACCGGCGACGAGCTCGTCCGGCCGGGCGAGCCCGTGGTTCCCGGTCGGGTCGCCAGCTCGAACAGCGTGGCGCTCGCGGCGCTGGTGCGCCGGCTCGGCGGCGAGCCGCTCGATCTGGGCATCGCGCCGGACACGGCCGACGGCCTCGGGCGGACCCTGGACGGGCTCGGCGCGATCGACCTCCTCGTGACCTCGGGCGGCGCCTCGGTCGGCGACTACGACCTGGTCCGCTCCACGCTCGGCACGCGCGGCCTCGCGCTCGACTTCTGGACGGTCGCCATGCGGCCGGGCAAGCCGTTGATCTTCGGCCGGTTGGACGGCGTGCCGGTGCTCGGGATGCCCGGCAACCCGGTCTCGGCACTGGTCTGCGGCCTGGTCTTCCTGCGCGCCCTGCTGCTCGCCATGCACGGCCGTCCGAGCGAGCTCCCGATCGATCCCCTGCCGGTCGCCACCGACCTGCCCGCCAACGACCATCGGGCCGACCATCTGCGGGGCTACTGGATCGAGCGCGACGGCCGCAGGCTCGTGGCACCGGCCGAGCGCCAGGACAGCTCGATGCTCGCCACCCTCGCCCGAGCCGACGCGCTGATCCTGCGCCCGCCGCACGCCCCGCCCGTCGGCGCCGGCGCGACCGTGCCCACGGTGACGCTCGCCACCGCGCTCCGGCTCTCCTGACGGCTCCCCGCCACGCCCGCGCGGCATTGACGGCAGGCCAGAACTTCTCTAGAACATTTCCTGAAGGTCCGCTCACCTGTCCGCCTCGCGCCGCCGGAGACAGGGCGTGCTCACCCAGCGCCAGTTCCAGCTCCTCAAGTTCATCCATCAGTTCATGCAGGAGCACGGCGTGCCGCCCTCCTTCGAGGAGATGCGCACGGCCCTCAAGCTGCGCTCGAAGTCGGGCATCCATCGGCTGATCTCGGGCCTCGAGGAGCGCGGCTACATCCGCCGGCTGGCCTACCGGGCGCGCGCCCTCGAGATCGTCAAGCCGCCGCTCGTGCCGGGCTCGAACGGCCGCGCCGCCGGCCGGCCGGCGGCGCCGGCGGCGGCGTCGAACGTCGTGCACGCCGAGTTCGGCACGCCCCGTCGCGGCCACCCGCTCGCCGGGGTCGCGGGCAACGTCGACCTGCCGGTCTACGGCAGGATCGCCGCCGGCACGCCGATCGAGGCGCTCGCCGACCACGGCTCGACGATGGACGTGCCGGGCGTGCTGCTCGGCGAGGGCGAGCACTACGTCCTCCAGGTGGTCGGCGATTCGATGATCGAGGCCGGCATCCAGGACGGCGACTGGGTGGTGATCCGCCGCTGCGAGACCGCCGAGAGCGGCGAGATCGTCGTGGCGCTGATCGAGGACCGCGAGGTCACCTTGAAGCGGCTGCGCCGGCGCGGCGCCTCGATCGCGCTCGAGGCCGCCAACCCGGCCTTCGAGACCCGCATCTTCGGACCGCACCAGATCAAGGTGCAGGGCCGGCTCGTGGGTCTCCTGCGACGCTATTGAGCCGGGGCGCTAGCGGGCCGGGGCCGCGGGCGCCTCGCCGAGTGCCGCGAGCATCCGCCCGGGCACGTCGCTGAACACCGCCCGACAGCCCGCGGCCAGCAGCGCCCGGGCCCTGGCCGGATCGTTGACGGTGTAGACCAGGACCGGGACACCGGCCGCCACGAGCTCGGCCAGGGTGCCGCCGTCGAGGCCCGCCTCGCCCAGATGGAGCGTGGTGCAGTCGAGCCGCTCGAGGGCGACCCGCCAGTCCGCGCCGGCGGCCTCGCGCAGGAGCGCGCGCGGCAGCTCGGGTGCCGCCTCGCGCACCGCCTCGAGCGCCGGCTCGGCGAAGGAGGAGACCAGGAGCGGCGGGCCGTCCGACGGCCAGGCCGCGCGCAGGAGCCGGGCCGCCTCGCGGCCGGTCCGGCGCTCCAGGCCGGGGTCCGCCTTGAGCTCGACATTGACCCCCATCCCGAGGCCGGCCAGGAGCTCGAGCGCCTGCGCCAGGATCGGCACGCCCTCGCCGCCATGCGCCGGGTCGCGCCAGCTCCCGGCGTCGAGCCGGCCGAGCGCGGCGCTGGTCGCCTCGATCACCCGGCCGCGGCCGTCGGTGGTGCGCTCGAGGGTCGAATCGTGGATCACCACCAAGACCCCGTCCGCGGCCAGACGGGCGTCGAGCTCCACCATCCAGGCCGCCTGCCCGTGCGCCAGCCGGAACGCCGCCAGGGTGTTCTCGGGCGCGTCCTGCGAGGCGCCGCGATGGGCGATCACCCGCGGCACGCCCGGCAGTGCCGGGCTCCGACCGGGTCGCCAGGGCTCGAAACCGGTCCGCGCCATGGCCGCTCGCTCCTTCGCCGCGCCGGGCCGATCCGCTATGCAGCACGGGGTTAGGCGGATCGCCCGCCGCCGGCAAGCGGGCGACCACCCCGGGGAGTGCGCAGCTGTCAGCCGACCCCGACGCCGACCGCCCCGTCGACGACGCGCCCGGAGCCGCGGCACCGGGCGGAGCCGAGGTCGCCGGGCCGATCGAGCGGGTCGTCTTCCAGCGCCCGGAGACCGGCTACAGCGTGCTCCGGCTGCGCGACGGCCGCGGCGAGCTGGTCACGGTCGTGGGCGCCTTCCCCGAGGTGCGCGCCGGCGAGATCGTCCGCGCCTGGGGCGCCTGGCGCGACGATCCCGCCTGGGGCCGCCAGTTCCAGGCCCAGGGCGCCGAGATCCTGCCGCCGGCCACGGGCGAGGCGCTGGTCGACTATCTGGCCTCGGGGATCGTGCCGGGCCTCGGCCCGCGCACGGCGGCGCGCCTCGTCGAGCGCTTCGGGGCGCAGTTGCCCGAGGTGCTGGAGCGCGCTCCCGAGCGGCTGCGCGAGGTCCGGGCGCTGCGCCGGCCGCTCGCCGAGCGCCTGGTCGCGGCCTGGCGGGAGCAGCGCTCCGGCCGGGACCTGCTCCTGTTCCTCCACGCCCACGGGGTGAGCCTCGCCCGGGCGCGGGCGGCGCTCGCCGCCTACGGCGCCGACGCGGTCGGGCGGATCACCGCCGATCCCTACGCGCTCGCCCGCGAGGTCCAGGGCATCGGCTTCCAGACCGCCGACGCGCTGGCGCGCCGGCTGGGGCTCGACCCGGCCGCACCGGCGCGGCGGGTGGCGGCGCTCGAGGAGGCGCTCCGCCGCGCCGCCGACAACGGCCACACCGCGATGCCGCGCGCCGGGCTCCTGGCGGCCGCGGCGGCGCTCGTCGGTGCCCGGCCGGCGGAGCTCGAGACGGCGCTCGCGGAGGCGGCCGCCCGCGGGCTCCTCGCGAGCGCGCGCTACCGCGGGACCGAGTGGGTCCAGCTGCCGGATCTGGCCCGCGCCGAGACCGCGATCGCGGGTGAGCTCGCCCGGCTGCTCGCGGCCCGACCGCGGCGCCGGCCGGAGGAGGTGGAGGCGGCCCTCGCCACGGCCGCCGCGGCGCTCGGCGTCCGCCTCGCCCCGGGCCAGATCGACGCGGTGCGGCAGGCGCTCGCGAGCCCGGTCTCGATCGTCACCGGCGGGCCCGGCACCGGCAAGACCACGCTCGTGCGGGCGATCCTGGCCGCCCTCGGCGGCGCCGGGCCGGCGATCGCCCTGGCGGCGCCCACCGGCCGCGCCGCCCGGCGGCTGGCCGAGAGCACCGGTGCCGAGGCCCTGACCCTCCACCGCCTGCTCGAGGCCGATCCGGGACGCGGCTTCCGCCGCAACCGCGGCCGCCCGCTCGACGTCGAGCTGCTCGTGGTCGACGAGGCCTCGATGGTCGACACCCTCCTCCTGCGCGCGCTGCTCGAGGCGCTGCCGGACGGCGCCGCACTCGTGCTCGTGGGCGACGCCGACCAGTTGCCGTCGGTCGGGCCCGGCCAGGTGCTGGCCGATCTGATCGGCAGTGGCCGGGTGCCGGTGGCGCGGCTGTCCGAGATCTTCCGCCAGGCGGCGGAGAGCGGGATCGTCCGCAACGCCCACCGCATCAACCGCGGCGAGCCGCCGGAGCTCGATCGCGGCGAGGAGCCGGGCGGGGACTTCTTCGGGGTCCGGGCGCGCGAGCCCGAGGCGGCGGCGATGCGGATCGTCGAGCTGGTGGCCGAGCGCATCCCGGCGCGCTTCGGCCTCGACCCCTGGACCGACATCCAGGTCCTGAGCCCGGTCAACCGCGGACCCCTGGGCGTGCGCGAGCTCAACCGCCGGCTCCAGGCGCGCCTCAACTCACGACCGGTCGACGCGGTCGAGCGCGGCGGGCAGCGCCTGGGTGTGGGCGACAAGGTCATGCAGCTCGCCAACGACTATGGTCGCGAGGTCTACAACGGCGATCTCGGCAGGATCACCGCGATCGACCGCCAGGCGCGCACCCTCAGGGTGACGATCGACGGCCGGGATCTGGTCTACGGGCTCGACGAGCTCGAGGCGCTGCAGCCGGCCTTCGCGGTCACCGTGCACAAGGCGCAGGGCTCGGAATACCCGGCGGTCGTGGTGGCGCTCGCGACGAGCCACGGGCGTATGCTCACACGCCGCCTGCTCTACACCGCGGTGACCCGGGCGCGCCGGCTCGTGGTGCTCGTGGCCGAGCCCGAGGCGCTCGCCCGCGCCTTGGGCGCGGGTGCGGACCTGCGCCGGACCACCCTTCTCGGCGACCGGCTGGCCGTGCTCCAAGCTCCGGGCGGGACCGACCCGGGAGATCCACCGTGAGGGACGACGAGCTCGACGCCAGGCTCGAAGCGGCCGCGGCCATGGTCCGACAGGCCGGAGCCGCGGCGCTGCGTCACTTCCGCGCGCGCGAGCGGCTGACGGTCGAGCACAAGGGTCCGCAGGACCTGGTGAGCATCGCCGATCGGGAGAGCGAGGCCCTGATCCGGGCGCGTCTCGCGAGCGCCTTTCCCGACGATGCCGTGCTCGGCGAGGAGCAGGGTGGCGTCGAGGCGGCCCGCCTGTGGGTGATCGATCCGATCGACGGCACCGCCAACTTCCTCAAGGGTCTGCCCTACTGGTGCGTGGCGCTGGCCTTCGTGGCGGACGGCGCGACGCGCCTGGCGGTGACCTACGATCCGGTGCACGACGAGCTGTTCAGCGCCCGTCGGGGCGGCGGCGCGCGCCGCGACGGCCGGCCGATGCGGGTCGCCGCGCGGCCCCGCGAGACGGCCTGCGTCGGCTTCTCGCACAACTTCAAGACACCTCCGGAACCCTATGTCGCAGCCATGCGTCGGCTGCTCGATGCCGGCCTCGACCATCGCCGGATGGGGTCCGCCGCCCTGACCCTCGCGCACGTCGCCGACGGCCGCCTCGATGCGGCGATCGCGTTCCGCACCAACGCCTGGGACGTGCTCGGCGGGCTGCTCCTCGTCGAGGAGGCGGGCGGCCTCGTCACACCCTTCCTCGACGACCGTCCGCTGCTCGAGCGGCGAACCGTGGCAGCGGTCGCTGCGCCGCTCGCCCCCCTGCTCGCCGAGCTCGAGGGCCTCGAAACTCTCGGGCGCGAACGTGGCGCGGACGCCTCGCGTCGAGGTTGACAAATCCGACGAAAATCCACCTGATCACGGCACTCGGACGTGAGCGGGCGGGAACGTGTCTCGGCCGGATGGACCCCTCGGGCGGCTCGGGGACCTCGGTGGCGACGAACTATCTCGACCATCTCCAGGAGGCGGCTCGCTCGGCGCTCGGCTCGCTCAGCCGGCACAAGGTGCCGCCGACCCCGATCAACTACTCGGTCTGGCTCGCCCACCACGCCGGCCACAGCGCCGCCCTGAGCCGCGCCATCCAGGGCCTCGAGCGCAGTGGCGAGCCGCTCGACGAGGCGCGCCATCTGGAGCTCGCCGAGCGCTTTCTCGGGCGCGGTGCCCAGATCGAGCGGATCCAGGACCTGGTCCGCAGCGCCGACGGCACGCTCGAGGCGATGGCCCGGGAGGTCGGCGGCTTCCGCCGCGAGGCGGCCGCCTATGGTGCGACCCTCGAGGGTGCCGCCAACACCCTGGCCGGCGCCGAGCGGATCGACGAGCTGAGCCGGCTCGTCGCCGACCTGCAGTCCGGCACCGAAACGATGCGGCGTCGGGCCGAGACGCTCGAGAGCGAGCTCGCCCGGCGCGACCGCGAGCTCGGCGAGCTGCGCGGCCAGCTCGCGCGGGCCGAGGAGGCGATCGCCAGCGACCCGCTGACCGGGATCGGCAACCGACGGTTGTTCGACAAGGCGCTCCGCCGCATGGCCGTGGAGGCGGTCGAGCAGGGGCAGCCCCTGTCGCTGCTGATGATCGACATCGACCATTTCAAGCGATTCAACGACACCCACGGCCATCCGGTGGGCGACCTCGTGCTCAAGCTCGTTGCGGCCAAGCTCGCCGAGAAGGCCTCCTCGCCCCGGCTCGCCGCCCGCTACGGCGGCGAGGAGTTCGCGATCCTCCTGCCCGGCGCCGACTCGGCCGCGACCGTGGACCTGGCCGAGCAGATCCGCTCCGAGGTCGCCACCCGCGAGGTGGTGCTCAAGGCCGAGGGCCGGCGGCTCGGCGTGGTCACCCTGTCGATCGGTGCCGCCACGCTCAGGCCGGGCGAGCCCGTCGAGGCGCTGGTCGCCCGCGCCGATGCGGCGCTTTACCGCGCCAAGGGCGCCGGTCGCAACCGGGTCGAGCCCGAGAGCTAGCCGGAGGTGGGCCCGGGCGGGCGCGCCTAGGCGGGGGCGGGGGCGGCACCCCCGGCGAGCGCGCGGGCGGCCGACTGGATCCTGGCGATCATGCTCGCGAGCCCGTTCGAGCGGCCGGGTGTGAGGAACAGGGTCAGGCCGACCTCGTCCAGGACGCGGGGCGGGTTGGCCAGGATCTCCTCGGGCGTGCGGTCGTCGTAGAGCTGCAGCAGGAGCGCGATCAGGCCCTTGACGATGAACGCGTCGCTGTCGGCCACGAACCGGATCCGACCGGTCGCGGGATCGCGCCGCGCCACGAGCCAGACCCGGCTCTGGCAGCCGCGGACCAGGTTGGCGTCGGTCCGCTCGGCCTCGGGGAACGCGGGCAGGGCACGGCCGCGGTCGAGGATGTACTCGATCTTGTCGCGATACTCCTCGAACAGGGCGAAGTCCGCCTCGATCTGGCGCGCCGCCTCGGCGATGGTCGACGTGTCCGGCATCCACACCCTCCAGGCGCGTCACAATCTGGCGCCGTCCGACCCGTCCGGCAATCGGGCCGCCCGGCGCGGACGAGCCATGCGACGCCGCCGGCTCGACGCGGGCGGCGCCCGCGCCTAGAGCCGGGGCATGACGCCGCGCGCCGACCTCGAGGCCGCCCTCGCCCGCCAGCCGCGGGTGCCGCTCGCCTGCCTTCCGACCCCGCTCCACCCGCTGCCGCGGCTGTCGGCCGCCCTCGGCGGGCCGGAGATCTGGGTCAAGCGCGACGACATGACCGGGCTCGCCTTCGGCGGCAACAAGACCCGCCAGCTCGAGTTCCTGTTCGCCGACATCCTGGCCTCGGGCTCGGACACCGTGGTCGCCGGCGCCTACACCCAGTCGAACTGGTGCCGGCAGATGACCGCCGCCTGCGCCCGGCTCGGGCTGTCCATGGCGCTGGTCCTGCTGCACGGCCAGAAGGGCCCGAAGCTGCAGGGCAACCTGCTCCTGGACCGGCTGATGGGCGCCGACGTCACGATCGTCGACCTCGACACGATGGAGACGCTGCAGCCGCTCATCGACCGGCGCGCCGAGGAGCTGCGCCGGCAGGGCCGCAAGGTCTACGTGGTCGAACCCTTGGGGCTGCGCAGCAACGTCCTGGGCTCGCTCGGCTACGTCCAGGCGAGCCTGGAGCTGGTCGACCAGATGGAGGCCACCGGCCACGTCTTCCACGAGCTCTGGCAGTGCGGCGCCAACATGCAGCCGGCGGGGCTCGTGCTCGGCCTGAAGGCGCTCGGCTGCGACACGCGGCTGCGGACCGTGACCTCGATCCGCTGGGCGAAGCCGCGCGACGTCGACATCGCCGACATCGCCAACGCCACCGCCGAGCATCTGGGGATCCCCTCGCGCGTGACGCCGGCCGAGGTCGGTGCCACCGACGATTATATCGGCGCCGGCTACGGGATCTTGAGCGAGGCGGCGCGCGAGGCGCTCCTCCTGTGCGCCCGGACCGAGGGGTTGATCCTCGATCCGGTCTACACCGCCAAGGCGATGGCCGGGCTGATCGACGCGATCCGCACCGGCCGGATCGGCAAGGACCGGCGGGTGATCTTCCTGCACTCCGGCGGCACCCCCGCCCTCTTCGCCTACGCCGAGGATCTGGGCCTCGGCTGAGGGGAGCCGCGATCAGGGCCCGAGGCGGGCCCATTCCTCGGCGCCGAGGTTCGCGATGACCTCGAACCCGCCCTTGCCGTTCGGCTTGACGATGTAGGCCACCCCCTGCGGCTCGGGATAGATGCCGGTCGCCGCCTCGAACGGGTCGTCGTGCCCCACGAGCACGTCGTTGGTCCCCGGCTTCGGAGCCTTGGCGAGCAGCGGGCGGATGCGATCGCGCATCGCCGCCTCCTGCTCGGCCGTGTAGTCTTCGGCGGGCTCGAAGTTGAGGGCCGGATTCTTCTTGTAGCGCCCGAAGGCCAGATCGGCTGTCTGCCAAGCACGGCAATATTCGCTCGACACCACCTCGCCCACCGGAAGTCCGAGTCGGACGAACGCGCGGCCGATCGAGCGAGCCTGCTGCCAGCCTCGCTCGCTCAGCATCCGCTGGGTCGAGCAGTCGCCCATGACCGCCGCGATCTGATCGGCGAAATCCTTCTCCGTCTGCCCGTGCCGAATGTAGATCACGTGGCCGCCGGTCTTGAGCGCCTTGAGCAGCGCCGCCGGCTTCGGCTCACCCGGAACGTCCGGCGGGCCTTCCGCCCGGACCGGCGGAGCAATCGGCAGCGCCGCGGCGAGAGCCGTTGCGAACAGCAGCGATGGCCAGGCGCGCGCAACAACCACGGCAGACCTCCTCGATCCCTACCACGAAAAACCGTTGTCCTGATCGCGGCGATCAGCGGTACAGGCGTCAGGATCGAGACGTCAACGCATGATGGTGTCACGGTCCGCACAATCTAATCGCACTTATTTTGTTTCCAAACAATGACATTGCATCGAACCTGCGCGGTCCTGGCAGCAACGACCGGTCAGCCCACGTCACGCAGACGCTCGAACGACTGGAGCGCGCGTCGGCGCGCCCGATCGTGGTCGACGATCGGGCGCGGGTAGGTCTCGCCCAGCCGGACGCCGGCCGCCGCGAGCACCTCCTCGGGCGCCTCCCAGGGGGCGTGCAGGACCTCGTCCGGCAGGGCCCCGAGCTCGGGGACCCAGCGCCGCACATAGGCCCCGTCCGGGTCGAACTTCTTGGCCTGCAGCACGGGGTTGAAGATGCGGAAATAGGGCGCGGCGTCGATCCCGCAGCCGGCCACCCACTGCCAGCCCATGGCGTTGTTGGCGAGATCGGCGTCGACGAGCGTGTCCCAGAACCAGCGCTCGCCCTCCTGCCAGGGGATCAGGAGATCCTTGGTGAGGAACGAGCCCGCGATCATGCGCACGCGGTTGTGCATCCAGCCGGTGTGCCAGAGCTCGCGCATCCCGGCGTCGACGATCGGGTAGCCGGTCCGGCCCCGCTGCCAGGCGCGCAGGGCCGCCGGGTCCTCCGTCCAGGGGAACCGAGTGAACTCGGGGCGCAGCGGTCGGTCGGGCAGCTCGGGGAAATGGGACAGGTTCGACCAGGCGAACTCGCGCCAGACGAGCTGGCGGAGGAACGGCCAGGCGGCGGCGAAGTCCCGGCCCAGGGCCTCGGCCCGGGTGCGCGCCGCCCAGTAGATCCGGCGCGGCGAGATCGTGCCGATCGCCAGATGCGGCGAAAGGCGCGACACGCCCGGGCGGCCGGGGAAATCGCGGGCCCGGCCGTACTGCCAGATCGGCCCCTCGAGGAAGCGCTCGAGGAGGGCCTCGGCGCCGCTCTCGCACGCGTCCCAGGCGGCCCGCAGGCCGCCCGCCCAGTCGGGCTTCGTGGGCCTGAGCGCGAGCGACTCGATCGTCTCGCCCGGGATCCCGGGATCGAGGAAGTCGAGCCGGTCGGGGACCGGCAGCGGCCTTCCGGGCGGCTCCTGCTCGAGCCAGGCGCGCGAGAAGGGCGTGTAGACCCGGTAGGGCTCGCCGTCGCGCTGGCGAACGGCGCGCGGCTCGTGGATCAGGAAGCCCGGGAAGGAGCGCGCGGCGATGCCGAGCTCGGCGAGCCGGCCCGCGAGCCGCTCCTCGACCCGCAGGCTCGCGGCGTCGTAGCCGCGGGTCCAGTGCACCGCTTCGGCCTCGAGCGCACGCGCGACCTCGGGGACGACGCGATCGGCCGGCCCGCGCCGGAGGATCAGCCGCCCGCCGCGGCGGGCGATCGCGGCAGCGAGGCT
>CAZDFD010000092.1:0-2782 GCA_964504655.1 uncultured Geminicoccaceae bacterium
GCCCAGGTAGCTCAGTTGGTAGAGCACGTGACTGAAAATCACGGTGTCGGTGGTTCGATTCCGCCCCTGGGCACCATCATCGCCGCACAGCCCGGCCGTTGCCGCGCTCGAGGGTGAGGGCGGAGCGGCCGAGGGCGAGGCCCACGAGCACCGCCCAGGTGGCCGAGACCGCCGGGATCTGCCAGCCGAAGTCGACCAGGGCGTGCAGCGCCTGCACGAGCGTCGCGCCGATCGCCACGAGCGGCAGCGCGCTCGAGCTGCCGCGGCGGATCGCCCGCAGGCAGGGCAGGAGCAGCAGGAGGACCGCGAGCGCGAGTGCGCCGGCGGCCGGCAGGCCGAGCTCGACCGCGAGCTCGAGATAGCTGTTGTGGACATAGTCCCAGAGCAGGCCCGGGCCGAAGCGCTCGTCGCGGGCGTGGTTGAACAGCGAGGGGAACCCGCCATAGCCGTGGCCGAGCCAGGGCCGGGCCAGGATCTGCTCGAGCGCGAAGCCGAAGATCAGGATGCGGCCCTGCAGGCCGGGGCTGAACTCGCTCGACGGGTCGAAGCGGACGAGCCGCTCCCAGAGGAGCTCGCCGCCGCTGCTGAGCGCCCAGCCGGCGAGGGCGGCGAGCACCACGAGGCCGCCCAGGAGCAGCGGCCGGCGGGCGCCCCCGAGGCCGACCGCCACGAGAACGAGGAGGGTCGCCACGAGCGCCAGGGCGCCGCCGCGCGAGGCGCTCGCGGCCGCCGCCAGGAGGCAGAGGAAGAGCGCCGCCAGGGGCAGCGGGCGGGTCTGCAGCGCGGTCGCGAGGAGCCGGGCCAGGGCCGGGCCGAGGCGCGGCGAATCGGCCTCGCCACGGGCCCGCTGCAGGAGCAGCACGAGGGCGATCACGGCACCCAGGTTGACGTAGGCCGCGAAGTGGTTGGGGTTGACGAAACTCCCCGAGATCCGCTGGAGCGGCAGGCTCACGCCCAGGATCAGGTCCCAGCCCAGGACCACGCGGGCGAGCGCGAAGGCCGCCTGGGCGCAGACCACGGCCAGCACGATCCGCAGGAGCCGCTCGGCGCGGTCGCGGTCGGCGGCGAGCACGAAGGCCGCGATCAGGAGGCTCGCGGGCGCCAGGAGGCGCAGCAGCGCCTCGCGCGCGGCCGGCGGGTCGATCGCGATCGCGGGCGTGGCGGCGAGCTCTCCGGGCAGGAGGCCCCAGACCGGATGGGCCAGCTCCGGCCAGGGGGCGGGCCCGGCCTGGACCAGGATCCAGCCCAGGACCAGCAGGGCCAGGAGGAGGGCCAGGAGCGCCGCGACCGGTGGTCGCACGAGACGCAGGCGGCCGAGCGCCAGGCCGAGGCCGGTCGCCAAGAGGAGCGCGGTGCCGGCGAGGAACAGGAGTGCCGCGGCCCAGGCGCGATGGCCGCCGAGCGGCCAGGGCAGCGCCGCCAGGATCGCCGCGAGGCTCCAGAAGAGGGCGGCCGAGGCGAGCGGGGAGGGGCCCGCCGCCGTCGGGGCGGGGTGTCCGGCCCGGCGGGCCGCGGCCCGGCCCGGCGTCGCATCCTGCACATCGGACATTCTCTTCACGGTCGAATTACTCATGAGTCTTTTGCGCAATGATCTCGATCTTGCGCTCGACGGCGAAGGGGACTTGCCAACGCCCGGCGACGAGCCTATACGCAAATCATCGTCGCGAGGAAGAGAGGGAGAGCGTCATGCGTCGGATCGCCACTTGGGTCGCTGCGCTCGGGATGGTGGCGGGCCTCGGGTACGGAGCGGGCAACGCCCTGGCCGCGCTGCCCTACGGACCGCTGTTCTCGGCCTCGCCGTTCCCGCCGACGAGCAAGCAGTTCGTGATCAACGTCGCCTGCTTCACCTCGAACACGCATTACGGCATCACCGGGCGGCCGTTCTTCCCCGTGCTGTGCCCGCCGAGCCCGAACGGCCTGCGGCGGCGCTGAGCGTTCCGGGGCTCCTCGGCGAGGGGATCCGTGCCGGGCCGGTTGGCCGGCGTGGCGCTCGTGCTTCTGGGTCTAGCGGCCCTCCGTGAAGGAGGGGGCGTCGCCCGGGCGGTTCTGGCCGAGCTGCCCGGGGATGGCGCGGCGGAACTCCTGTACGAGGGGATCCCGCCGACTGCGGACGGGCTGCGCCGGGTGACCGAGAGCCGGATCGCGGCCCTCGGGCTGGCGGTCCGGCCGATGGCGCATCGGGATCTGGGCATGGTCTTCCTGCTCGAGGCCGACCGGCTCGGGGCGGAGCCGGAAGCGGCCGAGCGGGCACGCGCCTCGGAGCGAGAGTTCCTGGCCGGGATCGCCTCGGTTCCGACCGACGCCACCTCCTGGGGGATGGCGCCGCTCGCACCGCTCCTGCGCGGCGATCCGGTGCGGGCGGCCGAGCTCTTGCGCGCGGCGGCGCGGCTCGTCCCGCACGCGCCGGACTATGCGGTCAACCGCGTGGCGGCGCTCGTGGCGGAGGGGCTCGAGCGCGACGCGGAGCTCGAGGCGATGCTGGACCGCGAGCTCGTGGTCGCGGCCAGGGTCGATCCCGCCCAGACGGCGCGGGTGCTCTCGGCGCGCGGCCTGGGCGAGGCGGCCGTGGCCCGGCTCGGGTCCGTGCCGGAGCTCGCCGTTCGCCTCGAGCGGGCGCTCGAGGAGCTCGCCGCCGAGGCGGAGGAGGCGGGCCCGGCAGCGGGCGCTCGGTAGACGAGCATCAATCGTCGGTTGTACGACGCGGCGGGATCGAGACAGACGTTGTTGTCATCAACTTGTAGTAGATCTTGCCGTGACTGATTGACGCCTTTACAGGTCCGGA
>CAZDFD010000092.1:2882-4299 GCA_964504655.1 uncultured Geminicoccaceae bacterium
CCTGATCCTCGCCGTCACGCTGATCGGCACCGCCGCCGCCGGCTATTGGGGCTTCTCGCGCAAGCCCGTCTACACGGCGCAGGCGCTCGTCAAGATCGAGCCGAAGGAGGCCAAGGTCATCGACATCCAGGCGGTGGCGGCCGGGCTCTCGGCCGACGCCGCCACCGTCGAGACGCAGATCCGGCTGATCACCTCGCGGTCGATGCTCGACCAGCTCGTGGAGCGGCTGGATCTGGTCGATCCGAAGGCGCCCCTGCCGCCCGCCGAGCCGCGCTCGCAGGTCACCGCCTGGCTCGGCGAGGTGCTCGGCGACTGGGTGCCGCGCGACTGGCTGTTCGCCACCGGCCTCGCCCAGGAGCAGGCCGAGATCGAGCCGGAGCTGGCCTTCGAGGTCGCCAAGGAGAAGAAGATCGACGACTTGCTCGACCATCTCAAGGTCAAGCAGGAAGGCCGCTCGCTGGTTCTCTCGATCAACTATTCCGCGCCGAGCCCGAGTACGGCGGCGCGGCTGGCCAATGGCCTGGCCGACCTCTACATCGAGGCGCAGGTGGCCGAGAAGGCCGGGATCACGCGGCAGGCGAGCGAGTGGCTCGAGCTGCGCGTGGCCGAGCTGCAGCAGGAGCTGATCGAATCCGAGGCCGCGGCCGAGACCTACCGGCAGCAGAACCGGCTCACCGAGACCCGCGGCATGCTGATGCAGTCGCAGCAGATCACCAACCTCACCCAGATGCTGGTGCAGGCGCGCGCCGATCGGACCGAGAAGGAATCCCGCCTGCGCTACATCCGCGACCTGCAGGGCCGGCGGGAGAGCCTGAACACGCTCTCGGAGGTCATGAACTCGCCCTACATGACCCGGCTCTGGGAGCAGGAGCGCGAGCTGCAGAAGGCCGAGGCGGAACTCCTGAGCACCTTCGGCGACAGGCATCCGCGGGTGCAGCTTCTCAAGGCCGAGCAGGCGAAGGTGGCCGAGAAGATCCGGGCCGAGGTCGCCCGCATCGTCGACAACACGGCCAACGAGATCCGCGTGCTGCAGGCGCGCGAGCGCTCGATCGAGCAGGACATCGCCCGGCTCCTCGGCGAGACCGACAAGGCCGGCTCGGCCGAGGTCAAGCTCCGCGAGCTCGAGCGCCAGGCGGCGGTCAACAAGGCGCTCTACGAGAGCTTCCTGCAGCGCTACAAGGAGACCAAGGAGCAGCAGCAGCTGGCCGCGGCCGACGCCAAGGTCGTGGCGCGCGCCAAGCCGCCCGAGAGCCCGAGCTCGCGGCCGCCGCTCTTCTGGGTGCTGGCGGGCTTCCTGGTCTCCGGGATGGCCGGCACCGGCCTCGCCTGGGCGGTCGAGCGGCTCGACAACACGATCCGCAGCGGCAAGGAGATCGAGCGGCTGTTCGGCCTGCCCTGCCTCGGCCTCGTCCCCTAT
>CAZDFD010000092.1:4399-16685 GCA_964504655.1 uncultured Geminicoccaceae bacterium
TCGACCTCGACATCCGCCATCCCTCGGTCGGCCGCGAGCTCGGCACCAGGGCGCTCGGCCGGCTGGTCGAGTACATGGCGGGCGACGCCTCGATGGACGAACTGATCTACCCGGTCGCCGAGCTCGGGATCGAGGTGATCTCGGTGGACCGGCAGTCCGCCAACCCCGGGGCGATCATCTCCTCGCAGCGCATGAAGGAGCTCGTGGCGAGCCTGCGCGAGCGCTACGATTACGTCGTGATCGACAGCACGCCCGTCCTCGGCGTCACCGACAGCAAGCTCACGGCCGAGCTCGCCGACACCGTGCTGTTCCTCGTCCGCTGGGAGAAGACCACCAAGGACGTCGCCGAGGACGCCTTGAAGCAGCTCGTCGAGCATCGGGTGCCGATCGGCGGCTGCGTCGTCAGCCAGGTCGACGTCAAGAAGCACGCCCGCTACGGCTATGGTGGCGTCGACCACTACTACAGCAAGTACAACAAGTACTACGTGAACTAGGGCCTGCTCAGCCGACCGGCTGCTGGCCGCGGAAGGCCCAGCCGGTGAGGCGCTGCTCGAGCCAGGCGAACGCCGCGTACATGCCGATGCCCATGACCGCCACGACGATGAGGCCGGCGAACACGAGCGGTGTCTTGAAGCTCGAGGAGGCCTGCAGCATCAGATAGCCGATGCCCTGGTTGCCGGCGATCGTCTCGGAGATCACGGAGCCCACGAAGGCGAGCGTGACCGCCACCTTCAACGAGGCGAAGAAGTAGGGCATCGCCCGCGGCAGCCCGACCTTGAGGAGGATGTCGCGCGGCCGGGCGCCGAGCGAGCGCAGCACGTCCTCGAGCTCGGGCTCGAGCGTGGCGATGCCGGTCGCGACGTTGACGACGATCGGGAAGAAGCTGATCAGGAAGGCGGTGAGCACCGCCGGCACGGCGCCGATCCCGAACCAGATCACGAGGATCGGCACGATCGCCACCTTCGGGATCGAGTTGAAGCCGATCAGCATCGGGTAGAGTGCGGCGTAGGCGAGCCGGCTCGCACCCGTGGCCACGCCCAGGAGGAGGCCGAAGCCCACCGCCAGCGCGAACCCCAGGAGCGTCACCCAGAGGGTGAAGAAGGCATTGTGCCAGATGGCGCCGGCATAGTCCCAGAGCGCCTTCAGGCTGGCGGAGGGGGTCGGCAGGAGGAACTCCTCGATCGCGAAGACCCGGCAGCCCGCCTCCCAGAGGAGGACCAACGCCAGGGTGGCGAGCCAGGGGGCCAGGCGGAGCCGCAGCGTCTCGCTCATCCCTGGCGCACCCGGCTGATCTCGTCCCTGAGCTCGTGCACGATGTCGACGAAGGCGGGCTCGAAGGTGGTGGCGAGCGTGCGCGGCCTGGGCAGGTCGACGTCCCGGGTCTTGACGATCCGCCCGGGCCGCCGGCTCACCACGTGGATCCGGTCGGCGAGGAAGGCGGCCTCGCGCAGATCGTGGGTCACCAGCACGACGGTGAAGCGGCGCTGCATCCAGAGCTCCTGCAGGACCCCCCAGAGCTCCTCGCGGGTGAAGGCGTCGAGCGCGGCGAAGGGCTCGTCGAGGAGCAGGATCTCGGGCTCGTGGACCAGCGCCCGGCAGAGATTGGCGCGCTGCTGCATGCCACCCGAGAGCTGGAAGGGGGCGTGGTCGCGGAACTCGGCGAGCCCGACGGTGCGCAACAGCGCCATGGCCCGGGCCTCGTGCTCGGCGCGCCTGCGGCGGAAGGTGGCGCGGTGGTCGCGGCTCACCTCGAGCGGCAGGAGCACATTCGCGAGCGTCGAGCGCCAGGGGAGGAGGGTGGCGTTCTGGAACGCCATGCCGATGCCGTGCTGCGGCCCGGCGATCGGCGCGCCGTGCAGCCGCGCGGCTCCGGCCGAGACCGGGTGCAGCCCGGACACCACCTTGAGGAAGGAGGACTTGCCGCAGCCCGACGGGCCCACGAGCGCCGCGAACTCGCCGGGCTCGACGGCGAGCGAGAACGCCTCGAGGGCGAGCGTGCCGGCGGCACCCCCGTAGCGGAGTGCGACCCGCTCGGCCTCGATCAGCGCCACCGCCGGCTCAGTCGACCAGCCGGCGCTCGGCCTGCGGCGGCAGGAAGGCGTCGGTCCAGATCTCCTCGACCTTGGGCACGCTCGCGAGCTTGACCGCCTGCGCGATCTGCTGGACGGCATTCTGCAAGCGGCCCGGCTCGACCGCCCCCATGCCGTTCGCCTTGACGTGCGGGGTGAGGATGTTGAGGTCGATCGCCATGTCGAGCCGGGTGCGCTCGAGCTTCTTGTCGACCAGCGGGTCGACCTTGGCCACCATCTCGACCGCCTGGTCGCGGTTGGCGATCACCCAGCGCATCGCCTTGACCACCGCGGCGTTGAAGGCGCGGACCGCCTCCGGCTGCTCGGCGATGAAGCGCTGCGCGGCGATCACCGCGTTGCCGTAGAAGTCCATCCCGTAGTCCTTGTAGAGCATGAAGGTGATGTCCTCGGCCTTCACGCCCTTGGACTGCAGGTCGAGCATCGAGCTGAAATAGTGACCGGAGATCACGTCGACCTCGCCGCGGACCAGCATCGCCTCGCGCAACGGCGGGTCCATGTTGACCCGGGGCACCGCGGCCGGGTCGATGCCGACCTTGGCGGCGAAGGCCGGGAAGAGCTTGTAGGAGGCGTCGAACACCGGGGCGCCGAGCTTGCGGCCGACCAGGTCCCTGGGCTCCTTGATGCCGCTCTTCTTGAGCGTGTAGAGCCCGAAGGGCGGCGCGTCGTAGACCATCAACACGGCCTTGGCCGCCTGGCCCGGATTGGCCACGTTGAACTCGACGAGCGCGTTGATGTCGGCGAAGCCCATCTGGTAGGCGCCGGTGGCGACCCGCTGGATGGCGCCGGCCGAGCCGGCACCGCGGTCGATCGTGACGGTGAGGCCGGCGTCCTTGAAGTAGCCGAGCTCGCGGGCGGCGATGAAGGCCGAGGTCGGCCCCTGGAACGCCCAATCCAGCGTGAACTTGACGTCGACCGCCGCGGCCTCGAACGCGGCGAGCCCCGCCACCGTCGCCACCGCCATCCCGAGCCGCATCCGCATGGTCGTCTCCCGTTGCCCGTCCGCCCGAGCAAATCCGCCCCGGAGCCGATCGGCAAGAGGCAAATGCGGGCCCGGCGCCGCCGCCCGCATGCCCCGGGGTCGGGTCAGGGGCGGCGCAGGAGCCAGGCGAGCGCCAGCCGCAGGGGCAGGAGGGCCGGGGGCGGCCGTTCGCCGGCCGCGAGCGGGTCGAGATCGGCCCGCACGAGCGCCCGGAGCCGCGCGCCGGCCACGGTCGCCAGAAGCAGCGGTGCGAGCTGCTCGCGGGGCGCACCCGAGGCCGCCCGGCGGCTCGCCGCCGCGAGCGACCGGGCGCGGCCGAGGAGCTCGAGCATCAGCGCCCGCAGCCGGGCGCGCGCCTCGGGCCGGCCGAGCGCCTCGGGTGCGAGACCGGCCGCGTCCACGAGCGAGCGGGCGAGCAGTCGGCGCTCGCGGCCGGCCTCGAGCGCGGTCGCGCGCACGATCCCGACGAGGCCGAAGGCGGTGCCGGCGGCCTCGGCCGCCTCCAGGAGCGAGGGCGGTGCTGCGAGCAGGCCGGCCATGGCCCGCGCGAGGCCGCCCGAGGTCGCCCGCAGATAGGCCTCGAGGGCGGCGGCGTCGGGCGGTGCGGCCGGCGGCGCCGCGCCGGGCTCGAGGAGGCCGTCGAGCTCGGCCTCGCGCGCCTCGATCAGGGCCAGGGCGGCGCCGAGCGCGAGCCGGCCGTCGCGCAGGGGCCGGGCCAGGGTGCGCGGCACCGGATGGTCGACGGCGCCGCCGGCGGCGGCGGCCGCGAGCTGGTCGCGCCAGAAGCGGTGGCGGATCAGCCCGGCGAGCGGCTGGCGCACCGTTTCGGCGACCCGTGCGAGCTCGTGGTTGAGCAGGATCAGCGCCAGGAGCTCGGCCCGGGCCGGAGCCGGCGCCAGGACGGCGCACAGCGTCCGGTCGGGGTCCACCCGCCGCGCCTCGGGCAGGAGTGCCGCGGTCGCCTGGTCCTCGATCCGGCTCACCCCCGGCGCACGCCGCGGCCTTTCAATGGCGCGGCCGAGCCCCTATCTAGCGGCCTGTCCGACGGCAGCGAGCAACCGACAGCGGAGAGGCGCCCCGACCATGGCTTTCACCCTGCCCGACCTGCCCTATGCCCACGATGCGCTCGCCCCCTACATGGGCAAGGAGACGCTCGAGCTGCACCACGGCAAGCATCATCAGGCCTACGTCACCAACCTCAACAACCTGATCGCGGGCAGCGACCTCGAGCACAAGACCCTCGAGGAGATCTGCCGCGCCTCCTTCAAGGACCCGTCCAAGGCGGGCGTGTTCAACAATGCCGGCCAGCACTGGAACCACATCCTGTTCTGGAAGGTGATGCGGCGGGGCGGCGGCGGCAAGCCGGGTGGCGAGCTCTTGAAGCGCATCGAGCACGATTTCGGTTCGTTCGAGGCGTTCACCGAGCAGTTCAAGACCGCGGCCGTGACCCAGTTCGGCTCGGGCTGGGCCTGGCTCTCGCTCGACGGCGACCGGCTCAAGGTCACCAAGACCCCGAACGGCGAGAACCCGCTCGTGCACGGCATGCGGCCGATCCTGGGTGTGGACGTGTGGGAGCACGCCTACTACCTCGACTATCGCAACCGGCGCCCGGACTACGTGGCGGCGTTCCTCAATCACCTCGTGAACTGGGAGGCGGTCGAGCAGGAGCTGCACAGCGCACTCGCTTGATGGTAGAAGCGGGGTCGCCGGTGATCGGCCGGCACCCCCTTCCGACGTTCGCAGCGGAGCGAGCATGACCGGTCGTCGTCTCCCGAGGATCCTCCTGGCCACCAGCCTCTCGCTGACCGTCGCCGGCTGCGCCGCGACCTACACCTCGGTCGCCAAGCGCAACCTCGACGTGCAGACGAAGATGACCGACACCATCTTCCTCGATCCGGTGCCGCCCTCCCAGCGCACCGTCTACGTCGAGGTCAAGAACACCTCCGACAAGCCGGACCTCGACCTCGCCGGGCCGATCCGCCAGCAGATCGCCGGGCGCGGTCTGCAGCTCGTCGACGACCCGCGCCGCGCCCACTTCATCCTGCAGGCGAACGTGCTGCAGGCCGGGCGCACCAGCGAGACGGCGGCCGAGCAGATGTACGGCCGCGGCTTCGGGGCGCCGGTGATCGGCGGTGCCGCCGGCGGGGCGGTGGGCTACGGGATCGGCAAGGCCGCACCCGGCAACGCCAGCCTGTGGGCCGCCGGCGGGGCGATCCTCGGGGCGGCTGCCGAGACCGTGGCCGGCGCCTACGCTCAGGATGTCACCTACAGCATCATCACCGACATCCAGATCCAGGAGCGGGCCCCGGGCCAGGTGGTGAGCGAGGGCCAGACCGCCGCCATCAAGCAGGGCAAGGGCGGCCAGATCACCCAGAGCACGAGCCGCACCACCGACACCAAGCGGCACAGCACGCGGGTGATGTCGATGGCCAACAAGGTCAACCTCGAATGGCCGGAGGCGGCACCGCAGCTCGTCGACGGCCTCACCCGGGTGGTCGCGGGGCTGTTCTAGCCTCCGGGCTCCGGCGGCAAGGGCACGAGCGCCGCGGCGGCGCGGCGCTCCTCGGCCAGGACCAGGTTCCAGGTCCGGCAGGCGGCCGGGGTGGCAGCCGCCTCGACGGCCATCCCCCAGCGGCCGAACTCGGCGCGGAGTGCCGCCGGCAGCGGTCCACCGCGCGCCCCGAGCCCGAGCACGAGGAGGGTCACGGTCGTGCCGGCGAGCGGGCGCAGCTCCAGGAAGTCGTCCGCAACGAACGCCGCCGGGTCGGCCGGCCGCCAGGGCAGGAGCCGGTCGGGGAGGAGCAGGAGCGGGCCCATGTGGACCTGGCCCGCGACCCTGAAGCCGCCCGGCCGGTAGGCCTGCACGAAGGGCCGCTCGCCGGTCGCGACCGGTGCCAGCTCGCGCGGCCGCACGGGCTCAGCCCGGCCGCGGCGCCGATGCCGCCGGCGCCTCCACCGACCGCCGCAGGTTGAGGTAGTAGAGGATCGGGGTGGCGATGTAGATGGTCGAGTAGGTGCCGACGAACACGCCCCAGATCATGATGATCGTGAAGCCGCGGATCACCTCGCCCCCGATCGCGAACAGCGCGACCAGGGCCAGGAGGGTGGTGAGCGAGGTCGAGAGGGTGCGCGCCAGGGTCTCGTTGATCGAGCGGTCGAGCAGCTCCTCGATCGGCATGGACTTGTACTTGCGCAGGTTCTCGCGCACCCGGTCGTAGATGACGACGGTGTCGTTGAGCGAGTAGCCGACGATGGTCAGGAGTGCGGCCAGGCTGGTCAGGTTGAACTCGATCTGGGTCAGGGCGTAGAGCCCGACCGCGGCGCTCACGTCGTGGAGGAGCGCGGCGATGGCGCCGATCCCGTACTGCCACTCGAAACGGAACCAGAGATAGATCAAGACACCCACGAGCGAGATCAGGACCGCGTAGACGCCGCCGATGAACAGCTCCCGGCTGACCCGGGGGCCCACGAACTCGGCGCGGCGATAGTCGATCCCGGCGCCCATGAGCCCGTCGAGCGCGCCCTTGATGCGCTCGATCGCGATCCGCTGCGCCTCGGCACCGCCCTCGGGCAGGGCCACGCGGATCAGCACGTCGCGGTCGCTGCCGGCGTCCTGGAGGGCGATCTCGCCGAGGCCGAGGCCGCCGAGCGTGCCGCGCATCGCGGCGAGGTCGGCCGGCGCCGGTGTGCGCACCTCGAGCAGGATCCCGCCCTTGAAGTCGATCCCGAGGTTGAGGCCCTGGACCGCGATCAGCGCCACGGTCAGCCCCAGCACGACGAGCGACCAGACGAAGGCGATCCAGCGGTAGCGGAAGAACGGGATCCGGGTGTCGTCGGGGATCAGCCGCAGGCGCTGCATGGGCGGCCCCTCAGAGCGGGATCACGGCCGGGCGGGTCCGGCGGTACCAGAGCTCGACCATCGCCCGGGTGAAGGTCACGGCGGTGAACATGTTGGTCATGATGCCGAAGGCGAGCGTCACGGCGAAGCCCTTGACCGGCCCGCTGCCGAACTGGAACAGCGCCGCCGCCGCGATCAGGGTCGTGAGGTTGGCGTCCACGATCGTCCGCGTGGCCTCGCCGAAGCCGGCGTTGATGGCGGCGAACGGCGTCCGCCCGACCCGCGCCTCCTCGCGGATCCGCTCGTAGATCAGCACGTTGGAATCGACCGCCTGGCCGATCGTGAGGACGATCCCGGCGATGCCCGGCAGGGTCAGCGTCGCGCCGAGCAGCGTCATCAGATCGAGGATCATGACGACGTTCAAAACGAGCGCCACGTTCGCGAAGATCCCGAACACGCCGTAGTAAATCACCATGTAGGCGAGCACCAGGACCGAGGCGACCACGACCGCGATGGTGCCGGCGCGGATCGAATCGGCGCCGAGATCGGGGCCGACCGAGCGCTCCTCGATCACGGCCAAGGGCGCCGGCAGGGCACCGGCGCGCAGCAGCACGGCGAGCTCGTTGGCGCTCTCGGTCGTGAAGCTGCCGGAGATGATGCCCGAGCCGCCCAGGATCGGCTCGCGGATCCGCGGCGCCGAGATCACCTTGTCGTCGAGCACGATCGCGAACAGCCGGCCGACGTTCTCCTGGGTGATCCGGCCGAACTTGCGGGCGCCGTTGGTGTCGAAGCGGAAGCTCACCACCGGCTCGTTGTTCTGGAAGGTGGCCTGGGCGTCGATCAGGCTCTCGCCCGAGACCTCGACCTGGCGGCGCACCACCCACTGCCGCGGCCCCTCGCGCTCGGCGGCGTCCAGCACCACGAGCCCGGCCGGGCCGCGGCCGGAGCGGACCTCGGCCGGGTCGACCTCGAGCTCGACCATGTGGAAGGTGAGCCGCGCGGTGCGCCCGAGCAGGCGCTTGATCGCCTCCGGGTTGCGCTCGCCCGGCACCTGGACCAGGATCCGGTCGACCCCCTGGCGCTGGATCGAGGCCTCGCGGGTGCCGATCTCGTCGATCCGCCGGCGCACCACCTCGAGCGACTGGGTGACGGCCGCACCGATCCGCTCGGCGCGCGCCCGCTCGGACAGACGCAGCGCGATCCGGCCGTCGGCGCCGGTCTCGATCTCGAGCTCGCGGGCGGCACCGGCGCCGAACCCGGCCGTGGGCAGGAGCGGGTTGAGCTCGCCGAGCCTGGCCTGGGCGTCGGACAGGCGGCCGGGCTCGGTCAGCTGCAGGACCACCTGCTCGCCCTGCAGCCCGAGCCCGCGATAGCCGATCTGGGCGCCGCGCAGCGCGGTGCGCACCTCGCCCACGAGCTGCTCGAGGCGGTCCTTGACGACCGCGCCGGCCTCGACCTCGAGCAGGAGATGCGAGCCGCCCTGCAGGTCGAGGCCGAGCACGATCTGGTTGCTCGGCAGGAAGCCCGGCAGGCGGGCGAGCGTGTCGCGGCCGACCAGGTTCGGGATCAGGGCGAGGAGCGCGACCGCCCAAACGCCCAGGACCAGGGCGAGCTTCCAGGACTGCGGCTGCACGGCGCGGCGCCGCCGCTCAGCGCTTGAACAGCCGGCTCAAGAGCCCGCCGCCGGCGCCGCCGCTGCCGGCCGCCGCCCCGGCGTTCTCGTTGGCGGCGGGTGCCGGCTTGTTGAGGAGATCGCTGATCGTGCCCTTGGCGACCTTGACCTGCACGCCCTGGGCGATCTCGACCATGACCATGCCGTCGGCGTCGACCCGGGTCACCTTGCCAACGATGCCGCCGCCGGTGAGCACCTGGTCGCCCTTCTTGAGCGCCTCGAGCATCGACCTGTGCTGCTTCATCTTCTGCTGCTGCGGACGGATCAGCAGGAAGTAGAAGACGATGAAGATCAGGACGAGCGGCAGGAGCGAGACGAACACGTCGCCGCCCGCGGCGCCCGAGCCCTGGGCGTAGGCCGGAGAGACCAGCATCGGCTCCTCGGAAGGGTGATGAGACCGGACGGGCGCGGACTATAGCGGTGGCCGGCGGCGATGCAACCGCACCCGGCCGGCGGCCGCGGCTTGCGGCCCGGCGCGGCGCTGCTAGCCTCCGCCGCCGCCCGCACCGGCCCGCTTCGGGGAGCCCGCATGCCCGAGTCCGACCTCGCCCCGCTCCTTGCGCGCGCCGTGGCGGCGCTCGAGCGGCTGGCGCCGCCGGCACCGCCGGCGGTGGCGCTCGACGCCGCCCTCGCCTTCGTGTTCGAGGCGGGCGAGCGGCTGCGGCCGGTGGCGCGCGTGGCGCGGGTCGAGCTCGACCTGCTCTGCGGCATCGACCGGGTGGCCGGGATCCTGCTCGACAACACCCGCCGCTTCGCCCGCGGCCTGCCCGCCAACAACGCGCTCCTCTGGGGCGCCCGCGGCATGGGCAAGAGCTCGCTCGTCAAGGCGGTGCACGCGCGCGTCAACGAGGAGGGGCTCGGCCCCCTCGTGCTGGTCGAGATCCACCGCGAGGAGATCGAGAGCCTGCCGCGGCTCCTCCAGCTCCTGGCGCGGAGCGAGCGGCGCTGCCTGATCTTCTGCGACGACCTGTCGTTCGACCAGGACGACACCTCCTACAAGTCGTTGAAGGCGGTGCTCGAGGGCGGCATCGAGGGGCGCCCGGCGAGTGTGCTCTTCTACGCCACCTCGAACCGCCGCCACCTGATGCCGCGGCAGATGATCGAGAACGAGCGCTCGACCGCGATCAACCCGTCCGAGGCGGTCGAGGAGAAGGTCTCGCTGTCCGACCGCTTCGGCCTGTGGCTGGGCTTCCACCCCTGCGGCCAGGAGGTCTATCTGGAGATGGTCGAGCGCTACGCCCGCCATCACGGGCTCGAGGTCGAGGCGGCGCTCCTGCGCCAGGAGGCGCTCGAGTGGGCGACCACCCGCGGCGCCCGCTCCGGCCGGGTCGCCTGGCAGTTCATCCAGGACCTGGCCGGGCGGCTCGGCCGGCCGCTCGGCTGAAGCCGGGGCCTCAGCCGGCCGAGGGATCGAGCAGCCGGTCGCGCTCGCGTCCGAGCCGGGCGGCGACCTCCTCGGCCGGCAGGCCCAGGGTCTCGAGGGCCCGGCCGGCGAGCTGCAGGCTCGCCTCGAGCGTCTCGGGCACGACCGCGTCGGCACCGAGCCCGACCAGCCTTCGCCCATGCGCCGGATCGCGGGCGCGCGCCACGACCGCGATCCCGGGGGCGATCCGCCGCCCGGCTGCGACCGCCCGCTCGGCCCGCTCCGGCTGGTCGAGGGTGACGACGAGGGCCCGCGCCTCGGCGAGGCGGGCGCGGCCCAGGATCTCCGGCCGGCCGGCATCGCCCACATGGACCGGCCGGCCGCGCCGGCGCTCGGCCGCGACGAGCTCGGCGTCGAGGTCGAGCGCCAGCCAGGGGAGCTGCGCCTCGTCGAGCAGCCGGGCGACGATCTGCCCGACCCGCCCGAAGCCGGCGATCACGACGTGGCCGGCCTGCTCGGCGAGCCGCGGCGGCTCGCTCGCGCGGCCGGTGCCGCGGCCACGGGCGAGCGCGCCCAGGCGCGGTGCGAGGCCGGCCAGCGCCGGCGAGGCCAGCATCGAGACCAGGACCACCGCCACCATGAAGCGGCCGACCTCGGCCGGCAGCACGCCGCCGTGCACCGCCAGGGCCAGCACCACGAGCGCGAACTCGCCGCCCTGGCCGAGCAGCACGCCGACCTCGACCGCGACGTCGCGCGGCAGGCCGAGGCCCGCCCCGAGCGCCGCCAAAAGTGCCGCCTTGATCGCCAGGAGGCCCGCCACCGAGGCCAGGATCCAGGGCGCCTCGGCCAGGATCGCGAGCGGATCGACGGTGGTCCCCACACTCACGAAGAACAGGCCCATGAGCAGGCCCTTGAAGGGCTCGATGTCGGCCTCGATGGTGTGGCGGAAGTCGCTCTCGGCCAGGAGCACGCCGGCCAGGAAGGCGCCGAGCGCCGGCGAGGCGCCGGCGAGCGAGGCGAGCCAGGCGCTGCCGATCAGGAGCAGGAGCACCAGCGCCACCAGCACCTCGCGGCCGCCGACCCGGCTCGCCAGGCGCAGGAGCGGGCGCAGGCCGCGCCGCCCGGCGACCAGGAGGGCCGCCGCCAACAGGCCGGTCAGGAGCAGGGTCTCGAGGGCGGCGAGCCAGGGATCGCCGCCGCCGGTCCGGGCGATCAGCTCGACCAGGAGCAGGATCGGGACGACCGCCAGGTCCTGGGCCAGCAGCACGGCGAAGGCGACCCGCCCGGCGAGCGTCGCTTGGCGCCGCCGCTCGATCAGGAGCTGGAGGACGATCGCGGTCGAGGAGAGCGCGAGCGAGGCGCCGAGCAGGAGTGCCGCCCCGGGCGGGTTGCCGAAGGCCCAGGCGATCAGGCCGATCACGAACCCGGTGACCGCCACCTGCAGGAGGCCGAGGCCCGCCACCCAGCGGCGCAGCGCGGCCAGCCGCTCGAACGACAGATCGAGGCCGAGCATGAACAGGAGGAACACGACCCCGAGGCCGCCCAGCCGCTCGACCGCGGCGCGGTCGGCGAAGGTGATCCAGGCGAGCCAGGGCAGCGTCCGGGCGAGCTCGCCCAGGACGTGCGGGCCGACCAGCACGCCGATCGCCAGATAGGCGGTGACCTGGCCGACGCCGAGCCGGTGCAGGATCGGCACCACGACGCCGGCCACGGCGAGGAAGAGGAGGATGTCGGCGGTGCCGACCGGGAAGGCGGCGTGCTCCATGGTCCTCGACGCGCGACGCCGCGCGGCCACTTCGGGCGGTCGGGCCCTCCGCCGTCGGCGGCGGTGCGGGCGCCCGCCTCCACCCGGCACCGAGGTAGCCGGCTCCGGGCGCGGAGGCGAGCGGCAACCGTCGCGCCGGGCGGGGCCGCTCCGGCGTCGGGGCGAGGGTGGCGGCGCTCAGGCGGCCGGGCGAAGCTCCGCGAGCGGCGGCCCGCGGCGGACCAGCTCGAGCGGGTCGTGCGTGGCGGCGCTGCCCCGCCCCAGGTGCTGCGCGTTCGCGCGGCCGTCCTCGCGCGTCGTCGTCGATCCCGGAGACGAACCGGGGTGGCGATGGAGCGGTCGGGCGATCTGTCGTTGGAACGGACGCGCGACGCGGTCGAGATCCACGGCTCTGGACGCGGCCCGATCGCGGCCGGCCGGCGCCGGCGGCCGGGCTGCTCGCGTTGACAGCGGCCGCGGGGCGACCGCATAAGGCGGAGGCCGCGGAGGGGTGGCCGAGTGGCTGAAGGCGGCGGTTTGCTAAACCGTTATAGGGCCCCAAAGCCCTATCGAGGGTTCGAATCCCTTCCCCTCCGCCAG
>CAZDFD010000093.1:0-16283 GCA_964504655.1 uncultured Geminicoccaceae bacterium
CCCTTCTCGAGCGCCGGGTAGATGTCGCCGCCGGCGATCTGCTGCGGCACCACGCCGAGCTTGCTCACCACCCGGCCGGTCAGGCCGCCGATGCGCATCTTGAGGCCGGAGAGATCGGCGACGGTCCTGATCTCCTTGCGGAACCAGCCGCCCATCTGGGCGCCGGTGTTGCCCGCCGGCAGTCCGTGGATGTTGAACTTCTTGTAGAACTCGTTCAGGAGCTCGATCCCGCCGCCGATGTAGTTCCAGGCGTTGATCTGCCGGCAGTTGAGGCCGAACGGGACCGCCGTGCCGAAGGCGAAGGTCGGGTCCTTGCCGAAATAGTAGTAGGAGGCGGTGTGGCAGCACTCGACCGTGCCGTTGGAGACCGCGTCCGCGGCCTGCAGGCCGGGGACGATCTCGCCCGCGGCGAACACCTGGATCTGGAACTTCCCGTCGGTGAGCTCGGCCACCTGCTTGGCCAGCGCCTCGGCGGCGCCGAAGATGGTGTCGAGGGACTTGGGGAAGCTCGAGGTCAGCCGCCACTTGATCTCCGGCGCGCCCTGCGCGATCGCCGGGGCCGGGAAGGCCGCGGCGCCGCCCGCCGCGGCGCCCGCCGCGGCGGCGACCACCTGTCTCCGCTTGATCATGCTCGCTCTCTCCGTGCTGCGGGTGCCGGCCGCCCGGGGCGCCGGACGCTCGACCCGGGCGCTTGCTAGCCACGGCGTGGCCGGCTGGCAACGGGCCGCCCGGATCCCGGCACCGGGCTATGCCGTCGCGCGGAAAGGGACCGTTAACCGAGGCGTGCTACGGCTGCGGGGGTTGCCTGGGCGGCGGGCTCGTCTAGAGAGGTGCGGCCGTGCCCGTGTCGGCACGCCCGCCGGGGACGCGTGCCCCGGACGGTCCGGGAAGGGCCTCGTCGGAGCGAGCGATGGTGAAGTTCAAGGCCACAAGCGCGTACGACGAGGAGTGGCGCTCGAGCGCCGCCGCCATCGACGACGCGGCGCAGGCGGCCAAGTCGCGCGCCGCCAAGGTGCTCGGCTCGAACGCCTCGGAGACCCTGAACGGCACCTCGCTCGCCGAGCTGATCGACGGCAAGGGCGGCGACGATCTCCTGATCGGCCGTGGCGAGGCGGACTCGGTCAAGGGCGGCAAGGGCGACGACTATCTGGCCGGCGACGGCTCGGTCGACAGCCAGCTGCGCCAGAAGGCGATCGAATCGTTCGGCGGCGACGACCTGCTCGACGGCAGCAGCGGCAACGACACGCTCGACGGCGGCAACGGCGACGACATCCTCAAGGGCGGCAGCGGCGACGACTACGTGTTCGGCGGCTATGGCGGCCGCGACCTGGTCGACGGCGGCACCGGCAACGACCGGATCATCGGCGGCTTCCGGGCACCCGGCGCCGCCGGCTCGGACGACAACGACATCCTGATCGGTGGCGCCGGCAACGACATCTTCGAGGCCCGGTTCTGGGTCCAGGACCGCCACGCCGACTATTACCCGACCCGTGGCCTCGGCCCGAACCAGGACGTGGTGCTCGACTTCACCCCGGGCGAGGACCGGGTCGACGTCGTGCTCTACCGCTTCGACGGCAGCGACACCTTCCGCCGCGGCGGCTTCGAGCTGTTCGACAGCAACGGCGACGGCGTGCTGGATGCCCGCGACCGCTTCGTCGACGTCGACACCGTCACCGCCAACGGCCGCACCGCGCTCTCGATCGAGCTCGACGTGGGCGCGGCGCTCGTGGCGGCGGGCCTCGTCGGCTCGGGCGAGCTCGATGCCGGGCCGCACGTGATGACGCTCCTGGGCGTCACCAGCCTCTCGGCCGAGGACTTCGTGCCGACCCGGACCTACACGCTCCTGGCCGGCTCCGGCTCGCTCGGCGGCGGCTCGGGCGACGATTGGCTGTTCGGCTCGAGCTCGGGGCAGTTCCTCGCCGGCAACGGCGGCAACGACCTCTATTTCGGCCAGGGCGGCCGCGACACCTTCCGGGTCGGCCAGGGCCGCGACGAGATCATGGACTTCGTGCGCGGCGAGGACCGGCTCGAGATCCTGCTCGGCAACGGCACCCGGATCGGCTTCTCGCAGCTCGACAGCAACCGCAACGGCGTGCTCGACGACGGCGACGCCGCGGTCGCGATCCGCAGCGAGCAGATGCTGGCGCCGGGCGAGATCGCGCCGGTGGCCCTGGCCACCGCGATCGACCTGTCCGGCTTCGGCGGCGGCGCCGGCAGCTCGGTCCTGCTCTACGGCACCACCGGGCTCGGCGCGTCCGACTTCGCCTGACCCCGCGAGGGGCGTCCGGCCCCGACCCCTGTTGCTCCCGGGCCACAGTCGTGCGCCAGCCGTCACATCCGGGTGCGCGGGGTGATTCGCGTCACGCGGCGGCCGCCGGACCCGCGCTATAAGGGCCCTCCGTGAGCGCGGCGCCGGGGCGTCGCGTGGAGGGCGCCTCGATGGTGCAGCGCGTCATCCTGATCCTGGTCGGCGTGCTCCTGGCCGCCACGCTCCTGCTCGAGCGGCCGACGCCGATGGCGATCGCGCCGCGCGAGGCGCAGAGCACGGGCGGTCGCGCGGCCCCGGCCGGCTGAGCCGCGGCACCCGCCGGACGATGGACTGGCGGCGCGATCTGTTCAACTATAGGTTATCCGGCACCCGGCCTCTCGCCAAAGGCGCGAGACCGCGCTAGGCTGCCCGAACGGCCGGCGCGGGCGCGCCATCTGCCGGGGAAGGCACCATGGGTCTCCTCTTGGCCGTCGGCAACCTCAAGGGCGGCGTCGGCAAGAGCACGCTCGCCGTCAACCTCGCTTCGGCGTTCGCCGCCGAGGGTCGCCGCACCGTCCTGCTCGACACCGACCCGCAGCAGACCGCGGCGCGCTGGGCCTCGCACCGGCTGCTGCCCTGCGAGGTGATGGAGGCGCCGATCCGCGACGTGCGCGGCGCCGGCGCCTGGGTCGGCCTGGTCGACGGCGTGCGGCGGTCGGCCGAGGTGGTGGTGGTCGACCTGCCGGCGGTGCTGACCGCGGCGCTCGCCGCCGCCTGCCTCGTGGCCGACGCGGTGCTGGTGCCCTCGGCGCCGAGCCGGGTCGACGTCACCACCCTGCAGCGCACCCTCCACTATCTGCGCGCGGCGCGGCGCGAGCGCGCCGGCGGCGTGCCCGAGGCCGGGTCGGAGGGCTGGCCCAGGGGCTGGATCGTGCCGACCCGCACGCCGCGCCCGGGCCTGTTGCGCCGCCGCCCGGAGCTCGGGCCGCTGCCGCGGCTGGGCGAGCCGTTGACCCCGCCGCTCTGGGCCGATCCGGCCTGGGAGGCGGCCTTCGCGAGCGGGCGGTGGATCGGCGCCGAGGCGCCCGGCGGCCGGGCGCACGCCGATCTGATGCGGGTGCACGCCATCCTGGTGGCGGCGCTGAGCGGGGCCGCCCTGCCGCAGCCGGCGGCACCCGACGCCGCCGAGCGGCTGGCGGCGCGGCTGCGGCGCGGCCCGGCCCCGGCCGCGGCGGCGCCCGCGGCCGCGCCGGCGAACGGGGCGGCGACCGGGCCGGCGGTGGCGCCGAGCGGGCTCGCGGAGGCGCCGGCTTCGGCCCCCTCCGGCTGGCCCGGCGAGCTGCGCTTCCTCCCGGATGCGCGGCCCCTTGGAGGCGGCCAGCCGGCCGAGTAGGGTGCGGCCGCGCAACCGCGCGAGGACCGCATGACCGCCTGCATCGTCGGCTGGAGCCACCTGCCCTTCGCCAAGCACGAGGGCCGCAGCGTCGAGAGCCTCGTCGTGGAGGCCGCGCGCGGCGCGCTCGCCGATGCCGGGATCGCCGCCGCCGAGGTCGACGAGACCTGGCTCGGCCATTTCAACGGCGGCTTCGTGGCCCAGGACTTCACCGCCTCGCTCGTGCTCCAGGCCGACCCCGAGCTGCGCTTCAAGCGCGCCACCCGGGTCGAGAACGCCTGCGCCACCGGCTCGGCCGCGGTCCATGCCGGGCTCCGCTCGATCCTCGCCAAGGAAGCGCGGATCGTCCTCGTCGTGGGCGTCGAGAAGATGACCGAGCTCGACGGCGCGCGGATCGGCGAGACCCTCTTGAAGGCCAGCTACCTCGAGGAGGAGCGCGGCATCGAGGGCGGCTTCGCGGGCGTGTTCGGGCTCATCGCCCAGCGCTACTTCCAACTTCACGGCGACCAGTCCGACGCGCTCGCCACGATCGCCGCCAAGAACCACCGCAACGGCTGCGCCAATCCTTGGGCGCAGATGCGCAAGGACCTGGGCTTCGCCTTCTGCCGTGCCGTCTCGGACAAGAACCCGATCGTGGCCGGGCCCCTGAAGCGCACCGACTGCTCGCTCGTCTCGGACGGTGCCGCGGCCCTCGTGCTCGCCGACCTCGAGACCGCGCTCGCCATGAGGAAGGCGGTGGCCTTCCGGAGCTGGGCGCAGGTGAGCGACTTCCTGCCGATGAGCCGGCGCGACGTGGTCGCCTTCGAAGGCTGCGAGCAGGCCTGGAAGAAGGCGCTCGCGCGCGGCCGGCTGACCCTCGAGGATCTCGATCTGGTCGAGACCCACGACTGCTTCACGATCGCCGAACTGCTCGAGTACGAGGCCATGGGCCTCGCCCCGCGCGGCCAGGGTGCCCGCGCCGCCCTCGAGGGCTGGACCCAGAAGGACGGCAGGCTGCCCGTGAACCCCTCGGGCGGGCTCAAGGCCAAGGGCCACCCGATCGGCGCCACCGGCGTCTCGATGCACGTGCTGACCGCCATGCAGGTCCGCGGCGAGGCCGGGGACATGCAGGTCGAGGGTGCCCGGCTCGGCGGCGTCTACAACATGGGCGGGGCCTGCGTGGCCTCCTATGTGAGCGTGCTCGAGCCCTTGCGCTGAGCCGCCGACGGCCGCCCGCCCGTGCCCGCCTGGCTCGCGCCGGGAGCGCCGCTCGCACCCTGGATCGTCCCGATCCTCTTCCTCGTGCTCTCGAACGTCTTCATGACCATCGCCTGGTACGGCCATCTCCGCTTCAAGGCCGTGCCCTTGTGGCAGGCGGTGACCGTGAGCTGGCTCATCGCCTACGTCGAATACTGGCTCGCCGTGCCCGCCAACCGGATCGGCCACGCCGTCTATTCCGCCGCCCAGCTCAAGACGATCCAGGAGATCGTGACACTTCTGATCTTCGCCGGCTTCTCGGTCTGGTTCCTGAAGGAGCCGTTCACGCTCAACTACGCGGTGGGCTTCGCCTGCATCGCGCTCGGCGCCTGGTTCATCTTCGCGGGCCCGTTCGGCCGCTGAGCCCGACCCGGGCGCCGCTTCAGCCGGCCACCGCCCGCCGCCAGGCGGCGATCGCGGCCTCGGCGCCGAGCCGCGGGCTCGCGAGCACGGGGATGCCCAGATCGGCCAGGAGCTCCACCGCCCCGGCCATCGAGGCCTGCGCCAGGAGGATCGCATCGGCCGGCCCCGCCCGCTCGCGGATCGCGCTCGCCACCGCCCGCCAGTAGCCCGCCCGGTCGCCGCGCTCCTGGAACGCCCAGGCGCCCTCGCACAGGAGCTCCCGCGGGGTGATCGCCATTCCCCGCTCGCGGGCGACCCGCGCGAGCAGATCGCGGGTCGGCCCGAGCGTGCTCGCGAGCGCCGCGGCCACGAGGATCCGCGGCCCGCGGTCGAGCGCCGCCTCGACCATCGGCCGGTCGACCCGGAGCACCGGGGCGGGCGTGAGCTCGGCCGCACTCTCCGCCCCCGGGCCGAGCGTCGAGCAGGTGCAGAGCACGGCCGCGGCGCCGCCGTCGGCGAGCTCCAGGATGTCGAGCGCCACCGCCCGCCGCACGCGCGGGGTCAGCTCGGGCTGGGCCGCCTCGAGGAGGTCGGCGCGGGTGCGGTGGACCAGCGGGATGTCGGGCGCGAGCTCGCGCAGGAGCTCCGCGAACGGCCGCTCGTTGGCGGGCGTGCTGTGCCAGAGCGCGAGCGGTGCCGTCATGCCCCGCCTCCCTCGAGCCGCTCGCGCCAACAGGGCACCTCGCCCAGCCGGACCGCCGCCTGCACCCCGCGCATCACCGCGCGTGCCGTGCAGTCGGCCACGAGCGCGCCCAGCCGGATCAGGAGATCGGGCCGCTCGGGCGGCCGCACCGCGCCGGTCGAGAGCGCGAAGATCGTGTCGCCGTCGAACAGCGTGTGCACCGGCCGGATCGCCTGCGCGAGCCCGCTCTGCGCGTGCAGGGCGAGCCGGCGCAGCCCGTCGCGGTCGAGGGCCGCGTCGGTCGCCACGACCCCGATCGTCGTGTTCTGGCCGAGCCGTGCCTGGCCGAGCCCGCCCTTGGTCTCGAAGCGCGCGCCGGTCGGCCGGCGCGGCGGCGGCACCGGGCCGAGCTCGTCCGCGAGCGCCAGGTGCCCGGCCAAAAACGCCGCCTCGTCCGGAAAGGTCGTCCCGCCGAGCGCGTTGACCGCGACCAGCGCCCCGATCGTGACGCCGGTCGCCGGATCGACCACCGAGGCGGTGCCGAGCCCGCCCTCGAGCGGCCCGGCGATCGCGCCGAACCCCGCCCCCTCCTTGCCGAGCGGCACCTCCGGGCCCGCCGCCGCATAGGCCTCGAGCGCGAGCCGGCCGTAGAGCTCGGGCCCGATCCCCTCCTTCTCGCCGCCGTTCAACAGGTCGAACAGGATCGCCCCCGCGACCAGGGGGACGGTCGGCCCCCAGTCGCGGAAGCCGCGACCATCACGGGCCAAGGGCGCCATCAGTGCCGTCGCCGCGGCGAGCCCGAAGGCCGAGCCGCCGGCGAGCACCACCGCGTGGAGGGTGTCGATCAGCCCGCCCGGCCCGAGCGCCTCGCTGTTGATCGTGCCCGGCGCGCCGCCGCGGACGTCGACCGCGGCCAGCACCGGCACCTCCGTGAGCACGACCGTGACCCCGGTGCGCACCCGCAGGTCCCGGGCGTTGCCGACCCTAAGCCCCGCCACGTCGGTCAAGGCATTGCGCGGCCCGGGCCGCGGCTCCCCGCCCGCCGTCGTGCCGTCCCTCACAGCGCGCTGTTCCGGTAGAGCCCGTCGAGGCCGATCTCGGCGCCGCCCAGGACCTCGCTGCGGAAGCTCGCCGACGCCGTGAGCGGCAGGGTCACGATCCAGGTCTCCCCCGCCCGCCGCCAGACCTGCACCCAGCGCTCGCCGCTGTCGACCAGCCAGATCTCCTGCACGCTCGGCAGGCGGATGTAGCGCTGCAGCTTGCGCCCGAGGTCGCGGTCGCTCGTGGATTCCGAGAGCACCTCGACGATCAGCACCGGCTCCGCGACCTCGCGGCGTCCCTCGGGCGGCGCGCAGGTGACGGGGAGGTCGGCCACGAACCAGTTGTGCGCGTCGATCGCGACCCCGCCGCCCACGACCGCCCGGCAGGGCGGCCGCTCCCGTAGCCGCCCGGCGACCTCGAACAGGGCGTTGCCGACGATCGTGCCGTGCGCGTCGAGGGGCCCCGCCAGCGGCAGGATCCGGCCGTCCACGAGCTCGTAGCGGGTCTCGGGCTCGCCCTCGAAGGCGAGGAACGCCTCGACCGTCACCTTCCCTTCGCAACCGCCGCCTCGGCCACGACCATCCTCTCCCGAAGCTCCACCCGATCCTAGCCGAGCCGGTGTCGGGGCGCAGCCGCCTCGCCGCGCAGGAGCGCACGGATCGAGAGTGCCAGGACCTTGGTCGCGGTGACCAGATCCTCGATCGCCACGAACTCGTCGGGCTGGTGCGCCAGATCGAGGATGCCGGGCCCGTAGGCGACGCAGTCCTGGAGGCCGCCGATGCGCGCCACGTGCTTCTGGTCGTAGGTCCCGGGCGAGCAGACGAAGGCCGGCTCCGTGCCGAGCACCGTGCGGATCGCGCTCGCGACCGTGCGCGGCACGGGCAGGCCCGGGTCGGCGAGCACCGGCTCGACCGCCATGAGCTCGCGCAAGGACCAGCGGAAACCCGGCCGCTCGCGCTCGAGCCGCTCGAGGATCGCGCGGACCTCGCCCTTCACGTCCGCGAGCGCTTCCTCGATCAGGAACCGCCGGTCGAGGACGATCCGGCAGCGGTCCGGCACGCAGGGGCTCGGCAGGCCCGCGAAGCCCTCCGGCTGGCCGCCGTGGATCGCGTTGACGTTCAGGGTCGAGGCGCGCGCGGCTTCCGGCACCACGGGCATCGCGGTCCGGCGCCGGGCGAGCTTCGGCCAGAGCTCCTCCTCGAGCGCCCGCAAAAACGCGCCCATGTGGCGGACCGCGCAGTCGCCCAAAAACGGCATCGAGCCGTGCGCGATCCGCCCGTGCGTGGTGACCTCGGCCCACCACACCCCGCGATGGCCGATGCACACCCGATCGACGTTCAAGGGCTCGGGGATGATCACGTGGTCGACCCGCGGCCTCGAGAAGAAGCCCTCCCGCGCGAGCCAGGCGACCCCGCCGAAGCCGCCCGATTCCTCGTCCGCCGTGCCCGAGATCTCGATCGCCCCGGGCAGATCCGGCTCGTGCTCGAGGAGCGTTTCGACCGCCACCACCGCGGCCGCGATCCCGCCCTTCATGTCGCAGGCGCCGCGGCCGTAGAGCCTGCCCTCGCGCACCAGCCCTTCCCAGGGATCGACCGTCCAGCCCTCGCCCGCCTCGACCACGTCGAGGTGGCCGTTGAGGTGCACGCAGGGTCCCGGGCCACGGCCCTCGCGGCGCGCCAGGACGTTCCAGCGCGGGAAGCGGTCGCTGTCGCCGGGCGTGCCCGAGGCGCGCAGATAGCGGACCTCGAAGCCGCGCGCGGCGAGCCGTTCGCCCAGGAGCTCGCAGGCCGGCCGGTAGGCCTCGCCCGGCGGGTTGACCGAGGGGATCCGCACGAGCGCCCGGGCGAGCTCCACGACCGCCAGGCGGGCGCCCTCGATCCGGCGCAGCAGGGTCTCGTCCAAGGCGACTTCCCCGATCCGCGCCCGAGGCTAGAAGCTTCCGGGGTCGGGGCGCAACGGGCGGGAGGCCTGGATCGATGGAGGCGACCACACTCGCCGAGGCGGCGGCCCGGGTGATCCGCTGCCGGCTGTCGCGCACCCCGCTCGGGCGGATCCTCGGGCTGCGCTCGCTCGACCACGGCTACGCCGCCCAGGCGCTCGCCAACCGGGCGCTCGCCAGGGCGCTCGGCCCGGTCGCCGGGCTCAAGATCGGCGGCACCGCCGAGGACACGCGACGGCTCATCAACGTCGAGGAGCCGGTGCTGGGCGAGGTCCTGGCTGCCACCGTCCAGGCGAGCCCGGCGCGGCTGCCGCGCGCGGCGTTCGTCCGGCCCGGCGTCGAGACCGAGATCGCGGTCCGCCTCGGCCGCGACCTGCCGGCCCGCTCCGAGCCCTACGGCCGCGCCGAGGTCGCGGCCGCGATCGCCACCATCATGCCGGCGATCGAGGTGGTCGACGACCGCTACCAGGACTTCAAGACCGTGGGCGGGCCGACGCTCGCCGCCGACAATGTCTACAACGCCGCCTCGATCCTGGGCGAGGAGCGGCCGTTCGACCCGGCGGCGCCGCTCGACCGGCTCTCGGCCCGCACGCTCGTCGACGGCCGCCTCGTGGCCGAGGGCACGGGCGCCGCGCTCCTCGGCCACCCCTTGGACGCGCTCCTGTTCGCGGTCGAGAAGCGCCGCCGGCTCGGCCGTGGCCTCGAGGCCGGGCTGTTCTTGAGCCTCGGCACCATGACCATGCCGCAGTGGGTCGAGCGGCCGGCCGTCTACCGGATCGAGGTCGAGGCCCTGGGCACGGTCGAGCTCGAGATGGTCTGAGCCCGCCCGGCTCGGGCCGGACCGGTCAGGGCCGCAGTCCGAGCGCCAGCACCATGAGCGCCGCTGCGGCGATCCAGGAGCCCGCGACCCTGAGGCCGAGGGCGAGCCAGGCCGGCCGGCGCTCGACCAGCGCGCCTCCGACCAGGAGGACGAGCGTGCTGGCCCCGACCGCGGTGCCGGCGAGCTGCAGCGGCCGCCCTCCCGGGTCGGCCGCGGCACCGGGGTCGGAATCGAGCCCGAGGGCGAGGCCGGCGAGCGCCGCGAGCGCCGCGCCCGCCGCCACCGGCAGCGGCGCCGCGGCGGCCAGGAGCAGCCCGAGCGCCGCCGCCAGGGCGAGCGCCGGCAGCGGCGCCTCGCTCGGCCCGGCGCCGGCCAGGACGATCCCGAGCCCGAGGCCGAGCCCGAAGAGCCAGCCGGCGAGCGCCGCGGGTGCGGCGGCGCGGCCGCGCTGCGCCACCCGCAGCCCGAGGCCCAGGAGCAGCAGCAGATGCGCCGGCACGAGGAGGGGGTGGAGGAGACCGGCGTAGAAGGCACCCACCCCCTCGAGGGTGCCGTGCGCCGCCGCCGGCCCGGCCGGGGCCAGGAGTGCGAGTGCCGCGAGCCCGGTCCGAAGCGCGCCGCGGCTCACACCATGCCGGTCAGGAAGGCGAGGCCGGCCAGCGCGATGACGCCACCGGCGGTGCGCACGGCGAGCCGTCCGGCGCGGCTGCCGACCAGGAGCCCGAAGGCGATGCCCAGGAGATGCAGGAGGCCCGTGGCGACCACGAAGCCGACCGCATAGGCGACCGGGTCGGCCGCCTCGGGCAGCTCGGTGCCGTGGGCGTGGCCGTGGAACAGGGCGAAGAAGCCGACCAGGAGCGCCGCCAGGGCGAGCGGCGGGCGGGCCGCGAGCGCCACCATGAGGCCGAGCACCAGCGCCGAGGCGGCGATCCCCTCCTCGACCATCGGCAGCGGCATGCCGAGCACGCCCAGGGCACCGCCGACCGCCATCACCAGGGGGAAGGTCACCGGCAGGAGCCAGATCGCCGGCTGGCCGAGGAAGGCGCCCCAGAGGCCGACCGCGACCATCGCCACG
Organism: uncultured Geminicoccaceae bacterium; assembly: GCA_964504655.1. Lineage (GTDB taxonomy): Bacteria > Pseudomonadota > Alphaproteobacteria > Geminicoccales > Geminicoccaceae > JANXAZ01. The sequence continues at coordinate 10,777 of CAZDFD010000093.1, forward strand.
ACGTGGTCGAGGCCGAGCAGCGGATGCAGGAAGCCGCTCACCAGCCCGCCGGCGACGCCGGTCTCGCTGTGCGCCAGCGCCGGCCCGGCGGCCAGGAGCAGGATCGCGGCCGGCAGGGCCGCCCCGAGCGTGCGTGCGCCTCGCATCGCCGACTCCTCCCCGGTGCGATCGCCGCCGATCCTAGCGGTGCCGCCGGCCGGCGCAACGCCGCGAGGCGCGGCGGGGGCCGTCCGCCACCGGCGCATGGGCGCCCCGGTTGATCGGCCGGGCGTTGCCGCGTAACCTTCGGGCCAACGACACGCGGCCGGGCGAGCCGGCAGGGGAGGCGCATGATCCGGACGGTGGCGGCCGCGCTCGCGGCCCTCGTGGCGCTCGGCACGGCCGCGGCCGGCCGGGCCGCCGACCTCGAGCGCGGCGGCCGGCTCTATGGCCGCTACTGCGCCGGTTGCCACGGCCCGGACGGCCAGGGCGGCGCCCACACCTTCATGCCGCACGTCGAGAACCTGACCCGCAAGGGCTATGTCGAGCTCCTGCCGGACGAGTATCTGACGACGGTCATCCGCGAGGGTGGCGTCGCGGTCGGCAAGTCCAGCTACATGCCGGCCTGGGGCGGCACGATCTCCGAAGAGGACATCGCCAGCATCGTGGCGCACATCCGCCGGTTGAGCGTGCGCTGACGCCTTCCGGCCGGGCGCCGAACGGACACCCGGGTCGGCGGCAGGGGTCGCCGAGGCCGGGCCGATGGGGAGGAAACGGCATGAGGCTCGTCACCACACTGACGCTCGCGGCGGGCGTCTCGGTCCTGGCGCTCTCCAGCGCCTGGGCGGACATGCAGGGGACCGGCCAGTCCGGCGGCTGGGCCAAGCGGATCGCGGTCAAGCCCGACCCGAGCAAGGTCGTCGTGCCCAAGGGCTACGAGGTCAAGGTGTTCGCCGCCGGCCTGGACACCCCCTCCTCGGCCACGGTCGACAAGGACGGCAATCTGTGGGTGGCGATCTCCGGCAAGCTCCTCGGCGGGCCGGACGACATCGACCCCGCGCACATCAAGGTCTTCGACAAGACCGGCAAGCTCGTGAAGGAGATCGGCAAAGGCACCTTCACGACCGTCATGAACGAGATCGGCTACTGCGCCGAGAACGACACGGTCTACATCCCCGAGTACGGTGAGAAGATCTGGCAGCAGAAGGGCGTCGACGGCAAGCTCGAGCTGATCGTCAAGGACCTCTTCATCGGTGACCACCGGAACGGTGGGATCACCTGCAAGGACGGCTACATCTACTTCGCGCTCGGCCTGCCGTCGAACACCGGCTTCGCCGAGCCCGACAATCATGGCTGGGTCGACATCCCGAACGACCCGTTCTGGGCCAAGCACGGCGATCCGAACCTGCCCAAGACACCCCGGGATCCGGTCTGCCGCGACATCGTGCACACCGGCCTCAACGTGAAGAGCGCCGACGGGCGGATGACCGGCGCCTTCATGCCGGCCGGCGTGGCGGCCAAGCCCGGCCAGATCGTCAAGGCGACCGTGCCCTGCGGCGGCTCGGTGATGCGGGTCAAGATGACCGACCGCGGCGCCGACGGGATCTACCCGCACGAGAAGATGGAGGTCTACGCCTACGGCTTCCGCAACCAGGCGGGCATCGAGTTCGGGCCCAAGGGCAGCAAGTTCGAGAACGCGCTCGCGGTCTCCGACAACGGCGCCAACGATCTCGGCCACCGCCGCGTGGCGAACGGCGCCGAGCGGCTGTTCATCGTGACGGCCAAGGGCCAGGACGCCGGCTTCCCGGACAAGGAGGGGTTCGGCTTCGTCTCCAACAAGCGCTTCGGCTGGACCGCCTATCGCGGCTCCAAGGTCGACCGGCCGCACCCGAACCTCTTCATCGGCGACCAGCCCTTCGTGCCGAAGATGCCGCCCTACCGGTTCCAGCCGCACATCGACGGCGTGCGCGGCGTGCCCTTGACCATGGCCAACCCGAATCCGGACGGCTACATCAACCCGGTCCTCGAGTGGGACACCAACAACCCGATCGACGGGGTGGCCTGGTCGGCCAAGGGCTTCGGCGCCGACAACGCGCTCTTCGGCGCGGTCTACGGCATCCTCGACACGGGGCCGGAGAGCCTGATCCCCACATGGCCCGCGGTGCTCCGGGTCGACTTCCTCGAGCCCACCGGCGTCAAGTGGTCCTACTTCGCCCGCAACATCGACATGGGCCCGAACGCCTACCAGAAGCCCGAGAACCGCGGCGGCCTCGAGCGGCCGAACGACGTCGTGTTCTCGACCGACGGGGCGACCATGTACATCGTCGACTATGGTGAGGTGTACACCGACTTCACCATGCCCTCGCCCTTCTACACCGTGCCGAAGAGCGGTGTGATCTGGGCGGTCACCAGGAAGGGCTGAGCCTCGGCCCTCCCTCTCGCGAGGGGCGGGCCCTGGCCCGCCCCTCTCCTCACCCTGCGGGCCCGGCCGGCTCGATCCGGTAGACCCGCCGGGCGTTCCCGACGAAGAGCTTGCGCCGGTCGGCCTCGGCCAGATCGCGGGTGATCTCGAGGAAGCCCGCGAAGATCGTGGCGAGCTCGGCGCACAGCGTGTCCACGGGCCAGTTCGAGGCGAAGAGACACCGCTCGACCCCGAACAGCTCGAGCACCGTGCGCACGACCGGGCCGTTGTCGGTGACCGTCCAGGGCCGGCCGGGGAGCCCGAGCCCGCTGATCTTGACCGCGACCTGCGGCAGTTCGGCGAGCCGGGCCATCGCCCCGCGCCAGCCGGCGAGGCCCTCGGGCGAGCGATCGGCGGGCAGCCCGGTGTGGTTCAGGACCACCCGCACCTCGGGATGCCGCGCGAACAGCCGGGCCGCCTCCTCGAGGTGCCACCACGGTGCCTGCAGATCGAACGACAGGCCGTGGCGCGCCAGGGGCGCGAAGCCGCGGGCGAAGCGCGGGCAGGAAAGCGAGCCCGGCGCCCCGGGCTCGACCCGGTCCGGCGCCGCGGCCACCCTGGGCTTGTGGCGGATCCCGCGGACCAAGGGGAAGGCCGCCTGGGCCTCCAGGAGCTCCTCGACATCGTCGCGGTCGAGCCAGGCCTGAGCGACCATCGCAGAGGGCAACCCCTCGCGCGCCGCCACGTCGTGCACCCAGCGGGTCTCGCCGAGCGGATCGGCCGGATCCCACTCGGCCTCGACATAGACCGTGCCCACGAGGTCGAACCCGGCCGAAGCCCGGCGGTAATCCTCGACCGAGAAGCTCCGCCGAATCGCCGCGTAGTCGCCGTAGCGGAACGGGATCGCCGCGCCGCAGAGCCAGGGATGCCGGCCGAGCGCGAGATCCCACAAGTGCATGTGCGCATCGAGGATCGGCGGGGCCGGCGCGCCGTCGCTGCCCCGAGCCGAGGGAGAGCTCTCCTCAGACACGGTCATCCCCTCCCGCCTCGCCACGCAGCCGCGACGCCGCCTCGAGCAGCGGCTCGAGATGGTTGGCCACCACGTCCCAGATCAGGTCGAGATCGACCGCGAAATAGGCGTGGGCGAGAACGTCGCGCAGGCCGGCGATCCGCCGCCACGGAACCGAGGGCTCACGGTTCCGGAGCTCTTCCGGCACGTGCTTCACCGCTTCGCCGATGACCTCGAGGTTGCGCAACACGGCGTCGACCGTGCGCCGGTCGGCCCGGAACTCGGCCGGCCCGAGGCCTCGGGTCCAGCCCGACACGAGGCGCCCGCTCTCGAGGATGTCCTCGAGCCAGAGGTCCACCTCACGCGACACGCCGAAGCTCGCCCGCGATCCGCGCCAAAAGCCGCGGCCGCAACGCGTTCCGCGTGACCAGGTCGACCCGCCGGCCGAGCCGGTCCTCGAGGAGCTCCTTGAGTGCCATGAAGCCCTCGAGGGTCGCGGGGCGGTCGAGTTCGACCAGGACGTCCACGTCGCTGTCCGCCCGGAGCTCGTCGCGCGCCGCCGAACCGAACAGGTGGAGGGCCCGCACGCCCAGCCGCTCGAGCTCGCCACGGACCTCGACGATCCGCCCCTCGATCTCGGCGCGGCAGCCGCAAGCTACGCCCATGCTCGCTTCCTCACCCGCTCTCGCCGCCAGCGGCGTCGCCTTCGCCCCATCGGGAGAGCGAGTGGCCGCCCCCTCGCGCCCGCTGGCCGGCCCCCCTATATCCCCCGCCATGTCCGCGCGCAGCTCCGCCACCCTCGCCCCGAAGGCCGCCCGCCCCCGCCGCCCGAAGCCGCCCGCGATCGGCTTCGTCTCGCTCGGTTGCGCGAAAGCGCTCGTCGATTCCGAACGGATCCTGACCCGCCTCCGGGCCGAGGGCTACGCGATCGCGCCCGCCTACGAGGGCGCCGATCTCGTCGTGGTCAACACCTGCGGCTTCCTCCTCTCCGCCCGCGCCGAGAGCCTGGAGGCGATCGGCGAGGCCTTGGCCCAGAACGGCAAGGTGATCGTCACGGGCTGTCTCGGGGCCGAGCCCGAGCGGATCCTGGCCCAGCATCCGAAGGTCCTCGCGGTCACTGGCCCGCACCAGACCGAGGCGGTCGTCGAGGCGATCCACGCGCACCTGCCGCCCCCGCACAGAGCCTTCCTCGACCTCGTCCCGGCGCACGGGCTCAAGCTCACCCCGCGCCACTATGCCTACCTCAAGATCTCCGAGGGCTGCCGCAACCGCTGCAGCTTCTGCATCATCCCGAAGCTCCGGGGCGATCTCGTCTCGCGGCCTCTGCCCGAGGTCCTGGCCGAGGCCCTGTGCCTGGTCGAAGCCGGCGTCAAGGAACTCCTCGTCATCTCGCAGGACACCTCGGCCTACGGGCTCGACCTGCGCTACGCGCCTGCACCTTGGCGCGAGCGGGAGGTCGAGACCCGCTTCCTCGACCTCTGCCGGGAGCTCGGCCGGCTCGGGGTCTGGGTGCGGCTGCACTATGTCTACCCCTACCCGCACGTCGACCAGGTGATCCCGTTGATGGCCGAGGGGAAGATCCTCCCCTATCTCGACATCCCCTTCCAGCATGCGAGCCCGCGCATCCTGAAGGCGATGCGCCGGCCGGCGGCGGCCGAGCGGACGCTCGAGCGGATCCGGGAATGGCGGCGGATCTGCCCCGAGCTCGCCATCCGCTCGACCTTCATCGTGGGCTTCCCGGGCGAGAGCGAGGCGGAGTTCGCCGAGCTTCTGGCCTTCCTCGAGGAGGCCCGGCTCGATCGGGTCGGCTGCTTCACCTTCGAGCCGGTCGAAGGCGCAGCCGCGAGCGCGCTTCCCGACCAGGTCCCCGAGGAGCTCAAGGAGGAGCGCCGCGCCCGGCTCATGGACCTCCAGGCCCGGATCTCGGCCGAGCGCCTCGCCGCCAAGGTCGGCCGCCTCGAGCCCGTGCTCGTCGACGGCCCGGACGCGGAGGGTCGCACGGTCGCCCGAACCCGCTTCGACGCCCCTGAGGTCGACGGCCGCGTCATCCTCGACGCGCCCTTGCCGCCCGGGACCCTCGCCGACGTCCGCATCACGGGCTCGGACGCGCACGATCTG
>CAZDFD010000094.1:0-16188 GCA_964504655.1 uncultured Geminicoccaceae bacterium
GTAGTTCAGTGGTAGAACGACAGCTTCCCAAGCTGTATGTCGTGGGTTCGATTCCCATCACCCGCTCCAAGCAGCACTCCGCCCCCGATCAGCCGCCGGTCCTGGCCGCGAGATAGGCCAGGAGACCGTCCTTGCTGAAGAGCTTCGGGTAATCGGCCTCGGGAATGTCGATCGCGAGCTTCTCGTGCAGGCCGATCACGAGGTTGAGGAAGTCCATCGAGTCGAGGTCCAAGGCCTCGCGCAGATCCTCGCCTGCCTTGACCGTGGCGAGGTCCGCCTCGGGCGCGATGCCCGCGAGCACGCCTGCCACCACGCGCTCGAGCTCGTCTCGGGTCATAGCGTCTCCGGTCGCTGCAGATGGGCGTCGATCGCGGCCAGAAGCCGGCTGCCCAGATGGCCGTCGCTCGCCCGGTGGTCGGCCGCGAGGCTCACCTCGACGACCGGCCGGGCGACGAGGCCGCCCGCCTCGTCGACCCAGGGCCGCGTGACGATCGCACCGAAACCGACCATCGCCACCTGCGGCGGGTAGATCACGGGCAGGACCGATTCGGCGCCGCGCTCGCCCAGGCTCGTGATCGTGAGCGTCGCATCGGCCAGCTCCGAGCTCTTGAGCCCGCCGCTGCGCGCCCGGCCGACGAGATCGCGCAGGGCGGCCATGAGCTCGGGCAGCGCGAGTTTGTCGACATCGTGGATCGCCGGGGCGACGAGACCGCCGCCGCGCAGCGCGATGGCCCAGCCGAGATGGATCCCGGGCCCCGGCCGGAACCCGCCGTCGAGCCAGAAGCCGTTGAGTTCGGGGACGTCCTGGAGCGCCCGAGCGGTCGCCTTGAGCAGCAGCACGGCGGGCAGGAGCCGCTCGGGCGGCGGCCGCTCGCGGTTGGCGGCCTCGAGGAAGGCGAGCGCCCGGGTCATCTCGACCGTGCTCGCGAGGTAGTAGTGCGGGATCTCGCGCTTCGAGCGGCTCATCGCCGCGGCGATCGCCTTGCGCATCTCGGCCGGGTCGAAGCCGCGCCGCGGGGCGGGCTTGGCCGGTTCGGCCGTGGGCGGCGCGGCCGGGGTCGGCGCCGGCGGCGGGGATGGGGCCTCGGCCGCAGCACCCCGGGCCGCGGCCTCGACGTCCGCGACCGTGATCGCCCCGTCCGGACCGGTGCCGTGGATGCGGTCGAGCGGGACGCCGAGCTCGAGCGCCCGCCGGCGGGCCGCCGGTGAGACCCTGAGCCCGGCCGCCGCCTTGGGCGAGGGGGGCGGCGCCGAAGGCGGTGGGGCCGGCGGTGCGGGTGCCGGCCGCGCCTCGGCGCGCACCGCCGCGGCGGCCGGGGGAGGGGCCGGTACGGCAGCCGCGGCGGGCGCCTCGCCGGCTGCGCGGATCCGCGCCATGGGCGTCTCGACCGGCACCTTCTCTCCGGGGGCGAGGAGGAGCTCCTCGACCGTGCCCTCCTCGAAGCACTCGACCTCGATCGCGCCTTTCTGGGTCTCGACCACCGCCACGACCTGGCCGCGCTTCACCCTGTCGCCGGGCTTCACGAGCCACTCGACGAGCGAGCCGGCCTCCATGTCGGCACCCAGGGACGGCATGCGGAACAGGCCCATGGCCCTCAGCTCCCGGGCCGCAGGAGGGCCCGGACCGTCGCCACGATCCGCTCGCGGCTCGGGAGGGCCGCCTGCTCGAGGTGGCCGGCATAAGGCATCGGCACCTCGACCGAGCAGACCCGGCGCAAGGGCGCGTCGAGCTCGTAGAAGGCGTCTTCGGCGATCCGCATCCCGATCTCGGCCGAAAGCGACCCGCTCCGCCAGCCCTCGTCGACGATCACGCAGCGCCGGGTGCGGCGGACCGAGGCCAGGATCGTGTCCTGATCGAGCGGGCGGAGCACGCGCAGATCGACCACTTCGGCCTCGATCCCCTCGCGGGCGAGCTCCTCGGCCGCTTCGAGCGTCTTGAAGAGCGAGCCGCCATAGGTCACGAGGGTGACGTCCCGGCCCGGCCGGCGGATCGCCGCCTTGTCGATGTCGACCGAGGTCACCGCCGGATCGAGCACGCCCTCCCTGTTGTAGAGCATGATGTGCTCGAAGAGCAGCACCGGGTTCGGATCGAGGAGTGCCGGGGCGAGCATGTAGCGGGCGTCCTCGAGCGTCGCCGGTGCCAGGATCTTGAGGCCCGGGATGTGCGCGTACCAGCCTTCGAGGCTGTGGCTGTGTTGCGCGGCGAGCTGGCGGCCGCCGCCCGTGGCCATGCGGATCACGAGGGGCACGGCGAACTGGCCGCCCGACATGTGCGGGATCGTGGCGGCGTTGTTGAGGATCTGGTCGAGGGCGAGGAGCGAGAAATTGACCGTCATGATCTCGACGATCGGCCGCAGGCCCGCGATCGCCGCCCCGATCCCGGCACCGACGAAGGCGCTCTCGGACAAGGGCGTGTCGCGGACCCGCTCGGGGCCGAATTCCTCGAGAAGGCCCTTGCTCACGGCGTAGCAGCCGCCGTAGCGGCCGACGTCCTCGCCCATGAGGAAGACCCGCGGGTCGGCCAGGAGGGCGGCGCGGATCGCCTGCTTGCAGCACTCCCGGTAGGTGACGGTGGGCGCCGTCACGGGCGGCCTCCGGCCGGGAGCCGTTCCTGCGGCACCTCCTCCATCAGCACGAAGCGCTCGAGCTCCTCGACCGGCTCGAGCGAGCCGGCCTCGGCGAAGGCCACGGCGTCCTCGACCTCGCGGTCGATCGCGGCCTCGAGCGCCTCCCGCTCGCCCGGGTGCAGGAGGCCGGTCTCGGCCATCCAGCGGGCGAGCCGTTCGATCGGGTCGCGCTGGCGCCAGGCCTCGACCTCCTCCTTGCTGCGGTAGAGCTGGGCGTCGAACATCGAGTGGGCGCGGAACCGGTAGGTGCGGCATTCGAGGAAGGCCGGCCCCGCGCCGGCGCGGATCCGCTCGACCGCGCGCGCGGCCGCCGCTTCGACCGCCACCACGTCCATGCCGTCGACCGCCTCGGAGAGCAGGCGGTAGCAGCCGGCCTTCTTGGCGATGTCGGTCTCGGCCTCGGCGGTCGCGAGCGGTGTGCCCATCGAATAGAGGTTGTTCTCGCAGACGAACAGGACCGGCAGCTTCCAGATCTCGGCCAGGTTCAAGCTCTCGTGGAACTCGCCCTCGTCGACCGCACCCTCGCCGAAGAAGCAGCAGGTGAGGGAGCCGCGGCCCTGCATCTTGTCGGCCAGGGCGGTGCCGACCGCGAGCGGCAGACCGCCGCCCACGATCGCGTTGCCGCCCAGAAAGCGCGTGGTGGCATCGAAGACGTGCATCGAGCCGCCGCGACCGCGGCAGCAACCCTCGAGCCTGCCGAGCATCTCAGCCATCAAAGAGCGCATCGGGATGCCGCGGGCGAGCGCCTGGCCGTGCTCGCGGTAGGTCGCCACCACCCAATCCTCGGGCCGGAGCACCGCCGTGACCCCGACCGAGACCGCCTCCTCGCCGTCGTAGAGGTGGAGGAATCCCCTGATCTTCTGCGCCTGGTAGAGCTCCGTGCACGTGGCCTCGAAGCGGCGGATGCGGATCATCTGCCGCAACAGGTCCAAGAGCCGCGGACGGTCGAGCCGGACCTTGGCGGTCACGGGCGCTCTCCCTGGGCCGGCCGCTCGTCGCTCTCGAGGGTCGAGAGGTCGCCTTCGGGCAGCCCGAGCTCGCGGGCTTTCAGAAGCCGGCGCATGATCTTGCCCGAGCGGGTGCGCGGCAGGCTCGCGCGGAAGTCGATCTCCTTGGGGGCCACGGCCGGACCCAGCCGCTTGCGGGCGTGGCCCAGGAGCTCGCGGCGCAGATCCTCGGACGCCTCGAAGCCCGGCTTCAGGGCGACGAACGCCTTGACCACCTCGCCCACGATCGGGTCGGGCTTGCCGATCACCGCCGCCTCGGCCACGGCCGGATGCTCGAGCAGCGCGCTCTCGACCTCGAACGGCCCGATCAGGTGGCCGGCCGACTTGATGACGTCGTCGGCCCGCCCGACGAACCAGAAATAGCCTTCCTCGTCCTTCTTCGCGAGGTCGCCCGTGAGGTACCAGTCACCGGCGAAGCATTTGCGGTAGCGCTCCTCTTCGCCGAGATAGCCGCGGAACATCGAGGGCCAGCCCTTCCTGAGCGCGAGCTCGCCCTCGACCCCGGGCTCCTCAAGGATGCGCAGCGTGCCGTCCGCCTCGCGTCGGACGATCGCCGCCTCGATCCCCGGCAGGGGCCGGCCCATCGAGCCGGGCTCGACGTCCATCGCGGCGTAATTGGCGATCATGATGCCGCCGGTCTCGGTCTGCCACCAATTGTCGTGGAACGGCCGGCCGAAGGCTTCGACGCCGAACATCACGCCTTCCGGGTTCAAGGGCTCACCGACCGAGGCCATGAAGCGCAGCTTCGAAAGATCGTAGCCGCGGACCGCCTCGGCCCCGAGCTTCATCATCATCCGGATCGCCGTGGGTGCCGTGTACCAGACCGTGACCTGTTCGGCAGCCAGGACCGAGTACCAGGTCTGGGCGTCGAACTCGGCCTCGACCACGAGGTTGGTGACGCCGTGGACGAGCGGCGCGATCACCCCGTAGCTCGTGCCGGTGACCCAGCCCGGATCGGCCGTGCACCAGAAGACGTCGTCCTCGTGCAGGTCGAGGGCGTAGAGGCCGGTGACGTAGTGGGTCAGCACGGCGCCGTGGACGTGCATCGCACCCTTGGGCCGGCCGGTGGTGCCGCTCGTGAAGTGGAGGAGGGCGAGGTCCTCGGGGTCGGTCGGCGGGACGGTGAAACCATCCGCGCCCGCCGCCAGGAAGTCGGACCAGGAGATCGTGCCGGCGATCGCCTCGCCGCCGGCCGCCCGCTCGACCAGGATCACCTGGCGGAGCGTCGGCAGGCTCGCGCGGATGCCCTCGACCTTGCGGCGGTAGAGCTCGGGGGTGGTGACCAGCATGGCACCCTGGCCCATGCCGATCCGGGTCGCGATCGGTTCCGGGCCGAAGGCCGAGAAGAGCGGCGAGACCACGCACTTGGCCGAGAGCGCGCCGAGCATCGCGACGTAGAGCTCGGGGATGCGGCCGAGGAGCAGGAAGACCCGCTCGCCCGCCTGCACGCCCCGAGCGCGGAGCGCCGCGGCGAAGCGCAGGACCTCGGCCGACAGCTCGGCGCGGGTGAGGGCGCGCCGGCTGCCGTCCCTGCCGATCCAGCGAAGCGCCGTCCGCCCGGCCCCCGGCCCCCGGGCGTGGCGGTGGACCGCCTCGTGGGCGATGTTGAGCCCGCCGCCCGGCAGGCCGTCGAGCGCCCGGCGCGCCCGCTCCCAGGAGAAGCCGCGGCGGGTGCCCTCGTAGTCGGCCAGGTGCGCCGGCACCTCCAGGCGCGCCGGATCCTTGCGGATCCGCGGCCAGGTGCCGAGCCCGCTCGAGCTCGCCTCGCGCAGCGCGGTCACGCGCGACCTCCCCTTTCCCGATTCCCCCGGGCCTGGATAGGATGAACCCCGCTGCCGCCACAAGGGGCAGGGGCCGCGACGACGCGGGAGGGGGCGATGCAGGTCCAAGACGTCATGAGCCGGAAGGTGATCACGGTGCGGCCGGACACGCCGGCCCCCGAGATCGCGCGGCTTTTGGTCGAGAACCGGATCAGCGGCGTGCCGGTGGTCGATGCCAACGACCGGGTGCTCGGCATCGTGAGCGAGGGCGATCTGATCCGCCGGCTCGAGGACACCGACGACGGACGCCGGCGGAGCTGGTGGCTCGAGCTCTTGGCGAGCCCGGAGCGACGGGCCGAGGACTATGTCCGGGCGCACGGCCGGCTCGCCCGCGACATCATGACCGACGTGGTGAGCACGATCGACGAGCAGGCGACGCTCGCCGAGGCCGCCCGGCTGCTCGAGGAGAAGCACATCAAGCGGCTGCCGGTGGTGCGCGACGGCCGGCTCGTGGGCCTGGTCAGCCGCGCCGATCTCCTGCGCGCGCTGGCCACGGCGCCGGCGCCGGAGGTGAAGCTCGACGACCGGGCGCTGCGCGAGCGGCTCTTGGCCGAACTCGACCGCGCCGGCCAGTCCTACCACCCCTACGTCAACATCGTGGTGAGCGAGGGCGTGGTGCATCTCTGGGGCTTCGTGGGCTCGGCCAAGGAGGCCGAGGCCATGGTCCTGGCGGCGCGCAACGTGCCCGGTGTCACCCAGGTCGACAGCCACCTCACCGTCCGCCCGGCCCTCGGCGCGGTCTGAGGCGGTGCCGGCCGAGGCGCCCGTCGAGCGTGTGCTCGAGCCGGGCGAGGTGCTGTTCGCCGAGGGCGAGCCGCCCGCGCTCGTGGCGCGGATCCTCGCGGGCGCGGTCGAGGTGGTCAAACGCGCCGGGGAGGGCGAGATCGTGCTCGCCCGCCTGGGTCCCCCCGAGCATGTCGGGGAGATGGCGGTCCTCGAGGGCCGGCCGCGCAGCGCCACGGTGCGCGCCCGCGAGCGCACCCGGCTCGCGCTGATCGGCCGCGAGGCGTTCCTCGAGCAGGTGGCGAGCGAGCCCGAGCTCGCGCACCGCTTGCTGGTCACGCTGAGCGAGCGACTGCACCGGGCCGACCAGGCGCTCGCCGAACGCGACGGCCCGGCCCGGTCGGTCGCGGCCCCGGCGGCGGCCATGCCCGGGCTGCGGCTGGTGGCCGCCTCACCGGCGATGGAGGCGGTGCTGCCGGCCGACGGCGTGGCGATCGGTTCCCTGCCCTTCAGCGTCGGCCGTGCGGCCGAGGCGGAGGAGCGCGCCCCCGACCCGCCGGTCGACCTCGCGCTGCCCGACCGGCGACCGTTCCGCCTCTCGCGCCTGCACTTCCGGTTCGAACGCACGCGCACCGGCGTGGCGCTCGTGGACGCCTCGAGCACGCTCGGCACGCTCGTGGACGGGGCGGCGCTGGGTGGGCCCTTCGCCCGCTCGCGCGTGGAGCTCGGCCGCGGCGAGCACCGGATCGTCGCCGGTGGCGAGGGTTCGCCGTTCGTCTTCCGCCTGCGCGTCGATTGACGAGGCCGGGGGTTTGCGCCAAGCGTCCGAGCCGTCGTGTCGGGCGGGTCCCGGGACGTCCCCGACCATGTTCCAACGACCGCGAGGAACGCCGATGATCGACCGCCGCACCCTCCTGTCCGGGTTCGCCGCCGCACCGTTGCTCGTGACCGGCTGCACGGTCGGCACCGGCGCGGGCGGCACCGCGCAGGAGAAGGCCACCAAGCGCAGCACCCTCGACAAGGAGGCCACGACGGCGCTCGCCGCGCTCGAGGCGGCCTCGCCCGCGGCCCGCGCGCTCGCCCCCAAGGCCAAGGGGATCCTGGTGTTCCCGACGATCACCAAGGGCGGCTTCATCGTCGGCGGCGAGGGCGGCGACGGAGTGCTCCGGCAGGGCGGCCGCACGACCGGCTTCTACAGCATCGGGGCGGCCTCCTTCGGCCTCCAGGCCGGCGCCCAGTCGTTCTCGCAGGCGCTGTTCTTGATGACCGATGCGGCGGTCAAGTCGCTCGACAAGGCCGGCGGCTTCGACGTCGGCGCCGAGGGGACGGTGGCGATCGCCGATGTCGGCAAGGGCGGCGAGGTCTCGGCGGCGACGCTGCAGAGCCCGATCATCGCCTTCATCTGGGGCCAGCAGGGCCTGATGGGCGGGCTCAGCCTCAAGGGGTCCAAGATCACGCGGCTCGAGATCTGAGGCCGATCGGCGGGGGTGCCCGGGCGGGGCCGCACCCGCCGGCACGGGAGGTGAGCGATGGCGGCTCGCTCGATGATCATGGGCGCGGCGGCCCTGGCGGTCGCCCTCGGGGTCCTCCCGGCCGGCCCGGCGCCGGCCGAGGAGCGGACCGTGCGGATCTACAACTGGTCCGACTACATCGAGCCCGGGCTGCTCGACCAGTTCACCGCCCGGACCGGCATCAAGGTCGTCTACGACACCTACGACAACAACGAGATCCTGGAGACCAAGCTCCTGGCCGGCCGGACCGGCTACGACCTCGTCGTGCCGACCGGCACCTTCCTCGCCCGGCAGATCCAGGCCGGCCTGTTCCGCGAGCTCGACCGGGCCAAGCTGCCCAACTGGTCGAACCTGGACGAGGAGCTGCTGGCGCGGGTCGCCAAGTACGATTCCGACAACCGCCACGCCTTCGTCTACATGTGGGGCACCTCGGGGATCGCCTACAACGTCGCCAAGGTCAAGAAGGCGCTGGGCGAGGTGCCGGTCGACAGCTGGAGCCTGCTGTTCGATCCCAAGTACACCGCCAAGCTCAAGGACTGCGGGATCTACCTGCTCGACTCGCCGGAGGACGTGCTCGCGAGCGTGCTGCGCTGGCTGGGCGAGGATCCCGACAGCAAGGACCCCAAGGTCCTCGAGAAGGCGGCCGAGGTGGTCAGGAAGGTCCGGCCGCACGTCCGCAAGTTCCACAGCTCCGAGACCATCAACGCCATGGCGGGCGGCGACATCTGCATCGCCATGATGTATTCGGGCGACGCCGGCATCGCGCGGACCCGAGGTGCCGAGGCCAAGAGGAAGCAGGACATCGCCTACGTCGTCCCCAAGGAGGGGGCGCTGCTCTGGTTCGACATGATGGCGATCCCCAAGGATGCTCCGAACCCGGAGGCGGCGCACGCCTTCATGAACTTCATGATGGAGCCCGAGGTGATCGCCGCCGCCTCGAACTTCGTGACCTACCCGAGCGGCAATCGGGAGGGCATGAAGCTCGTGAACGCCGAGCTGCGCGCCGACCCGCATCTGTTCCCGCCGCCCGAGGTCAAGGCGCGCCTGTTCGTGATCACCCCCAACGATCAGCGCACGCAGCGGGTCGTGACGCGGCTTTGGACCCAGGCCACCAAGGGCCGCTGAGGTGGCGACGGCCCGGCCGGTCCGCGACCCGCGGTCGCGGATCGATCCCTGGCAGGACCCGGCCGCCGTCCCGTTCGTCCGCATCGAGGGTGTCACCCGGACCTTCGGCGACGTCTACGCGGTCGACAACGTCTCCCTCGACATCTTCAAGGGCGAGTTCTTCGCGCTGCTCGGTCCCTCGGGCTGCGGCAAGAGCACGCTCCTGCGCATGCTCGCCGGCTTCGAGAGCCCGAGCCAGGGACGCATCCTGATCGACGGCCAGGACATGACCGGCGTGCCGCCCTGGCGGCGGCCGGTCAACATGATGTTCCAGTCCTACGCCCTGTTCCCGCATCTCTCGGTGCGCCGCAACATCGCCTTCGGCCTCGAGCAGGAGCGGCTCTCCCGGGCCGAGATCGCGCGGCGGGTCGACGAGATCGTGCGCCTGGTCCAGCTCGTCGACCTCGAGGACCGCCGGCCCGACCAGCTCTCGGGTGGCCAGCGCCAGCGCGTGGCGCTCGCCCGGGCGCTGGTCAAGGAGCCCAAGGTGCTGCTCCTGGACGAGCCCCTGGCGGCGCTCGACAAGCGGCTGCGCGACCAGACCCAGCTCGAGCTCGTCAACCTCCAGGACCGGCTGGGCCTCACCTTCGTCATCGTCACCCACGACCAGGAGGAGGCGATGACCGTGGGCACGCGCATGGCGATCATGCGCGACGGGCACCTCGTCCAGGTCGGCACGCCGGTCGAACTCTACGAGTATCCGCAGAGCCGCTTCGCAGCGGAGTTCCTGGGCGAGGTCAACCTGCTCGAGGCCCGGGTGGTCGAGGCGGGCGCGTCCGCGGTGCGCGTGCGGGCCGCCGCCGCCGGCTGCGACGTCGTGGCCGACCGGCCGATCGCGGCACTCCCGGGCGAGCCGGTCTGGGTCGCGGTCCGCCCGGAGAAGCTCACCCTCGCCAAGACCCCGCCGGCCGACACCTCGGTCAACTGCGTCGAGGGCGAGGTGTTCGACATCGGCTATCTGGGCGACGTCTCGATCTACCACGTCCGCCTGGCCTCGGGCGCGATGATGCGAGCCACGCTCGCCAACCGGCTGCGCGTCATCGAGCGGCCGATCACCTGGGAGGACCGGGTGTGGCTGTCCTGGGGCGCCGACGCCAGCGTGGTGCTGCGCGGGTGAGCCCGGCCGATCCCGCCGGTCGGCTCGGCCGGCTCCTGCTCGTGGCCGTGCCGTTCGCCTGGCTGGCGCTGTTCTTCCTCCTGCCGTTCCTGATCGTCCTCAAGCTCTCGCTCAGCGAGCCGGCGCTCGCCCAGCCGCCCTACCTGCCGATCGTGGCCTGGGTCGAGGAGGCGGGCGAGCTCTACCTGACGCTGCGCCTGCGGCTCGCGGCCTACCTCACCGTGCTCGGCGACGGCATCTATCTGGACGCGCTCTGGACCTCGCTCCGGCTCGCCGCCACGGCCACGGCGCTCGCCCTCCTCGTGGCCTTCCCGGTGGCGCTCGCCATGGCCCGGGCGCCGGCCCGGGCGCGGCCCTTCCTGCTCCTGGCCGTCCTGTTGCCCTTCTGGACCTCGTTCCTGATCCGGGTCTACGCCTGGATCGGGATCCTCAAGGACGAGGGCCTGCTCAACGCCGCGCTCCTGGCTCTCGGGCTGATCCGCGAGCCGCTCAGCATCCTCAACACCGAGGCCGCGGTGCTGATCGGGATCGTCTACTCCTACCTGCCCTTCATGATCCTGCCGCTGTTCGCCAACCTCGAGCGGCACGACCCGGCGCTGATCGAGGCCGCCGTGGACCTCGGCTGCCGACCCTCCAAGGCGTTCTGGCTCGTGACCGTGCCGCTCGCCCGTCCGGGCATCCTGGCCGGTTGCCTCCTGGTCTTCATCCCGGCCGTGGGCGAGTTCGTGATCCCCGACCTTCTGGGCGGCGCCGACACGTTGATGATCGGCCGCACGCTGTGGACCGAGTTCTTCAACAACCGCGACTGGCCGCTCGCCTCGGCGGTCGCGGTCCTCCTGCTCCTGGTCCTGGTCGTGCCGATCGCCCTCGTGCAGCGCCACCAGGCGCTCGGCCGGTCGGGCTGAGCCGGCGCATGCGGCGCGGACCGGGCCCGCTCGACCTCGCGGCGCTCGCACTCGGGCTCGCCTTCCTCTACGCCCCGATCGTGATCCTGGTCGCCTGGTCCTTCAACGCCTCGCGGCTCGTGACCGTCTGGGGCGGCCTGTCGCTGCGCTGGTACGCGGCCCTGCTCGAGAACGAGCAGCTCCTGGACGCCGCCTGGGTCAGCGTGCGGGTCGCCTTCGTCACCGCCTCGCTCGCCCTCCTGCTCGGCACCATGGCCGGCATCGTGCTCGCCCGGATCCACCGCTTCCCCGGCCGGGCGCTGTTCACCTTCATGGTCCTGGCGCCGCTCGTCATGCCCGAGGTGATCACCGGGCTGTCGCTCCTCCTCCTGTTCGTGAGCCTCGAGCTCGAGCGCGGCTTCTGGACGGTGGTGATCGCGCACACGACCTTCGCCACCTGCTACGTGGCGGTGGTCGTCCAGGCGCGGCTCTTGACCTTCGACGGGGCGCTCGAGGAGGCGGCCATGGATCTGGGCGCCCCGCCCCTGCGCACCTTCCGCCGCGTGACCCTGCCCCTGATCGCGCCCTCGCTCGTGGGCGGCTGGGTCCTGGCCTTCGCGCTCTCGCTCGACGATCTGGTGATCGCGAGCTTCACGACCGGCCCGGGCGCCACCACCCTGCCGATGCGCATCTACAGCCAGGCCCGGCTCGGCGTGACGCCCGAGATCAACGCCGTCTGCACGCTGCTCGTGGGGCTCGTCACCCTGGCCGTGATCGTGGCGAGCCTCGTGCAGAAGCGCCGGCTGGCGCGCGCCCCGACGGCCCGACACAAGGCGGAGGCGGCTCGATGAACGAAGTGGAGCTCGCGATCGCGGTCATGCCCGGCGACGGGATCGGCCCCGAGGTGATGGCCGCCTGCCTCGAGGTGCTCGACGCGGTCCAGGGCCGGGTCGGCGGCTTCCGGCTGCGCACCGAGACCCTGGACGCCGGCGCCGAGCACTATCGGCGCACGGGCATCCCCATGAGCGAGGAGGTCTTCGCCCGGGCCGCCGCGGCCGATGCGATCCTGTTCGGCGCCATGGGCCTGCCCGAGGTGCGCCTGCCCGACGGCCGCGAGATCGCCCCGCAGCTCGACCTGCGCGAGCGGCTCGAGCTGTTCGCGGGCGTGCGCCCGATCCGCCTCCTGCCCGGGGTGAGGGGCGCCCTCGCCGACCCGCGCGCCGCCGGCATCGACCTCGTGATCCTGCGCGAGCAGACCGAGGGCCTGTTCGCCCGCCGCGGCCGCGGGCTCGTGACGGACGAGCGCGCCGAGGACACGCTCGTGGTGACCCGGAGTGCGAGCGTCCGGCTCGCCGACTTCGCCTTCGACCTCGCCCGCCAGCGCAAGGCCGCCCGCGGCCGCGCCCGGGTCGATCTCGTCGACAAGGCCAACGTGCTCGGCTCGATGGCCTTCCTGCGCCGGGTCTTCCTCGAGCGCGCGGCGGCCTTCCCCGACGTCGAGGCCGGCTGCCGCTACGTCGACGCCACCGCCCTCGACCTCGTGCGCCGGCCCTGGGATCTCGACGTGCTGGTGACCGAGAACCTGATGGGCGACATCCTGTCCGATCTGGGTGCGGCGCTGGTGGGCGGCATGGGCATGGCGCCCTCGGCCGACATCGGCCCGACGCACGCCCTGTTCCAGCCGGCCCACGGCAGCGCCCCGGACATCGCAGGCCAAGGTGTCGCCAACCCGACCGCGATGATCCTCTCGGCCGCGATGATGCTGGAGTGGCTCGGCCGGACCCGCGGGATCGAGGCCTGCACGGGCGCCGGTCGGCTGCTCGCCCGGGCGGTCGACCGGGCCTTCGCCCAGGGCCACGCGCGGCCGGTCGACCTCGGCGGCCGCGACGGCACCTCGGCCGTGGCGCGGGCGGTCGTGGCGGCGCTCGACGGGCCCGCCTGAGCGCCCGAGGGCTCACTCGCGCACGACCAGCTTGACCTTGTCGCCCGGGCGCAGCGTCCGCTGGCGCCCGTCGTTCAGCACCTCGAACCACTCGGCGCCGTTCGCCACCGCCATCCGTGCGGCCAGGCTCTCGGCCGTCTCGCCCGGCCGGACGGTGTGGACCTTGAGCCGGAGCGGCCGGGCCGCGGCGCGGTCGGCCGCGGTGAGCCGGCGCAGGCTCTGGACCGTGGCCTCGTAGGCGGCCGCGTCGCCCGGCTCGAGGCGGCCCTCGCGCAGCAGCACGAAGCGGTAGAACTGGCGCGGCCGGCCGCTCTCGACGACCGCCAGGAGCGCCTGCGCCGGCTTGTTGCGGAGCGACACCTGGCCGTAGCCGAGCGCGCCGGCGCGGCCGTCGGCGGTGGTGAACGGGCGCGGGTTGCGCAGCCGCTGGCGGGCCACCCACTCGCCCTGGAGATAGGCCGCCGGATCGGCCGTCCGCTTGGCCTCGCCGAGATCGAACAGGAGCGCCCGGCCGCCGGGCCCCCGGCCGATCACCGCCTGCGGCGTGTTCTTGAGGGTGAAGCCGGCCGGCGCCTCGAAGCGGAAATCGAGCTCCGGGTGGATGAAGCGGGTGCCGACCACGAGGCCCTGGGCCGGGCTGTCGCCGAAGGTCATGCCGTCGATCGCCGCGAGGAACGCCTCGCGGTCGGTGCGGCCGCCGCCCTGCCCGGCCGCGGCACCGGCGGCCTGGCGGACCCGGTCCCTGGTGCGCGGATGGCTCGCCAGCCAGTCGGGCGGCCGCTCGCCACCGCCCTCGATCCGCCGCCGCAGCGTGCTCTCGCGGTCGAGCGCGTCGAGGAAGCTCGACATCGCCATGGGATCGTAGCCCGAGCGGGCGAGGTAGCGGATGCCGAGCTGGTCGGCCTCGAACTCCTGCTCGCGCGAGAAGCCCTGGACGTAGGCGGTGGCGGCGGTGCCGGCGACCTGCTGGGCGAGCTGCGCGCCCAGATCGCCGCCGAGCACCCCGCCCAGGATCGTGGCCCCGATCACGCCCACCTGCCCGGCCACGGCGCGGTCGTAGCGCTGCGCCGTGTGGCGGGCGGTGACGTGGCCGACCTCGTGGCCGAGCACGCCCGCGAGCTCGGCCTCGTTGTCGGCCAGGGCCAGGAGCCCGCGGGTCACGTAGACGTAGCCGCCCGGCAGGGCGAAGGCGTTGACGACGTCGCTGTCGAGGAGGGTGAAGGTGAAGCGCTGGCCGGACAGCTCGGAGACGCCCTTCACCCGCTCGCCGACCCGGCTCACATAGGCGGCGAGCCCGGCATCGGAGTAGCTGCCGCCGAACTGCGCCAGGACCTTGGGATGCTCCTCGCGGCCGACCTTGATCTCGTCGGCGGGCGACATGCTGGTGTACTGCAGCTCGCCCGTGGCGGGGTTCCTGACCTGGGTGCAGCCGGCCACCGCCGCGGCCACCGCCAGGGCGAGTGCCCGCGCCACCCGCCCCACGCACCGTCCACCCCGTGTCATTCGAGCACCTCGAGCTGCAGCGCGTCGTCGACCTCGATCATGGCGCCGCCGGCGGCGAACAGCCAGCCGCGCACGCGCACCCGGCGGCCCTCGAGGCGGGCCGGATCGAGCCCGCCGCGACGCACCGCGCGGAGGGCCGCGGCCGGGATGCGGACCGTGAGATCCTGCCGCCGGTCGGCCCCGAAATTGAGCCAGGTGAAGGCCTCGCTGCGGCCGACCGCGACGATCCGGCCGGTCACCACGGCGAACCGCGGCGGCTCGGCCGCGACCCGCGCCGCCGGCTGCTCGGCCAGATCCGGCACGGCCCAGAGCCCGCGTCCGGCGGCCCGCGCGCGCGCCTCGGCGGCGAGCAGCGCGCGCGCGGTGGCCTGAGGAAGCCCGTCCGGGAAGGCGTAGGCGAGCCCGGCCTCGACCAGCGCCTCCTGCAGGAGCCCGCCATCGGCCGCCCGGGCGAGCGCCAGGATCCGGCCGTAGCGGTCGCCCGCCAAGGGCTCGAGCTCCGGGTCGCCAGCCGCGAGCCGCTCGGCCAGGAGCGCTGCGGCGGCCGCGACCCGCTCGGGGCCGCCGGGCGCCGGCCAGAGCTCGCCCGGCACCACCACACCCGCGAGCAGGACGGTCCGGCCGTCCTCGAGCTGCAGCATGCGGGGCCCCGCGACCCGCACCCCGGCTGCGGGCTCGCCCAAAGCGGGCGCCGTCCCGAGCAGGGCCAATAGCCCGGCCAGGAGCGCGCGGCGTTCGGCCGTCGCCTTGCCCGGCCGTACCGCGCGCCCGTATAGTCGGCCGCGGCTGCGCCCGTAGCTCAGCAGGATAGAGCACGGGATTCCTAATCCCGGGGTCACAGGTTCGAGTCCTGTCGGGCGCACCAGCGCGATCCCTCCCGGCCATCCTAGCCGGGGCGGGCGACGGGCGCGACCGGCTCGCGGTCGGCCGAGGGTCGGGGAGGGCGGGACGTGGGCGAGGCCGACCGCATCGCCGAGCGCCGGGCGCGGTTCCGCGCGCTGCACGAGCGCGGCTGCTTCGTGCTCCCCAACCCCTGGGACCGGGGCTCGGCGCGCTGGCTGGCGCGGCTGGGCTTCGTGGCGCTCGCCTCGACCAGCTCGGGGATGGCCTTCGCGCGCGGCCTGCCGGACATGGCGGTGCCGCTCGAGGCGGTCCTGGCGCATCTCGAGGACCTGGTCGGCGCCACCGACCTGCCGGTCAACGCCGACTTCGAGGACGGCCACAGCGCCGAGCTCGACGGGCTCGCGGCCAACGTCCGGCGCTGCCTCGCCACGGGCGTGGCCGGGCTCTCGATCGAGGATGCGACCGGCCGGGCGGAGGAGCCGCTCTACCCCCTCGGGGAGGCGGTGGCGCGGATCCGCACGGCGCGCCGGGTGATCGACGCGAGCGGCACGGGTGCCGTCCTGGTCGGGCGCGCCGAGTGCTTCCTGACCGGCCACCCGGACCCGCTCGTGGAGGCGATCCGCCGCCTCGAGGCCTACGCCGAGGCGGGCGCCGACTGCCTCTACGCACCCGGCCTGCGGACCCCCGAGGAGATCCGCGCCGTGGTCGCCGCGGTGTCGCCCAAGCCCTTGAACCTGCTCGTGAGCCGGCCGATCGGGCTGGTCGTGGCCGACCTCGCGGCCCTGGGCGTGCGCCGGATCAGCCTCGGCGGTGCGCTGGCGCGGGCCGCCTGGGGCGGCTTCGCGCGCGCCGCCTCGCTCCTCGCCCAGGGCAGCTTCGCGGGCCTCGAGGGCGCGCTGCCGCTCGCCGAGCTCGACGGCGCCTTCGCGGGCTTCGCCGAGCGCGGGTGAGCCCGGGATCCGACGGCGCCGCACGCGCCCTTGGCTTTGGCGGCGCGCGCCTCGATACTGGCTCGGACACGCATGCGGGCGCGCCGGCCGGGCCGGC
>CAZDFD010000095.1:0-16001 GCA_964504655.1 uncultured Geminicoccaceae bacterium
TGCGACGCCGAGCGCTGCATCGAGTGCAACGCCTGCGTCACCGCCTGCAAGAACGAGCACGAGGTGCCGTGGGGCATCAACCGCCGGAGGGTCGTCACGCTCAACGACGGCAAGCCCGGCGAGCGCTCGATCTCGGTCGCCTGCATGCACTGCTCGGACGCGCCGTGCATGGCGGTCTGCCCGGTCGACTGCTTTTACCAGACCGAGCAGGGCGTCGTGCTGCACAGCAAGGACCTGTGCATCGGCTGCGGCTACTGCTTCTACGCCTGCCCGTTCGGGGCGCCGCAGTTCCCGCAGGCCGGCAACTTCGGCTCGCGCGGCAAGATGGACAAGTGCACCTACTGCGCCGGCGGGCCCGAGGACGACATGAGCGACGCCGAGTTCCGCAAGTACGGCCGCAACCGGCTGGCCGAGGGCAAGCTGCCGCTGTGCGCCGAGATGTGCTCGACCAAGGCGCTCCTGGCCGGCGACGGCGACACCATCTCGACCATCTACCGCGAGCGCATCGTGGCGCGCGGCTTCGGCTCGGGCGCCTGGGGCTGGGGCACCGCCTACCAGCAGAAGGGCGGCGCCTGAGCCGGCCCGCCGATCGCACCGACGCGACGGCCGGGGGCGACCCCGGCCGTTGCCGTCTGGCTCCGCCCCGTGAGATCGTGCACCGATGCTGATGCTTCTGCGCCTGCTCGCCCTCCTGCTCGTGCTCGCGGGCGCCTTCTGGGTGTACCAGCGCTGGCAGCCGGAGCTGGTGCCCCCGACCGCGGTCGCGGTGCCCGAGAAGGGCACCTATCGCGGCGCCGCCGACACGCCGTTGCCCAAGGGCCAGGTCGAGGAGCTGCAGCAGCGCGCCCTGGGCCAGCGATTCTAGAGGTCCCCATGCGCCCCCTGCCCCGCCGCTCCCCGCTCCGGCCACTCGCCGGCCTCCTCCTGGCTCTCCTGGTCCTGCTCCTGCCGCTGGCGCAGGCCCGGGCGCAGGCGCCCGCGCCGCCGCCGGCCGGAGCACCCGCCAACCTCCTGCCCGAGGACAGCCGTGCCGACGTCTGGCGGGCGATCCGCCAGGGCGAGGCCGGCAGCGTGGCGGCCCCGAACGTGCTCGGCGGTCAGCTCATCCAGTCCGAGGGCGAGGCCTGGCGGAACCTGCGGCTCGGCGCCTACAGGCTCTGGGCCGGGTGGATCCTCCTGGGCATGCTCGGCCTCGTGGCGCTGTTCTTCGCGCTCCGCGGCCGGGTGCCGATGGAGCACGGGCCCTCCGGCCACACCGTCCGACGCTTCAACGGGCTCGAGCGGTTCGCCCACTGGCTCACCGCGATCACCTTCATCGTGCTGGCGCTCACCGGGCTCAACCTGATGTTCGGCCGCACCCTGCTCCTGCCGCTGGTCGGCAAGGAGGCGTTCGCGACCGTCACCCAGACCGGCAAGCTCCTGCACAACTACCTGGCCTTCGGCTTCATGACGGGCATCGCGCTGATGTTCGTGCTGTGGGTCTGGTTCAACATCCCGAACCGCCACGATCTCGTGTGGATCCTCAGGGGCGGCGGCCTGTTCGGCGGCGGCCATCCGCCCTCCCGGCGCTTCAACGCCGGCCAGAAGCTCGTCTTCTGGTCGGTGGTGCTGCTCGGCTCGAGCCTGAGCCTGTCCGGCCTGCAGCTGATGTTCCCGTTCACCTTCTCCTTCTTCGATTCGACCTTCGCCTTCCTCAACCAATGGGTCGGAACCTCGCTGCCGACCGGCCTCTCGCCGATGGCCGAGCAGCAGCTCGCCATCCTCTGGCACGGCTTCGTGAGCGTGGTGCTGATGGCGATCGTGATCGGCCACATCTACATCGGCTCGCTCGGTATGGAGGGCGCCTTCCAGGCCATGGGCTCGGGCGAGGTCGACCTCAACTGGGCCCGCCAGCACCACGATCTCTGGGTCGAGCAGCTCGAGCGCAAGCGCACGCTGCCGGCCGAGTGATCCGGGCTCGGGCCTCCGTGCGCGGTCGGCTGGCCGTCCTGGCCGTCGCTGCGGCCCTCGCCGCCGCGGGCCCGGCGCCGGCGCAGGAGCTCGCGGGTCATGGCGGGCCCGTGCGGGCGCTCGCCGCCACGGCCGACGGCGGCCGGCTCCTGTCCGGCTCGTTCGACACGAGCCTGATCCTCTGGCAGCCCACGAGCGGCGCCGCGCTCGGCCGGCTGCAGGGCCACGCCGGCGCGGTCAACGCCCTGGCGCTCGCCGACGACGGCGGGCTCGCGCTGTCGGGCGGCGAGGACGGCCGGGCGATCCTCTGGAGCCTCCCCGACGGCACGGCGCGCTGGCTGGTCGCGCTCGAGGCCAAGGTCCAGGCGGTGGCGCTCGATCCCGTGGCCGGGCTCGCCGCGGCCGGCACCGGCGACGGCCGGGTCCATCTCCTGGCCCTCGGGGACGGCCGCCCGCTCGCCCGGCTGGAGCTCGGCCGCGAGCGGCCGACCGCACTCCTGTTCCTGCCCGGCCCGGGCGGGCTCGTCGCCGCCGGGCATCTGGGCGGGCTCTGGATGATCGAGCCCGAGGCCGGCACGGCGCGCGAGCTCGCGGGCCCGACCGGCTTCGCCCTGACCGATCTGGCGCTCGGACCGGACGGGCTCCTCGCCACCGGCTCGATCGACGGGCTCGTGCGCCTGCGCCGCCTGCCCGGCCTCGAGCCGGTGGCCGAGCTCGTGGGTCACGAGGCGCCGGTGCTGGCGCTCGCCTTCGCCCCCGACCGCGACCGGCTCGCGAGCGGCGACATCAAGGGCCGCATCGTCCTCTGGTCCTTGGCCGGGCGGAGCGCCGAGCGGGTCCTCGAGCCGCATGCCGGGCCGGTCTGGGACCTGGCCTTCACCGGCCCACCCGCGACCCTCTGGTCGGCCGGCGGCGACGCGATCGTGCGCCGCTGGGTCGAGGGCGAGCCGGCGCCGGCAGCGCTCGCGGCGGCAGCACCGCGCCAGCCCGTCGAGAGCGAGCGCGGCGCCCGGCTGTTCCGCGCCTGCGCCGCCTGCCACACCGTCACCGCCGACGGCGGCAACCGCGCCGGCCCCTCGCTCTACGGCCTGTTCGGCCGGCCGGCCGCCTCCGTCCGCGGCTACGGCTACTCCGAAGCCCTCGTCCGAAGCGGCATCGTCTGGTCGGAGGAGACGGTCGACCGCCTGTTCGCGCTCGGCCCCGAGACGCTGACCCCGGGGTCGAAGATGCCCTTGCAGCGGATGCCCGATCCGGTCGACAGGGCGGCGCTGATCGCCTACCTCAAGCGGGTCACCCGGCCGGCCGGCCCGGGTCCGGAGAGCGGTGGATGAAGGCCTTCCTCGCAGCCCTCGTGGCGACGGTGGCGATCGCCTGGGGCGCCCAGTGGGTGCTCACCACGCAGTTCGGCTGGTCGAGCGCCGACCGCTTCGCCGCCGACGCCACGGTCCGCCTCGACCCGGCCGCCGCCACCCGTCCGGGCTTCTGAGGCGGCTCAGCGCAGGAGCGCGCGCAGCACCGCGTCGAGGCGCAGCCGCCCGGCCGGGGTCGCGACCAGCCGCTCCGGGTCCGGCTCGAGCATCCCCCCGGCGATCAGACGGTCGCGCGCGGCGCGGTCGAGAACGGCGTCCCAGGGCCGGTCGGCAAGGCCCTCGATCCGGCCGAGCGGCACCCCTTCGGCCAGCCGGAGCCCCATCATCAGGGCCTCGACCGCCTGCTCGGCGGGTGCCACGGGCTCCAGGGCCTCGAGCCCTTGGCCGTGCGCCCCGACCGAGGCCTGCCAGCGCTCCGGGGCGGAGAGCGTGCGCGTGGCGAGCCGCCTTCCGTCGAGCAGCACCCGGCCGTGCGCGCCCGGGCCGATCCCGACATATTCGCCGTAGCGCCAGTAGACGAGGTTGTGCCGGCACGCCTCGCCCGGGCGGGCGTGGTTGGAGACCTCGTAGGCGGCGAGCCCGGCTGCGCCCGTGCGCTCCAGGGTGAGCTCCATGAGGAGCCCCTGCCGCTCCTCGTCGAGCGGCACGAGCCGGCCGGCCGCCACCTCGGCGTGAAAGCGGGTGCCGGCTTCGATCGTGAGCTCGTAGAGGGAGAGATGGCCCGTGCCCGCCGCCAGCGCGCGCGACAGCTCGGCCTCCCACGCGGCCGCGGTCTGGCCCGGGCGGGCGTAGATCAGGTCGAAGGAGACCCGCGGGAAGACGGCCAGGCCGAGATCGACCGCGGCGACCGCCTCGGCGGCCGAATGCTCGCGGCCGAGCAGCCGCAGCGCCGCGTCGTCCAGGGCCTGCACGCCGATCGAGACGCGGTTCACCCCGGCCGCGCGATAGCCCCGGAACCGGCCCGCCTCGACCGAGGTCGGGTTGGCCTCGAGGGTGACCTCGAGGTCGGCGTCGGCCGGCCAGGCGCCGACCGCGCGGTCGATCAGGGCCGCGACCGTGGCCGGCTCCATGAGCGAGGGCGTGCCGCCGCCGAAGAAGATCGAGACCAGCCGGCGCGGGCCGAGCCGGCCGATCCAGTGCTCGAGCTCGGCCAGGAGTGCTCGCCGCCAGAGCGCCTGCTCGATCTTCGGGCGGACGTGGCTGTTGAAGTCGCAGTACGGGCACTTGGCCCGGCAGAACGGCCAGTGGACGTAGAGGGCGATCGGCTCGGCCATGGCCGGGAGATGGGGGCCGGTAAGCGCGGCGGAAAGCGGTCGGGGCGGGCGCGGACGGCCGCGCCGGGGAGATCGCCGCGCGGTGCATGACGTCCGGCACGCTTCATGCTACTCTGCGGAGATAGAGACCAGCGCTCGGCTACCTCTGGTTGGCGGCCGGGCCGGGCTCGCAACAGGTCGCCGACCCGCGGCCGCGGTCCGGATCCCGTGGCCGGTGGGCGGCTGCCCTGCAGGAGGGAGGCCGGCGAACCCCGATCCGGCTGGAGACGGGCCCGTGCGAGGGCTTCTGATCGTGCTCGGCATGGCCACGGCGCTCGGCGCGGGAGCCGCCCGCGGCGAGGAGGTGCGGCACCCGCCGCCCGGTGCACCGGATCCCTACCGGTCGATGATGCAGCCGGACGGCGGCGGCCCGTGCTGCAACGGCCGCGACTGCGGGATCGCCGAGCGCTGCACGGTGCGCGGCGCCGAGGCCGGCTATCTCGAGGGCGGGCGCTGCTGGCCCCTGCCGGCGGACCGCTACGTGCCGCCGCCGGTCGAGCTCGGCCGCTCGGCCGATCTGCACGTCTGCCGGGCGCCGGCCCGGTCCAGCGACGGCCGGCTGGTCGGCGTGCTGATCCACTGCTGGACCGACAGCATCGGCTCCTGAGCCCCGCGGACGCGCCTCCCGGGGAGGCACCGAGCCGGCTCAGGACTCGGCGAGGATCGCCACCGCCCGGCACCAGCCGGCCGAACCGGCCTCGACCTTGACCGGGAAGCAGCAGACCCGGAAGCCCGTGGCCGGCAGGAGCTCGAGGTTGGCGAGCTTCTCGAGGTGGCAATAGCCGATCTCCCGGCCGGCCTTGTGGCCCTCCCAGATCAGCCCCGGATCGCCGCGCTCGAGGAAGCGGCGGCGGGTGTGCGCGAACGGCGCGTCCCAGCTCCAGGCATCGGTGCCGGTCACCCGCACGCCGCGCTCGAGGAGGTAGAGCGTCGCCTCGCGGCCCACGCCGCAGCCGGCCTCGACATAGTCGTCCTGCCCGTAGCGGCTGCCGGCGCGGGTGTTCACGAGGACGATGTCGAGCGGTCGGAGGGTGTGGCCGATCCGGGCGAGCTCGGCCTCGACCTCGGCCGCGCCCACGACGTGACCGTCGGGCAGGTGGCGGAAGTCGAGCCTGACCCCGGGCTGGAAGCACCAGTCGAGCGGCACCTGGTCGATCGTCGCGGCCGGCCTGCCGCCCGGGCCGAGCGCCCGGTCCATGGTCGAGGCGAAGTGCCAGGGGGCATCCAGATGCGTGCCGGCGTGCGTGGTCATGGTGACGTGCTCGATCGCCCAGCCCTCGCCGTCCGGCAGATCCTCCGGGCGCAGGCCGGGGAAGAACCGGCAGACCTCGGGCGCGGTCTCGCGGTGCCCGCGGTAGACGATCTCGGGCCGGTAGCCCGGCGGGTCCGAGGCGATGCCCGCCTTGAGCGGGACCGACAGGTCGACGAGGCGGACGGGCATGGTCGACGGCTCCTCCCCGGGCAGGCTGCGAGGATCGCGCTCGCACGGCCACGGCACGCTTGCAAGCCGCCGGGCCGCCCCGCAGACTCGCTCCGGATGGCCAGCAGGGGCCCGGAGGAGGCTGACGTGATCGACCGGCGGAGCTTGATCGGGCGCTCGCTCGCCGCCCCTCTGGCGCTGCTCGAGCTGGCGCCGGGGCGGGCGCGGGCCGAGACCCAGCGGCTGCGGGTGACCCTGGCGGCCGGGCACCCGCCGGTGTTCCTCTGGGTCAAGCTCCTCGACGAGTTCTTCGTGCCCGAGGTCGACCGGCGCCTCCAGGCCGCGGGCGTGCCGCTCGCGATCGAGTGGAACCGCGCCTATGGCGGCACGCTCGCCAAGCTCGGCTCCGAGCTCGACACGATGCGCGACGGCATCTCCGACGCGGGCTTCGTCTCGACCGTGTTCGAGGCGGCCAAGATGCCCTTGCAGAACGTCTCCTACGTCTGCCCGTTCGGTGTCGAGGACGTGTTCCTGTTGGCCTCGATCGTCGAGCGGCTGCAGCAGGGCATCAAGGGCATGGGCGAAGCCTGGGGGCGGCAGGGCCTCGTCTATCTGGGCGGCGCCGCGCTCGACACCTACCACGTGTGGGCCAGGAAGCCGATCCGCGGGCTCGCCGACCTCGAGGGGCTCAAGCTGTCGGCCCCCGGGCCCTCGGCCAACTGGATCAAGGAGACAGGTGCCGTCGCCGTCGCCGGCACGCTCACCACATACTACAACGACATCCAGACCGGCGTCTCGGACGGGGCCTTGACCTTCGCCACGGGTGCTGCCGCCGCCAAATTGCAGGAGGTCGCCCCGCACATTTGCAAAGTCGGCTTCGGCGCCATGTTCGGAGGTGCCATCGCCATCAACCGCCGGACCCTCGAGCGGATGCCCGAGGCCGCGCGTGCCATCCTGCTCGAGGTCGGCCGCGACTGGACCCGCGCCTATGCCCAGGCGCAGACCGCGCTCGCGAGCCGGCGGCTCGAGGAGATGGTCAAGGCCGGCGCCACGCTCGGCGAGCTCGAGCCGGGCGAGCGGGAGCGCTGGGCCCGGACGATCCCGAACGTCGCCCAGGGCTGGGCCAAGGACCTCGACCGCAAGGGTCTGCCCGGCACGGCCGTGCTCGAGGCCTACATGGCGGCCCAGCGCGAGGCGGGCGTGCCGATCCTGCGCGACTGGTCGAGGGCGTGAGCGGTGCCGCGGGCGCGGCCCAGGGCGGGCTCGCCGGCCGGCTCGCAGCACCCTGCCGGCTGCTCGCGGCCGCCGGCTCGCTCCTGATCCTGGGCCTGGCCGTCCTCGTCGACCTCGACATCCTCGGCCGCGAGCTCCTGGCGCGGCCGGTCCGGGGCGTGGCCGAGATCCTGGCGCTCTCGATCGTGGCGATCCTCTTCCTGCAGCTCCCCGAGACCCTCAGGGCCGGGCGGCTGCCGCGCTCCGAGCTCCTGCTCGATCGGCTGCGGCGGACCCGGCCGCGCCTGCACGGGCTCGTCGAGGCCGTTGTCCACCTGACCGGCGCCGGGCTCATGGGGCTGCTCGCGGCCGTGCTCGTGCCGGGCCTCCGCGAGGCTTGGCGGGAGGAGCTCTACGTGGGTGCCGCCGGCGACTTCACGGCACCGATCTGGCCGGTCCGGGCGGTGATGGTCGCGGGCGCCGCCCTGACCGCGGCGCTGTTCCTCGCCCGGGCGGTCGACGCGCTCGGCCGGCCGGCCGGGAGCGCCCGCTGAGCCCGGTCGAGATCGGGCTCCTGGCCCTCCTCCTCCTGCTCGGGCTGATCTGGCTCGGGATGCACGTGGCGAGCGCCCTCCTGCTCGCCGGCCTCGCGGGCGTCTGGGCGATCCGCGGCGACGCCGAGATCGCCTCGAGCCTGCTCGCCCGCGCCGCCTCCGATGCGGTCGCCGACCATCTGTTCGGCGTGGTGCCGCTGTTCGTGCTGATGGGCCAGCTCGTCGCCACCGCCGACATCGGCCGCGACTGCTACCGCGCCGCCGAGCGGCTGTTCCGCGGGCTGCCGGGCGGGCTCGGCGTCGCCACCGTGGCGGCGAATGCCGTGTTCGCCGCGGTGACCGGCATCTCGATCGCCTCGGCCGCGGTGTTCACCCGGGTGGCCGTGCCCGAGATGCTGGCGATGGGCTACCGGCCGGCCTTCGCGGTGGGCGTGGTCGCCGGCTCCTCGATCCTCGGCATGCTGATCCCGCCCTCGCTCCTGATGATCGTCTACGCCTTCCTGGCCGAGCAGTCGGTGCGCGCGATGTTCCTGGCCGGCATCGTCCCGGGCCTCGTGATGGCCCTCGTCTTCTCGGCCGGCATCCTGGCCGTGGCGCGCCTCGCCCCGGGTCTCGTCCAGGAGCCGGGCCGACCGGCGCCGATCGCGGCCGCGACCGGGACCGGCTCGACCGTCCGCCTCCTGGCCCCGGTCCTCCTCCTCGTCCTCCTGGTCCTGGGCGGGATCTATGGCGGCCTGTTCACCGCCACCGAGGGCGGGGCGGTCGGCGCCACCGGCGCCCTCCTCCTGGCGCTCGCCCGCCGCCGCCTCGACCGCGCCGGGCTCTGGCAGGTCCTGGTCGAGACCGGCCAGGTGACCGCCTCGGTGCTGATCCTGATCGTGGCGGCGAGCCTCTACACCCGGATGCTGGCCCTGGCCGGGCTGCCCGAGCTGGCGCTGAGCGCGCTCCGCGGCGCCGGGTTCGAGGCCACGGGCTTCCTCCTCGCGCACCTGGCGATCGTCCTCCTGCTCGGCACGATCCTCGATTCGACCTCGATCCTGCTCGTGACCGTGCCGCTCGCGCTCCCCATCGCCCAGGCGCTCGGCCTCGACCTCGTCTGGTTCGGGATCCTGACGATCGTGGCGGTCGAGATCGGGCTCCTGACCCCGCCCTTCGGCCTCTCGGTCTACGTCGTCACCGGCACGCTCGGCGATCCGCGCATCGGCCTCGGCACGGTGTTCATCGGCGCCGCACCCTTCGCCATGGCCATGCTCCTGGTCCTGGCGCTCCTCCTGGCCTTCCCGGGGCTCGTGCTGCTGCCGCTCTGAGCCGGAGGCGCCCCCGCCCTGCCCGGCGCGGGCTTGCGCCCGGCGCCGCGCCGCCGCATGGCTGCGTGCGGACAGGGCAGGAGATCGCGCACGCCATGGCCGCGCTCGACGAGGTGACGACCCTCCAGGAGCTCGTCCAGCTGGCCCGGCGCCGGCTCGCCAAGGGCGCCTGGGACTATCTCCAGGGCGGCACCGAGACGGAGACCGGGCTCGCCCGCAACCGCCAGGCGATCGAGAGCCAGGCCCTCAGGCCGCGGGTGCTGGTCGACGTGCGTCGGGTCGACCCCTCGACCGAGCTCTTCGGCCGCCGCCTGCGGCTGCCGGTGTTCCTGGCGCCGATCGGCTCGATCGAGACCTTCCACCCCTCGGGCGGGGCGGGTGCCGCGGAGGCCGCCGGCCGGTTCGGTGTGCCCTTGATGCTCAGCAGCGTGTGCGCGCCGGGGCTCGAGGCGGTGGCCCGGGCGGCGCCCGAAGCGTTCCGCATCTTCCAGCTCTACGTGCGCGGCGACGACGGCTGGATCGCCGAGGTGGTCGCCCGTGCCGAGGCCGAGGGCTACCGCGCCTTCGCCATCACCGTCGACACCGCCTGGTACTCGCGGCGCGAGCGCGATCTTTTGAACCGCTTCGAGAAGCCCTGGCGGCGCGACGTCGGCGGCACCGACTTCCAGCGCGGGCTCGACTGGGCGGCCGTCGCCCGGTTCAAGGCGCGCCACCGGATCCCCCTGATCCTCAAGGGAATCATGACCGAGGAGGACGCCCGCATCGCGGTCGAGCACGGGGTCGAGGGGGTCCTCGTCTCGAACCATGGCGGCCGCCAGCTCGACCATGTCCAGGGCACGCTCGAGGTGCTGCCCGGGATCGTCGAGGCGGTCGGCGATCGCGCCCTCGTGCTCGTCGACGGCGGCTTCTGCCGCGGCACCGACGTGCTCAAGGCGATCGCCCTGGGCGCCCGCGCCGTGGGCCTCGGCCGCATGCTCGCGGCCGGCATGGCGGCAGGCGGGCCCGAGGGCGTCGTCCGGATGCTCGAGCTGCTCGAGGACGAGATCACGATCGCCCTGGGCCTCCTCGGCGCGACCCGGCTCGAGCAGCTCGGGCCGCACCACCTGGCACCCGCCCGGCCGGTCCGCCCGTCCGGCTTCTGGTCGGCCTTCCCGCTCGCGGCCGAGGGCTACTGACCGGCCGGTGCCGCGGCACGGCCGGAGAGGAGGAGACGCATGTCCGCCACGACCCCGAACCTCGCCGCGCACCAGGGCCTGGGGCCGCTCGCCTCGCGCTACGTCGAGGTCGCGCACCTCCCCTGGCAGCCGACCCGGTTCCCGGGCATCGAGATCAAGACCCTGCTCGAGGACCAGGAGACCGGCCTCCTGACCGCGCTGTTCCGCTGGGCGCCCGGGGCCCGGCTGCCGCTGCACGAGCATGTCGACATCGAGCAGAGCTTCGTGCTCGAGGGCTCGTTCAGCGACCATCAGGGCACCTGCCGCGCCGGCGACTATGTCTGGCGACCGGCCGGCTCGCGGCACGAGGCCTGGTCGGAGGAGGGCTGCCTCCTGCTCGCCTTCTTCCTCCGCCCCAACCGCTTCCTCGATCCGGAGACCGGCCGGTGAGCCGCCCGGAGATCCTGCGCTTCAACCACACGAGCTTCACGGTCGCGGACATGGACGCGAGCGTGCGGGTCTTCACCCGGGTCCTGGGCTTCACGCTGCGCGACCGCGGCCCGCGCGACGCCCGGCTCATCGGTGCCGTGACCGGGCTCGGCCATGCCGACGTCGAGATCGCCTTCCTCGACGGCTACGGCCACACGCTCGAGCTGATCCAGTACCGAACCCCGGCCGACCGCGGCATCGCCCGCTACCGGCCGTGCGATGTGGGTGCCGCACACGTGGCGCTGGATGTCACCGACCTCGACCGGATGCTGGCCGAGGTCGAGGCGGCGGGCTTCGCCCGCATGGGCGAGGTCATCACCGTCCCGGCCGGGCCGAACAAGGGCCGCCGCGCGGTCTACACGCGCTTCGGCGACGACCTGATCCTGGAGCTCATCCAGTCCCCCGGCTGATCAGGCGCCCGCCTGGGGCGGCGGCAGCCCCCGGATCGCCGCCTCGAGCGCGTCCGCGACGCGCGCCATGAAGCCGTAGTCGAGGGTGTCCGGTGTGTCGCTCGGCTGGTGGTAATTCGGGTTCCGGACGAACGCGGTGTCGGTGACCATCACCGCCGGCCAGCCGCGGTCCCAGAAGGAGGCGTGGTCGGAAAGGCGCGCGATCGGCATCACCCAGCCGTGCAGCGCCACGATCAGGCTCTCGACGGGCACCGTGCCGGCGGCCTTCATGCCCTCGACCAGCCGCTCGGCGAAGTCCTGCGAGCCGCGGTCGCCCACCACCCCGACGAAGTCGCCGGTCCGGCGGTAGCCGCGGCCCTCCAGGACCTTGGGGTAGGGCTGCACCGCGGCGGTGAAGCCGACCATCTCCAGGATCACGGCGCCTTCGGTCCGCTCGCCGCGCCGCCGCATCTCGCGGCAGAACCGCCGGCTGCCCTGCCAGGGGGTACCGAACGCCGGCGGCTCCTCCATGGTGAAGGCGACGAAGCGGAGCGGCAGCGGGCAGTCGGCGAGCCGCCGCGCGAGCTCGAGCAGCACCGCCACGGCCGAGGCGTTGTCGTCGGCCCCGGGCGTGCCGGCGACGCTGTCGTAGTGCGCGCCCACGAGATACCAATGCTTCGCTCCGGAGCTCACCGCCGGCACGCCCACGAGGTTGGCGACCTCGCGGCCGAAGAAGCGGTAGGGCCGCCGCTCGACCGCGAGCCCGGCGGCGGCGAGCTCGCCCCGCACATGCGCCTCGGCGCGGGCGAGCGCGCCGCCCACCCGCGGCGCCCGCGGTCCGATCTCCCCGGCCAGCACCTCGACGTCCCGGCGGAGCCTCCCCTCGGCGCTCAGAGCCGTCCCTCCCCCCAGACATCCGCGAGCATGTGCCCCTCGGGGAACGGGTCCTCGGGGTCGAGGCCGAGCTCCTCCCGGGAGTAGAGCCAGGCGCGGCCGGTGATCCGCGGCAGGACCGCCGGCCGGCCGGCGACCGTGGTCGTGGCGGCGATCTCGGCCTCGAAGCGGGTCCCGAGGGTCGAGCGGAAGATGCGGCGCGCGCCGGGCCGGGCGAGCCCGCGGGCGTGCTCGAGCGCGAGCCGGGCCGAGGAGCCGGTCCCGCACGGGCTGCGGTCGAGCCGGCCGGGCAGGAGTACCGTGGCATTCCGCGATCCCTCGGGGCCCTCGCCGCACCACATGAGATAGGCGATGCCGGCGATCGCCGGGCGCTCGGGGTGCACCGGACGGAAGCGCGCGCGCGCCGCCTCGAGGATCCGCACCCCCGTCTCGACCAGCCGCCGCGCCCGGTCGGGCTCGACCGCGAGGCCGAGCGGGGCCGGGTCGACCAGCGCGTAGAACACCCCGCCGAAGGCGATCGAAAGCTCGACCCGGCCGAGCCCCTCGACCTCGAGTTCGACCCCGTCCGCCTCGAGGAACGAGGCCGGCATGTCGAGGGTCACGGCACGCGCCCGGCCCTCCGCGCAGGCCACCCGGGCGCGCACCGGCCCGGCCGCGGTGTCGAGGGTCACCACCGTCTCGGGCTCGCGCACCGCCACCATGCCGAGCTCGACGAGTGCCGTCGCCGTGCAGATCGCGTTCGAGCCGGACATGGCGTGCGCCTGGTCGGGCTGGAGGATCACCAACCCGGCATCGGCCCCGCTCTCGCAAGGGGGCAGGAGCAGGTTGGTCGACATGGCGGGCCAGCCGCGCGGCTCGCGGGTGAGGAAGCGGCGCAAACGGTTGCCTTCGGCGCTCTCGTTGAGCCAGGCGAGCCGCTCCTGCATCGTGGCGCCGGGCACCTTCAGGAGCCCGCCCGTGACGATCCGGCCGATCTCGCCCTCGGCGTGCACGCCCACGAGCGTCAGCGACCGGCTCCAGCGCATCGCCCCTCCCCGCCTTGCCGCTGCAGCCCGGCGTTCCTATAGGGAGCCGGCCTCACCTGCCGGGCCGGCCGCCGATGCCGCAGATCACCCTCGCCACGGTCGTCAAGCTGGTCCTCGCCTCGATGCTGGTGGGCGCGGTCCTGGCCTTCCTCGACGTCCAGCCGCTCGCCGTCTGGCGCTGGCTCGCCGACCAGGTCGGCGAGGTCGCGGCCAACATCCAGCACTATGCCGGCCGCGCCGTGACCTGGTTCCTCCTGGGCGCGGTCGTGGTCGTGCCGCTCTGGCTCCTCCTCTTCCTCTGGAAGGCGCTCCGCGGCAAGGGCTGAGACGGCCGGCCCGGCGCTCAGGCCGGCGGGATGCGCAGCACCTGGCCCGGGTAGATCTTGTCCGGGTGCTTCAGCATCGGCTTGTTGGCCTCGAAGATCTGCTGGTACTTGTTGGCGTTGCCGTAGTGCTTCTTGGCGATGGCCGACAGCGTGTCGCCCTTCTTGACGGTGTAGAAGGTCGAGGCCGGCGCCTCCTCCTTGGTGGTGAGCTGCTCGTCCACCTTGGCGACGCCGGCGACGTTGCCGGCGGCGAGGATGACCTGCTCCTTGACTTGTTGGGTCAAGGCCTCGCCCGAGAGCAGCACCACGTCGTTCTCGACCTTGATGTCGATGTCCTTGGCCGGCAGCCCGAGGGTCTCGAGCTCGCTCTTGAGCGCCTCGGCACTCGGGGCCGCGGCCGGCGCCGGCGCCCCCTCGGCCTGGGTGGCCTCGGCCTTGCCGATGCCGACCAGCCGTCCGGCCTCCTTGACGAAGCTCCAGATGCCCATGCTGCCGCTCCCTGGCTGCGTCCGAACCCGCCCGGAGCATCGGCCCGATCCGGCCGGAGTCAATCGCCCGGTCGGGACGGGCGCGCGGTCGGAAGACGCGACGCCGCTCAACCCGCGAGGACGGCGACCGCCGGCCGGCGTGCGCCCGCGGCCGGCGGCGGTGGCGCGCCGGCGCGGAACGCCAGGAGCAGCGCCGCCTTGCGCGCCCGGGCGTGCTCGAGATGGCGCTCCTTGACCGGCCCGAAGCCGCGCACGGCGAGCGGGAAGCGGGCGAGCTCGACCGCGGTCGCCAGCCGCTCGACGGTGAGCCCGCCCACCACCTCCTCGAGCAGCGCCTCGTACTCGGCCAGGACTTCGCGCTCGAGCCTTCGATCGGCGCTCCAGCGGAACGGGTCGGCCCAGCTCCCGCGCAGCCCCTTGAGCCGCGCCAACAGCCGGAAGGCCTTGAGCATCCAGGGCCCGTACTCGCTCTTCAAGGGCTCGCTCCTGCCCGGCGGGGTCTGCGCCAGGAGCGGCGGCGCCAGGTGGAAGCGCAGCCGGAAGGGCCCCTCGAAGGCCTCCTCGAGGCGGCGCCGGAACTCCGGGCTCGCATGCAGCCGGGCCACCTCGTACTCGTCCTTCCAGGCCATCGCCTTGTGCAGCCCGAGTGCCACCGCCTCGGTGAACGCCTCGCTCGCCGGCGCCACCCGCCGCTCGGCGAGGCGCGCCCGCTCGACCGCCCGCCGGTAGCGCTCGGCATGGGCGCGGTCCTGCCAAGCCTCG
Source organism: uncultured Geminicoccaceae bacterium (assembly GCA_964504655.1). Taxonomy (GTDB): domain Bacteria; phylum Pseudomonadota; class Alphaproteobacteria; order Geminicoccales; family Geminicoccaceae; genus JANXAZ01. Next base: position 14,654 of record CAZDFD010000095.1, read on the forward strand.
AGATGCTCGGCCCGGAACGCGATCCGCTCCTCGAGGGTGCGCGGCCGCGGCCGGTCGGCGCCGGGCGACGGCCCGAGGGCGAGCCTCGCGAGCGCGTCGGGGTCGACCGCCGCCCGGCGGCCGAGCGCGAAGGCGCGGCGGTTCATCTCGACCGCGGCCCCGTTGAGCTCGATCGCCCGCTCGATCGCTTCGGCCGAGACGGGCACGAGGCCGCGCTGGAAGGCATGGCCCAGCATCAGCATGTTGGTCGCGATCGAATCGCCCAGGAGCCGCGTCGCGAGGCGGCTCGCGTCCAGGAACTCGGCCGCGCCGGCGCCGACCGCATCGGCGATCCGCTCCTCCATGGCGCCGATCGGGAAGGTCGGATCGGGGTGGCGCTCGAGGTCGCCGGTCGCGGCCTGCGCCGCCACCGTGCGCACGAACTCGCTCGTGACCAGCCGGTCGCTGTTGACGATCGCCCGGGTGAGCCCGGCCCGGGTCCGCGACAGGCTCTCCTCGGCGACCGCCACGACGATGTCGCAGCCCAGCAGGAGCTCGGCCTCGCCGGCGGCGATGCGGGTGGCGTAGAGCCGCTCGGGCCGGTCGGCCAGGCGGATGTGCGACCACACGGCGCCGCCCTTCTGGGCGAGCCCGGCCATGTCGAGGACGGTCACCCCCTTGCCCTCGAGGTGCGCCGCCATGGCCAGCACCTGGCCGATGGTGACGACCCCGGTGCCGCCGACCCCGGCCACGAGGATGCTCCAGGGCCGCTCGAGCGGCGGCGGGTCGACCGGCGGCGGCTCGGGCAGCTCGCCCGTCACCCCCCGCCCGCGCCGCGGCCGTCCGCCCACCACCGTGACGAACGACGGGCAGAAGCCCTTGAGGCAGGAGAAGTCCTTGTTGCAGGAGGACTGGTCGATCGCGCGCTTGGTCCCGAGCTCGGTCTCGACCGGGACCACCGAGACGCAGTTCGACTTGGCCGAGCAGTCGCCGCAGCCCTCGCAGACCTCCTCGTTGATGAACACGCGCACGGCCGGGTCGGGGAAGCGGCCGCGCTTGCGGCGCCTCCGCTTCTCGGCGGCGCAGGTCTGCACGTAGACGAGCGCCGTGACCCCCTCGACCTCGCGCAGCCGGCGCTGCACCGCCTCGAGCTCGGATCGCGGTCGGACCTCGACCCCGGCCGGGAGGTCCAAAGGCGGCTCGGCCGGGTCGCTCACCACGACGAGCTCGGCGACCCCCTCGGCCAGCACCTGGCGGACCAGCGCCCCGACCGAGAGGGGGCCGTCGACCGCCTGGCCGCCGGTCATGGCGACCGCGTCGTTGTAGAGGATCTTGTAGGTGATGCTGACGCCGGCCGCGACCGCCGCCC
>CAZDFD010000096.1:0-4935 GCA_964504655.1 uncultured Geminicoccaceae bacterium
GCTGGCGGAAGGGGTGGGATTCGAACCCACGGATGGTTGCCCATCGCCGGTTTTCAAGACCGGTGCAATCGACCACTCTGCCACCCTTCCGGCGGCCTTCGGCCGGGCCCGGCGAGCTAGCGCCCGCCCGCCCGGCCGGTCAACCGAGCGGCGGGCCCGCCGGCGTGCGACCCGCGATCTGCGCGGCGAGGCGGCGGGCCGAGCCGGCCGCGAGCGTCCAGCCCATGTGGCCGTGGCCGCAGTCGAGCCAGATCCCGGGGATCCGCGAGGGCCCGATCAGCGGCTCGCCGCCGGGCGTCATCGGCCGCAGCCCCGCCCAGGCCACGGCCTCGGGGCCGGCCGCGACCTCGCGCATCGCCGGGAACAGCTCCGCCACCCGGTCGACCAGCGCCCGGATGCGGGCCGGCGCGGGGGCGGCCTCGAAGCCCGTGAACTCGGCCGAGCCGGCGAGCCGCAGACGCTCGCCGACCGGCACGAGCGCGTAATGCGCCGCATCGTCCAGGATCGCGTGCCGCGGTGCCTCGGGCCACAGCCGGCGCGGCGCGGTCAACGACACGCCCTTGACCGGGGCGATCGGCACCCGCAGGCCGAGCGGGGCCAGGAGCGCGGGCGTCCAGGGGCCGGCCGCCACCACCGCAGCCTCGGCGGCGAGCTCGCCCCGATCGGTGGCGACCGCGGCGAGCCGCCCGGCCGCGAGCTTGAAGCCCAGGACCCGGGTGTCCCAGTGCAGCCGCACGCGTCGCTCCGCGCAGCGCTCGGCGAGCCCGCGCGCCATGGCCGCGCAGTCGCCGATCTCGTCCTGCGGGAAGAGCAGGGCGCCCGCGAGCCGGTCGGCCACCGGCGCCAGCGCAGGCTCGCGCGCGACGAGCCCGGCGCGGTCGAGCCGCTCGACCCGGAGGCCCGCCGCCGCGAGCGGCGCGTGCGCGCGCACGGCCGCCTCGAGCGCCGCCGCGTCGCGCTGGATCTTGAGCACCGCCGCCGGCCGGTGGTCGTAGGCGATCCCGGTCTCGGCCCGGATCAGCGCCAGGCCCAAGAGGCTGTCGAGTGCCAGCGCCAGGTTGCGGACCGCCGCGGCGCGGTGCCGCTCGGCGGTGCAGGCGGCGAGGAAGGAGAGCCCCCAGCGCCAGATCTCGGGCAGCACCTTGGGGCGCAGCAGCAGGGGCGCGTCCTCGCGGCCGAGCCAGCGCAGGATCCGCCTGGGCACGCCCGGCCCCGACCAGGGCTCGATCGAGCTGGCGTGGACGATGGCGCCGTTGGCGAAGCTGGTCTCGAGGGCGGCGCCGGCGCGCCGTTCGACCAGCTCGACCGCGTGGCCGTCGCGCGCCAGCCACCAGGCGGCCATCACGCCGACGATGCCACCCCCCACGACGACGATGCGCATCGCCCCTCCCGGCGCACGGCCCGATCATGGCCGCAACCGGAGGGCGCCGCCAGATCAGCTCACGCCGACCCGCCCACCGCCGCGCGCCCGCGCCTCGACGAGCCCGCCGCGGGCGCGCTCGACCATGAGCCCGAGCGTCTCGGCGGCACCGAGCCACGTGGCGACACCGACGCTCAGGAGCAGCGGCCGGTCGCCGTCCTCGCCCGGCGCCGCGGCGACGATCCGGCGCGCCAGCCGCGAGGCGCCGGCGAGCCCGGTGCCGGGCAGCAGCACCACCAGCTCCTGGCTCTCCCAGCGGCCCACGAGGTCGGTCGAGCGCAGCCGCGAGCGGACCCGGGCGGCGACCCGGGCGAGCGGCGAGGCGCCGGCGGGATCCGGCTCGGTGGCCTCGTCGGCCGCCACCAGGAGCAGGGACAGACGGCCGCCATAGCGCTGCCGGCGGGCGATCTCCTCGCTCGCCCGCTGCGCCAGGTAGGCGCCGGTCAGACAGCCGGTCTCGCGATCGTGGGTCGCCGCCTGCAGGAGCAGCGACTGGACCACCGGCCGCTGCAGCAGCGGCACCGGCTCCGGCAGACCCTCGGCCATGCGGCTCACCTCCGGACGGGAACGCGGCGAGCCTAGCGGCCGTCGGTTTCCCGATCCTTAACGGCCCTCGGCGAGCCGCCGCGGCGCGGCCCCGCGGAGCGGCGCTCGTCGACGCCGCCCCGGGCCGCTATGACCGCGCCAGCATCCCTGGGGAGCCGAGCGCCGTGCCCGAGACCGATCCCGGCCTTCGCCTCGCCGCCGCCTGCGCCGTCGCGCGCGAGGCCGGGGCGCTGGCGCTGCGCCGCTTCCGCGGCCGCGATGGGCTGCGGATCGAGCGCAAGGGACCGCAGGACCTCGTGAGCGAGGCCGACCGGGAGGTCGAGGCGCTGATCCGCGCCCGGCTCGGGGCGCTGTTCCCCGAGGACGGCGTGCTCGGCGAGGAGGCCGGCCACGCCGCCGGGGCCGCCGGCACCTGGGTGGTCGACCCGATCGACGGCACCTGGTGCTTCCTCAACGGGATCGCATCCTGGTGCGTCAGCCTCGCGCACGTGCGCGACGGCCGCATCGAGGCCGGGGTGGTGTTCGATCCCTGCGCCGGCGAGCTGTTCGCCGCCCGGGCCGGCGGCGGGGCCACGCTCGACGGCCTGCCGATCCGGGTGGCCGAGGCCGCGAGCCTCGCCGACGGCACCCTCAGCATCGGCTTCTCGCACCGCTCGCGGCCGGAGGAGGTGGCGGCGCTGTTCGGCCCGCTCCTGGCCGCCGGCGGCATGTACCACCGCCACGGCTCGGGCGCGCTCGGCCTCGCCTGGGTCGCCTGCGGCCGGCTGATCGGCTATCTCGAGCCGCACATGAACAGCTGGGACGCACTCGCCGGCCTCCTGCTGGTCGCCGAGGCGGGCGGCCGGGTCAACGACTTCCTCGAGGGCGACGGCCTGCACCGGGGCAACCGCGTGGTGGCGACGGCGCCCGGCATCGCCCAGGCCGTGGCGGCGCTCACCGGCTGGCGCTGAGGCGGGGGCTCAGAGCGGCGCGCAGGCCGCCTCGAGCCAGGCCCGATCGGCCGGATCGTCGAGCAGCGGGCCGAGCTCGGCCAGGACCCGGGCGTGGTAGGCGTCGAGCCAGGCGCGGTCCTCGGGTGCCAGGAGCGCCGGCACGGTGAGCCGCCGGTCGATCGGGCAGAGGGTCAGCACCGCGAAGCCCAGGAGGTCCCGGTCGCCGCCCTCGGGGCGAGCGCGCGGCTCGACCAGGAGCAGGTTCTCGGTGCGCATCCCGTAGGCGCCGGCCTTGTAGTAGCCGGGCTCGTCCGAGACGATCATGCCCGGCAGGAGGCGGGCCCCGGCGGCGGCCTTGGAGATCCGCTGCGGGCCCTCGTGCACGCAGAGATAGCTGCCGACGCCGTGGCCGGTGCCGTGGTCGAAGTCGAGCCCGCGGCTCCAGAGTGCCAAGCGCGCGAGCGTGTCGAGCTGGCCGCCGCTGGTGCCCTCGGGAAAGACCGCCCGGGCGACCGCGACGTGGCCCTCGAGGACCGCCGTGAAGCGCTCCTTGATCTCCGTGCCGACCCCACCGAGCGCGATCGTGCGGGTGATGTCGGTCGTGGCGTCCCGGTACTGGCCGCCCGAATCGACCAGATAGACGGTGCCGGGCTCGAGCCGCCGGCTGGTCGCGGCGGTCGCCCGGTAGTGCGGCAGCGCGGCGTTCGGGCCCACCGCCGAGATGGTGGTGAAGGACGGGCCCTCGTAGAGCGGGTCGCGGGCGCGCTCGAGCTCGAGCCTGGCCGCGGCCGCGAGCTCGTCGACGCCCGCCTCGAGCCCCTCGCGGTCGAGCCAGGCGAGGAAGCGGACCATGGCGGCGCCGTCGCGGCGCTGGGCGGCGCGCGCGCCCTCGATCTCGACCGGGTTCTTGACCGCCTTGGCGAGCAGGATCGGGTTGTCGGCCTCGATCAGCCGGGCGCCGGCGGCGCGCAGCCGGTCGAGATAGCCCAGATGCACCTCGGCCGGGTCGGCCATGACCACGCAGCCGGCGGCACCCAGCTCGTCGAGTGCCGCGAGCAACCGCTCGGCCGGCTCGACCTCGACCGCGTTGTCGAGCCGGAGCTCGGCGCCGAGCTTGCGCGGGTCGACGAACCAGCGGCAGCGGCCGTCGGCGGCGAGCAGCGCGAAGCTCAGGCACAACGGATTGTAGGGGATGTCGCGGCCGCGGACGTTCAGCAGCCAGGCGACCGCGTCGGCGGCGGTCACGAGCAGGTGATCGGCGCCCTTGGCCTCGAGCGCCCGGGCGATCTCCTGGCGCTTCTCGGCGCTCGACCGGCCGGCGAAGCGCTCCTCGTGGGCGAAGGCCTCGGCCGCCGGCGGCGGCGGACGACCGGGCCAGACCGCGTCGATCGGGTTCGGCGCGAGCGCCACGAGCACGCCCCCCCGGCTCTCGACGGCACGGGCGAGGCGGTCGCGCTCGCCCTGGCGGAGGAGGAAGGGGTCGAAGCCGAGCCGTCCGCCGGGGGGCAGGTTCTCCTCGAGCCAGCGGGCCGGCGGGTGCTCGATGCTGTGGCGGCGCTCGAAGACGGCCGGGTCCACCTGCTCCGCGAGCTGGACGGTGTAGCGGCCGTCGCTGAAGACGGCCGCCTTCAGGGCCAGCACCACGACCTGCGCGGCCGAGCCGGTGAAGCCCGTGAGCCAGGCGACCCGCTCGGCCGAGGGGGGCAGGTACTCGCTGCCGTGCTCGTCGGTGCGCGGCAGGAAGAACCCGTCGACGCCGGACTGGGCGAGGACGCGGCGCAGGGCCTCGAGGCGCGCGGCGTGCGGGGCGGGCATGGCGGTGGGCTCCGGCTGGGACCGGTCCTTTAGCGGAGGCCCGGGCGGCCGGGGAGGGGCCGCCGGGTCGTTCGTGCGCGGAACTCGCGGCCGCGCCCCGAGCCGGCCGACCCGTGGAGGGCCGAGTTCGTTCGTGCACGGAGCGGTCGGGAGGCGCCGGGGTGCGTTCGTGCAGCCCGCCGACGGCGGGGAGGGCCCGGGGTTCGTTCGTGCGGCGCGCCA
>CAZDFD010000096.1:5035-15810 GCA_964504655.1 uncultured Geminicoccaceae bacterium
GGGGCGCCGGGGTTCGTTCGTGCAACGGACGCGTGGAGGTGCGACCCGGTTGGATCGTGCCGGCGCGGGCCCTTGCGGGAGCCGCCGGGCGGAGCGGGGGCGGTGTTCGTGCTCGCATCCTCGTGCCCGCCGGGAAAGGGATCGGGTGGGGGCGAGCCCCGGCGCCGAGGAGCTCGCGGCGTGCGACGCCGGGCGAGAGCGCCCGCTCCCTCCGACAGGATGAATATCCTAGAAACGGGCTCCCGTCAAGTTCCCGGCCCAGGCCGGGCTGCGGCTCTCCTCACCGCAACGGCGCCATCACCATGACCATCTGGCGGCCTTCGAGCTTGGGCATCTGCTCGACCTTGGCCCGGTCGGCGACGTCGTTCTTGATCCGGTCGAGCAATCCGGTCGCCATGTGGGCGTACGCCATCTCCCGCCCACGGAACCGCAGGGTCACCTTGACCTTGTCGCCCTCGTCCAGGAACTCCTTCACCTTCTTCATCTTGATGTCGTAATCGTTCTCGTCGATGCCCGGCCGCATCTTGATCTCCTTGATCTCGATCACGCGCTGCTTCTTGCGCGCGGCGGCCGCCTTCTTCTGAGCCTCGTACTTGAACTTGCCGTAGTCGAGGATCTTGCAGACCGGTGGGCGGGCGGTGGGCGAGATCTCGACCAGGTCCATCCCGGCTTCCTCGGCCCGCCCGAGGGCTTCCCGGAGCGGCACGACACCCACCATGTCGCCGTTCTCGTCGATCAACCGGACCTCGTAGACGTCGATCTGCCGGTTGATGCGGTACTCGTCCTCGCGCGCCGCTGCTGCCATGTAGCCTGCTCGTCCTCCATTGCCGCTACGCCGAAGGGCGCGCCGGCCAGGGGCCGCCGCGCCCGCTCCTGCGATCCCGGCCGCTCAGGCGCCGCGCGCCAGATCGGGCGGGGTCGACTCCCGAAGACACAAAGCGACCGCGGCGTCAAGCGCGAGCGCCTCCTGGCCCTGGCCGCCGAGCCGCCGGAGCGCCACCGTGCGCTCGGCGGTCTCGCGGCCGCCCACCGCCAGGATCAGCGGCACCTTGGCCAGACTGTGCTCGCGCACCTTGTAGCCGATCTTGTCCGGGCGCAGGTCGAGCTCGGCGCGCACGCCAGCGGCCCGCAGGCGCTGCGCCACCTCGCGGGCATAGCCGTCGGCCTCGTTGGTGATCGTGGCGACCACCGCCTGCACCGGCGCCAGCCAGACCGGCAGCCGGCCGGCATGGTGCTCGATCAGCATGCCGAGGAACCGCTCGAGCGAGCCCAGGATGGCGCGGTGCAGCATGACCGGCCGGTGCTTGGCGCCGTCGGCGCCGACATAGCTGGCATCCAGCCGCTCGGGCAGCACGAAGTCGACCTGCAGCGTGCCGCACTGCCATTTGCGGCCGATCGCGTCCTCGAGCACGAACTCGAGCTTGGGCCCGTAGAAGGCGCCCTCGCCGAGGTTGAGGGTGGTCTCGACCCCGGCCGCCGTGCAGGCCTCGCGGAGTGCCGCCTCGGCGTGGTCCCAGACCTCGTCCGAGCCGGCCCGCACCGGCGGCCGGTCGGAGAAGCGCACCGTGAAGGCGGGAAAGCCCAGATCGGCGTAGACCGAGCGCAGGAGGTCGACGAAGGCGACGCTCTCGCTCGTGATCTGCTCGGGCGCGCAGAAGATGTGGGCGTCGTCCTGGGTGAAGGCGCGGACCCGCATGATGCCGTGCAGCGCCCCGGACGGCTCGTTGCGGTGGCAGGCGCCGAACTCGGCCATCCTGAGCGGCAGGTCGCGGTAGGAGCGCAGCTGCTGGTTGAAGATCTGCACGTGGCAGGGGCAGTTCATGGGCTTGAGCGCGTAGGCCCGCTCCTCGGCCTCGAGCGTGAACATGTTGGTGCCGAACTTGTCCCAGTGGCCCGAGCGCTCCCAGAGCGAGCGGTCCACGAGCTGCGGCGTCTTGACCTCGACATAGCCCGAGCCGGCCAGCCGGCGGCGGACATAGTCCTCGACCGTGCGCCAGAGGGTCCAGCCGTTCGGGTGCCAGAAGACCGCACCCGGCGCCTCCTCCTGGACGTGGAACAGGTCCATCTCGCGGCCGAGCCGACGGTGGTCGCGGCGCTCCGCCTCCTCCTGCTGACGCAGCCAGGCATCCAGCGCGGCGCGGGTCGGGAAGGCGGTGCCGTAGATCCGCTGGAGCTGCGGGTTGCGCGGGTCGCCGCGCCAATAGGCGCCCGCGACCTTCAGGAGCTTGAAGGCGCCGACCCGCCCGGTCGACGGCCCGTGCGGCCCGCGGCAGAGATCGGACCAGCCGCCCTGGTGGTAGATCGTGACCGGCTCGCCCTCCGGGATCGCATCCAGGAGCTCGAGCTTGAAGCGCTCGCCCAGCCCGGCGAAGCGGCGGCGCGCCTCCTCGCGGCTCACCTCCTCGCGCCGGAACGGCCGGTCGGCCGCGACGATCTCGGCCATGCGCGCCTCGATGCGCGCCAGGTCCTCGCTCGAGAACGGCTCCGGGCGCCAGAAGTCGTAGTAGAAGCCGGTCTCGATCGGCGGTCCGATCGTCACCTGGGTGCCCGGGAACAGGTCCTGCACCGCCTCGGCCATCACGTGGGCGCAGTCGTGGCGGATGAGCGGCAGCGCCTCGGAGTCCTCGGCGCGCAGGATGCGGACCCGGGCGTCGCGCTCGATCGGCCGGTCGAGATCGCGCACCTCGCCCTCGACCTCGACCGCGAGCGCCGCCTCGGCCAGCCGCCGGCCGATCGCGGCCGCGACCTCGCGGCCGGTCGGCGGGTGGTCGAACCGGCGGGTCGCGCCGTCCGGCAGGGTGATCACCACCCCGGCCGGACGAGAGGCGGCCTCGCGAGGCTCGACGGCGCTGTGCATGACCTGACGATCCGGGCCGTTGCAACGGGGCGCGCACCGCCGGGCGGCGGACGCGCCGACGCAAGGTGCCGGTCGGCGGGCGAGGCTGTCAACCTGAGGCGCTCAGCCGACGCCCGGGCGGGTGACCTCGCGGTAGAGCTCGACCAGCTTGCGGCCGACCCGGTCGGCGGCGAAGGTCTCGGCCGCGAAGGCGCGGGCGCGCCGGGCGAGCCGCTCCTTGACCGCGTCGTCGAGCGAGAGCGCGCGGTCGAGCGCCCAGGCGAGCTCGTCGGCGTCGTCGTGCGGCACGATCCATCCCGTGGAGGCCGGCTGCACGCATTCGGGCAGGGCACCCAGACCGGTCACGATCACCGGCCGGCCCATGGCCTGGGCGGCGGCCACGACGCGCGCGGAGGGCAGCGGCTCGACCGCCGGCAGGAGGACGACGTCGGCCAGCTGCAGGGCGGCTGCCTCGTCGCCGGGCGGTCCGCCGAAGCGGACCCGGTCGCCGAGCCCGGCCCGGCGGATCGCCGTCTCGATCTCCCGGACATAGGCGGCCGGCGGATCCTCCTGCCCGACCAGCACGAGCCAGAGGTCGCGTCGGGCCAGCCGGGCGACCGCCTCGATCGCGTAGAGATGGCCCCGGGCCCGCTCGAGCGGCCCCGGCAGGAGCACGATGCGGCGCTCGACGTCGAGCCCCCAGCGCTCGGCCAGCGCCAGCACGCGCGGCCCGCGCACCCGCTCCGGGTCGAGCTCGTCGAGATCGACGCCGGGCGGGATCACCCGCACCCGCTCGGCCGGCACGCCCAGGCGCTCGACCAGGGTCTCGGCGACGTGCTCGGACACCGCCACCAGGCGGTCGGCGGCGAGCAGACGCTGCTCGTCGGGCCGCTTCGGCTCGAGCTCGGCCGGATCGTGCACGGTGGCGACGAGCGGCAGGCCGGCGCGCGCCGCCCGGGCCGCGGCGAGGGCCGCACCGGCCCGCCGGTGGAGGTGCAGGAGGCGGCTGCCGGAGCCGCGCAGGATGCGGGCGAGGCGATGGCGGGCCCGCCACCTGGCCCAGGGCCCGGAGCGGTCGAGCGCCACCTCCTCGAGCCGGCCGCCGGCCTGGCGGACCTCGCGGGCGAGCGGGCCGTCGGCGCTCGCCACCACCGCGGCCCAGCCCGCCGCACGCAGCGCGCGACAGGCCTCGACGACCCGCCGGCTGACCTCGTCGGCCGGGAGCCGGGTGGCGACGAGCAGCGCTGCGGGGTCGGCGGTCGTCGTGGCGGAGCGCGCCTGCATGGGTGACGGCGGATCCGGTCCCGGGGGCGGGGCACGGCCGCCCTTGCCCGGAGCCGCGTCCTGCTAGCAGAGTAGGCGAGGAAGGCAAGCCGAGCGCGCGCGATGGGTGTGGAGGTCCGGCGTCTGGAGCCCGAGCCCGGGCAGGGCATCGCCTGCGAGCGGCTGCCCGGCGATGGCCCCGAGCTCGTGTTCCTGTGCGGCCTGCGCTCCGACATGGGCGGCACCAAGGCGTCTCGGCTGCGGGCGCTGGCGGAGGCGCGCGGCTGGGCCTTCACCCGCTTCGACTATCGCGGTCACGGCCGGTCCTCGGGCCGGTTCGAGGAGGGCACGATCGGCGCCTGGCTCGACGACGCGCTCCTGGTGCTGGACCGGCTGGTCGAGGGACGGTTCCTCCTGATCGGCTCCTCGATGGGCGGCTGGCTGGCGCTGCTCGCGGCTCTGGCCCGCCCGGAGCGGCTCTCCGGCCTCGTGCTCCTGGCGCCGGCACCCGACTTCCCGCGCCGGCTGATCCTGCCCTCCCTCTCGCCCGAGGAGCGCGCCGCGCTCGAGCGCGACGGCGTCGTGCACCTGCCCTCCGAGTATGGCGAGCCGCTGCCGGTGACCCGGCGGCTGGTCGAGGAGTCGGCCGCGCACGAGCTCCTGCACGGGCCGATCCCGCTCGCCTGCCCGGTGCACGTCCTGCACGGCCGCCGCGACGCCGACGTGCCGCTCGCCCTCTCGCTCGAGCTCGTGGCGCTCCTGCCGCGCGCCCGGGTCACGCTCGAGCCGGTCGAGGACGGCGATCACCGGCTGTCGCGGGAGGAGGATCTGCGCCGGCTCGAGGCGGCGGTCGAGCGGGTCCGCGGCCTGGCGCTCCAGGCCTCCTGAGCTCAGCCGGCCACCCGTCCGCGGCCGGCGATCGCATGGTCGAGGGAGAGCCGGCCGGGGCCGCGGGCCAGCAGGTAGAGGAGGACCATGGCCCAGGTCCCGTGCGTCGGCCAGGCCGAGGGGTAGACGAAGAGCTGGATCACGGCCGTCATGGCGAGCAGGCCCGCGGCCGCCAGACGGGTGCCGAGGCCCAGGACCAGGAGGATCGGGAAGAGGTGCTCGGCCCAGGTGGCGGTGAGCGCCGCGAGCTCGGGCGGCAGGAGCGGCACCCTGTACTCGTCGCGGAACAGGTCGACCGTGGCCTCGCCGAGGCGGGGCCAGCCGAGCTCCAGCCGGCCGAGCGTCGGATCGAGGGCGAAGCCCTGGATCTTGGTCTGGCCGGACTGCCAGAACACGCCGGCGATGGCGAGCCGGCCGAGGATCGCCAACAGATCGTGCGGGATCCGCTCGAGCAGCGCCACGAGCCGGCCCACCGGATGGCCCGGGCGGCCCGCGGCCGCTGCGCGGGTCGATGCGGGCAGATCACGGATCATGACTGGTCCCCTCATCCAGCACGAGGTCCAGGGCGACACCCTGGCCCGCGAGGAGCGCGAGCGCGCCGGGGAGGTCGAGCTCCGGTGGGCTCGCCGCCACCGCTTCGGCCAGCGAGCCGCCGCCCGCGAGCGTGCCCAGGAAGGCGAGCGCGCCCGCCGGCAGGACGCGAACCAGCACCTCGAGCCCGGGCCGCCAGACGAGCGCGTCCTCGCCGCGGGCGAGATCGACCCGCGCCAGCGCGGCTTCGACCGCCGCGGGCTCGGCCTCGAGGTGCGCGGCCCAGAGCGAGACGATCGGCCAGCGCGAGGGCACGAGCCGGACCGAGGGGTGGAGGCGGATCCGCAGACCCGGCAGCCGGGCCGGCTCGAGCGCGGCCAGGGCCGCCGGGTCGAGCGGCTCGGCGTCGGCGGCGTGGAAGGCCTCGCTCCGGGCCGCCTCGAGGCGCGCCAGATCGGCCAGCCAGGGGAGGCCCGCGGCCGGCTCGAAGCGCTCGAGGAAGGCCGGCCAGCCCGTGCCGATCTCGTGCAGGAGGCGCGAGCGCGGCGGCTCGGCGCGCAGGTGGAGGGCGGCCGCGGCGCGGAAGAACTCCTCGCCCACGAGCTCCCGGGTGACCGGGAAGCGGGCGGCGAGCGCGTCCACGAGCGAGGCCAGGACGTTGTTGCGGTAGACCGCGAACCGGCGCGACGGGTCGCCGCCGGCCGGGGTCAGGAGCCCGGGCGGCAGCGGCCGCTCGGGGTCGAGCAGCGCCAGGGCGAAGGCGGCTCGGCCGGCGGCGTCCATCAGGCGGCGAGGCCGGCCGGGCCCGCCGGCACCGCCCGCGCCACGGCCTCGGCGCGGTGCGCCTCGGCCACGAGGCGGGCCGGATCCGGCACGTCGTCGTCCCACTCGATCAGGGTGGGCAAGGGGCCGGTGCGGGCGATCACCCGCGCGTAGAGGTCCCAGACCGGATCGGCCACCGGCCGGTCGTGGGCGTCGATCAGGAGGGCCGAGCCGTCCTGGTCGCGGTCCGGCGCGGCGCCCGCGAGGTGGATCTCCGCGACCCGCTCGAGGGGGAAGCGGGCGAGGTAGGCGAGCGGGTCGAAGCGATGGTTGGTGGCCGAGACCCAGACGTTGGTGAGGTCGAGGAGCAGGCCGCAGCCGGTGCGGCGGGCGAGCTCGTCCAGGAACTCGGTCTCATCCAGGCTCGAGCCCTGGAAGCGCAGATAGGTCGAGGGGTTCTCGAGCAGGAGGCGGCGGCCGAGGGTCGCCTGGACCTGGTCGACATGGTCGGCCACGAGCCCGAGGGTCGGCTCGTCGTAGGCCACCGGGAGGAGGTCGTTCAGGTAGACGGGCCCGTGGCTCGACCAGGCGAGGTGCTCGGAGAAGGCGGCCGGCTCGTAGCGAAGGCAGAGCGATCGCAGCCGCGCCAGGTGGTCGCGGTCGAGCGGTGCGTCGGCGCCGAGCGAGAGCGCCACGCCGTGCAGCGAGAGGGGCAGGCGCTCGCGCAGCGCCCGCATCCAGGCGTGCGGCGGCCCGCCCGCGCCCATCAGGTTCTCGGCATGGACCTCGAGGAAGCCCACATCCGGCCGGTCGGCCAGGAGCACCCTCGCGTGCGCGAGCTTCAAGCCGATGCCGGCCCGGGCGGGGAGGGCCGCCGTCGCCATGGTGCGGCGCCGGGCCGGCTCAGGCCGGACGCTTGATCGGCTCGAGCGAGCCCGGCCCGTGCGGGGTCTTGACGGTCACGCAGGTGCCCTTCGGCACGAGCTTCCAGGCGTTGCCCTGATAGTCGACCTTGGCGGTGCCGGCGCAGGTGGTGCCGGGGCCGGCGGCGCAGTCGTTCTGGCCCTTGAGGGCGATGCCGTAGCACTTCTCCTTGGCCTCGTCGGCGACCGCGGCGGTCGGGGTCGCGAGCAGGCCGAGCGCGGCCGAGAGGGCGCTCGCGAGCGCCGTGGCCGAGACGAGGCGGCGGGTCTGGGACATCGATCGGGTCTCCGTGGCTCGACCGTCGCGGGCGACGGCCGAGGCCCAATCAGGCGCAGCGCCACCGAGGTTTCCAATCACGTCCGGCGGACCGGCCGTCACGATCGAGCGAGGGACTCGTGAGGCCCCGGCGGCGCTGCCGGCAGGCGCGGCAGGAAGGCCGGCCCGTCGCGCAGGAGATGCTCCCAGAGCGCCTGCGCCGCCGGCAGGACGCGGCGGTCGCGGCGGCGCACCACGTACCAGGTGCGCAGGATCGGAAGCCCGGCCACGTCGAGCACCACGAGCCTCCGGTCCTGGACCTCGGCGGCCACGGTGTGGGCGGAGAGGAGCGCGATCCCCATGCCGGCCATCACCGCCTGCTTGATCGTCTCGTTCGAGCCGATCTCGACGCCGGCGGCGAGCTCGAGGCCACCGCCTGCGGGCTCGACGCCGGCGTCGCGCAGCAGCCGCTCGAGGAGTGCCCGGGTGCCCGAGCCGGGCTCGCGCAGGAGGAACGTCTCACGCGCGAGGCCGGCGAGCGGGATCGCCGCCCGGCCGGCCAGGGGGTGGTCGGGCGGCGCCACCACGACGTGCGGGTGCGGGCCGAGCACGGCCCGCTCGAGCGGCTGGTCCTCGGGCGGATAGCCCATGATCGCCAGATCGAGGCCGAATTCGGCGAGCTCGGCCACGATCTGGGCGCGGTTGCCGACCCGGATCCTGAGCGCCACGCCCGGCCGGGCGCGCTGGAAGGCGGTGAGCGCGAACGGCGCGAAATACTTGGCCGTGCTCACCACGCCCACCGCCACCGAGCCGCGCTCGAGGCCGGCGAGGGCGGCCACGGCGGCGCCACAGTCGGCGAGCGCCGCCTCGATCCGCACGAGCGCGGTCAACGCCTCCTCGCCGGCCTCGGTGGGCACGAGCCCGCCGGCGCCGCGGCCGAGCAAGGGCACGCCGCCGAGCGCCTCCTCGAGCAGCCGGAGCTGCTGCGAGACCGCCGGCGGGGTGAGCCGCAGCAGGGCCGCGGCGCCGGCGATCGAGCCGGTCCGGGCGACCGCGCCGAGCGCGCGGAGCTGGCGCAGCGAGGTCCGCCGCGCGAACGGCGAAAGCTTTTCTTTCACGGATGCCAATCTTAAAAGAATCGCCTGAAGGCCGCCAGCGTGACAGAACCGTGCCGGGTCCAGCCGGAGCAACCGGGATCCGACCCCGGCGGGCGCACGGCGCCGGCCGTTCGGGGAGGCGCGCATGACGACGCTGGGCGAGCATCTCGAGCGCTGGGCGGCGGGCCGGCCGGAGCGGCTGGGCCAGGCCGCGGTGATCGCGGCCGCGGCGGGTGCGGCCGCCGATCTCGCCGAGCTCGTGGCCCGGGGCCCGCTCGCGGGCGCGCTCGGCAGCGTCGTCGGGGCCAGCCGCGACGGCGACGGGCAGAAGGCGCTCGACGTGCGCGCCGAGGAGCTGTTCGTCGCACGGCTGCGGCACACGCCGCTCGCCTGGCTCGCCTCGGAAGAGCAGGAGGAGGCGGTGGCGCTCTCCCCGGGAGCACCCCTGGCCCTGACCCTCGACCCGCTCGACGGCTCGAACAACATCGAGCAGGACGGGCCGATGGGCAGCATCTTCTCGCTCGTGCCCGCCGCCGCCACGGCCGAGGCGACCTTCCTCGTGCCGGGCTGCGGCCAGCTCGCCGCGGGCCTCGTGCTGTACGGCCCGTTCACCGCCCTCGTGCTGGCCCTCGATGCGGGCGTCGATCTGTTCGCGCTCGACCGTCGGGCGGGCGAGTTCGTGCTCACCCGCGAGGCGGTGAAGATCCCTCCCGGACGCCGCGAGTACGCGATCAACGCGAGCAACGCCCGGCACTGGCCGTTGCCGGTGCGCGCCTACATCGAGGAGTGCCTGGCCGGCGTCACCGGCCCGCGCGGCGTCGACTACAACATGCGCTGGGTGGCCTGCCTCGCGGCCGACCTCTATCGGATCCTGGCCCGGGGCGGCATCTATCTCTACCCGGGCGACGCCCGGAAGGGCTACGAGCGCGGTCGGCTGCGGCTCCTCTACGAGGGCTTCCCGATCGCCTGGATCGTCGATCGCGCGGGCGGGCTCGCCACCGACGGCTACGGCCCGATCCTGGAGCTGCGGCCGAAGAGCCTGCACGAGCGGGTGCCCTTGATCTTCGGCTCGCGGGACAAGGTCGAGCGGGTGATCGAGCTGCATCGCGCGAGCGTGCCGCCGGCCGGCCAGCGGCCGCTGTTCGCCACCCGCGGCCTGTTCAAGTCCTGAGCGGACCGAGCCCGGGGGAGGGTTCCGTGTCGGTCAAGCATCCGATCATCTCGGTCACCGGCTCCTCGGGCGCCGGCACCACCACGGTCAAGCACACCTTCGAGCAGATCTTCCGCCGCGAGGGGATCAAGGCGGCCTGGATCGAGGGCGACGCCTTCCACCGCTTCGACCGGCAGGAGATGCGCCGGGCGATGGCCGAGGCCGCGGCCCGGGGCAACAACCATCTGAGCCATTTCGGGGTCGAGGCCAACCTGCTCGAGGTGCTCGAGGAGGTGTTCACCGAGTACGGCCGGAGCGGCGGCGGCCGCACCCGCCACTATGTCCACGACGAGCTCGAGGCCGAGCGCTACGGCCGGCCGCCCGGCAGCTTCACCGAGTGGGAGCCGTTCCCGACCGGCACCGACCTGCTGTTCTACGAGGGCCTGCACGGTGCCGTGGTGACCGAGACGGTCAACCTCGCCCGGCACGCCGACCTCAAGATCGGCGTGGTGCCGGTGATCAATCTCGAGTGGATCCAGAAGATCCACCGCGACCGCGCCGCCCGCGGCTACACGACCGAGGCGGTGACCGACACGATCCTCCGCCGCATGCCGGACTATGTCCGCTACATCTGCCCGCAGTTCACCGAGACCGACGTCAACTTCCAGCGGGTGCCGACGGTCGACACCTCGAACCCGTTCATCGCCCGCTGGATCCCGACCCCCGACGAGTCGATGGTGGTGATCCGCTTCCGCAACCCGCGCGGGATCGACTTCCCCTATCTCTTGTCGATGATCCCGGGCTCCTTCATGTCGCGGGCGAACTCGATCGTGGTCCCGGGCGCCAAGCTCGATCTGGCGATGCAGCTCATCATGACGCCCATGGTGTTGCACCTCGTCGACCGGGCGCGGCGCGCCCGGGGCTGAGCCCGCCTTAGGAGACCGCCCGTGCCCGCCACCCCGACCCCCGACCCGCGCCACCTCGCGAACGCCGTCCGCGCGCTCGCCATGGACGCGGTCGAGGCCGCCAAGTCCGGCCATCCGGGCATGCCCATGGGCATGGCCGACGT
>CAZDFD010000097.1:0-8975 GCA_964504655.1 uncultured Geminicoccaceae bacterium
GGCCTCGACCTTGCCGACCAGGTCGGCGCCGACGTCGGCGCCCTTGGTGAAGATCCCGCCGCCCAGGCGGGCGAAGATCGAGATGAGCGAGGCTCCGAAGGAGAGGCCGATCAGCGCCTCGAGCACGCGGCGAACCGAGGCCGGGTCGGCGGTGCCGAAGACCGCCAGGAGGAAGCTGTAGTAGACGGCGACCCCGAGCAGGCCGAGCGCCACCACCAGGAGGCCGGTGATCGCGCCGGCCTTGAACGCCACGTCGAGGCCGCTGGCGAGGCCGCCCTGGGTGGCCGCCTGGGCGGTCCGGACGTTGGCCTGGACCGAGACGTTCATCCCGAGATAGCCGGCGCAGCCGGACAGCACCGCGCCGAGCGCGAAGCCGATCGCCGGCGCCCAGCCGAGGAAGATCCACAGCAGCACCAGGATCACCGCCCCGACGATGGCGATCGTCGTGTACTGCCTGTTGAGATAGGCGCGGGCGCCTTCCTGGATCGCGGCCGCGATCTCCTGCATGCGCTCGGTGCCGGCGGGCAGCGCCAGGACCTGGCCGCGTGTGACGATCCCATAGGCGATGCCGGCGGCGCCGCTCAGCATCACGAGCAGGATGAGCATGGTCTGCATGGAGGAGGATCCTGGCTTCGGCGTCCGGCCCGCGCTCCGCACGGGACGGGCGCGACGGTGCGCATGCTGGGGGTGGTGCCTCGCTCCGGCGCGGCCGGACCGCGCGGGCGCCTCCGTGTACCGACGGCCCGCGGCGCTGTCCATGCGGCCGCGGCGCCGCGCCGCGCGCCGCCTCAGCCGCCGCGCAGGATGTCGGCGTAGAGGTCGGCGTCGACATTGCCGCCGGACAGCACGACCGCCACGGTCCTGCCGCGGCAGTCGACCCGCCCCGCGAGCACGGCCGCGAGCGCCACCGCACCACCCGGCTCGACGACGATCTTGAGCTCGGCGAAGGCGGCCGCCACTGCCCGGCGCACCTCCGTGTCGGTCACCACGAGGCCGCCCGCCAGGAGCCGCCGGTTGATCGCGAAGGTGAGCTCGCCCGGGGCCTCGGCCAGGAGGGCGTCGCAGATCGAGCGGACGCCCGGCGGGTTCGCCACCCGCTCGCCGCGGGCGAGCGAGCGGGCCGTGTCGTCGTGGCCCTCGGGCTCGGCGGCATGGACGGCGATCCCCGGGACCAGCGCCGCCAAGGCGGTCGCGCATCCCGCGATCAGGCCGCCGCCGCCGCAGCACACCACCGCCAGGTCGGGCACGAGGCCCGCCTCGGCCGCCTGCTCGACGATCTCGAGCCCGACGGTCCCCTGACCGGTGATCACCCGCGGATCGTCATAGGGTCGGACGATGGCGGCGCCGGTCCGCTCGGCGATCGCCGCGCCGATCGCCTCGCGGGATTGCCGGCTCCGGTCGTAGAGGACGATCTCGGCGCCGAGCGCCCGGGTCCGCTCCTGCTTGATGCGCGGCGCATCGGCCGGCATCACGATCGTGGCGCGCTTGCCGAGGAGCGCCGCCGCCAGGGCCACGCCCTGGGCGTGGTTGCCCGACGACCAGGCGACCACGGAATCCGCGTCGACCCGGGCGATCGCGTTGTAGGCGCCGCGGAACTTGAACGAGCCGGTCCGCTGCAGCGGCTCGGCCTTGATCAGAAGCCGGCCTCCGGTCAGGCGATCGAGGGGCGTGTCACGGAGCAGGGGGGTCCGGACCGCGACGCCGCCGAGGCGGGCGGCCGCCGCACGCACATCGTCGAGCGACACGGAGTCGAGCGACGCGGACGGCGCGGTCATCGCAGGAGAAGCCCGGGCAGCTCGGCCAGCGAACCGACGCGGCGCTCGAGGTCGCCGGGCAGCCGCTCGTCGGGCAGCCCCGCCCGATCGACCCGGAACGCCCGGAATCCGTTCCAGGCGGCGGCATGGGCGTCCCAGGCGTTGGCCGAGACGAAGGCGATCCGGGCGGCCGGTAGGCCCAGAGCCAGCGTGGCGAGCCCGTAGACCTCCGCGGACGGCTTGAAGACGCCGACGCTCTCGACCGAGAGGACGTGGTCGAGCTGGCCGCGGAGCCGGGCGGCCGCCAAGCCGGCCTCGAGCATCGCCGTGGTCCCGTTGGACAGGGCCACGAGCCGCAGCCCGCCCGCCCGCAGGGCCGTGAGCGCGGCCTCGACCTCGGCGAACGCCGGCAGGCGCCGATAGCCCCCGAGCAGCTCGGCGGCCAAGGCCCGGTCGTCGATGCCGATCGCCCGCATCGCCCAGTCGAGCGCATCCGCGGTCAGGCCCTCGAAGTCGCGGTGCGCGCGCATCAGGCTGCGGAGCCAGGAATATTCGAGCTGCTTGCGGCGCCAGAGCTCGCCCAGCCGGTCGGCGCGCTCGCCGAGCCGGGCGCGCGCCGGCTCGACCGCGGCGCCGACGTCGAGCAGCGTGCCGTAGACGTCGAACACGACGGCCCCGACCGGATCCGTCTCCCCACGTCTCACGAACGCCTCCCAAGCGCCGGCTCGCCACGGTCGAGCGCCGCCGCGGAGACCGGCGAGGCCAGCGGACGGGCCGGCGGCGCCCGCTCCGCCAGGAGCAGGCGGTAGACCTCGGCCGCCTCGAGCACGCGCTGGACATAGTTGCGCGTTTCCCGGAACGGAATGCGCTCGATCCAGTCGATCAGGGCGTGTGGGCCGTCCCCACGCGGATCGCCGTGCTGCGACAGCCAGGCCTCGACCCGGCCCGGCCCGGCATTGTAGGCGGCGAGTGCCAGCGCGGGCTCGGCGAAGCGCTCGAGCTGGCGGCCGAGATAGTGCGCGCCCAGGCGCAGATTGTAGGCCGGCTCCGCGAGGAGCGCGCCCGGATCGTAGCCGAGGGCGAGCTCGCGGGCCACCGCTCGGGCGGTGGCCGGCATGAGCTGCATGAGCCCGCGAGCGCCGGCCGGGCTCACCGCCGTCGGATCGAACTGGCTCTCCTGGCGGGCGACCGCGAGCAGCAGCGCCGGCTCGGTCGGCGCGGCCGAGGGCGCCAGGAAGCCGTCGACGCGCGGGACCGGGAAGGCCAGCAGCGGATCGGCTCGGCCGTCCCGTACGGGAGCCCTGGCCAGGGCGGTCGCCAGATCCAGCCGACCACAGCGCGCGGCGAGCTCGAGCACGAGGCCGAGCCTCGCGGGATCGGGCTCCGCATCCTCGGCGAGCCGGCGGATGGCCGGTCCGGCCTCGCCCGCCAGGCCGGCGGCGCAGAAGGCCTCCGCGAGGACGACGAGCTCGTCCCGCGCGAAGGCCCGGCGCGCGGCCGGATCGGGATCCGCCGGGGCGTCCGCCAGGCGCGGCCGCCGGCCGATCTCGGAGGCGGCGGCCTGACCGTAGAAGGTGGTCGACCACCGGCTGGCGCGCTCCAGCCAGGTCCGCGCCGCCTCGGGCCGGCGCGCCGCCGTGGCCGCCCGACCCGCCCAATAGGCCGCCCGGCTGCCGCTGAGCGGGGTCGACACGCGCTCGAACAGCCGCTCGAAATGCCGCAGGGCGTCGTGTGGGCGTTGCAGGGACTGCAGTGCGATCCAGCCGGCGAGCCACTCGGCCTCGGCATAGGCGGGCCCCGCCGACAGGCGATGCCCGGCGGCGAGCCGGTAGGCCAGGCGGGCATCGCCGCCGTCGAGCGCCGCGCGCACCTGGTGCGAGCGTTCCGCCCACCACGCGTCCGGCCGCACCGGCTCTCGCTCGAGGCCGAGCAGGAGCGCTCGGGCCGCGGCGTGCCGGCCGCGCCTCCGCTCCAGCCGGATGCGGTCGAACAGGACGCCCGGCTCGGCCGCGATCTCGGCCGGCATGCGGCGGATCGCCCGGTCGGCGGTCTTGCCGCCGGCCTGGAGGGCGATCCTCGCCTCGGCCACGGCGCGACGGCGCGGCTCGACGAGCGGCAGCAGCCGCCGGGCGGCGGCCGTGGAGCCGTCCCAAAGGAGCCGCTCCAGTCGCTGGCCGTGATCCTCCGGGCGCAGCAGCCGCGCGAAGCGATCGAGGATCCAGCGCTCGTCCGCGGCCGGGTGATCGTCGGCCACCCAGCTCTGTCGGAGCAGCGAGCGGCCCTCCTCGAGGCGATCCTCGGCGAGCAGCGCCGCGGCCAGGTGCAGGCGACCGGGGCGCGAGCGGGGCTGGCGCCCGGCGAAGAGGGCGCGGACGGTCTCGGGGCTCTGGCTTCCGTCGAGCAGTTCCTCGGCGGCGACCTGGATCCGCGCCAGTTCGGGCCATCCCGGATGGCGGTCGAGGAAGGCGCGGTAGGCCCCGAGCTCGCGGACCTCGCCGCTGCGCAGGCGGCGCCAACGCACCCAGGTCTCGAGCGCCGGCTGCCCGGTCGCGGCCGCGGTCGCCGTGGCGGCGTCCCAGTCGCGGCGCTCGGCGGCCGCCGCGACCCGGCGGACGGCGGCCGGGTCGATCGACGCGGCGTCGCCCGAGCCGCCGCACCCGACCACGAGCACGAGCGCGCCGAGCGCGATCCGGATCCCGTGCCACATGCCCGACTGGCCTCTTCGTCGAACGCCGAGCCCCGCCGCGGCGGCTTGCCGCCGCGACCGGCCCTCTCTATGGTCTGTCTCTGTCCGTTGAGATCCGGTTAACGTCGAAGGCCGAACCCATGTTCCGCGGCTCGATCGTGGCGCTGGTCACGCCGTTCCGCAACGCGGAGGTGGACGCGCGCGCGCTGCAGGACCTGGTGGAGTGGCATCTCGGCCAGGGTACCGACGGCTTCGTGCCGGTCGGGACGACCGGCGAGAGCCCGACCCTGAGCCATGCCGAGCACGAGCGCGTCATCGAGCTGTGCATCGAGGCGGTCGCCGGACGCGCACCGGTGATCGCCGGCACGGGCTCGAACTCGACCGAGGAGGCGATCAGCCTCACCCGGCACGCCAAGAAGGCCGGGGCGGACGCCGCGCTCGTGGTCACGCCCTACTACAACAAGCCGACCCAGGAGGGGCTCTATCGCCACTACGCGGCGATCGCGGCGGCGGTGGATCTGCCGCTCATCATCTACAACATCCCGGGTCGCTGCGTGGTCGACATGACGCCCGAGACGATGGGCCGGCTGGCGCGGCTGCCCAACATCGTGGGCGTCAAGGACGCGACCAACGACATCGCCCGGCCGCTCGCCACCGCCGAGAGCTGCGGACCGGCCTTCTGCCAGCTCTCGGGCGAGGACGCCAACACCCTGGCCTTCCTGGCGCACGGCGGGCACGGCTGCATCTCGGTGACGGCCAACGTGGCGCCGGCGCTCTGCGCGAGCCTGCACGACGCCTGGGCCGAGGGGCGGGCGGCCGACGCGCTGGCTATCCACCGAAGGTTGATGCCGCTGCATCGGGCGCTGTTTTGCGAGACCAATCCGGGGCCCGTCAAGTACGCGCTCGGCCGGCTCGGACGCTGCGCCCCCTCGGTCCGGTTGCCGCTGGTCGAGCCCGGCGAGCGGTCGCGGGGTCTGATCGACGCGGCGATGGCATCGGCCGGGCTGATCGGCTGAGGTCCTCGGGGTGGCGCAGCAGGGCGCCGGTGGCGACCGGCGTGTGGTGGCCGTCAACCGGCGCGCCACACACGACTACGCGATCGAGGAACGGATCGAGGCCGGCCTGGAGCTCGCCGGCAGCGAGGTCAAGTCGTTGCGGCAGGGGCGGGCGCAGATCGCCGAGGCGCATGCGGGCGAGATGCGCGGCGAGCTGTGGCTGTTCAACGCCTACATCCCCGAATATGGCGGCGCCAACCGCTTCAATCACGAGGTCCGGCGGCCGCGCAAACTGCTGCTGCGGCGCCGCGAGATCGAGCGCCTGCGGGGCGCGGTGCAGCGCAAGGGCATGACCCTCGTTCCACTCCAGGTGTACTTCACGCCGCGCGGCTGGGCCAAGATCGAGATCGGCCTCGCCCGCGGCAAGACGCTCTACGACAAGCGCGCCGCCACCCGCGACCGGGACTGGCAGCGCGAGCGCGAGCGGCTGATGAAGGGCCGGACCGCCGGCGGCTGATCGGCGGTCCCTGGGCCGCTCCAGCGCACACGATTCCTTAACCCTCGGCGCCTATTCGTCGCCCGGGACGGACGAGGGGCTCGGGCATGCTCGCGATCGTCGGCATCGTCGTGGTCTTCGCCATGGTGTTCGGCGGCTATCTGTTGGCGGGCGGCAAGTTCGGCATCATCGTCAAGGCACTGCCCTTCGAGCTGATGATGATCGGGGGTGCCGCTGCCGGCACGTTCCTCGTCGCCAACAACGCCGGTGTGGTCAAGGGCTCGCTGAGCGACCTGAAGCGCGTGTTCTCGGGGCCACAATGGACCAAGGACGACTACCGGGACTTGCTCCAGCTCCTGTTCATGATCGTCAAGGTTCTGAAGACCAAGGGCGTGCTCGCGCTCGAGCCCCATCTCGACCGGCCGCACGAGAGCACGCTGTTCGGGAAGTTCCCGCGGATACAGCACGATCACTTCGCTCTGCCGTTCATCGCCGACACGCTGCGCATGATGACCATGAGCATGGACGATCCGCATCAGGTCGAGGACTGCATGCAGCGGCAGCTCAAGAAGCACCATGCCGAGGTGCACGCGCGCGCCGCGGCGCTGCAGAGCGTCGCGGATGCCCTGCCCGCGCTCGGCATCGTGGCGGCGGTCCTGGGTGTCGTGAAGACCATGGCCTCGATCAACGAGCCGGTCGAGATCCTCGGCAAGATGATCGGCGGCGCCCTGGTCGGGACGTTCCTCGGCGTGTTCCTCGCCTACGGCTTCTTCGGACCGTTCGCCGCCAAGCTCAACCAGACCTACGAGCAGGACGGGCAGTTCTACGCGATCATCCGCGATTGCCTGGTCGCCTACCTGCAGGGCCACTCGGCGCCCGTGGCGGTCGAGCTCGCGCGCGGCAACGTGCCGAGCGAGCTGCAGCCGAGCTTCCACGAGCTCGACGAGATCCTGGGCGGGATCCCGGCCGATCCCCTGGCGGCCTGAGCCGTGCCGGCGCGCGACAAGGGTGCCCGCCCGCTCGTCGTCAAGAAGGTCGTCGAGGGCGGCGGCCACGGCCATCACGGTGGTGCCTGGAAGGTCGCCTATGCCGACTTCGTGACCGCGATGATGGCGTTCTTCCTCTTGCTGTGGCTGCTGAGCACGTCGAGCGAGGAGACGCTCAAGGGTCTGGCCGAGTATTTCAGCGAGTCCATCGCCCAGACGGGGCCGCCCGGCGGGGTCGGCGGTGCCCTCCAGGGGCTCACCGTCATCCCCGACGCGGTGCCGCGCACCCCGAGCTCCCTGCTCGACCTGCAGCCCACGGTCTCGGTCCGCAGGTCCGATCGGACCGACCAGCGGGAAGTCGAGCTCGGTCGCGCGGACGCGGCGGAGGGCGGCGCCGACGGCGAGGCCGAGAGCAGCGCCGAGGCGGCGGCCGAGGCGGCGCGCCGGCTGCGCGACGGCGAGCGGCTGGAGGCGGCGAAGGCGGCGATCGAGACGGCGCTCTCGAGCGCGCCCGATCTGCAGCGTCTCAAGGACAGCCTGGTGTTCGACCAGACACCGGAAGGGCTGCGCATCCAGATCGTCGACCGCGAGCAGTACGCGATGTTTCCGCTCGGTAGCGACGCCATGTACCCGCACACGCGGCGACTGCTCGCGGTGGTGGCCCAGGCGGTCCGCGACCTTCCGAACCGGATCTCGATCCGGGGCCACACCGACGCCCGGCCGTTCGCGCCGCGCGCCGGCTACGACAATTGGCGGCTGTCGAGCGACCGGGCGAACGCCACCCGGCTGGCGCTGCTCGAGGTGGGCCTGGCCCCGGATCGGGTCGCCGAGGTGGTCGGTCGGGCGGACGCCGAGCCGCTGGTGCCGACCGACCCGCACGATCCGCGCAACCGGCGCATCTCGCTCGTGCTGCTGAACGATCGGACCGCGCCCGGCCCGCCCGGCTGAGCCGGACGTCTCGCCGCCGGCGCCGAGCCCGGCTAGGAGAAGGCGGTCCCGCGCCGACGCCCGAGGTGCCCTCTGCCCTGGCCCGCCGTCGCTGCCGAGCCCCTGCACCTGCCCTCCGCGGTCGGGCCGTTGCGGGCCGCCCTGGCGCGGCCGTGCGGGCGGCCGCTCGGGACCGTGCTGCTGCTCGAGGGCCGCGGCGAGTTCCTCGAGAAGTACGGGCCGACCGTCGAGCGGCTGGTGGCCGAAGGCCTCGTGGTGCTGGCGCTCGACTGGCGCGGCCAGGGCGGCTCGCCGCGCCTCGTGCCGGGCACGCGGCGGGGCCATGTCGACGACTTCGCCGACTATCTCGACGATCTGGCGCTGCTCCTGGCCCGCGCCGAGGAGCTGGGTCTGCCCGAGCCCTGGACCCTCCTCGCCCATTCGATGGGCGGCCACGTGGCGCTGCTCCACCTGGCCCAGGCCCCGGGACGGATCGCCCGGGCGGCGCTGGTGACCCCGATGTTCGACATCGCCCTCGGGCCGCTGCCGCGCCCGCTCGTGCGGGTGCTCGCCGGGGCGGCGCTCGGCCTCGGCGCCGCCGGCCGCTACGCGCCCGGTCAGCGCGACCCGGTCGGCTCCTGTCCCTTCGAGGGCAACCCCACGACCTCGTGCCCCGACGCCTTCGCCGCCTGGTGGGGACTGCTCCGACAGCATCCGGAGCGGCGGGTCGGCGGGGTCACCTGGGGCTGGCTCGCGGCGGCGCTCCGCTCGATCGATGCGACCCGCGCACCCGGTCTCCTCGAGAGCATCGCGACCCCCCTCCTCGTGTTGCGCGCCGGCGACGAGCGGATCGTCTGCAACCGCGCCATCGCCCGGTTCGGCGCGCGCCTCAGGACGGCGACCCTGGTCGACTTCCCCGGGGCCCGCCACGACCTGCTCTGGGAACGGCCGGAGGTTCGCCGGCGGGTGCTCGACACGCTGGCCGGCTTCCTGCGGGGCGCCGAGCCGGGCCCACCTTCCGCCACGGCCCGCTCGGCCCGACCGCCGCCCTGAGCACCTCGCCGAGCCTGGCGTCGAGCACGGCCCGGATGGTCCGGCGGGTGCTCCGGTCGTGGCGCCGGAGCCCGCGGC
>CAZDFD010000097.1:9075-15507 GCA_964504655.1 uncultured Geminicoccaceae bacterium
GGCGGCGCAGAACGCTCGGCGTCCGTGATCCGGCGCTGCGGAAGGACGGACGGTGGTCGTCGGCCTGGTCCCGCGCGAGGTCGAGCCGCTCGCGCAGTACCGAGGAGAGCGCCGCCGGATCGCCCCGGAGCCTCCCGCCGGTCCGGTCGCCGCCGCTCCGCCCCGCCGGGCCGAGGATCGGTGACGCCGCCGGCTTCGATCCGAGCGAGGGGACCGAGCGGTCGGACCGAGCCGGACGCGCGCGCCGCAGCGTCCAGCGGCGGGCCCCGAGGCTCGGGCGGCGCCGGCGGCCGGCCGCACGCGCCGGCCGCGTCGCTCAGCCGAGGTCGTCGGCCTCGTCCTCCTCCTCGATCAGCTCGTCGCGCCCGGAGCCCGCCGGCTCGGTAGCGCGTTGCCGGGCGACGAAGGCATGCAGCTCGGCCAGGTCGATGAACTGGTCGGACTGGCGGCGCAGCTCGTCGGCGATCAGCGGCGGGGTGGTCCGGATCGTGCTGATCGTGGATACCCGGACACCGCGCCGCTGCACCGCCTCGACCAGCCGCTTGAAGTCGCCGTCGCCGCTGACCAGGACCACGTGATCGACGTGCGGCGCCACCTCCATCACGTCGACCGCGATGTCGACGTCCATGTTCCCCTTGTACTTGCGGCGACCGGTGGCTTGGCTGTACTCCTTGAGGGGCTTGGTGACCATCGTGTAGCCGTTGTAGTCGAGCCAGTCGACCAACGGTCGTATCGGCGAGTATTCCTGCTCGTCGAGCAACGCCGTGTAGTAGTAGGCGCGGACGAGACGCCCCCCGCTCGAGAACACCTCGAGCAGCCGGCGGTAGTCGATGTCGAAGGCGAGCGCCCGGGCGGCCTGGTAGAGGTTGGCGCCGTCGATGAACACGGCGATCCGCTCCTGCGGATGGAACCAACGGGCGGGCGTCGGGCTGGGCATCCAGGAATCCTCCGAGTAGGCCGGGACCAGCGGCCCGGCTCGTGTTGGGCGGCCGGTCGGACCCGAGCCAGGGCCGGGTCCGCGGACCGCCGCGTCGCGCGCGCAATCGGAGCGCTAGCACGTCCCCTGCGCGGTTGCCAGCCGGCGCTCCGGCCCCGCCCGGGCGCGACATCGCTCGCCATCACACCCACTCGCCTCGCCGGGCCGACTGCGCTAGGCTCACTCGAGCAATGTGGCTTGGACGGGTGACGGAGTCGAGATGGCCAGGATCACGGTCGAGGACTGCATCGGGCGGGTGCCGTCGCGCTTCGAGCTGGTGATGCTCGCGGCGCAGCGGGCGCGCGACATCTCGGCGGGTTCGCCGCTCACCGTGGATCGCGACAACGACAAGAACCCGGTCGTGGCGCTGCGCGAGATCGCCGACGGGACGATCGACCTCGAGCATCTGCGCTACGAGCTGGTGCACGGGCTGCGCCGCCACGTCGAGGTCGAGAGCGAGGAGCCGACCGACCTCGCCAAGGAGCTGGAGGCGCTGATGCCGCCGCCCGAGCTCGGCGCGGTGGCGCCGATGCCGAGCGGCGTCTCCTATGCGGAGCACGACGTTCCCGACGAGGACTGAGGGCCACCCGACGGCGTCGCGGCGGAGCGCCGGGCGGTGACCGTCGCGCCCGCCGGCGCCGTCGTCGCCGAGGTGCCGAGCGAGCCCGCCCGTCAGCGGCGCGCGCCGCTTCGTCAGTACGAGCTGGTCGAGCGCGTCAAGGCCTACGACGCCGGCGCCGACGAGGATCTCCTCAACCGCGCCTACGTCTTCGCCATGAAGGCGCACGGCGCGCAGCTGCGGGCTTCGGGCGATCCCTATTTCCACCATCCGGTCGAGGTCGCCGGGATCCTGACCGGATTGCGGCTCGACAGCGCCTCGATCGCGACCGCCCTCCTGCACGACACGGTCGAGGACACCGGCGCCACCCTCGACGAGATCCGCCGGCTGTTCGGCCCGACCGTCGCCCGCCTGGTCGACGGCGTCACCAAGCTCAACAAGCTCGAGCTGCAGTCGCCGAGCACGGAGCAGGCCGAGAACTTCCGCAAGCTGTTGCTCGCGATGTCGGAGGACATTCGCGTCCTGCTGGTCAAGCTGGCCGACCGCCTCCACAACATGCGCACCTTGCACTTCATCAAGGACCCCGAGCGGCGGCGGCGGATCGCGCTCGAGACCATGGAGATCTACGCCCCCCTGGCCGAGCGGATCGGCATGGAGCAGATGAAGGCCGAGCTCGAGGACCTGGCCTTCGCCGAGCTCTGGCCCGAGGCGCGCGCCAGCATCGTCCACCGGCTCGAGCAGCTCCGCCCGACCGGGTCGGCCCTGATCGAGCGGATCGTCGTCGAGCTCCGCAACACGCTCGCCGATGCCGGCATCGAGGCCGAGGTCACCGGCCGCGAGAAGTCGCCGCTGTCGATCTGGCGCAAGATGGAGCGCAAGAACGTCGCCTTCGAGCAGCTCGCCGACATCATGGCGTTCCGCGTCCTGGTCGACAGCGTGGCCAGCTGCTACATCGCGCTCGGGGCGGTGCACGAGCGCTACTCGATGCTGCCGGGCCGCTTCAAGGACTTCATCAGCACGCCCAAGCCGAACGGCTACCGCTCCCTGCACACCACGATCCTCGGGCCCGAGCGACGCAAGATCGAGGTCCAGATCCGCACCCGCGAGATGCACGAGGTGTGCGAGCTCGGCGTCGCCGCGCACTGGGTCTACAAGCAGGAGACCGGGGTCACCGAAGGCAAGCGCTACCGCTGGATCCGCGAGCTGCTCGACATCCTGGAGCACGCCGCCGAGCCCGAGGAGTTCCTCGAGCACACCAAGCTCGAGATGTACAGCGACCAGGTGTTCTGCTTCACGCCCAAGGGCGACCTGATCGCGCTGCCGCGCGGCGCCACCCCGGTCGATTTCGCCTATGCCGTGCATTCCGCGGTCGGCGACCACTGCGTCGGGGCCAAGGTCGACGGTCGCCTGGTGCAGCTCCGCCACCGCCTCGAGAACGGCGATCAGGTCGAGATCATCACCGCCCGCAACGCCGCCCCGTCGGCGGCCTGGGAGCGCTTCGTCGTCACCGGCAAGGCGCGCGCCCGCATCCGCCGCTTCCTGCGCACCCGGCAGCGTGCGGTCTATGTCGAGCAGGGGCGCGACCTGCTCCAGAAGGCGGCCAAGGCCGAGCAGGTCCAGCTCGGCGAGAGCCGGCTCGAGCGGCTGCTCGAGCCGCTGCGCCAGAAGACCGTCGACGACCTCCTGGCGGCCGTCGGCGAGGGCACGCTCACGGTGCGCGCGGTGCTCGAGGCGGCGCAGCCCGAGCTCAAGAGGGCGACCGCCCCGCGCGCCCGCGGCGGCGCCACCATCCTGCCGCTCCGCAAGCCGCCGCCCGGCCCGCCCGCGGCCGGGGAGCAGCCGATCCTGGGCCTGCCGCCGGGCGTGGCCTTCCACTATGCCGGCTGCTGCCATCCGGTGCCGGGCGATCCGATCCTGGGGATCGTGCGGACCGGCAAGGGGGTCAGCATCCACAAGGTCGATTGCCCGTTCCTGGCGCGCTCCGGCGAGCTCGTCGAGCGGGCCCTCGACGTCGGCTGGAACGATCGGACGCGGGCGCCGCGCGCCGTCGCCCGGCTGAGCGTCATGACGCTCAACCGGCCCGGCACGCTCGGCACCATCAGCACGGTGATCGGTCGCCAGGAGGCCAACATCGCCGACGTGAAGTTCGGCCGTCGGGCGCCGGATCTGGTCGAGATCCTGCTCGACGTCGAGGTCACCGGGCTCGATCACCTGCAGCGCATCCTGGCGGCGCTGCGCACCACGAACGTGGTGACGGCGGTCGAGCGGGCGGCCAGCTGAGCCGGCCCCGGGGCGGGGCTGACTTTTCGCGCGTGGGTTGATAATCTGCCGGCGGCATCGCGCCCTCCGGAGAGCCCCATGACGCGAAGCGGCAGCCCGGCCCCGGCCCTGACGATGGCGCGGGTGCGCTCGATCGCCTTCGCCGGCATGGACACCGCCGAGGTCGAGGTGCAGGTGCAGGTCTCGGCGGGCCTCCCGGCCTTCACGCTGGTGGGCCTGCCCGACAAGGCCGTGGGCGAGAGCCGCGAGCGGGTGCGGGCGGCGCTGAGCGCGCTCGGCCTGGCGCTCCCGCCGCGCCGCGTGACCGTCAACCTGGCACCCGCCGACCTCGCCAAGGAGGGCAGCCACTTCGATCTGCCGATCGCGCTCGCGCTCCTCATCGTCATGGGCGTGCTGCCGGCCGACCTGGTCGACGGCCAGGTGGTGCTCGGCGAGCTGGCGCTCGACGGATCGCTGCAGCCGGTGGCGGGCGTGCTGGCGGCGGCGATCGCGGCCGCCGCCAAGGGCCGCGGCCTGATCTGCCCGGCGGCGAGCGGCGGGGAGGCGGCTTGGCTCGCGGCCGAGATCCCGATCGTGGCGCCGCCCTCGCTGCTCGCCCTGCTCGACCACGCCCGCGGCCTGCAGGTCCTGCACCAGCCCGAGCCGCGGCCGATCGAGGAGGCGCCGATCCTGGCCGACCTCAAGGACGTGAAGGGTCAGGAGACCGCCAAGCGGGCGCTCGAGATCGCCGCGGCCGGAGGCCACAACCTCCTGATGCTCGGCCCGCCGGGCGCCGGCAAGTCGATGCTGGCGGCGCGCCTGCCCGCCCTCCTGCCGCCGCTCGATCCGGCCGAGATCTTGGAGGTCGGCATGATCCACAGCCTGGGCGGGCGCCTCGCCGACGGTCGGCTCAGCCGGCGGCGGCCGTTCCGCAGCCCGCACCACGCGGCCTCGACGGCGGCCATGGTC
Organism: uncultured Geminicoccaceae bacterium; assembly: GCA_964504655.1. Lineage (GTDB taxonomy): Bacteria > Pseudomonadota > Alphaproteobacteria > Geminicoccales > Geminicoccaceae > JANXAZ01. The sequence continues at coordinate 13,839 of CAZDFD010000097.1, forward strand.
GGCGGCGGGCCGCAGGCGCGGCCGGGCGAGGTCTCGCTCGCCCACAAGGGGGTGCTGTTCCTGGACGAGCTGCCGGAGTTCCAGCGCCAGGTGCTCGAGGCGCTGCGCCAGCCGCTCGAGACCGGCTTCGTCCAGGTGGCCCGCGCCGCGGCCCACGTCACCTGGCCGGCCCGCTTCCAGCTCGTGGCGGCGATGAACCCGTGCCGCTGCGGCCATCTCGACAATCCGGCACTCGCCTGCCCACGCGCGCCGCGCTGCGCCGCGGACTATCAGGGCCGGGTGTCCGGGCCGCTGCTCGACCGGATCGACCTCGCCATCGAGGTCCCGGCGGTCGGACCCGCCGACCTCGAGCTGCCGCCGCCGGCCGAGGGCTCGGCCGAGGTGGCGGCGCGGGTGGCCGCCGCCCGCGCCGTCCAGGCCGAGCGGCTCGCCGCGCTCGGCCGACCCGCGCTCAAGACCAACGCCGAGGCCGAGGGCGAGGTCCTCGATGCGATCGCCCCGCTCGACACCGGCTCGCGGGCGCTCCTGCGCCGCGCGAGCGAGGCCTTCCACCTCTCGGCGCGCGGCTGGCACCGGCTGATCCGGGTGGCCCGCACGATCGCCGACCTCGACGGGTCGGATTCGATCCGCAAGGCGCACCTGGCCGAGGCGATCGGCTTCCGCCGCCGCCCGCCGCCGCGCGGCTGAGCCGCCGGCCCGGACGTCCACGGCGCCCATGCCCCGATTGACCACCGCTGCCGACGGCCCTTTGCTGGAGGGCGCCTCGGGACGGCCGGAGGCAGGAGCGGACCCTCGGTGATCCTCGGTCTCGGCAGCGATCTCGTCGACATCCGCCGGGTCGAGCGGACGCTCGCCCGGTTCGGCGAGCGCTTCACCCGGCGCTGCTTCACGGCGGTCGAGCGGGCCCGCTGCGACGCGCGGGCGGCGCGCGCGGAGGGCTATGCCCGCCGCTACGCCGCCAAGGAGGCCTGCGCCAAGGCGCTCGGCACCGGCTTCGGCCGGGGCGTGTTCTGGCGCGACATCGGGATCGTCAACCGGCCCGGCGGCCAGCCGACCGTGGAGCTCACCGGCGGGGCCGCGGCGCGGCTCGCCGCGATCACCCCGCCGGGCATGCGCGCCGAGATCGCGGTCAGCCTCACCGACGAGCCGCCGCTGGCGCAGGCGATCGTCCTGATCACCGCGGTGCCGCTGCCGGCCGATGCGAACTTGTCGCAGTCGGTGGGCTCCGCTACTGTGACGGCGTTGCGAGCCGACCGGGCCGGTCCGGGCGCACGGACCGGCGGGGCCTGATCCGACCAAGAGCCGTGCTGCGGAACGTTCCCCGAGGAGTGGAGCGAGCCGATTCATGCACGAGCCCATCGCGATGCCCGAGCGCCGCAGCGGCAGCCTGGTCGAGACCGTCAAGACGCTCGTCTACGCGGTGGCGATCGCGCTCTTCGTCCGAACCTTCCTCTACGAGCCCTTCAACATCCCGTCCGGGTCGATGAAGCCGACGCTGCTCGTGGGCGACTACCTGTTCGTGTCCAAGTTCGCCTACGGCTACAGCCGCTACTCGCTGCCCTTCAGTCTGCCGGTGTTCGAGGGCCGGATCTTCGGGAGCCTGCCCGAGCGCGGCGACGTCGCCGTGTTCAAGCTGCCGTCCGACAACCGCACCGACTACATCAAGCGG
>CAZDFD010000098.1:0-1864 GCA_964504655.1 uncultured Geminicoccaceae bacterium
CGCCGCCTGCTCGGCGGCACCGCCGGGGTTGTTGACGATCTGCGCCACCGCGGGGGCGTGCCGGACCGCGCCGGCCTGGTCGAGCGCGCGCGCGCGGCCGGCGAGCGCCAGGCCGCCGCCGCGCAGCGGCAGGCTGCCGATCACGCCCGAAAGGCGCAGCGCCGGCACCACCGGGCGCCGGCGCCAGAAGGCCCAGGCCGGTCGGGCGGTCGGGATCACCATGGGATCGGCTGGGCTCCTCGCAGCACGGCTCGAGCGGCCTCGGTAGAGCGCCCGTCCGGGTGGTGCAAGACGAGGCCGGGCAGGAGACGGGAGGGCGCCCGGCTGGCCTTGCGGGCGCGGACAAGGACGCGGACCGCCGCCGCCTCCGGCCGCGGCCAGAGCGGCAGGACCGTGATCTCACCGGCCCGACCCTCGAGCGCCGCCAGGAGGGCCGGGAGCCGGTCGGCGCGGTGGACCAGCACCAGCCGGCCGCCCGGCGCCAGCCGGGTGAGGCACGCGGCCACCCAGCCGCTCAGTGCCACGCTCTCGACCCGGGCCGCACGGCGGCCCGGATCGGCCGGCGATCGTCCATGTACGGCAGGAAGATAGGGAGGATTGCTCATAACCCACGCGAAGACCACCCGGCGCAGCTCCGAAGGCGCCGCCAGGAGGTCGCCCTCGACCACCCGCACCCGCTCCCCGAGCCCGCTCGCCGCGACACCGGCGCGCGCCAGGGCGGCCATGGCCGGATCCCGCTCGAGCCCGACCACGCGCACCGCTGGCAGCCGGGCGGCGAGGCAGAGGGCGGCGGCACCCGTGCCGCAGCCGGCGTCGAGCACCGTCTCGCCCGGCGCGGCGGCGACCGCGGCCGCGAGCAGCACCGGGTCGATCGCCGCCCGGTAGCCGCGGCGCGGCTGGACGAGCCGGACCCGCCCGCCGAGCAGCGCGTCCTCCGTGGTGGGCGGCGCCGGCGGGGGCGGCTCGACAGTGGGCGGGGCCTCGTGCACGGGCTGTCCGGGCGGGTTTGCGTGATCGGCGGGCGGCGTGTAGTCGTACCGCCACCGTTAGATGGCCCGCACCCGGGGCCGGGTCGAGGGAGACGCCTCGTGGCGGCGGCAGCAGCGCAGCGTTCCGAACCGGCGCGGTCGGCGCTCGCGGAGGCGCAGGCCCTGGTCGCGGCCGACCTCGACCGGGTCAACCGGCTGATCCTCGACCGGCTGCAGAGCGAGGTCGGGCTGATCCCCGAGCTCGCCCGCCACCTGATCGCGGCCGGCGGCAAGCGCATCCGGCCGATGCTCACGCTCCTGGCGGCCCGGATGTGCGGCTATCGGGGCGAGCACCACGTGGCACTCGCCACCGCGGTCGAGTTCATCCACACCGCCACGCTCCTGCACGACGACGTGGTCGACGACAGCGGGCTGCGCCGCGGCCGGGCCACCGCCAACGCGCTCTGGGGCAACAAGGCGCCGGTGCTCGTGGGCGACTTCCTGTTCAGCCGCGCCTTCCAGCTCATGGTCGGCGTCGGCAATCTCGAGGTCCTGGGCATCCTGGCGAACGCCTCGGCGGTGATCGCCGAGGGCGAGGTGCAGCAGCTCGTCACCGCCAACGACACCGCCACCACCGAGACCGCCTATCTGGCGATGATCACCGGCAAGACCGCGGCCCTGTTCGAGGCCGCCTGCGAGGTCGGCGGCGTGGTGGCCGGCCGGCCGGAGCGCGAATCGCGCGCGCTCGCCGCCTACGGCCGCGCCCTCGGCATCGCCTTCCAGCTGGTCGACGACGCGCTCGACTACAGCGCCCGGGAGGCCGAGCTCGGCAAGAGCGTCGGCGACGACTTCCGCGACGGCAAGATCACACTCCCGGTGCTCGTGGCCTTCGCCCG
>CAZDFD010000098.1:1964-8179 GCA_964504655.1 uncultured Geminicoccaceae bacterium
CCGACCCCGGTCGGAGTGTAGCTCAGCCTGGTAGAGCACTGCTTTCGGGAGGCAGGGGTCGCGTGTTCGAATCACGCCACTCCGACCACCTCCCCTCCCCGCCCGGGCCACCTTCGACGATGCGCTGGCGCGATTGGCTGCCGTTCGGCCGCGTTGCGGAGATCGAACCCGCCGAGCTCGCGGCGCGGCTCGGCACTGCGGATGCGCCCGTGGTGATCGACGTGCGGACCGGGGCGGAGGTCGCCCGCGGCACGGTCCCGGGCGCCCGCCACCTGCCGGTGCAGGAGCTCGCCGCCCGGCTCGACGGCCTCGCGCTCGCTCCGGGCGCCGAGGTCGTCGCCGTGTGCCAGACCGCGCACCGCTCGATCCCGGCGGTCCGCCTGCTGCGCGAGCGCGGCTTCCGCGCCCGCCAGCTCGCCGGCGGGATGGACGCCTGGCGCCGGGCCGGGCTGCCGGTCGCCCCGCCCGGCCGCGGCTGAGGCTCAGCCCGGCACGGTCCAGGTGCGCGAGCGGCGCAGGACCCGGGCGAGGTCGAGGCCCGGCTCGCGCGCCCTGGCCTCCGCCATCTGGGCGCGCACCGCCCGCTCGTAGCTCACCGGCGCCGGATCGGCGAACAGGACGCCGACCGCCACCGGCATGGGCGGCTGCAGGCCGGCCAGGAGCAGCGCCGCGGCGCGGTCGCGCTCGTCGTGCAGGGCCACGCCGGCCGCCTGCCAGCCGCCCTCCCCGATCTCGACCGGCTCGAGGCCGAGCCGGCCGCGCGCCGGCCGCAGGCCCTTGCGGCCGTGCGCGAAGAGCAACGGCTCGCCGTGCCGGAGCTGCAGCTGGGCCTCCGCCTCGACCGCCTTGTCGGTCACTTGGGCGAAGGCGCCGTCGGCGTAGATCACGCAGTTCTGCAGGATCTCGACCAGCGCCGCCCCCGGATGGTTGCGGGCCCGCACCAGGATCTCGGGCAACACCTTCTGCTGCACGTCGATGCCGCGGGCGACGAAGCCGGCGCCGGCCGCGAGCGCCACCTCGCAGGCATTCAGCGGCCGCTCGACCACCCCCTGCGGCGTCGAGGTGGTGCGCGTGCCGACCGGTGTCGTGGGCGAGGCCTGGCCCTTGGTCAGCCCGTAGACCTCGTTGTTGAGGATCAGGATCACCATGTCGACGTCGCGGCGCAGCGCGTGCACGAGATGGCCCGTGCCGATCGCGAGCATGTCGCCGTCGCCGCCCACGACCCACACGTCGAGCTCGGGCCGCGCCAGCTTGATGCCGGTGGCGATCGCCGGGGCGCGGCCGTGGATGCCGTGCAGGCCGTAGGTCGCGAGATAGTGCGGGAAGCGGGCGGCGCAGCCGATGCCCGAGACGAACACGGTGCCGTCCGGGTCGGCGCCGAGCTCGGCGAGCGCCCGCTCGACCGCCTTGAGGATCGCATAGTCGCCGCAGCCCGGGCACCAGCGGACCTCCTGGTCGCTCGCATAGTCCTTGGGCTGCAGCGCGGCACGCTGCGGTCCGGGGGGCTGCAGTCGCGGGGTTTGCGCGCTCACGGGGCGTCCTCCAGCCGGGCCTCGATCGCCCGCACCAGCTCCTCGACGGTGAACGGCCGGCCGGTGACCTTGGAGAGCGGCTCGGCCGGGACCAGGTGCTCGGCGCGCAGGAGTGCGGTGAGCTGGCCCTTGTTCATCTCCGGCACGAGGATCCGCGCGAAGGTCGAAAGCAGCGAGCCCAGGTTGCGCGGCAGCGGCCAGAGGTGGCGGAGATGGATCTGCGCCACGTCGAGCCCGCGCGCCCGGGCGCGGCCGACCGCGTCGGCGATCGGGCCGTAGGTACTGCCGAAGCCCACGACCGCGAGGCGCGCGCCGGGCTCGCCCTGCTCGCAGGCCTGCTCGGGGATGTCCTGGGCGACCGCCTGCACCTTGGCCCAGCGCGCCTCGGTCATCCGCGCGTGGTTGGCCGGATCGTAGGAGATCGCACCGGTCTCGAAGTCGCGCTCGAGGCCGCTGATCCGGTGCGCGAGGCCGGGGGTGCCGGGCCGCACCCAGGGGCGGACGCCGCGGGCGTCGCGGGCGTAGGGGCGGAAGCCCTCGCGGGTCTCGTGGAAGCGGACCGGGAACTCGGGCGCCCGATCGAGCTCGGGCAGCCGCCAGGGCTCGGCGGCATTGGCGAGGAAGCCGTCGGAGAGCAGCATCACCGGGGTCATGTGGTGGACGGCCAAGCGGACCGCCTCGCGCGCCATGGTGAAGCAGTCGGACGGGCTGGCGGCGGCGAGCACCACGAGCGGGGTGTCGCCGTTGCGGCCCCAGACCGCCTGCAGGAGGTCCGACTGCTCGGTCTTGGTGGGCATGCCGGTCGAGGGGCCGGCGCGCTGCACGTCGACGACGACGAGCGGCAGTTCGGTCGCGACCGCGAGGCCGAGCGCCTCGGTCTTGAGGGCGAGCCCCGGCCCCGAGGTGGCGGTGACGCCGATCGCCCCGGCATAAGAAGCGCCGATCGCGGCGCAGACGGCGGCGATCTCGTCCTCGGCCTGGAAGGTCACGACGCCGAGCGCGCGCAGGCCGGCCATGATGTGCAGGATGCCCGAGGCCGGGGTGATCGGGTAGGAGCAGTAGACGAGCTCGAGGCCGGCGTTGCGGGCGCCGTCGAGGAGCCCGTAGGCGAGCGCCTCGTGGCCGTTGACCGTGCGCCAGGTGCCGGGGGGCAGCTGCGCCCGGCCGATCGTGAAGGCCGGCACGACGAGCTCGCTCACCTCGCCGAAGCGGTGGCCGGCGTCGAGCGCGGCGCGGTTGGCAGCGAGGAGCTCGGGCTCGCCGGCGAAGCGCCGGGCGAGCCAGGCCGCGACCGGGGCCGGGTCGCGGTCGTACATCCAGAGGACCAGCCCGAGCGCCCAGAAGTTCTTCGAGCGCCCGGCCTCGCGCGCCGAGACGCCGGTGCCCTGGGTGGCCTTGCGGGTGAACTCGCCGATCGCGATCTCGAGCAGGCGGAACGGCCGCAGCGTGCCGTCCTCGCGCGGGTCGGTGGTGAACCCGGCGCGCTCGAGCTCGCGCTTCTTGAAGGTGCCGGGGTCGAGGATCACGAGCGCCCCCGGCGGCAGGTCCGGAAGATTGACCTTGAGGGCCGCCGGGTTGAAGGCCACGAGCACGTCCGGCCGGTCGCCGACCGTGTGCACGCGGTGGTCGGCGATGTGGATCTGGAAGGAGGACACCCCGAAGGTGGTGCCGGCCGGGGCCCGGATCTCGGCCGGGAAGTCGGGGAAGGTCTCGAGGTCGGCGCCGGAGAGGGCGGCCGTGAGCGCGAGCTGGCCGCCGGCCACCTGGATGCCGTCGCCGCTGTCGCCGGACAGGCGCACCACGACGCTCGCGAGCCGGCTCCGGGCCACCGCGGACCGCTCGCCTGCCGCCCGGCCGGCCTCGAGATCGAGCATCGGGCACCCTCCGCGGCGCGCCCCGCGCCGTCCTTGAGCAAGATCTGATGCAGAGCGCGTCGCGGCAAGGGGGCGGACCGACGCGCGCCCTCACCCCTCCCCGAGCGTCCAGCGGCCGCCACAGTTGGCCGCGACGCCGCGTTCGAGCTCGCGGGTCAGCGTCGCCTTGTCGCGCCGGTCGGTGAGCGCCAGCGCCGAGGCGCCGGGTGCCGCCACCGCCACGGTGGCGACGCAGGCGACGCCCTTGAAGAGCGCGTAGACCGGCGTGCCGATCGCGGCCAGGGCGCCGCCGTCGGGCCGTTCGGGGGTGGCGGTGCAGGCGGCGAGCCAGAGCCCGCCGCCCACGAGGAGCGCCCGGCCGCGCATCGCCGGCCTCAGCCGAACCGGTAGGGCGGGCCGGCCTTCTCCATGGTCGAGAGATAGTCCTTGAGGATCTGGACGATCTTGGCGCTCCGCGGGTTCTGCTTGGCGATCTCGTCCCAGAACTCGAGCGCCGCCTTCTCGACCCCGGCCCACTCGGCCTCCGGGATCGAGGTCAGCTGCAGCTTGCCGCCCTTGGTGCGGTAGTGCGCCTCGCCCCACCAGTACCAGTGCAGCCGGTAGTAGTGCGAGCTGTCGATGCTCAGCTTGAACAGCTCCTTCAGATGCGCCGGCAGGGCGTTCCACTTCTCGCTGTTGACGATGTACGAGCCGGCCCAGGCACCCGAGATGTTGTTGGTCAGATAGTACTTGGTGACGTCGGCCCAGCCAACGGTGTAGATCTCGGTGATGCCGGACCAGCAGACCCCGTCGAGCTCGCCGGTCTGGATCGCAACCTGCACGTCCTCGTAGGGCAGCGACACCGGCACCACCCCGAAGCGCTGCAGGAACCGCCCGCCCGTGGGGAACATGTAGAGCCGGAGCCCCTTGAGGTCCTTGACCGAGCGCACCGGCTTGGTCGAGGCGATGTTGCAGGGGTCCCACGACCCGGTCGAAAGCCAGGTCACCCCCGGCACCTGCTTGTAGGCCTCCTCCCAGATCTCCTTGAGCCCGTACCAGTTCCACAGGGTCGGCACGTCCAGCGCATAGCGGCTGGCGAACGGGAAGTAGGCCGCGAACACCGACACGTCGATCGGTGCCGCCATCGAGTCCTCGTCCGACTGCGCCGCGTCGAGCGTGCCGCGCTGCACCGCGCGGAACAGCTCGCCCTGCGGGACGAGCTGGTCGGCGGTGTAGAGCTCGATCACCATCTGGCCGTTGGCGGCCTTGTTGAAGGCGTCGATCGACGGCTTGATCACGTGCTCGGCCAGGGCCGGCCCGGCATAGGTCTGCAGCCGCCACTTGATCGGCGCCTGGGCGCGCAGGATGGCGGGTGCGGCGAGTGCTGCCGTCCCGGCGCCGGCGGCCACGCCCACGCCTTTGAGCAGCTCGCGTTTGGTGGTCATCGGCCGATGCTCCCTTTCGGGGGCCGCGCTGGGCCGGCCCCTCCCCGCCCCGGACCTTGCCACGCCGCCTCGCGCCGGCCAACCGGTGGCGTGGCAACCCCTTGCCTCCGGCCGCGCGACCGGCCCAGTGTTGAAGGAGGGTCGGGACTTGCGCCCGCGGGCGTCTCGTCGAAAGACCGCTTCGCGCCGCGGCCGAGCATCCGGCGGACGGCATGCGGCACCGGGATCGCCTTCCACGGGGCGCGGGCCCGGGGGGTCGGCCCGGACGACACGCCGAGGATCCGCCCGTGCGAACGCCGCCCTCCTGCCTGGACCCTCGCCCGTGGCCGCCCGAACCGGGCGCGGGAGTTCCGTGGAGGGGCAAGTCGGGCGCGTTCCCAACGGCCCTGACCCTCCTGGTTGGCCTGGCGGGCTGCGCGCCGCCGCCACTCGCCGGCCCCACCGACCTCACGGCTGCGACGGCACCGGCCGAGGATCGGTCGCGGATCTCGGGGCTCTTCCTGCGCGGCGAAGAGCTGGTGCGGCGGGGCGACCTGGAGGGTGCGGTCGCGACCTATCGCGCGGCCCTGGCGATCGCCCAGGGGCTCGCCGCCGGGGACCCCGCCAACGCCGAGTGGCAGCGCGACGTCGGGGCGAGCCACGACAGGATCGGCTACGTGCTCCTGCTCCGAGGCGACCTGGCGGGCGCGCACGAGGCCTACGGCGCGGCCCTCGCGATCGCCGAGGCACTCGTGGCCAGGGACCCCGCCAACACCGAGTGGCAGCGTGACCTGGCGGTGAGTCGCCTCAAGATCGGCGACGTGCACCGTGCCCGGGGCGATCTCGCAGGCGCGCTCGAGGCCTTCCGCAAGGCCCTCGCGATCCACGAGGCGCTCGCGAGGAAGGACCCGGCCAGGACCGAGTGGCAGCGCGACCTGATCGTCGCCAACGTCAGGCTCGCCGCGCTCGCCGCCCAGGAGGGACGAAACGCCGAGGCCCGCGCGCGCTACGGCGAGGCGCTGCGGATCGCTCGGGCGCTCGAGGCGACCGGCCGGCTCGCCCCGGTCGACGCCTGGATGCCCGCCGACCTCGAGCGGCGGCTGGCGGCCCTCCCGCCCTGAGCCGGCTCGCCGGCGCCGGGATCTTTGACTATGATCCAACCAATGGCTTTGAAGCCTAGTATGTGCCGCATGCGAGGAGCAGATGCCGCAAACCTGCCCCGCCGATTCCGTCTCACCCCGAGCCTGCCGAGCCCTCGCCGCCCGCCGCTCCGGACGGCCCCGCCGTCCTCGCCAGCGCCCCGGCCGCAGCGGCCGGGGCGCTGGCGCTCGACGAGCTCGTCGCCTGCCCATGGCGCGGCCACCGGCTCGCCGCCCTCGAGCTCGACCGCCTGCGCGGCGAGCCGG
>CAZDFD010000098.1:8279-15157 GCA_964504655.1 uncultured Geminicoccaceae bacterium
TGGCGCGGCCACCGGCTCGCCGCCCTCGAGCTCGACCGCCTGCGCGGCGAGCCGGCCCCCCGCGCACAGCTTGCCGAGGACGCGGCTGCCGAGCCCGCGCCTCCCGAGGCCCCGGGCCGGGCGGCGCTTCTGGGCTCGAGGCGGCGGGCGTGCCGCTGCCCCTCCGGCCGCCCGACGCCCCGCCGGGCGCGGCGCGGCCGGGGCGGGCGCGGGCCTAGCGGGCGGACCGGGCGACGAGCTCGCCGCGCTCGGTCGCCTGGCGGGAGCGCAGCTCGAGGAGCTCCTTGGCGAAGCGGTCCTCGAGCGCGCGGAGCTCCGCCAGATGCTTGTCCTCGAGGGCGCGCAGCTCCCTGCGGCCCGCCTCGTCGAGCACCACCGCAGGCCCGACGGTGAAGGGCAGGAGGCCCCAGTTGCCGACGTCGGTGCCGGCGGCGGGCGGCGGGCCGGGGCCGTTGCCCTGCTGCTGGGCGATCGCCGCGACCGGCGAGAGGGTCAGGAGGAGGACGGCCAGGGCCTTGATGCGGTGCATGGCGGATCTCCTCAGGCCCGGACCGGGTCCGGCGCGGGGCCGGGCTGGTCCGCCAGCCGCAGGAGCCAGTGACCGGCGCCGTAGGCGAAGCAGAAGATGCCGAAGCCCGCCGGGATCAGCATCCACTCGGTCAGCGACGGCCAGTAGTCGACATAGTCGGCCCAGTAGCCGCGGAACAGCGGCACCACCTGGCCCACGATCAGGAGGTTGAGGCGGGCGAGGAAGACCCCGGCCATGGCGAGGCAGGCCGCGGCGAAGCGGACCAGGGCGTTGCGGCGCAGCCCGTTGGTCGTGAGCAGGAGGATCGGCAGGACCAGGCCGACGAGGAGCTCGAAGCGGAAGGTCTCGGAGGAGAGCACGTGCCAGTTGGCCTCCATGCCCTCGAAGTTGGACCAGAGGGTGGTGAGGATCTGGCCGAAGCGCATGCCGGCGACCGCGAGCAGCGCCAGGAAGAAGAGCCGCGGCAGCACGACCTCGTGCAGGTGGCGCAGCGGCTGCGGCGTCGAGGCCTCGGGCTCGAAGGCGGTGAAGAAGGTGATGAACGCCATGGCGCTCATGAAGCCCGAGAGGATGAAGTACATGGGCATGACCGGGCTGTACCAGGCCGGGCGCATGGCCATCATGCCGAACACGAGGCCGAGCGTGCCGGGTGCCAGGATGCAGACCACGAAGGAGGCGATCGAGATCAGGTGCATGAACCGGCTGTGCCAGTCGCCGATGTGCATGCGCCAGAACTTGACGATCAGGAGCAGCAGATCGAGCGAGTAGAAGACGCCCATCCACCACATCGGCGAGTGCCACTGCAGGCCGAAGGGCAGCGCCCAGAGCATGCGGAACGGATGCCCGATCTCGAGCGCCAGGATGGTGAAGCCGGCAACCAGCGTGATGATCGCCAGGTACACGCAGCGCTTGGCGATCGGGTAGAACAGGTGGATGCCGAACACGCTGTCGGCGGAGGCGAGGATCGAGAGCCCGGAGGAGCTCAACAGGAAGAACAGGTAGAAGGCGATCGGCGCGCCCCAGGCGACGTCGGAGGAGGTGTTGAAGGCGGCGTGGCCCCAGCGCCAGAGGTCGTGGAACACCCAGGCGAGCCCGATCGCCCCGGCGATCCCGCCGAGCACCATCAGGCCGATGGCGAGCGCGTCCGGCCGCCGGTCGATGTCCAGATAGCGGCGCAGGACGTCGTTCGAGACGAAGGCGGTGGCCATCTCACGCCTCCCCGTCGCGGCTGCCGCGGACGCTGCGGGTCTCCGGGATCGCCGGCTGCTCGCCGGCGAGATAGTAGACCTGCGGTCGGTTGCCGGTCTGGTCGAGCAGGCGCGTGCCGCGCTTCTCGGCGATCAGCCGGCGCACCTCGCTCGTCGGATCGTCCAGGTCGCCGAAGTAGCGGGCGCCCGGTGCGCAGGTCACCACGCAAGCCGGCGTGAACTCGCGCAAGCTCGGATCGCTCGGATCGAGGTCCTTGGTGCCCGGCGGTGCCTTGCTGATCCGGTGGTAGCAGAAGGTGCATTTGGAGACGACGTTCTTCGGCTGGATGCCGACGCCGGTCTTGTCGTTCCGGAGGTGGTCCGGCATGCGCCAGGGCGGGCTCCAGACCCGCTCGCCCGAGGGATCGGGGAACACCTCGCGGATGTCGGGTTGCGTCTTCTGCTTCTCCTCGGCGTAGAAGCGCACCCCGTACGGGCAGGCGATCATGCAGTACTTGCAGCCGATGCAGCGGTCCCAGTCGATCAGGACCACACCGTCGGCCGTCTTGTAGGTCGCCCCGGTCGGGCAGACCGCCATGCAGGACGGCTTCTCGCAATGCATGCAGGGCCGCGGCAGCCAGGTGAGCTTGCCCGAGGGATAGCTGCCCTCGTTGTAGAACAGCACGTCCTGCCAGTTCTCGTTCGGCAGCCGGCTGTTCTCCATCTGGCAGGCGGTCGTGCAGGCCTGGCAGCCCGTGCACTTCTCGAGGTCGATGACCATGCCCCAGCGGGTCATGCGGGGATCTCCTTGGCTCGTCGGCGCTCAGGCCTTGGCGACCGTGACGCGGACGGAGTAGTTGGCGGTGAGCCCGCTGATCGGGTCCGACACGTTCGGGATGATCGCCGAGCTGTTGCCGGTCTGCGAGCTCGTGGCCCAGCGGCCGTGCGCCCAGTGGCCGAGGCCGAAGGGCAGCACGACGACCTCCGGCCGGGCCGCCGGGTACAGGCGGGCGCGGGTCTCGATCGAGCCCAACGGGCTCGTGATCCGCACCCGATCGCCGTTCCTGATGCCGCGCTTGCGCGCGGTCTCGGGATGGATCTCGAGGAAGGTGTCGTTGCGGCCGCCGGCCACCGGCTGGTAGAGCGAGATCGCGTGCGGCAGGTTGGCGGTCCGCCCCTCGCCGTGCACCGGCGTCTTGGGCGTCACGAGGAACAGATCACCTTGGCCGTGGTGCTCGGGCGGCAGCCATTGCGGGAAGCCGACCCGCTCCTTGGCGATGCCGAGCTTGGCGGCGATGAAGTCGGCATAGTGCTCGAGATACGAGGACTTCAGCTCGAACTTGCCCGATTCCGTCTTGAGCAGCCGCTTCTTGACGTCCTCGGCCGACATCGGCTTGCGCCAGTCCGCGCCGTCCCACTCGTAGAACTCGCCGTCGATCTGCCGCCAGAGATAGGGCTTCTTGTACCAGACCCCCTTCTCGACCCACTTGTCGAAGCCGTCGACGCCGTTGTCGCCGGGGTTCTTCTCGAAGCCCTTGGCGATCAGGCGGAGCAGGTTCTCGACCCCGCCGAGCTTCTTGTAGTACTCGCCCATCGGGCCTTCGATGCGCTTGCCGATCTCGATGAGCGTGTCGCCGAACGCCTTGGTGTCGTGGATCGGCTTCACCGCCGGCGAGCGCAGGCCGGTGAGCGGCCAGCCCTGGAAGGGGTATGTGGGCGTGTCCTGCCAGCGCTCGAGATAGGTGTGGTCGGGCAGGACGAGGTCGGCGTACCAGGACGTCTCCGAGGGGAACGGCGAGGTCTCGATCACGAAGACGTCGGCGAGCGCCCTCTCCCACACCGTGCAGTCCGGTGTGCTGAACATCGGATTGGTGAGGTAGAACATCACCGTGTCGAGCTTGTAGGGATCGCCCTTGAGCTGATTGACCGGGATCTCCTGGATCATGTTGGAGGCCAGGGGCCAGTCCGCCGTCTTGACCTTGTCGATCCGAGGCAGCTTCCTGGCGGCGGCGGCCTTGGCGAGCTCGTCCATGAACTCGTCGGCCTTCCAGGGCAATGGCGCGTAGGGCGGGCTCATCTGGTTCATGAGGCCGCCCTCCGCGTACATGGCACCGGTGAGCGCGTTGAGCGCGTGGATCGCCATGCCGTTGTAGACGCCGTTGGTGTGCGTCGTCGGCCCGCGCTCGAAGATCGCCATGGCCGGCCGGGTGCGGCCGAACTCGCGCGCCACCTCGAGGATCCGCCGCTCCGGCAGCCCGGTGATCCCGGCCGCCCAGGCGGGGGTGCGGTCCTTGACCTCGGCGTTCCACCAGAGGACCAGATCCTTGGTCCAGCGCTCGACGAAGTCCTGCGGCTCGACCGGCTGGCCGGTCTTGAAGCGGTTGCGGCCGTCGCCGAAGTCGCCGACGAAGCGCCGGTCCCAGAGCCCCTCGGTCAGCATCACGTGCGCGATCGCGAGTGCCAGCGCCCCGTCGGTCCCGGGCTTGACGAGCAGGAGATGGTCGGCCGCGGCACCGGTCGTCGTGGTCCGGATGTCGACCACCGTGACCCGCGTCTTCGGCGCCTTGGTGCGGATGTAGCCCCAGGTCTGCATGTTGTTGTTGTAGGGCCGGTAGGCCTCGAGGAACGCCGCGCCGAAGATCAGGAGGTAATTGGTGTTGCGATAGTCGTAGGCGTTGTAGGAGTAGTTGCCATCGAGGGCCTGCTTGGCCTTCTTGCTGCCGTCGGAGCACATCGAGGAGTGGCCGAGCGTGGCGTTCGGCGTGCCCAGGAGCTTGCCGAAGTCCGAGGCGATGCCGGCGTCGCTCGAGCCCCAGCCGCGCCCGGTCAGGAGCGCGAAGCGGTGCGCCTCGCCCTTCCTGCGCAGCTCGTTCAGCCGCCGGGCGACGAGGCCGAGCGCCTCCTCCCAGGAGATCCGCTCGAAGCGCGGATCCTCGGTGCGGCCCTTCTTCGGGTTGGTCCGCCGCATCGGGCCCGGGAAGCGGTCCGGATCGTAGAGGATGTACTGCCCGAAATGGCCCTTCGGGCAGAGCTTGCCGTTCGAGATCGGGTGGTCGAGGGTCCCGTAGATCGCGTGCACCCGCCCGTCGGTCGTGTAGACGTCGATGCCGCAGCGCGCCGGGCACTGGTGGCAGACGCTCTTGGTGATCCTGGTGGGCGATGCGGCCGCGGCCGGGCGGACCGGTGCCGGGCCACCGGCCACGAGCCCGGCCCCGAATGCGGCGGCACCGGCCGCGGCGCCGGCCTCGAGGAAGCTTCTGCGATCGGTGTCGAGGCTCACGTCCACTCTCCTTCCAGGCCCCCGGGCGGGGCCGCGATCGCGCCGCGGCCCTCGGCACCGAAGAGGCTCGTGTCCTTGGCGCAGGCGGGGCAGAGCTCCGCGCCGGCCGGGCCGACGAACGGCTCGAGGCAGCGCGCGCACTCCTGCGGCGCGTGCGCCGACAGCGGCAGGACCCCGCCCGCCCCCGGAGGTGGCGCCACGAGCTCGATCGCCCGCTCGGGGCAGAGTTCGGCGCAGCGCCCGCACCCCGTGCAGGCCTCGAGCCGAAGCGCCACGCCGCGGCGGCCGTCGAGCTCGAAGCCGGCCAGCGCCGCCTCCGGGCAGAGCGCCACGCACAGCCGATGGTCGCGGCAGGCCGCCCCGATCCTGGGGATCCGCGCGCCCGCCCCCTCGCTGCGCCGCAGCAGCGCCCGCCGTCCGAAGAGCGCGCTCGAACCGAGCCCTGGCATCGCCCCACTGCTCCACTACCGCATCGCACACACCACGGTTCGCGCCCGCTGTCCTTGCGCTGGATCAAATCGACGAGCACCCCGACGCCGCACCCGGCGCAGCCCGCTCCCGGGAACGACGTCCTTGCGCGGTCGGACGCGACCGCGATACGCTCCGCTCACAGCCGGAGACGCCGAGCCGAGGGCCGAGCCGTGAGTGCCGCTCCCGACCCTCCGTCCGATCCGCCGGCCGCCGGGAGGGAGGCTCCGGCCGTGACCCCGCCGGCCGGGCCGGACGTGGGATCGCCGGCCGACCCGCCCGTGCCCCCGCACACCGACCCGCCGCCCGGATCCGCCCTCGCGACTTGGACCGCCCGCCTGACCGCCGTCCTGCATCGGCTCGGACATCACCGGACGGTGGTGGCCGTGGCGACGATCTTCGGCGTCCTCACCGGCACCTGGTGGCTCGGCGAACGCGTGGGCCTGGTCGGCCCCTCGGCACCTCCGCGGGAACTCGTCGCCGCGGCCGAGGCCCGCCTCCTGGCCGACGAGCGGTCGAGGGCGGCCGACGAGCGGCAGAAGGCGGATGCCGAGACGATCCGCGCGCTGCGCGAGGCGGTGGTCGCGCTCGCCGCCAAGTCCGGACCGGGCGTCAGGGAAGCCCTCGAAGCACTCTCCCGCGGTGACCGCTCGCGCGCCGAGGCACTCTTCGCCGAGGTGGGCCAGCGCAAGGCCGCGGAGGGCGCCGCCGCCAACCGCGAGGCGGCGGAGGCCTTCCGTCATCTGGGCGCCCTCGCCGCCGGGCAGGACACCAACCGCGCCCTCGCCGCCTACCGCCGCGCTGCCGAGCTCGACCCCGACGACGCCTGGACCTGGATCCGGATCGCCCACCTGGAGCAGCGGGCCGGCGATCTGGCCGCGGCCGAGCAAGCGGCCGAGCGCGCCCGCGCGGCGGCCCCCCGGACCACGAACGACCACGACCGCATGTGGTCGCTCGTCATGCTCGGCGACATCCGCCGCGCCGGACGCGAGCTGGCCACGGCCGGCCGGGCGTTCGCCGAGGCCAGGTCGATCGCCGAGGATCTTGTGAAGAAGGACCCCGCCAACACGGAGTGGCAGCGCGACCTGTCGGTGAGCCACGTCAAGATCGGCGACGTGCTCCGGGACCAGGGCGACCGTGCGGGCGCGCTCGAGGCCTTCCGCAAGGCTCTCGCGATCGCCGAGGATCTTGTGAAGAAGGACCCCGCCGTCACCCAGTGGCAGCGCGACCTGTCGGTGAGCCACGTCAAGATCGGCGACGTGCTCCGGGACCAGGGCGACCGTGCGGGCGCGCTCGAGGCCTTCCGCAAGGCTCTCGCGATCGCCGAGGATCTTGTGAAGAAGGACCCCGCCGTCACCCAGTGGCAGCGCGACCTGTCGGTGAGCCACGTCAAGATCGGCGACGTGCTCCGGGA
>CAZDFD010000099.1:0-14904 GCA_964504655.1 uncultured Geminicoccaceae bacterium
CGCTACTACACGCGCGAGGCCGGCGTCCGCAATCTCGAGCGCGAGATCGCCAACCTGGCGCGCAAGTCGCTCCGCGAGATCCTGGTCGACACCAAGAAGGGCGTGAAGGTCACCCGCCGCAACCTCGACAAGTACGCGGGCGTGCGCCGCTACCGGTTCGGCGAGGCCGAGCTCGAGGACCAGGTCGGCGTCACCACCGGGCTCGCCTGGACCGAGGTCGGCGGCGAGCTCCTGTCGATCGAGGCGGTGACGGTGCCCGGCAAGGGCAAGATGACCATCACCGGCAAGCTCGGCGACGTCATGCAGGAGTCGGTCCAGGCGGCGCGCTCCTGGGTCCGCTCGCGCTCGCTCGAGCTCGGCGTCAAGCCCGAGACCTTCGACAAGGTCGACATCCACGTCCACGTGCCGGAGGGGGCGACCCCGAAGGACGGCCCCTCGGCCGGCGTGGCCATGGTGACCTCGATCGTCTCGGTGCTGACCCGGATCCCGGTCAAGGCCTCGGTCGCCATGACCGGCGAGGTGACGCTGCGCGGCCGGGTCCTGCCGATCGGCGGCCTCAAGGAGAAGCTGCTCGCGGCGCTTCGGGGCGGCCTCAAGACCGTGATCATCCCCAAGGAGAACGAGAAGGACCTGGCCGAGATCCCGGAAAACGTGAAGAAGGCGCTCGAGATCCTGCCGGTCGCCACGGTCGACGAGGTGCTGGCGCGGGCGCTCCTCCGCCTGCCCGAGCCGGTCCCGGCCGAGCCCGAGGCGGCCCCGGCGGCACCGCCCGTGCCGGCCGCGCAGCCGGCCGAGGCGGGCCAGGTCCGCCCGCTCAACTGAGCCCGCCGCGGCGGCCGCGCCCGACGGTGGACGCGGCCGCGCGGGCGGCGTAGAAGCCGCCGCCACAGCCGGGGGGCGGCAGGTATGGTGTTCGATCTCGGGCGGCTCGGCGAGCTCGCCCTCGAGGGCCTCTGCGAGGATCCCGGGGGTGGGCTCGCCGGGCGCACCGAGGTCGGGCCGTTCCGCCTCGAGATCGTGGCGCCCGGCATCGTCCGCCTGCGGCTCGGCGCCCGGCAGGGTCCCGACCACGGCCTCGTCCGGCTGCCGGCCTCGCCTCCGCCGAGCCGGGTCCGGCCCAGCGACGGCGGGCTCGTCCTCGAGAGCGGGTCGCTCGCGGTCTCGGTCGATCCGGCGAGCTTCGCCGTGACCCTGTCGCTCGCGGAGCGGACCCTGCTCGGCCCGCCCCGCGACGCCCATTTCCGCCGCCCCTTCCGCCTGCCGCGCTTCGCCCGGGCCGAGCGCGGGCTGTTCCTCGCGGTCGACCTCGGCGAGGGCGAGCCGGTCTACGGCCACGGCGAGAAGTGGACCCGCCTCGACCATCGCGGCCAGCTCCTCGTCTCCTGGAACGAGGACGCGCTCGGGGTCAACGCCGAGGCCTCCTACAAGAACGTCCCCTTCGCCCTGTCGCCGCGCGGCTGGGGGCTGCTCGCCGCCACCACCGCCCGGGTGGTGCACGGGGTGGGCTTCGCCGCACTCTCGCACCGCTCGCTGGCGCTCCTGGTCGAGGCCCCGGCGCTCGACCTGTTCCTCCTCGCGGCGCCGGATGCCGCCGGCGTGCTCGAGGCGCTGACCCGGCTCACCGGCCGGCCGGCCGCGGTGCCGCGCTGGACGCTCGGCCCCTGGCTCTCCCGGGCCTACTACCGGGACGGCGAGGAGCTTTTGGCGGCCGCCCGGCGCTGCCGCGAGCTCGGGCTGCCGATGGACGTCGTCACCCTCGACGGCCGCGCCTGGCAGGACACCGCGACCCGCTTCCACTTCGCCTTCGACCCGGCCCGCTACCCCGACCCGGCGGGCACCGTGGCGCGGGTCAAGGAGCAGGGCTTCAAGCTCTGCTGCTGGGAGTATCCGCTGGTGGCGCTCGCCGGCCCGCACCACGCCGAGCTCGCCCGCAGGGGCTTCCTCCTGCGCGACGAGCGCACCGGCGAGCCCTGGCGGCACGACTGGGACCCGGCCCCGTTCGGCTCGGTCCTGACACCCTTGCCGCCCTCGGGCCTCGTCGACTTCACCCACCCCGGCGCCTGGGCCTGGTGGCGCGACCGGCACGAGGCCCTGTTCGAGCTCGGTGTCGACGTCATCAAGACCGACTTCGGCGAGCAGGTGCCGGACGATCCGGCCTGCGTCGCCCACGACGGCACGCGCGGGCCCGAGCTGCACAATCTCTACCCGCTCCTCTACAACCGCTGCGTGTACGAGGCCACCGCCCGCCGCTTCGGGACCGGCTTCGTGCTGGCCCGCTCGGGCTGGATCGGCAGCCAGGCGGTGCCCGGCTGCTGGGGCGGCGACCCGCAGGCCGACTGGGGCGGGCTCGCCGCCTCGATCCGCGGCCTTCTGTCCCTGGCCCTCTCCGGCAACCCCTTCTACGCCACCGACATCGGCGGCTTCTACGGCGCCCAGCCCGACCCCGAGCTGTTCGTCCGCTGGTGCCAGGCGGCGGTGTTCGCCTCGCACATGCGGTTCCACGGCATCGGCCCGCGCGAGCCCTGGGCGTTCGGCGAGGCGCCGCTCGCCCGCGTGCGCGCCGCCCTCGAGCTCAGGATGGCGCTCGTGCCCTACATCGAGCGGGCCCTCGCCCAGGCGACCGCCACGGGCCTGCCGCTCTGCCGGCCGATGCCGCTCGCCTTCCCCGAGGAGCCCGAGAGCTGGGGCTTCGAGCTGCAGTACCTGTTCGGCCCCGACCTCCTCGTGGCGCCGATCGTCCGCCCGGGCGGGCGGGCGACGGTCTGGCTGCCCGAGGGCGGCTGGATCGACTGGCACACCGGCGAGCGCCGGTGCGGCCCGCGCCGGCTCGAGCTCGAGCTCCCCTTGGACCGCTTCCCGCTGTTCGCCCGCGAGGGGGCCGAGATCCCCCTGGCCGCGCCGAGCGAACGGGTCGCGGCCTGGGGCGAGCGGGATCCGATCCCGCTCGCGGGCGTGCGGAGCTTCACTTGAGGCGGCCGGTGCTCGCGGCGCTCGTGCTGCTCGCCGCCTGCAGCCGGCCGGCGCCGCCGCTCGAGCCGGTCAGGGGCTTCACGGCCGAGCGCTATCTGGGCGGCTGGCACGAGATCGCCTCGATCCCGGCCTGGTTCCAGCGCGACTGCGCGAGCGACACCCGCGCCGAGTACGGCCCGGCGCCCGAGGACCCGGCCTGGATCGCGGTACGCAACTCCTGCCGGACCGCGGCGGGTGAGGAGAAGGCGGCGGTCGGCCGGGCGCGCTTCACCGGCGCCGCCGACCGCGGCGCGCTCGAGGTGACCTTCCTCGAGCCGCTCGGCTTCTGGCTCTGGGCGGCGGCCGGCGCCTATGTCGTGATCGACCTCGACCCCGACTATGGCTGGTCGCTCGTGGGCCACCCCAGCCGCGACTATGCCTGGATCCTGGCGCGCCGGCCGAGGCTCGACGACGCGGTCCTGGAGCGGCTGCGGGCCCGCCTCGAGGCCGAAGGCTTCGACCCCTGCCGGCTCGTGCTGACCGCGGCCGATCCGCGCCGCGGCCGCGCGCTCTGCGCGCTCTGAGACCGGCTTCGACCCGGAGGCCGCCCCTTGACGCCCACGCTCGTCTTGCTCGTGGTCGGGCTCACCCCGCGACTTCTGGGCCCGCACACCCCGCGGCTCGCGGCCATGGCCGCCGCGGGCGGGGTGCGGCCGCTCGCCACCGTCCTGCCGGCCGTCACCTGCACCGTGCAGTCGACCCTCGTTACGGGCCTCCTGCCGCGCGGGCACGGCGCGGTCGCCAACGGCTGGTACTTCCGCGACCTGGCCGAGGTCTGGCTGTGGCGCCAGTCGAACCGGCTCGTGGCCGGCGAGAAGGTCTGGGAGGCCGGCAAGAAGCGCGATCCGGCCTTCACCGCCGCCAACATGTTCTGGTGGTACAACATGTATTCGAGCGTGGACATTTCCGCCACGCCGCGCCCGATGTACCCGGCCGACGGCCGCAAGATCCCCGACCACTACACCGAGCCGGCCGAGCTCCACGACGAGCTCGACCGGGCGCTCGGGTCCTTCCCCCTGTTCCAGTTCTGGGGCCCGGCGACCGACATCGCCTCCTCGCGCTGGATCGCCGGGGCGACCGCGCACGTGCTCGCCAGCCGCCGGCCGACGCTCACCCTGTGCTACCTGCCGCATCTCGACTACGGGCTGCAGAAGTGGGGCCCGGACCCGGCCGATCCGCGCGTCGCGGCCGATCTGCGGGCGATCGACGCCCTGGCCGGCGAGCTGATCGACCGGGCCCGCGGCCTCGGCGCCCGGGTGCTCGTGGTGTCGGAATACGGCATCGTGCCGGTCCGGGACGCGGTCTGGATCAACCGGGTGCTGCGCGAGGCGGGGCTCGTGCGGGTGCGCCTCGAGCTCGGCCGCGAGCAGCTCGACGCCGGCGCCTCGAAGGCCTTCGCGCTCGCCGACCACCAGCTCGCCCACGTCTACCTCCAAGACGGCGCCGAGGCGGGCCGGGTCAAGGATCTCCTCGAGCGCACGCCCGGCATCGCCCGGGTGCTCGATGCCGCCGGGAAGGCCGAGGTCGGGCTCGACCATCCGCGCTCGGGCGAGCTCGTGGCACTCGCCGAGCCCGACCGCTGGTTCGCCTATCCCTGGTGGCTCGACGATGCGCGCGCCCCCGATTTCGCGCGCACCGTCGACATTCATAGGAAGCCTGGCTATGATCCGCTGGAGTTATTCCTAGATCCGGCGCAACCGCTCGTCAAGGGCAAAATCGCGGCGAAGCTGGCGCTGCGCCGGCTCGGCTTCCGCACCCTCCTGGACGTGATCCCGATCCGGCCGACGAGCCTGGTGCGGGGCTCGCACGGGCTGTTGACGGAGCGGCCCGAGGACGGGCCGCTCGTGATCTCGAGCGAGCCGCGGCTCCTGGGCGACGGCCCGGTCGCCGCCACCGCCTTCAAGGAGCTGGTGCTCCAGCACGTGTTCGCCCGCTGACCGGCGGCGCGTTCGCGGGGCTTGGCGGCGACGCCCGCAACGGCCATGGAATCGGTCGGGGAGGATCCGGGCATGGCGGAGTCGGGCGAGGAACGGGTGGTGCTCGTGGACGAGGCGGACCGGCCGATCGGCACGGCGGGCAAGCTCGACGCGCACCGCGAGGGGCGGCTGCACCGCGCCTTCTCGGTCGTGATCCGCGATTCCGCCGGCCGCTTCCTCCTGCAGAAGCGCCACCGCGCCAAGTACCATTCGGGCGGGCTGTGGACCAACACCTGCTGCTCGCACCCGCGGCCGGGCGAGCTGGTCCAGGATGCCGCGCGGCGCCGGCTGATCGAGGAGATGGGCATCGAGGCCGACCTCGCGCCGGTGCTCACGACCATCTACCGGGCCGAGGTCGGCAACGGGCTGGTCGAGCACGAGCTCGTGCACGTCTTCGCCGCCACCTACGACGGCCCGGTGCGCCCCGACCCGCTCGAGGCGGACGGCTTCGCCTGGGTCACGCCCGAGGAGCTCCTGGCCGACCTCGAGGGCCGACCGGAGCGCTACAGCTACTGGTTCAGGCTCTACCTCCGCGAGCACCGGCGGCAGCTCCTGGGCGCCGCCGCCTGAGGCTCAGCGGATCGCCAGATCCTCGCCGAGGCCCGGCCCGCGCGCCTCGATCCGGGGCTCCTGGCCGCCCCGGAGGATGGTGTTGCCCATGTAGAGCAGGCGCTGGTCGACCGGCGGCGGGTCGAGCCAGTCGGCCTCCCTGATCTGCCCGCTCCGGCCGTAGGCGGCCAGGGGATTGCGGTAGGTGACGAGCTCGATCTGCTCGGCCGGGATGCCGCCGCGGCGCATGAGCTCGGCGGTCTTGGGCACCGCGAGCGGGTCGGAGATGCCCCAGTCGCAGGCCGAATCGCAGAAGATCCGCTCGGCCCCGAAGCGGCGGACGATCTCGACCATCCGCTCGTTGCCCATCTTGGTGAACGGATAGATCGAGAAGGCCGCCCAGAAGCCGCGGTCCAAGACCGCCTCGACGGTCTCCTCGTTGTTGTGGTCGATCACCACCCAGGAGGGGTCGAGCCCGTGCTCGCGAACGACGTCCATCGAGCGCAGCGTACCCTTCTTCTTGTCGCGGTGCGGGGTGTGGATCATGACCGGGAGCTGGAGCTCCTTGGCGAGCTCGAGCTGGCGGCGGAAGTAGCGATCCTCGAGCTCGGTCTGCTCGTCGTAGCCGATCTCGCCGATCGCCACGACACCCTCCTTGAGCGCGTAGCGCGGCAGGATCTCCATCACCGCCTCGGCCAGCTCCTCGTTGTTCGCCTCCTTGGAGTTGAGGCCGACGGTGCAGTAGTGGCGCAGCCCGAGCTGGCCGGCGCGGAACCGCTCGAAGCCGCAGATCATCGAGAGATAGTCGATGTAGGTGCCGACATGGGTGCGCGGCTGGCCGAGCCAGAAGGCGGGCTCGATGCAGGCCACCACCCCGGCCGCGGCCATCCGCTCGTAGTCGTCGGTGGTGCGCGAGATCATGTGGGTGTGCGAGTCGAGGTACATGCGCGTCTCCGGCCGGCCTTCAGCCCTGGGCGAAGGCGGCCCAGCGGATCTCGCCGCGGCCGATCGGGCCGGCGAGCTCGGGGAAGCGGGCCATGAGCGTGCGCGCCTCCGGGCGCGGGCAGGCGGAGAGGGCCAGGGCGGCGGCCCGGCGCTCCTCGCCGCCGCCGGTCTCGAGCACCCGGGCGAGGTCGGCCAGGGCCGCCTCGTCGGCGTGCGGGCCGACGCAGCGCCAGAGCTCCGGGCTCACCGGCCGGCCGGCCGCCCAGCGCTCGTGGGCGTAGTCGCACAGCATGCGGGCGAGGCTCGGATTGGCGCGGCCATCGAGGCCCTGGATCGGGTCGAGGGTCGTGCCGATGAACAGGGCCTTCAGGACCAGATGGTTCCAGGCGTTCTCGTCGAACCGCTCGGCCGGGTAGGGGTTGCGGTGGGCGACCGCCTCGAACACCGGCCGCATGCCCGAGCGCGCCCCCTCCCGCGCCCGCGCCACGAGGAGCTCGGGCGCCGGGTAGAGCGGCAGGCCGCGGTAGAAGGCGATGGTCTCGCCGATGTCGGCGGTGCGGAAGAGGGTCTCCAACCGCTCCTTGAAGCGGCGGTCGTCGCCGTCGTGGCTCGCGAGTACGAGCGCCAGGCGGGCCGCCTGGTCGACGCTCCAGTCGACCGGGTCGAGGCCGGGCCGCAGCCGGCGCGCCGCCTCGAGCTCGGCCGCGGAGAGCCGCAGATCGGCCTTGCCCAGCCGCCGCGGTGCGAAGCCCAGCGCCAGATAGAGCGGCTTGTCGTCGCCCGCCCGCGGCACCGCCTCGAGCTGAGCGCGGAACCACGCGGCGGCCTCGGCCGGCACCCGCTCGACCACCCAGCCGGCGAGGAGCTCGACGGCGGCCCGGGTCTGGCTCATGCGGTCTCCTCCCCGAACGCCATTATCGGCCGGCGCGACGCCGCGTCCAGCCCGCCGGGCGCTCGCCCGGGCGACGCCTGCGGCGCTAGGCTGCGGCACCCGCAACCACCCCGGACCCAGACATGCCCCGCGCCCCCGGCCCGAGGCTCGCCCGCCTCAAGCTCCTGGGCCTGCTCCTGGCGGCCGGAGCGCCGGCCGCGGCGCTCGAGCCCGGGCTGATGCGGGCGATGGTCGAGGCGGCCTGCACGGCGCCTGTGGAGGTGCCGCCGAAGCTTTCGGGCGCGCGCCTCCTGAGCGCCGCCAACGACGGGCAGCGCAACGACCTGCTCGAGTACGAGCGGCAGGGCGGCGACCGGCTCCTGGTCCGCCGCGAGCTGTTCGCCGGCCGGGTCCGCTCGGTGACGGTCGAGCACCACGCGGCCGACGGTCGGCCGGTGGCCCTCGTCCATGCCGGGCCCGACTGCGCCCCGTCCGGCGGCCGGATGGTCGAGGAGCAGGGGCTCGAGCGCTGGCTTCGCGACCTCGGCCCCGACCTCGAGCCGGTCGGCCAGCCGATCCCGATCAACCCCGCGCCGCCGCGCGGCGAGCCGCGGCCGGGCGTGGCCGTGGCGCTGGTCGACAGCGGGGTCAACTATCTCCTGCCCGAGCTCGCCCCGCATCTGGCCTACGGTCCCGACGGCCGGCTCCTGGGCCTCGACCTGGTCGACGGCGACGAGCGGCCGTTCGACCTCGACCAGAGCCGCAACGCCTTCTTCCCGCTCCGCCACGGCACGGCGGTGGCGAGCGTGCTCGCCCGCGAGGCGCCGCAGGCGCGGATCCTGCCCTACCGCTTCGCGCTCGGCCGCCCGGGCGGGCTCGCCCGCATCCTCGACCACGCCGCCGCGGCCGGTGCCAGGATCGTCCTCGTGGCGCTCGGCAGCGGCAGCGCGCGGGACTGGGCCGATCTGCCCGCGGCGGCCGCCCGCCACCCCGAGCTCCTGCTCGTGGTCTCGGCCGGCAACAACGCCCGCGACCTCGACCAGGAGCCGGTCTTCCCGGCGGCCATGGACCTGCCCGGGCGGATCACCGTCGGCTCGGCGCGCCCGGACGGCCGGATCGCGCCCGATTCCAACTGGGGGGCGCGGACCGTCGACCTGCTCGCGGTCGGCGAGGGGGTGACCGTGACCGACGCCTCGGGCCGGAGCGGGCCGGGCTTCGGCACGAGCTACGCGGCACCGCGGATCGCGGCCCTCGCGGCCCGGCTCCTGGCCGAGCGGCCCGGGCTCGACCGCGACGGCCTGCGGGCCGCGATACTCGCCCGCGCCCGGCCGCTGCCGCCGCACCCGCAGGGCATCGCGCTCGCCCGTCACGGCTGGATCGCCGATCCGACCGCACCCTGACCCGTCACGGCCAGAAATCGTCGCTCAGCACGTAGGCGACGATCGCGATCACCTCCTCGGGGCTGTAGACCTCCTTCCAGCCCGGCATGCCGCGGAAGCCGTTGTGCACCCGGTCCCAGACGAACTCGGGCGTGTAGCGCCGCGGCGCCAGCTTGGGCGCCTTGCCCGGATAGGCCTTGGAGCCGTGGCAGTGGGTGCACTGCTCCTTCCAGATCTCGTCGCCGCGGGCGATCAGCGCGCGGTCGGCCAGGAGGTCGCGGGGCAGGGGCGGCGGCGGGTCGGGCTTCTCCGGGGCGGCCTCGGCGGCCGGGGCCGCCGTCTGGGCGGCGGCCGGCGGGACCTGCGCCACCTGGGAGAGGGCCAGGAGCAGGACGGCCAGGACGGCGCCGCGGCGGGCTTCGGACGACGACACCGATGCGGACCTCCACAAGGTCGCGGCCGGCCCCGAGGGACCGGCCGCGCAGCGTTCGCAGGACGTCGGCCGCCCGCGGGCGGCCGCGCCGGCCCTCAGTTCGCCGCCACGATCTTGTAGACCGTGTCCAGGCTGCCCACGGGGCCCGTGGTGATCGAGGTCAACGCGTAGACCTCGCCCTGATCGTCCTGGGCGAAGGCCAGGATGTAGGGCACCTTGTCCATGCCCACGACCGTGGCCTTCTCCATCGACCACTTGCCGTCGGCGCCCTTGCTGCCGAAGAAGATCTGGCCGTCCATCTCGCTGAAGCCCTTCGACCAGTCGCCGAAGATGTACTTGCCGTCCCAGGCCTTGTTCGACCCGCGATAGACATAGCCGCCGGTCACCGAAATGCCCATGCAGCCCTGCGGCACCGCGGTGCAGTTCTTGTAGACCAGGATCGGCGGGGTCAGCCCGGCGGTGTCACAGGAGGCCGGATGCTTGTTGGGGGCGAGGAAGTCGAAGCACTTGTCGGCCTCCATCCGCCGCCAGCCATAGTTGCCGCCCTTGGAGATGATCGAGACCTCCTCGAAGCTGTTCTGCTGCACGTCGCCGCAGAAGAGCTCGTTGGAGCCGCCCATGTCGAACGAGCAGCGCCACGGATTGCGCAGGCCCAAGGCCCAGATCTGCGGCAGCGCGTCGTTCCGCCCGACGAACGGATTGTCGGCCGGGATGTAGTTCTTGTCCGGGGCGTCGACGTCGAGCCGGAGCATCTTGCCGTGCAGGTCCATCAGGTCCTGGCCGTTGCCCAGCTGGACATTGTGGCCGATGCCCCAGTCGTTGGCGTAGCCGCCGTCACCGGTCGAGACGTAGAGCTTGCCGTCCTTGCCGAACGCGATCCAGTGGCCGTTGTGGTTGAACTGCGGCCAGTCGATCTGCGAGATGATCTTGAAGCTGTTGGGGTTGGCCGCGTTCGGATCGCTCGCCGAGACGGTGTACTCGGCGATGGTGTTGGTGTGCGCCCACCACAGCCGCCGGTCGAGCGGGGCGCCGCTCTGCAGGGGCGCGCTGTAGGCGACGTAGAACTTGCCGTTCTCCTTGTACTTCGGATGGAAGGCGATGCCCAAGAGGCCCTGCTCGTCGAAGAACGCCTCCTGGTGGACGAGCTTGCTCGAGATGTCGAGGAAGGGCTGCGGCAGGAGCCGCCCCTTGGCGTCGATGATCCGGACCGTGCCGGTCTGCTCGATCAGCGCCTTGCGGCCGCTGCCGTCCGGGATCGTCACCATGTCGAGCGGCGCGTTGACGCCGGTGACGTAGGGCTCGAGCTTGATCTTGACCTCGGCCTGCGCCGGCCCGGCATAGCCGACCGCCAGCGCCACGGCCGCGGCCATCGTGAGACCCGTCAGGGTTGCGCGCATGAGTCTTCCGTCCTCCCTGGTGAGGTGGTGCCCCGCCGGCTCCCCCGGTCGGTCGCGGGCAGGTCGTTGCTTAGCGAAGCTGCGACAGACTGTCCATCGACGCGACCGCGGAGCACGGGCGACCGGTCGCACTTTACAGGGCTTCCGATCACGTCCCGCTCACCCAGCGCTGGAGGAGGAGGGTGAGCGCGAAGCAGCCGACCGCGACGAGCGCCGCGGCCACCGCGCCGGCGGTGGCGAGGAACAGGGCGTCGACCAGCGCGATGCCGGCGATCAGGCTCACCACCGCGCGCGGCACGTCGCCCTTGGCGCGGCGGTGGAGGAGGTGGAGCGCGAAGCCGAGCCAGCCGGCGAGCGCCAGGAGGAGGAGCCAGGCGAGCGGGCCGGCATCGAGCCGGGCCAGGCCCCAGAGCAGCGGGGCCGCGAGGAAGGCCAGGGGCCAGACGCGGTCCAGCCGGTCGAAGGCCTCCTGCTTGGCGGCGTAGGTGAGGCCCGCGAGCCAGGCGAGGCCGACGAGCGCCAGGACGAGGAGTGCCGAATCCGGGATAGCCACGGCGACGAGGCCCGCGGTCAGGTAGGCGAGCACCCGGCAGAGCCCCATGAACAGGGGCGAGAGCGGGTTGCCCTTGTGGTGCCAGTCGTAGAAGACGATCGCGCCTGCGAGCGCGATCCCGGCCACCATGGCGGCGAGGCCGGCATCCTCGCCCGGCCGGGCGATGGCGCCTGCGAGCGCCAGGAGGCCCAGGAGCAGGAGGGCGAAGCCGGCTGCGAACACGGTCTCGGGCGCCACCTCGCCCGATGGTATCGGCCGGCCGGGCCGCTCGCGCGCGTCGATGCCGTGGTCGAAGGCGTCGTTGAGGTACATCCCGCCGACATAGAGGAGCGAGAGGGCCAAGGCCGCGAGCAGGGTGGCCGCGGTCCAGGGATCGCCGCCCGCCACGACCGTGCCGGCGAGCGCGTTGCTCCACACCGTGGGCAGGTTCGAGACCCGGCCCAGGCGCAGCCAGGCCGGCAGCGGGGCCGCGACCGGTGCGATCATGCGAGCAGCCGCCCGCGGGCCCATTCGAGCTCGCGGGCGATCGCCTCGTCGACGCCCGGGGCCCGGAGCTCGGGCGGCAGGACGTCGAAGGTGTAGGTCTCGACCTCGAGGTGACGGCTGATCGGGCGCCGGCGCTGGATCGCCAGCACCTCGGCCAGGGTCGCCTGGGTCGAGCCGAGCCCGTCGAGCCGCTCGACGAACACCGGCACGTGGCAGTGCACCCGCCAGGTCCGGCCCTGGGCGCTCGCCGCCTCGGCGAAGGCGTCGGCGAGGTCGAGGAAGCGGCGCAGCCGGCCGCGCGGCCCGCGCTCGACCACCTGGTGCAGGTAGACGCCGTCCTCGAAGCGGGCGAGCCGCGCCACGGTGTCGGCGCCGACCTCGGGCACCTCGAGGGCCGCCGAGAGCTGCAGCTTGGGCACGGCGATGCCGGCGGCCTCCAGCCGGCCGAGCGCCGCGCCCGGGTCCTCGAACTCGACCGCGGCGTGGCAGACGTCGAGGCAGACGCCCAGATGGCGGCGCAGCACCGCCTCGGCGCCGGCATAGGGCAGACCCGCCATCCGCGCGAAGATCGCCACCGGCTCGGGCGCCAGGATCCGCTGCAGGAGGAAGGTCACCGCCTCCTCGACGGTCTCGAGCAGGCAGTGCGGCTCGGGCTCGAGGGCCAAGGCGATCCGCCGGCCGGTGCGGCGCTCGACCTCGACCAGATCGGCCACGGCCTGCAGGAGGTTGAGGACCATGGTCGGGAGCAGCCGGAGGTCGGCCGCGGCGAGCGGCCGGAAGGTCAAGGGCACCGTGCTGATCGAGCCCTCGAGGCCGGGCTCCTCGGGCAGGAGGGCGGCCAGATGCTCGGCCAGGAGCTTGGTGTAGGCGACCCGCTCGGGCCGGCCCCAGTCCGGCTGGTAGACCTCCTGCTTGACCCGGGTGCCGTGGAAGGGGCCGTAGGGGAAGCCGTTGATCGTGAAGACGTAGAGGCCGGCGCCGGCGAGCCAGGCGCGGAACCGGGCGAGCTCCTCGCCTTCCGCCAGCTCGCGGGCGGCCAAGGCCGAGAGCCGGAGCCCGACCCCCATGGCCGCGGCCGGGCTCAGCCGCGCCTTGA
Organism: uncultured Geminicoccaceae bacterium; assembly: GCA_964504655.1. Lineage (GTDB taxonomy): Bacteria > Pseudomonadota > Alphaproteobacteria > Geminicoccales > Geminicoccaceae > JANXAZ01. The sequence goes on from CAZDFD010000099.1 coordinate 12,695, forward strand.
TGACGGGCAGGTGCGCCTCGAGCGCGGCCCGGGTCTCGGCCCAGCTCTCGCCCTTGTGGATGTTGGTGCAGTAGGTGAGGTGGACGGTCCCGCCCGGCGCCGCGATCCGCATGCCGCCGCCCCGCCCTCAGGGCCGCGCCCGCTCGCGCAGCCAGGCGATCGAGGCACCGATCAGCGCCTCGTCCATGGCGTGCACTTCCACACCCCGGCCGAGGCCCTCGAGCAGGGTGACGGTGAGCTCGCCGCCCAGATGCTCGCGGAACTCGCGCAGGCCCTGCAGCAGGGCGAGCCCGCCCTCGGCGGTGCGCGCCTCGAGCGCCGGGTTCCACAAGCGGAAGCCCAGGAGCTCCAGGAGGGCCGCGACCCGCTCCTCGGCGCCGGGCTCGAGCAGGCCCGCGAGCACCGAATAGCGGGTATCCAGCGCGATGCCGATCGCCACCGCCTCGCCGTGGCGGAGATGGTGGCGGGTCAGGGTCTCGAGCCTGTGCGCGGCCCAGTGGCCGAAGTCGAGCGGCCGGGCCGAGCCGGTCTCGAACGGGTCGCCGCCACGGGCGATCTGGTGCATGTGGAGTTCGGCGCAGCGGCGGATCATCCAGGCCATGGCCGGCCGCTCGAAGGCCGCGAGCGCCATGGCGTTGCGCTCGAGCCAGTGGAAGAAGTCGAGGTCGCGGATCAGCGCCACCTTCACGGCTTCCGCCATGCCCGCGATCTTGTCGCGCTCGGGCAGGAGCTCGACGAAGTCGAGGTCGTTCAGGACCGCGAACGGCGGGGCGAAGGTGCCGACGAAGTTCTTCGAGCCCCTGAGGTTGACGGCGTTCTTCACACCCACGCCCGAATCGTTCTGGGCGAGCACGGTCGTGGGCACGCGCACGAGGCGGATGCCGCGGTGGCTCGTGGCCGCAACGAGGCCCACGGCGTCGAGCACGGCGCCGCCGCCCACGGCCACGATGAAGGAGTGGCGGTCGATCCGGTGGTCGTAGACCAGCCCCATCATCCACTCGACGTGGAACAGGTCGTTCTTGATCCGCTCGCCGCCGGGGACCGTGAGCGGCGGGGCCACGAGTTCGATCGTGCGCGCATGCGCCCGGGCGTAGCCGCGGATCTCGTCGGCGAGGCCGGAGCGGAGTTCGGCGAGGCCGGCGTCGACCAGGACCAGGCAACGATGCCGGCGGTCCGGCTCGAGCCGGGCGAGGGTGGCGGCGAGCACCGGGTTGTCGGGGCGGAACAGCCCTTCGGTGAAGACCACCGGGTACTCGTAGCTGACGGTGAAGCGCTGCACGCAGACGGACGCCGTCGCCGCCTCGCTCGACGAGCCGATCTCGGGCATGGTGCCTCCCCGCGCCGCCCGCCCCGGCCCGCACGCGGACCGAAACGGCGGCACAAGGTGGCGGCTCGGCGCGGCGCTGGCAAGCGCCGGCGTGACGGAGCTCTCAGGCGGCCCGCGCGGGGCCGCCGGGACCGGCCGCGGCGCGCGCCTGCTCCTGCGCGAGTTCGCGGGCCTTGGCGCGGATGCGGGCCTGCAGCTCGAGGTTGGCCCGGGCGCGCTCGCGCAGCCCGATGCGCTCGGGCAGGGGCGGCGGCTCGCCGGCCAGAGGCTCGGAGGCCGGAGGCTCGGGGGCCGCGGTCGCCCGGGGGCGTGTGGCCTCGCGGGCGGCGGCCTCGGCGTGGGCGGCCCGGCGCAGGCGGCGGTGCTGCTCGAGGAGGAGGAGCGCCCGGCGATGCTCGCCCTGGGCGGCGGTGCGGTAGCGGACCAGCGTGGCGAGGCCGGCGCGGGCGGCCTGGCCGGTCAGATCGGTGCCGCAGCTGCGCGCCGCCTCGGCCGGGGCGATGTCGGCGAGCGCCTCGGCCTCGAGCCGGTCGGCGCGGCCCTCGCGCCACATGGCGACGGCGATCGCGTCCACGAGCTCGCGCTCGATCGGATCGGCCGGCGCGTGCACGCGGCGGAGCTCTTCGACGAGTTCGCGGAAGGCCTCGGGATCCTCGTGCGGGAGGAGGAGGAAGCGGCTCGCGCGCAGGCCGTGGCGGAGCGCGTTCCGGGCGCTGCGCGCCTTGCCTTCGGCGGTCTGCGGTCCGCCGCGCGGGCGGGCGGGATCGGCGGTCTCGGCCATGGCGCGGCTCCGGCGCTGGGCGATGCCGGAACATTAGCCGCATTCTAGGATGATTGTCAAGAGCCCGCCGGAGGCCCCGGGGTTCGTCCGTGCAGATCGTGC
>CAZDFD010000100.1:0-14585 GCA_964504655.1 uncultured Geminicoccaceae bacterium
TCAATTCTTCGCCTTGTCGACCAGCTTCTTGGCGGCGATCCAGGGCATCATGGCGCGCAGGCGCTCGCCCACCGCCTCGATCGGATGGGCCGCGGCGCGCGCCCGCATCGCCTTGAAGCTCACCTGGCCGGCCTTGTTCTCGAGCACCCAGTCCTTGGCGAACCGGCCGGCCTGGATGTCGGCCAGGATCCGCTTCATCTCGGCCTTGACCCGCTCGTCGATCAGGCGCGGGCCCGAGGTGTAGTCGCCGTACTCGGCCGTGTTGCTGATCGAATAGCGCATGTTGGCGAGGCCGCCCTCGTAGATCAGATCCACGATCAGCTTGACCTCGTGCAGGCACTCGAAATAGGCCATCTCCGGCGCGTAGCCGGCCTCCACGAGCGTCTCGTAGCCGGCCTGGATCAGGGCGCAGAGCCCGCCGCAGAGCACCACCTGCTCGCCGAAGAGGTCGGTCTCGACCTCCTCCTTGAACGTCGTCTCGATGATCCCGGCCCGGCCGCCGCCGATCGCGGCACCATAAGAGAGGCCCAGATCGTGCGCCGTCCCCGACGCGTCCTGGTGGATCGCCAACAGGCAGGGCACGCCGCCGCCACCCACATATTCCGAGCGCACCAGATGGCCCGGCCCCTTGGGCGCGATCATCAGGCAGTCGAGATCCTTCCGGGGCTCGATCAGCTTGAAGTGGATGTTGAAGCCGTGCGCGAACATCAACGCCGCCCCGTCCTTCATGTTCGGGGCGAGCTCGTCCCTCCAGAGGTCGGCCTGCAGCTCGTCCGGCACCAGCACCATGACGACGTCGGCCCAGCGCGCCGCCTCGGCCGGGGTCATGCACCGGAGCCCGGCCGCCTCGACCTTCCGGCGGGTCGCCGAGCCGGCCTTGAGGGCGACCGCGACCTCGGGCACGCCGCTGTCCTTGAGGTTGTTGGAATGGCCGAAGCCCTGGCTGCCATAGCCGACCACGGCCACCTTCTTGCCCTTGACGAGGTTGAGGTCGGCGTCCCGGTCGTAGTAGACGCGCATGGCTGCTCTCTCTCCCCTGGTTGATCTCTGGGCCCGGCCGGCGCGGCTCACCCGCGCTCGCGCGCCAGGACCTTGGGCCCGCGGGCGATCGCCACCACGCCGGCGCGGCTGACCTCGACCGGCTCGACCAGCGCGATGAAGGCGTCCAGCTCGTCGGAGGTGCCGGTCACCTCGAAGATCAGGCTGTCCGGCCGGCTGTCGACCAGCCGGGCGTGCAGGAAGTCGGCGATCCGCAGCGCCTGCACCAGCCGCTCGCGCTCGCCCACCACCTTGACCAGCGCCAGCTCGCGCTCGACGCCCGGCCCCTCGACGGTCAGGTCCTGGACCCGGTGCACCGGGACGAGCTTGGCGAGCAGGGCCTTGATCTGCTCGATCACGTAGGCGGTGCCGGTCGTGACGATGTTGATGCGCGACAGGCCCCGGGCCTTCTCGACCTCGGCCACGGTCAGGCTGTCGATGTTGTAGCCGCGGCCGCTGAAGAGCCCGATGACGCGCGCCAGCACGCCGGGCTCGTTGTCGACGAGCACGACGATGGTGTGCCGGCGCTCCTCCTCGCCCGCGTTCATGGAACGTCCTGCCGGGTGGAAATCGCCGGCAGGGCTTAGAGCCTGCGGCTCCGGGGCGCAAGTCGAAGGCGCCGGGAGCCGCCGGCCTGCGGCTAGGCCTCGGCCGCCAGAACCAGGTGCTCGGGGCCGAGGTCGACCGCCCGCACGCCGGCGAGGGTCACGGTCTGCCCGCCGCCCAGGTCGAGCACCGCGCCGTCCGGACCGTCGGCGAGGCCGGCGAGCGCGTCCTCGGGGCCGGCGAAGCCGAAGGCCGAGAGGTCCAGGCGATCCGCACTCCTCCCGTTCAGCTTGAAGTCGACGATCACGTCCCGTCCGTCACCGACGCCGACGACGAAGAGGTCGGGCCCTTTGCCACCGAAGAGGGTGTCGTCGTCCTCCCCGCCGATCAGGACGTCCGCGCCGTGCGCCCCGAACAGGAGGTCGTCACCCCCGCCACCGTCCAGCGTCTCGGCCGCGGTCGTCCCGCTCAGGATGCCGGATGCCGACCCACCGACGAGCCCCGTCGCCAACACCAGCACCTCGCCGGTGGTCGGATCGACCAGCTCCTCCACGGCGCCGCCCTCCACGAAATGGTCCTCGACCGTGATCCTGCTCAGCACGGTCGGTCGGCCGCCGAACACGAGCGAGCCGAAGGTGAGCTCCAAGTCGTCGCCTTGTCGGATCGAGCTCACCAGGAGGAGGCTCGATTCGATCCTGTCCTGCCCGAGGTCGTCGCTGATCACATCGTTGCCGGCGGAGCCGACATAGGTGTCGTTACCCGTATCACCCGCGAGGAAATCCGACCCGGCGCGGCCGTCGAGCCTGTCCTCGCCCTCGCCTCCGAAAAGGATGTTGTCGAGCCCGTTTCCGACGAGCGTGCTTCGTCCGACGAAGTCGACCGCTACGACCTGGACCCCTTCGATATTGGTGTAGCGATCTCCTTCCGCGTTACCGCCTCGACCCGTCCCAGCCGTCAGGTCGACGACCACGGGCGCACCGTCTGCCGGGTAGGCGTAGCCTATGGCGTCGAGGCCCGGGCCGCCATCGATCGTGTCGGCGCCGTCGAAGGCGCCGTCGAGAGCGATGGTGGTGAGGGCCGACGAGGCCCGGATCCGCCCCACACCGGGGAAGAAGAGATCGTCACCTCCGCCTCCGACCAGGACGTCATTGCCGGCATTCCCGAAAATGCGATCGCCGCCGGCACCTCCGTCGATCAGGTCATCCTCGAGGGTACCCGCGAAGTTGGTGGAAACCAGGAAGTTGTCGTCGCCGGGCGTGCCGATGATCGTTGGCATCGTTCGTTCCTCCCTTGATCGGAGCGCCGAGGTTGAACGTGACTTGGCTCTGGACGTTGCTCACGCTCGGCGTCGCCAGCCAGGATCGGCGGTGTCCCGGCGCCGTCAAGAGAGGCCGCGGCGGCGTATCGGGCGTGCAGCCGGGCCCGATCGGCCCGGGGCCTTCACCGGGGCGCGCCGGCCCGGCCCGCCACCGCATCGTCACCGCCTGGTCGAGCGTTGGTCACGGGCTCGCGCGAGAGGCTCCGGTACACCCCGGGGGAGGAAGGCGATGCGAAGCGGTGCTGGACGGATCGCCGGCGCGCTGCTGTTGGCCGCGGCGCTGGTCACGGGCCAGTCGGCCCGGGCGGAGCGGCTCACACTCGACTGGTGGCACGCGATGAGCGGCGAGCTCGGCGCTGCGCTCGAGGACGTGGCGCGCCGCTTCAACGCGAGCCAGGACCGTTTCGAGCTGAAGCCGGTCAACAAGGGCAACTACGTGGCGACGCTCAACGCCGCGATCGCCGCCTGGCGCGCCAAGGAGCCGCCCCTGATCCTGCAGAACAACGAATCCGGCGTGCTCACCATGATGCTGTCCGGGGCGATCGTCCCGGTGCACGACGTCCTCGACAAGCACGGCGTCAAGGTCGACCTGGGCGCCTATCTGCGCCCCGTGGTCGACACCTACACCGACCGGCAGGGCCGACTGCTGGCCATGCCGTTCAACAGCTCGACCCCGATCCTCTACTACAACAAGGACATGCTGGACGCGGCCGGCATCGCCGCCGCGCCCGCCACCTGGCAGGCCATGGAAGAGCAGATCCGCACCCTCAAGGCCAAGGACCCGGCGGCCTGCGGCTACTCCTTCGCGGCCGGCCCCTGGCAGGAGATCGAGAACTACAGCGTCTGGCACAACGTTCCGGTCGCCACCCGGCGCAACGGCTTCGACGGCCTCGATGCCGAGCTCGTCTACGACGGGACGCTCGTGGTCCGGCACATCGAGCGCCTCAAGCGCTGGGTCGACGAGGGCCTCGCCACCTTCGGTGCGGCCGCCGCCGCCACCTGGGCGAGTGCCGCGCGCAGCAACTTCCTCGACGGCAAGTGCGCCTTCTGGATCGACAGCACGGCCTGGCACAGCACCGTCGAGGCCGGGGCCAAGATGCGCTGGAGCGCGGCCAAGCTGCCGCACGAGGCGGACGTGGCGCCGAACCGCTCGATGATCGGCGGTGCCGCGCTCTACCTCTTCAAGGGCTTCTCCGACGCCCACTACGAGGGCGCGGCGGCGTTCTTCCGCTTCCTCACCGACACGGCCGTGCAGGTCGACTTCCACAAGGCCACGGGCTACGTGCCGATCACCGTGGCGGCCTTCGAGCTCGCGCGGAAGGAGGGCTACTACGACAGCCACCCGACCCGCGCGATCGCCGTCGAGCAGCTCCTCATGGGCGCCGACCTCGAGCATTCCCGCACCATCCGCCTGGGCAACTACGAGAACGTCCGCAAGGCGCTCACCGACCAGCTCGAGCTCGTCTGGGCCGGCAAGAAGGGGGTCAAGGAGGCGCTGGCACAGGGTGTCGCGGACGGCAACGCCATCCTGCGCCGCTTCGAGCAGCAGAACAAAGGCAAGCTCTGAGGCAGAGCGGACCCGGTCCGCGGCCGGGCGATGCACAAGCGCGTCCTGTTCCGCGGCCGGGTCCTGCCCTGGCTCCTCCTGACACCGCAGTTCCTGGTCCTCCTCCTGTTCTTCTTCTGGCCGGCCGGACAGGCGCTCGTGCAGGCGCTGTTCCTGGCCGATCCGTTCGCCGGGGCGGTGGAGTTCGTGGGCCTCGACAATTTCCGGATGCTCGTGGCGAGCCCGGCCTACCGGGCCTCGATCCTGGCGACCCTCCTCTTCTGCGCCGCGGTGGCGCTGGCGAGCCTCGCTCTGGGGCTTCTCCTGGCCGTGCTCGTCGACCGCGTGCTGCGCGGCCGGCTCGCCTACCGCACCCTCGCGGTCTGGCCCTACGCGGTGGCGCCGGCGGTGGCGGGCGTGCTCTGGCTGTTCCTGCTCAACCCCACCATGGGCGTCCTCGCGCATCTGCTCACGCACGGCTTCGGGCTGCGCTGGGATCCGACCCTGGACGCCGGGCACGCCTTCCTGCTGGTCGTGCTCGCCGCCACCTGGAAGCAGGTGAGCTACGACTTCGTCCTGCTCCTGGCCGGGCTGCAGTCGATCCCGCGGCCCCTGCTCGAAGCGGCGGCGCTGGATGGGGCCGGCCCGTGGGCGCGGCTGCGCCACGTGGTGGTGCCGCTGCTCTCGCCCACGACCTTCTTCCTGCTCGTCATGAACCTCGTCTACGCCTTCTTCGATACCTTCGGCATCGTCGCCACCACCACCGACGGCGGTCCCGGCGGCGCCACGGCCTTCCTCGTCTACAAGGTCTGGCAGGACGGGTTCGTCGGCCTCGATCTCGGCGCCTCGGCGGCGCAGTCGGTGATCCTCATGGTGATCGTCTCGATTCTCACCGTCCTGCAGTTCCGCTATCTTGAGCGGCGCGTCCAGTACGCCGGCTGATCGCGATGGTCGAGCGCGCGCCCGTCCTGGATCTGTTGACCCACCTGCTCCTGATCCTGGCCCTGGCGGCCCTGTGCCTCCCGGTCTGGCTGGCGCTGGTCGCGGCCTCGTTGCCGGCCGAGGCGGCGGCGCGCGCGCCCTTGCCCTGGCTTCCGGGCGATCATCTGGGTGCGAGCCTCGCCGCCGCCTGGGAGCGGGGCGGGCTCGGGCGCGCCCTCGTCAACTCGACGCTGATGGCGCTCGCCGTGGCGGGGGGCAAGATCGCGGTCTCGGTGCTCTCGGCCTTCGCGCTCGTCTATTTCCGGCTGCGCCTGCGCTGGCTCGCCTTCTGGGCGATCTTCCTCTCCCTCATGCTGCCGGTCGAGGTGCGGATCGTGCCCACCTACGAGGTGGTGGCGAACGTGCTCACCCCCTTCGTCGCCCTGGCCGAGTGGGTGGGCATGGGTGCCGCCCTGGCGGGATCGGGCGGCGGCACGGCACCGCTCAAGGTGAGCCTCGTCGATTCCTATGCAGGCCTCATCCTGCCCCTGGTCGCCTCGGCGACCGCGACCTTCCTGTTCCGCCAGGTGTTCCTCGCGGTGCCCGAGGAGCTGACCGAGGCGGCGCTGATCGACGGCTGCGGCCCGCTGCGCTTCCTGCGCTCGGTGCTGCTGCCGCTCTCGCAGGCCAACCTGGCGGCCTTGTTCGTGATCCTCTTCGTCTGGAGCTGGAACCAGTATCTCTGGCCCCTGCTCGTGGTGAGCGATCCGGCGCTGGACACCGCGGTGGTGGCGGTGACCCGACTGATGCCGAGCATGGACGCGGTGCCGCGCTGGAACGAGACGATGGCGGCGGCGCTCCTTGCCATGGCGCCGCCGATCCTCGTGGTCCTGGTCCTCCAGCGCTGGCTGGTGAAGGGGCTGGTCGAGGGCGAGCGCTGAGCCCCCGCGCTCAGACCAGCACCATGCCCTCCTCCGAGATCGCCTCGTGGCCGCCGTCGTCCTCGGGGCTGAGCTTGATCTCGTCGTGCGCGGCGCCGCCCGGGATCATCGGGTAGACGTTCTCCGCGCGCTCGACGACGATGTCGGCGATCACCGGCTTGTCGGCGGCGAGCGCCGCTTCGATCACCCCGTCGAGCTCGTCGATCGTGCTCGCCCGCAGGCCCACCGCGCCGAACGCCTCGGCGAGCTTCACGAAGTCCGGCAGCGCGTCCATGTAGCTCTCGGCGTGCCGCTGCCCATGGAAGAAGTCCTGCCACTGGCGGACCATGCCCATGTAGCTGTTGTTCAGGATGAAGGTCTTGACCGGCAGGCGATACTGCATCGCCGTCGACATCTCCTGCATGTTCATGACGAAGGAGGCGTCGCCGGAGATGCACAGGACGGTGGCGCCGGGGTGGGCAAGCTGCACGCCGATCGCGGCCGGGAAGCCGTAGCCCATCGTGCCGAGCCCACCCGAGGTGAGCCACCGCATGGGCTGTTCGAACTTGAAGTGCTGCGCCGCCCACATCTGGTGCTGACCGACGTCGGTGGTGACGTAGACGTCCTTCGCACGGGTCGCCTCGTAGAGCCTGCGGATCGCGGTCTGCGGCTTGATCGAGGGCCCGCTCTGGCGGAAGCGCAGCGAATCGACCTCCTGCCAGCGCCCGATCTGGGCCCACCAGGGCTCCAGACGACCGGGGGCCACCTGGTTGGCGCGGCGCCGCCAGGCTTCGAGCATCGCCGTCAGGCTCGGCTCGGCGTCGCCCACGAGGGGCACGTCGACCACGACGTTCTTGTTGATCGAGGAGGGGTCGATGTCGACGTGGATCTTCTTCGAGCGCGGCGAGAACCCGTCCAGCCGGCCGGTCACCCGATCGTCGAAGCGCGCCCCGATGCACACCATCAGATCGCAGTCGTGCATCGCCATGTTGGCCTCGTAGGTGCCGTGCATGCCGAGCATGCCGACGAACTGCCGGTCCGAGGCCGGGAACGCGCCGAGGCCCATGAGCGTCAAGGTGATCGGGACGCCGCTCTCGTGCACGAGCTCGCGCAGCCGGGCACAGGCCGTCGGCCCGGCGTTGATCACCCCGCCGCCCACGTAGAAGATCGGCCGCTCGGCGGCCGCGAGCAGCTCGATCGCCTGCTCGACGCGCGCCGGGTCGGGCTCGCGCCGCGGCGCGTAGCCGCGAACCCGGACGGCGTCGGGGCCGACATAGGGCGCCTTGCCCATCTGGATGTTCTTGGGCAGGTCGACCACCACCGGGCCGGGCCGGCCCGAGCGCGCCACGTGGAACGCCTCGTGCATCACGCGGGCCAGGTCCTCCGGCCGCTTCACGAGATAGTTGTGCTTGGTGCAGGGCCGGGTGATGCCGACCGTGTCGGCCTCCTGGAAGGCGTCGTTGCCGATCATGTGGGTCGGCACCTGGCCCGTGAGGCAGACGATCGGGACGCTGTCCATGAGCGCGTCGGTGAGGCCCGTGACCGTGTTGGTGGCCCCCGGTCCCGAGGTCACCAGCACCACGCCCACCCGGCCCGTCGAGCGGGCGTAGCCTTCGGCGGCGTGCACCGCCGCCTGCTCGTGGCGGACCAGGACGTGGCGGATCCCGTCCTGCTGGAAGAGCGCGTCGTAGAGCGGCAGCACCGCCCCGCCCGGATAGCCGAAGATGAGGTCCACGCCCTGGTCGCGGAGGGCCTGCACGATCACCTGCGCGCCGGTCATCGAGGCGCTGGCGACGGCGGGGGCGGTGGTCGTGGACATGGCCGGCTCCGTGACTGAGGCTCGCGCCCTTGGGGGCGGAGGGCTACCTAGGGGCCGGCCGTGGGCGCGGTCAACGGTGGGCCCGTGGGGACGCTTGACGCGGCGGCACCTTCCTGGAACAGCCTCGCGCCCGCGGCGGCTCGAGCCCCCGCCGGCGCCAGCAGGAGCGCGCGCATGAGCACGGCCCCGACCGCCCGCCCGGTTCGCGGCACGCACGACCTCCTGGGCGAGGCGCTGCGCCGCCACCGCCGGGTCGGCGAGACCGCCCGCGAGATCGCGGCGCGCTGGGGCTACGAGGAGATCGCCACCCCGATCTTCGAGCACACCGACGTGTTCGCGCGCTCGCTCGGCGACGCCTCCGACATCGTCACCAAGGAGATGTACAGCTTCACCGACCGGGGCGGCGAGAGCATCACGCTGCGGCCGGAGAACACGGCCGGGGTGTGCCGGGCACTGATCACGCTCGGGCTCGCCCAGAGCCTGCCGCAGAAGTTCTACTATTGCGGGCCGATGTTCCGCTACGAGCGGCCACAGAAGGGCCGGCTGCGGCAGTTCCACCAGATCGGCATCGAGTGCATCGGCGCTCCCGAGCCCTTGGCCGACGCCGAGGTGATCGCGGCCGGCGCCCACATCCTCGAGGAGCTCGGTGTGCTCGAGGCCACCACGCTCGAGCTCAACAGCCTGGGCGACCCCGAGAGCCGGGCCGCCTACCGCCACGCCCTGGTGCGCTACCTCGAGGGCCACCGGGATCGGCTGTCGGCCGACAGCCTCGTGCGGCTCGCCCGCAACCCGTTGCGGATCCTCGACAGCAAGGACGAGGGCGACCGCGCCGTGATCGCCGAGGCGCCGCTCCTCGAAGAGCATCTGAACGAGGCGAGCCGGGGCTTCTTTGCTCGGGTCGAGGACGCGCTCGCCCGCCTCGGTGTGTCCTTCGAGCGCAATCCGCGGCTCGTCCGCGGCCTGGACTACTACACCCACACGGCCTTCGAGTTCACGACCACCCGGCTCGGCGCGCAGGGGGCGGTCATGGCCGGCGGCCGCTACGACGGGCTCGTCGAGACCCTCGGCGGCCCGGACGTGCCCGGTGTGGGGTGGGCCGCCGGGGTCGAGCGGCTCGCCCTTCTCCTGCCCGAGGCGCCGCCGGCGCCGCGGCCGATCGCCGTCGTGCCGATCGGTGAGGTGGCCGAGGCCGAGGCCATGGTGCTCGCCCGCGATCTGCGGCGCGCCGGGCACCTCGTCGAGCTCGCCTTCAAGGGCCGGCCGGGCCAGCGCCTGAAGCGCGCCGATCGGCTGGGTGCCCGCCTCGCGCTCTCGCTCGGCGAGGAGGAGCTCGCCCGCGGCATCGTCCGGCTGCGCGACCTCGACACGGGCGAGGAGCGGGAAGTGCCCCGTGCCGAGTTGCCCGGCGTCCTGACGGAGTCTACGTGACATTTGGATGACAGATTTTTGACATCACAGCCCTTCGGTCCTAGCGTCGCGCCTTGCGCCGCGGCCGGGGCCCGCCCGGCGCCGTCGAGCCGGGCCCGGAGGTCCAGGGCACGGAGCCGGCCCTGCACATCGGTGGCGGCGTGGCGCTCCTTCTCTGGGGCGTGCGCATGGTGCGCACCGGAACGACCCGGGCCTTCGGTGCCGATCTCCGTCGACTCGTGGTCGAGCGCTCGGCCGGACCGCTGCGCGCATTCGTGGTCGGCCTGGCCGTCACCCTGCTCCTGCAGAGCGGCACCGCCACGGCGCTCATCGGCGCCTCCTTCGCCGGACGCGGGCTGCTGCCCGACGCCAGTGGGATCGCGCTCCTCCTGGGCGCCGACGTCGGCAGCGCGGCACTACCGTTGGTTCTCTCCCGAGCGCTCGACTGGCTCGCCCCGGTCCTGCTGATGGCTGGAGTCGGCCTGTTCCTCCTCGCCCGGACCGCCCGACCCCGCCATCTCGGGCGGATCGCGATCGGGCTGGGCCTCGTCCTGCTCGCGCTCCGCCTCGTGGTCCAGGGCTCGGCACCGCTCCGCGACGGGCCGGCCCTGGCCATGCTCGCTGGTCTCCTCGACCAGCTGCCGCTCGTGGCGCTCCTGGTCGCGGCGCTCGCCACGTGGCTCGCACATTCGAGCCTGGCGCTCGTCCTGGCGCTGATGGCGGTCGCCGGCCAAGTCGAGCTGCCGGCCGGCCTCGTCGTCGTCCTCGTGCTCGGCATCAATCTCGGCGCCGGACTTCCGGCCTTCTTCGCCACCCTCGGCGCCCCCGAGGCGGCGCGGCGCCCGGTGCTCGCGAATCTCGGGCTGCGCGGCCTGCTGGCGGTGGCACTCCTGCCGCTCGCGCCCCACATCGCCGGTCTGCTCGAAGGGCTCGTGGGCCATAACGGACGGCGGGTGGTCGACGCCCATCTCGCCTTCAACCTGGTCCTCGCCCTGCTCGCGCTGCCCCTCGCCCTGCCGCTCGCGGGCCTCCTCGCACGGCTGCTCCCGGATCGGGCCGCGCCGGTCGAGGAGCGGCGACCGCGCCACCTCGACCCGGCCGCTCTCGACACGCCCGCCGAGGCACTCGCCTGCGCAGCGCGCGAGGCGCTGCGGATGTGCGACCACGTCGAAGCGATGCTCGCCCGGGTGATCGAGGTGTTCGCGACCGACGATGCCCGCCTCGCGCACGACGTCGAGGCGGAGGATGACGTGCTCGACGCGCTGCACGAGGCGATCAAGATCTACCTCACTGCCGTGAACCGGCAGGACCTCGACCCCGACGAGGCCGGTCGTCACTACGAGATCGTGAGCTTCACGACCAACCTCGAGCACATCGGCGACATCATCGACAAGAACCTGATGGAGCTGGCGGCCAAGAAGATCCGCCATCGCCTGCGCTTTTCGGAGGAGGGATTCGTCGAGATCCGCCGGTTCCACGCCATGGTCGCCGACAATTTCAAGCTGGCGGTCAACGTCTTCGTCGCCCGCGACGGGGGCTTGGCGCGCGAGCTGCTCGGCCGCAAGATCGCGGCGCGCGACGCCGAGCGGCTCGCCACCGAGCGGCATCTCGCGCGGCTTGGCGCCGGCCTCGCCAGCTCGATCGAGACATCGAGCCTGCACCTCGACATCGTGCGCGATCTCAAGCGGATCAACTCGCACCTGACCGCGGTGGCCTATCCGATCCTGGAGCGCCGCGGCGAGCTCGCGCCGAGCCGGCTGGCCCCGGCGGCTCCGGCACGGGGCCCTTGATCGGCCGGCCGGCCGGGCCCACCTCGCCGGGCGTGACCCCTCACCCTCTCGACGATCGGCTCTCGGCCATCCTCGCCCGACGCGACGAGCTCGCGGCGCTGCTCGCCGGGGCCAATGCCACGAGCTTCGGCCGCCTCGCCAAGGAGCTGGCCGAGCTCGAGCCGGTGGTGGCCAAGATCGAGGCCGTGCGCGCCGCGCGCCGGGAGCTCCTCGGCCTCGAGGAGCTGCTCGCCGATCCGTCGACCGAGAGCGAGGTCAAGGCGTTGGCGCTCGACGAGCGGGCGGCGCTGCGGGACCGCCTGGCCGCCCTCGAGCGCGCGATGCGTGCGGCGCTCCTGCCGCGGGACCTCGCCGACGAGCGCAGCGCGATCCTCGAGATCCGCGCCGGCACCGGCGGCGAGGAGGCCGCCCTGTTCGCGGCCGATCTCCTGCGGATGTACCGCCGCTACGCCGAGCTCGAGGGCTGGCGCCTCGAGGTCCTGGACCTCGCCGAGACCGACCTCGGCGGGATCAAGGAGGCAGTGGTCCGGGTCGAGGGGCGGGGCGTCTTCGCCCGGCTCAAGTTCGAGGCGGGCGTGCACCGGGTGCAGCGCGTTCCGACCACGGAGGCCGGCGGGCGGATCCACACCTCGGCCGCCACCGTGGCGGTGCTGCCCGAGGCCGAGGAGGTCGACGTGGCGCTCGACGAGCGCGACCTCGAGATCGACCTGTTCCGCGCCTCGGGCGCCGGCGGCCAGCACGTCAACCGCACCGAGAGCGCGGTGCGGATCACCCATCGCCCGACCGGCATCGTGGTGGCGGTCCAGGACGAGCGCTCGCAGCACCGCAACAAGGCCCGCGCCCTGGCGCTCCTGCGCGCGCGGCTGTTCGAGCGCGAGCGGGCGGAGCGGGCGGCGAGCCGGGCCGCGGATCGCCGCGGTCAGGTCGGCTCGGGCGACCGCAGCGAGCGGGTGCGGACCTACAATTTCCCGCAGAACCGGGTGACCGACCATCGGATCGACCTCACGCTCTACAAGCTCGACCGGGTGATCTCGGGCGAGGCGCTGGGCGAGCTGATCGAGGCGCTGGTCACGGCCGACGAGGCGGCGCGCCTGGCCGAGCTCGGCTGAGCGCCGTGCCGACCGCGGCGGCACTCCTCTGCGCCGCGACCCGGAGCCTGCGAGAGGCCGGGATCGAGGCACCGCGGGCCGAGGCCCGGCTCCTCCTGCGCGAGGCCACGGGCTGGACGCCCGAGCGGCTCCTGGCCGAGCCGCTCGCAGCGGTCCCCGAGACGGCGACCCGCCGCATGGCCCGTCTGGTCGAGGCGCGTGCGGCGCGGACGCCGATGGCCTATGTGCTCGGGGAGCGGGAGTTCTGGTCGCTGGCGATCTCGGTCGGGCCCGGTGCGCTCGTGCCGCGGCCGGAGACCGAAACCCTGGTCGAGGCGGCGATCGAGGCGCTGCCCGACCGCGACCGGGGCCTGCGGATCCTCGACCTCGGCACCGGCTCGGGCTGCCTCCTCGTGGCGCTGCTCCGAACCTACCGACGCGCCACCGGGGTCGGCACCGAGCGCTCGGCCGCGGCGCTCGGCTGGGCGCGCGCCAACCTCGCCCGCCACCGCCTGCTCGACCGCGCGCTCCTCCTCCGAACCGACTGGGCGGCCGGGCTTGCCGGACGGTTCGAGCTGATCGTCGCCAACCCGCCCTACGTGGCGAGCGCCGAGCTCGCCCGGCTCGAGCCCGAGGTCGCCCGCCACGAGCCCGTCGAGGCGCTCGACGGCAGCGCGGACGGGCTCGCCGCCTATCGGGCCCTCCTGCCCGATCTCGCACGGCTGCTCGCACCCGGGGGTCTCGCCTGCCTCGAGATCGGGGCGGGTCAGGAGCCGGCCCTGCGCCGGCTCTGCGCGGAGGCCGGCCTCGCCGTCGCGGTGCGCCCCGACTTGGCCGGCATCGCCCGCTGCCTCGTGCTGCGCGGCGAGCCGGGCGCCGGTTCGGTCACGGCTCGCTGAAGACCGACGGATCGCAGCATCGGGCCCTTGCGTTCCGCCGCGACCGTGCCATGTTCGGCGACGTGGGCGACAACAGCGAAAGGAGGTGATCCAGTGCGTATCTCTGCCTTCGTGCTCGCTGCGGCGATGATGGTGGTGACGGCTGGCGCGGCCTTCGCTGAGGGCGGCTGCAGCAACTGGGTCCAGACCGCCACGAAGTCGAGCCAGTCGACGGTGGCGCAGAGCCAGGACTCGCAGCCCGAGCAGAGCCGTCCGGCACCCCAGGGCTGACCCGAGGCGGGCACGGAACGCAGCGCGACCCTCGCGGTCGCCGGAAGGGGCCGGGGCAGACCCGGCCCTTTTCGTTCGGACCCACCTCGCCTAGAGCCACCGGCGGGGGGTGCCGCTCGGAGGACGGGTCTTGCAGGTGGCATTGATCGGCAGCACCGGGGCTTGGCTGGCGCGGGTGCGGGCGAGCGGCCTCGTGGCCGTGGTGCGGCGTGCCGACCTCGACCGGGACGGCGTCGCCGACGACCCCGACCTCCTCCGGGTCGAGGACGGCACGGGCTTCCTCGAGGCCCTCGAGCATCCCCGGCGCTACCTGCTGGCGGCGCCCTCCGACGCCCTCGACGCGGTGATCGACGAAGCGTCGCGGACCATGGAGCCGGGCGACGTCGTGATCGACCTCTCGGCCTCCTGGTGGTGCGACACGCTCCGCCGCTTCCGCCGGATGCGCCATCGCTCGCTGTTCTATGTCGACGCCGCCGAGCTCGACGGGCCGGCCGGCCGCGTCCTGCTCGCGGCGGGCGACCGGCGCGGCGTCGAGCTGGCGCTGCCCGTGCTCGAGGCGCTGGCTCGCCCCGGCCGTGCGCTCGCCTGCGGCGAGGCCGGCGCCGCGCACTGGACCGGCGAGGTCGCGGCCGGGCTGGCGGCCGCCCGTGCCCAGGCGGCGAGCGAGGCCCGCCAGCTCCTCGAGGCCTTCCCGAGCGCCCTCGACGTCACCGCGCTCGACGCCGCGCTCGGCCTCGGGGGCGATCGCTCCGACCCGCGCGCATCCTGGCTGCCGGACGATTCGCTCCGGCTCCAGGCGGCCACGCCGCTGCTCGCCCAGGCCGCCATGCTCGATCTCGCCGAGGCCCTCGAGGACGGCCGCGCACCGGCCCCACCCCCCCGCCTCGGCCCCTTCGCGCTGCCCGAGGAGATCCTCTAGGCCCGCCCCTGCCCGGGAGCCCGCTCCATGGACTATCGCAGCCTCGGCCGCTCCGGCCTCCAGGTGTCGCCCCTGTGCCTCGGCACCATGATGTTCGGCGGTCC
>CAZDFD010000101.1:0-13895 GCA_964504655.1 uncultured Geminicoccaceae bacterium
GGCGCCATCTTCGAGCAGGTCACCTACCTCCCCGACAACGTCAAGAAGATCCGCTACGCGTTCCAGAACAGCGCCGTCATCGCCGTCTCGGTGACCCTCCTCACCCTCGTCATGGGCTCGCTCTCGGCCTGGACGGTCGCCCGCCTGCGCTACCGCTGGACGCTCTGGCTCATGAACGCGAGCGTGTTCGCCCGCTTCGTGCCGGTGATCGTCCTGATGATCCCGCTCTACGTGACCTTCCGTCGCCTCGGGCTGTTGAACTCCGTCTCCGGCGTGATCGTGGCGCTCACCGGATTCCTCCTGCCCTATGCGGTCGTGATCCTGGCCCCCTACTTCGACCAGATCCCCAAGGAGCTCGAGGACAGCGCCCGGATCGACGGCTGCACCCGCTTCGGCGCGTTCCTGCGGGTGACCCTGCCCCTGGCGGCGCCGGCGCTCGCATCCTGCGGCGCGCTCGTGTTCATCATCTCCTGGAACGAGCTGTTGATCCCGCTGATCCTGGTCAACAAGGCCGAGTTCATGACCGTGCCGGTGGTGATCAACAGCCTGGTGGGTGACGTCCACGTCTTCTTCAACCTGATGATGGCGATCTGCCTCCTGGCGCTGCTGCCCTCGGTGCTCCTGGTCCTCCTGCTGCAGCGCTTCGTGGTGGCCGGGCTGCAGGTGGGCGGCGTCAAGGGCTGAGCCATGGGCGGGCGCGGCGCCGTCCGCGTTAACGCAATCTTCAAGACGGGCCGCTAGGACGGCGCGCGGGACGGGCGGCGCGGCGGTCGCGTCGGCGGTTCCCGGAACCTCGCGGGCGAGGGAATGAACGGGCCGGCTTCGCGTCTATCCAACTGAAGCGGCCGCTCGCGGCCTCGACCCCCGAACCGAGCAGATGGGAGTATCCGATGCACGAGCCGAGCGTGCGCAGCCGCGTCCGACGTGGTGTCGCGGTGGCGGGCGTCGCCGCGATGCTGGGAAGCGCGGTCGTCGAGCAGGCGGCGGCCCAATCCTCCTGGCCGAGCGGCATGTCCTGCCACTATGGCGGCATGATGTCGACGCTCGAGGGCTGGCGCGGCTCCTCGTTCGGCGCCCTGCACGGTTGGGCCAACCAGGACACCTGGTCGAACGCCCTCACCTTCTTCAACAACACCGTGCCGAGCGAGTTCGTCGCCAAGAGCGGCGGCTGGCGCAAGATCGCGATCAGCACGCCGCTCCTGACGAACGAGACCAAGGGCCAGTTCTCGCAGTGCGCGGCCGGCGCCTTCGACCAGTACTTCCGCGGCATGGCCCAGCGGCTGCAGTGGCGCGGTGCCACCAGCGCCATCATCCGCCTCGGCTGGGAGTTCAACGGCAACTGGTTCCCATGGTCGGTCAACGGCAACTACAGCGGCTACAAGGCCTGCTTCCGGCGGGCGGTGCAGGCCATGCGCTCGGTGGTGCCCGGTCTGCAGATCGAGTGGCCGGTCAACCGGGAATCCTGGAACGGCAAGTATCAGGCGACCGCCGCCAACGCCTATCCCGGCGACGACGTGGTCAACATCATCGGCCTCTCCTATTACGATCAGTGGCCGGCTGCCACGAGCCAGTCGGTCTGGGACGCGCACTTCAAGCCGGAGCTCGACTTCTGGGCCAACTTCGCGCGCTCGCGCGGCAAGCGGCTCGGCTTCGGCGAGTGGGGTCTCGGCAACAAGAGCGGTGGGGCGTTCGACAACCCGCTCTTCATCCAGAACATGCGCACGTTCTTCGCTCAGAACTCCTCGTTGATCGCCTACGAGGCCTACTTCAATTGCGAAGGTGGCAACTTCCGGGTCTACCCGGAGTACCACAATCCGAAGGCGGCCTCGACCTACAAGGGTCTGTTCTGAGGCGCGGGGATCGGGCGGCCGGGCGCGCGCGCCCGGCCACCTCCGACGCTCCGGCTTCCTAGGAACGCCCGGCCGTGGCGCTGTGCACCGCCCGGCCGTCCGGGTCGAACAGATGGCAGGCCGCGGCCGGGATCCGCAACCGCACCCGGTCGCCGGGACCGGCGGTGGCGCCGCCGCCGGTGCGCACCGTGAAGGCGCCGGCGGCGCTCTCGACGTGCAGATAGGTCTCCGCACCCAGATGCTCGGCCAGCCGGACCGTGCCCTCGATGCCGGCGCCCTCGCCGTCGATCGCCAGATGCTCGGGGCGCACGCCCAGGGTCAGGTCCTGGAAGCCGAGCGCGGCGCCCGGGATCGGCAGGAGGGTGCCGTCGGCGAGCCGCACGCCGCCCTCGGCCGCCCGCACCGGCACGAAGTTCATCTTGGGGCTGCCGAGGAAGCCCGCGACGAACAGGTTGGCCGGTCGCCGGTAGAGCTCGAGGGGCGGGCCCGCCTGCTCGATCCGCCCCTTGGACAGCACCACGATCAGATCGGCCATGGTCATCGCCTCGACCTGGTCGTGGGTGACGTAGACCATCGTGGTGCCGAGGCGGTCGTGCAGGGCCAGGAGCTCGATCCGCATCTGCACCCGGAGCTCGGCGTCGAGGTTGGAGAGCGGCTCGTCGAACAGGAAGATCTTGGGCTCGCGGACCACCGCCCGGCCGATCGCCACCCGCTGGCGCTGGCCGCCGGAGAGCGCCTTGGGCCGGCGGTCGAGCAGCTCCTCGATCCGGAGCATCCGGGCCGCCTCGGCGACCCGCCGGGCGATCTCGTCCTTGGGCGTCTTCAAATTCTCGAGGCCGAAGGCCAGGTTCTGGCGCACCGTCATGTGCGGGTAGAGCGCGTAGGACTGGAACACCATGGCGAGCCCACGGCGGGCCGCCGGGAGTTCGTTGACCCGCGCCCCGTCGATCCGCATCTCGCCGTCGCTGATCGGCTCGAGGCCGGCGATCATCCGGAGAAGCGTGGACTTCCCGCAGCCCGAGGGGCCGACGAACACGCAGAAGGCGCCCGAGGGGACCTCGAGATCGACCCCGTGGACGACCTCGACCGTGCCGTAGCGCTTGACGATCCGGTCGAGCTCGAGCGTGGCCATCGTCAACGGCTCCGATCGCGGGAGGCCAGGGCCGGTTCGGCCCGCTGCAGGCGAAGGGGTGGCAGGCCGGCCCGGATCTGCTGGAGGTCCTCGGCCAGGAGCGCCCGCAACCGGGCGTAGGAGGCCTCGGTCCCGCCGGCGCGGTGGGCCGAGAGCAGCACGCGACGGGCCGCGCGCACCGGTGCTTCGGCCGGCACCGGCTCCTCGGGGAACACGTCGACGGCGAGGCGGTACCGGCCGGCCTCGGCCAGCTCGACGAGCGCCTCGAAGTCGACCACCTCGGCCCGGCTCGCGAGCACGACGGTCGCATCGGGGCGGATCCGCTCGAGCCGGGCGCGGTCGAGGAAGCCGACATTGCCGGCGGTGACGCCTGCCAGGATCGCGATCACCTGGGCCTCGGCGAGGAGCGCCTCGAGCTCGACCCTGCGGCAGCCCTGCTCGGCCAGGAACCCGGCCGGGAGCCCGGGATCGGCGACCAGCACCGGGCAGCCGAACGGCGCCAGGAGCGGGCGCAGCGCCCGGCCGAGATTGCCGAAGCCGACGAGGCCGACGGTGGCACCGAAGAGGCTGCGCGCCTCGCCGTTGCCGGCGATGCCGTAGGCCTCGCGGCCCTCGCGCATCGCCCGGTCGGCGGCGCAGAAGCCCCGGAGCCGGTCGAGGATCGCACCCAGGACCCACTCGGCCACCGCCGGCGCCATGGCCGGGGCGATCGACAGCACCTCGATGCCGCGCGCCCGGCAGGCCGCGTAGTCGACGAACGGCTCCCAGTTGCCCTTGAGGTTGACGACCGCCTGGAGCCGCGGCGCGCGCGCGAGCCGCGCCGCCGAGAGATGCGTCTGGCCGAGCACGAGCACGGTGCGCGGCAGGAGCGCCTCGACCCGGGCGTCCTCCATCCGGCCGGGCCCCCAGTGGGCGTGCACCTCGCCGAACGCCGAGAGGACCGCCTCGACGGCCGCGTCGAGCACCATGGCGCGGGTCCGCGGCCAGGGATCGAGGAGTACGACCGGAGCCCCGTCCATCGCCCGCCTCACTTGATGCCGGTCGTGGCGATGCCGGTCGCGATGTAGCGCTGCAGGAAGCCGAACACGAGGGTGATCGGCAGGAGCGTCAGGACGGTCATCGCGAGGAGGTTGCTCCACTGGGTGTGCATCTCGCCCTTGAACGAGTTCAGGGCGAGCTGGAGGGTGAACTGCTCGGACTGCGACAGGACGATGAGCGGCAACAGGAAGTCGTTCCAGCGCCACATCACCGCGAAGATCGCGAGCACGGCGAGCGCCGGCGCGGCCAGGGGCAGCACGATCCGCCAGTAGATCTTCCACTCCGAGGCGTTGTCCATCCGCGCCGCGTCGATCAGCTCGTCGGGGATGGTCAGCATGTACTGGCGCAGGAGAAAGACGCCGGTGGGCGTGGCGGCACCCGGCCAGATCACGCCCCAGGGGGTGTTGAGGAGCCCGAGCTCGGAGACCACGAGGAACACCGGCACGAGCACCACGGTCGGCGGGATCAGGAGGGTCGCGATGATCAGGACGAACACGAGGTCGCGGCCGCGGAAGTCGTACTTGGCGAGGGCATAGGCCGCCATCGAGTTCACCAGCAGCATGATCGCGGTCGCGACCGCCGTGATGAACACCGAGTTCCACAGGTAGCGGAGGAAGTGGAAGCGCTCGAACAGCTCGCTGTAGTTCTCGGTGGCGAGTGCCAGGGCGCGGACCGGCTCGCGGTCGGCGACGTTGACGCGGAGCACCGTGCCGGGCGCCGCCGGGTCGATCATCTGCGCCTGGATGCCGATCCGGCGAAGCTGCGCCATCTCGCGGATCGAGCCGTCCGGCAGGCGCACGCGGAACAGCGGCAGCGGCTCGGCCTGCCCGGGCACCGCCACCGTCACCTGCCCGTAGGGCAGTGCGGTCGGCGGGAACTCCATGAGCTGGGCCTCGCTCTTGAAGGAGGAGAGTGCCACCCACAGCACCGGCCCGAACATCAAGACGACGCCCAACAGCAGGTAGGCGTAGGACAGCCAGTCGGTCCAGTGCAGGCGGCCCTGGCCGCGGGTCCGGGCGAGGAGGTCGGCGACGCCGGTGGAGGCGAGGCTAGCCACGGTAGCTCCTCCGGTTGGCCCAGAGCTGGAGCAGGGTCAGGAGCATGAGCAGCCCCGCGAGCAGCAGCGAGGCGGCGGCGGCGAGGCCGTAGAGCCGCGGCTGCGCCGCGAAGCCGGTCTCGTAGATGTACTGGACCACGAGCATGGTGGCCGAGCCCGGCCCGCCGCCCGTGAGCACGTAGATCTCGTCGAAGGTCTGCACGCCCTTGATGAGCGCCAGCACGATCACGACCAGCATGTTGGGCATCAACAGCGGCAGGGTGATGCGCACGAGCTGCCGCCAGGGCGAGGCGGCGTCCATCTCGGCGGCCTCGTAGACGTCCTTGGGGATCGCCTGCAGGCCCGCCAGCAGGATCAGCGTGTAGAAGCCCATGTGCGCCCAGATCGAGACGAACACCACCCAGAAGAACGACCAGCCGGCATCCAGGAGCCACTCGGCCGGCGCCCCGCCGAAGCCGACGAGCCAAGCGTTGAGCACCCCCTCGCGCTGCAGGATCCACTTCCAGATCAAGGCCACGACCACGGGGCTCAACAGCACCGGATAGAAGAACACGCCGCGGAAGAAGCCGCGGCCCCGGATCTCGCGGTTGAGGACCAGGGCCGTCACCAGCGAGAACAGGATCATGAAGCCCACCTGCAGGACCACGAACCAGGCGGTGTTGAAGAGCGCCCGCCAGAACAGGTCCTTGTTGCAGGAGGAGGGGTCGAGATAGTTGCGGCACTCGAGCAGGGACGCGAAGTTCTCGAAGCCGACGAACGGCCGCTCGGAGGGGAGGACCGCGAGCCCGCCGGTCGTCGCGTAGACGAAGTTCAAGGCGATCGGCAGGTAGGTGAACAGCGCGAAGATCACGAGGTTCGGGACCAGGAAAACCCAGGCGAAGCGGTGCTGCCCGATGCGCCGCTGGAGAGCCGCCATCGGCCGCTCGACCAGCTCCATGAGGGCGTGCAGGGGTGCGAGCAGGCTCATGCCGTCCTCCCCGGAAGCAGATCCGCCGCGGCCGCCCAGGCCTCCTCGGGGTAGAAGCGGTGGCCGCCGCGGCAGAAGAGGAGCCGGCAGCGGTCGGAGGCCCGGGCCGCCTCCCAGATGGCCCGCGCCCGGGCGAAGGCGGCGCGCACGCCGGCCTCGGGGAACAGCGGGTCGGCGTCGCCCTGGACGACCACGAGCGGGCGCGGCGCCACGAGCACGCCCAGATCCGGCAGGTCGAACCAGGAGAGCGCGCCGGGCAGGTAGTTGTCGCAGCAATGGTCGACGGCGGCGAGGCTCGCCGCATAGGTGCAGAAGCAGGAGCCGAGCACGAGACCGGCGATCCCGGGCTCGACCGCGGCGGCGTACCAGGCGAGCGTGCCGCCGCCCGAATTGCCGAGCGCCCAGACCGGCAGACCCCGGGTCTCGGGAAAGTCCTCGAGGGCGCGGAGTGCCGCCCGGAGGTCGAGGATCTTCTCGCCGAGGCTCGTGCGGCCGAGCAGGAGCGCCACCATGGCGGCATGGCGGCAGGTGGCGTTCGGATCGAGCGGATCGCGCTCGGCCGAGCGGTCGCGCACCCCGGGCGGGCGGCGGTCGCGTCGCTCGCCGAAGCCGCGCAGCTCGACCGCGAGCGCCCCCTGCCCGCGGGC
Source organism: uncultured Geminicoccaceae bacterium (assembly GCA_964504655.1). Taxonomy (GTDB): domain Bacteria; phylum Pseudomonadota; class Alphaproteobacteria; order Geminicoccales; family Geminicoccaceae; genus JANXAZ01. The sequence continues at coordinate 6,692 of CAZDFD010000101.1, forward strand.
CAGCGCTTGGCGGGCATAGTCGCGGCCGCCGGCCACGAGCTCGGCGTCGCGCGCGTCACCGGGCCGGCCGAGCGAGAGATGCATGCCGCTCGTGTGGCCCTGCAGGCAGAGGACGATCGCCGCCGGCGGGCGCTCCGGCAGAAGGAGGTGGCAGGGCATCGCCGCCCCGGGCTCGGGATGGACGAGGAAGCGCCGCTCGAGGACGCCGTCCTCGCGTCGCTCCCAGTCGATCCGCACGGGCCCGGGCTCGGCCTCGGGGATCGCCAGGAGCTCGAGGAGCTTCGCGCGCAGCGGCGGACGCTGCGCGGCGAGCGCTCGGGTCGGGTCGAAGGCGAGGCGCGGGGCGGCGCGCTCGAGCAGCAGCCGATGGGCGGTCTCGGGGGCGAAGGCCTGCACGAGGCCCTCCACCCCGGAGCTCACTTCTTGGCCTGGGCCACGGCCTCGGCGATGTCCGCCTCGAGTTTGCTCATCGCGTCGGCGAGCGGCAGCTCGCCGACGATCGCCTGGGTCACCCGGGTGACGGTCGCGTTGAACATGGCGCGGTTCAGCGGATAGCCCTGGTAGGCGTAGGCGATGGGCGAGACCTTGCCGACCACCTTGGACCAGGCCTGCAGCGCCTCGCGGCCTGCCGGGCTGGCGTCCGGGTAGGCGAGACCCTTGGCGGCGATGCCTTTGTGCGCCGGGACGTTCTTGGTGCGCTCGATGAGCTGGGCGTGGACCGGCTCGGAGGCGAAGTAGTCCATCACCTTGGCGACCGCCTCGGGATGCGCGGTGCGCTTGAAGCCCACCAGCGCCGCCCCGCCGGGCATGCCGCTGCAGGCGGCCGGGCCGCAGGGCGAGCCGACCACGTCCCAGTCGAAGGCGTCGCCGACCGCCTTCTCGAACCGGCCGGTCTGCCAGCTGCCGGAGTAGTAGTAGACCACGCGGCCGTTGATGAACTCCTGCGCCGCGTCCTGGTAGGCCGAGCCGCCCTGGCTCACCCAGACGTCGCGCGCCATCGTGCCGTCCTTCATCCAGCCGACGAACTTCGTGACGAACGTCTTGAAGCCGTCGTCGACCAGCGCCGGCGTGCCGTCGGCGGCGAAGATCTTGGCACCCATCGAGATGGCCGGGCCGGCCACTCGGTGCCCGGTGCGGTCCATCGCCATCGGGAACTGCGTCTGGGTCGCCTTGGCGACCTTGCGCGCCGCCTCGGCCCACTGGTCCCAGGTCGCGTCGGGGCCGGGCACCGCCACCTTGGCCTGCTCGAACAGCGTGCGATTGATGAACCCGCCGGTGATCGTGAGCTGGGTCATCATGCCGTAGATGCCCTTGTCCTGGGCGTTGGCCCGGAACCAGGGCAGCGTCGCGCCGAAGTTCTCCTCCCAGTAGGCGGCGTTCACGAGCGGGCGGATGTCGAGATAGTACTTGTTGAGGCCGCCGAGGTCGGTGACCCGCGCCAGATCCGGGCCCTGGCCGGCGGCGAGCTGGACCGGCAGGCTCTCGAGGATCGCCTTGTAGGGAACGGTGTCGACCGTGACCTTGATGTCGGGGTTGGCCTTGTGGAAGCCCTCGAGCAGGGACTTGGCCACGTCGCACTCGTTGCCGTCCTGGTAGCACATGTAGCGCAGCTCGGTCGCCGCCCAGGCCGATTGACCCAGGAGCGCGATCGCCGCCGCACCGATCCACGCCAGCCGCATGATCACCTCCCCTTGCCCGCCCGCTCGGGCGCCCCGCGGCGACGATGGCCTAGCTGGGCAGCCAGCGCAACCATCCACCATAGGCCGGATGGCTCGGACGGAGCGGCAGCTCGACCGCCTCGCGGGTCGCGGCCGCGTAGTAGAGTGCGGTCGCGAGCTCGACCGAGCGGCGCGCGTCGGCGATCGTCACCGGCGGGTCCTCGGCCGCATCGAGGCTGTCGGCGAGCTCGGCGAACAGGCCGTGGAACCCCTCGGGTCCCGGCCGGAAGTCCTCGAGCTGGCGCTTGACCTCGGCCGCGGTCCCGGGATCGCGCGGCACGAACCGCCAGGGATCGGTCGCCGGGCGGTAGGCGGTCAGCGCGCTCTCGACCGTCAGATGCGCGAAGCAGAAGCGCAGGCGGGTGATCTCCTCGGCCGAGCCGAGCGTGACCGAGAGGGTGACGAGCGTGCCGTCGGCCGTCTCGAGGCAGGCGGCGACGCAGTCCTCGGTCTCGATGCAGTTGACCCGGGTGGCAAGGAGCGCGTGCACCCGGCGGACCGGGCCCAGCACCTCGGTCAGGAGGTCGTGGGCGTGGATCGCGTGGCTGATCAGCGCGCCGCCGAGCTCGGTGTCCTTGCGGCCGCGCCAGGGCACCCGGTAGTAGTCCGGCCCGCGGTCCCAGTGGGTCTCGACGGTGGCGACCAGCGGTCGCCCGGGCACGCCGGCCTCGACCAGCCGCCAGAGCTTCCTGAGCCCGTTGCCGAACCGGTACTGGAAGACCGGGCAGACGGTGCGGCCAGTGCGCCGGGCGAGCTCGGCGATGCCGTCGACCTCGGCGAGCGAGGCCGCGAGCGGCTTCTCGCAGACCGCGTGCTTGCCCGAGGCGAGCGCGGCGCGGACCGCCGGCACGTGCAGCGAGGGCGGCAGGCAGATGTCGACCACGTCGACGTCGGCGCGCGCCAGCACCTCCTCGAGCGAGCCCGAGACCCCGGCCCCCGGCGCGCGCGCCGCGAGCGCGCGGGCGCGGGCCAAGTCCTTGTCGCAGATCACCCGGACCTCCCAGCGGTCCTGGAGGAGGAGGAGCGCGTCCAGATGCTGGGCGCCGATCCCGGCCCCGACGATCGCGATGCGCCGCCGACCGCTCATGCCGCGGCACCCCGCCGCTCGGCCGCGGCCTGGGCGGCGAGCGCCAGCTCGCTCACCTTGAAGGCGTGCGCCTGCGGCATGGCGGTCTGGGTGCGGTCCTGCACGTCGGCCAGGAGCCGGCGGTAGTAGGGCAGCTCCTCCCCCGCGCAGTCGATCCGCCGCACCCCGGCGCGGTCGACCAGGAAGAGGTGGTCGGTCCCCGGCCGGCCGTCGAGATCGACGTACTTGCGCAGCTCGAGATAGCCCAGGGTGCCGAGCACCACGAGCCGCCCGTCGCCCCAGGTGGGCAGGCCGTCCGGAGTGTACCAGTCGACGCGGAAATAGCCGCTCGCCTCGCCGGCGCGCAGCAGCGCCTCGCCGAAGTCCTGGAGCCCGGGCTCGTCCGGGTTGGCGAGGTTGGCGACCCGGGCCGTCTCGATCCGCGCGTCGGTGGCGCCGGTGAAGGCCAGGAACTGGTCGATCTGGTGCGTGCCGATGTCGGCCAGGATCCCGCCGTAGCGCGGCCGCTCGAAGAACCAGCGCGGCCGCAGGTGGCGGTTGAGGCGGTGCGGCCCGAGGCCGGTGGTGTGCACCACCTTGCCGATCGCGCCGTCGCGCACGAGCTCGAGCGCGCGGCTCACCGAGCGGACCTCGAAGCGCTCGGAGAAGTTGACCGACCAGATGCGGTCGGTTTCGGCCTGCACCCGGCGGAGCTCGGCGAGCTGGTCGAGCGAGACGCAGCCGGGCTTGTCGGTCATCACGTCCTTGCCGTGCCGCATCGCCTCGACGGCGATCGCGGCGCGTGCGTCGTTGGGTGCCGCGGTCAGGACGAGCCGGACCTCGGGGTCCTCGAGCAGGCGCCTCCGGTCGTCGACCCTGGGGAGGTCGGGGAAGCGCTCGCGGAAGCCGGCGAGCGGCTGCGCCCCGGCCTCGGTCCAGAACCCCTTGCAGCGGCAACCGAGCTCGAGAAGCCGGCCGACCATCTCGTAGATGTGGCGATGGTCGACCCCGATCGCGGCGAACGTGATCGGTGGCACCCTGTCCCCCACGCCTCTCCTCCCCCCCGTGAGCGACCCTGGCGCGGCTTCTAGCAGGTCCGAAGGCCGCGGACAGGCGGCGCGGCGCGGGCCGGCTCAGCGCGAATAGGTGCCGAGGAGCTCGGTGCCGGCGACGATGTGCGGCTCGGCCGCGGCCAGCACCTCGCGGCAGGTGGGCCGCGGCCCGAGCGGCAGGCTCGCCACCGAGAGGGCCAGGAGCCGGAAGCGGTAGCGGTGCGGCCCGTGGCCCTTGGGCGGGCAGGGCCCACCCCAGCCCGGCTTCTTGAAGTCGTTGGTCGCCTGGCGCAGGCGGCCGACCTTCTCGGCCTTGGCGAGGCCCTCGGGCAGGCTCGTCTGGTCGGCCGGGATGTCGAACACGGCCCAGTGGTGCCAGGTTCCGGCCGGCGCGTCGGGGTCCGCGCACGCCACCACGAAGCTGCGGGTGGCGGCGGGCGCGCCGCTCCAGGCGAGCGCCGGCGAGAGGTCGGCGCCGTCGCAGGTGAACCGCTCGGGAATCCGCCCGCCCGCCGCGAAGGCCGGGCTCGTGAGCCGCATCGCCATGGGCGTCCCTCCCCGGACGGCGGCGGATCATGCCACGACCGGCGCCGGGCGCCAGGGGGCGGGTCAGGGGCGTGCCTGCTGCCGGCCGCCGAGCTGCGCCGAGAGGGCCCCCGCGACCACGAGCGCGGCCGCGGCGGCCTGCGCGGGTGCGAGGCCCTGACCGAGCACGAGGCCGAGCGTCACCACGTAGAACGGCCCCAGGTTCTGGTGGATGGCCGAGGGCACGAGGCCGAGCTCGCGCACCGCCACGAGCCAGAGCGGCAGCGACAGCCCGACCGCCACCGCACCCACCCAGAGCAGGAGCGCCACCTCCGCCGCGCCGAAGGCGAGGCGCGCCGGGTCGAGGCCGGCGGCGTCGGCGAGCGCCGCGAGCGCCAGGAGCGACAGGCCGCCGGCGGACAGGGTCCAGGCCGACTGGCTCGTCGGCGGCAGCCCGTCGAGCCGGCCGGCGACCGCCCGCGAGTACCAGCACCAGACGACCACGCTCGCCACCACCAGGGGCTCGCCGCCGCGCAGCTCGAGGCCGCCCGCCCCCGGCCGCCAGGCGAGCAGCGCCCCGCCCGCGACCGCGAGCGCCACGCCGACGAGCACGGCGGGCCCCGGCCGGCCGCGCCGCCGCAGCTCGAGGAGCGCCGCCACCACCGGCATGGTGGCGATCAGGACGGCCGTGGTGAGGCCGTCGGTCGCGGCCTGGCCCAGCATCATGAGGGCGACCGAGCCGGCGAGCCCGAGACCGCCCAGGAGCGCCGCCGGCGCCAGATGGACGCGGCGCCAACCGGCCGTCTCGCCGAGGACCGCCGCAAGAAGCCCGGTCGCGAGGCCGGCCACGAGCAGCCGCGCCGCGGCCAGGGGCAAGGCCGACCAGCCCTCGAGGAGGCGGTCCGTCGCCGGGAAGGAGGTCGCCCAGAGGAGGATGCTCGCCGCCGCGATCGCGTTGGCCCGGATGGACCCGCCGCTCACGGCAGCTCGGCGCCGACGAGCTCCACACCGTGCGCCAGATAGCGCGGCTTGAAGCGGGCCTGCCAAGCCGCGAGATCCCAGGGCTCCCCGCTCGGGCGGAGGTGTTGGGGCCGGGCAAGGTAGGCCTCGGCCGCGAGCCGCTCGCCCGCAGCCGTCAGGACCTCGATCGTGCCGCGCGCATAGCCCGGGCCCTCGTAGGCGTCGAGGCGGCCCCGATCGGCCGCGCTCGCCTCGCGCCAGAGCCGACCCTCGACCACGCCCTCGGGGTCGAAGACCAGCATCGGATAGCTCGCCCCCTCGACCCGCAGCCGACGGAAGCCCGAAAGCCGCGCCGGCTCGAGCGCCGCGGCGGCGACCGGTCGGCCGATCACCAGCCCGAGCACGTCCGGATCCATGAGCGTGCCGAAGAAGAACAGCGGCCCGCTCCGATCGCGCGGGCTCACGTCCCGCGCTCGTCGGGTTCGCGCTCGGCGGCGGCGCGCGCGGCTTCGACCGCCTCCCGGTGCCGCTCCATGTAGCCGCGCAGGATCATGTTGATCCGGCTCTGCCAGCCGCGCCCGAAGGACCTGAACCAGTCGAGCACGTCCTTGTCGATGCGGATCGAGATCGGCTGCTTGAGCGGAGCCGGGACGGCGCGGGCCGTGGCCCAGAACGCGGCATCGGTCGGCGGCCCGGTGTCAGGGTCGCTCGCGACCGCGCGCGCCACCTCGACGTCGGTCATCCGACGGAGCCGCTCCCAATCCGTCCGGCCCGGTGGAGCTGTGAGCGGATCCGATCGCACGATGGAAGACTTCTCTTTGCTTTTTTCCGGCCTTCCAGGCGCTGACGAGACGGATCGCTCGGCCGCGGCGCGTGTAGACGATTTCGAGGACGACCCCCTCGACCTCGCCGAGCGCACGCCAACGGTCTTCACCGTAGTCACGTCGATCGTCCTTCCGTTCGAGGAGTGGACCTCGGAATGCACGCTTGACGTCCTCGAAATCGACCCCGTGCTTCTCGAGGTTGCGCCGCGCCTTGGCCGCGTCCCACTCGAACCTCACGCCGAGCCTCGCCCGCGGCTCGGGCAGGTCCCCGCCGCGATCCGGCACGGCGTCTGTATATACAATTCCCGAGCCGTGCGAAACCCCCGGCGGACGGTGCCCGCCCGCCGGGGCTTCCCGTCACTTCGGCTGCGCGTCCCAGACGGCGTGGCTCCAGGAGCCCACGGGCGCCTTGGCGATCACCGGGTCCGAGCCGCCGGCCAACAGCACCTTGACGGTCCGATCGTGGTCGGCCGGGTCGAGATAGCCGATGCCCTTCGAGCCGCCCTTGTCGATCAGCTTGGCGATCTCGCCCATCATCCGCTTCTGGTGCTTCTCGGTCTGGGCGCCGGTGGTGTCGTTGTCGAGCACCACCATGGCCGCCTGGTCCGGGTTGGCGATCGCCCAGGCCCAGCCCTCCATCGAGGCCTTGAGGAAGCGGCCGAGCCGCTCGACCGCCTTCGGATCGGCGAGCGTCCGCTCGAGCGTGTAGAGCCCGTCCTCGAGGGTCGCCACCCCCTGGTCCTCGTACTTGAACACGACGAGGTCGTCGGGCTTGTAGCCGGCGTCGATCACCTGCCAATACTCGTTGTAGGTCATCGTGCTGATGCAGTCCGCCTGCTTCTGCAGGAGCGGATCGACGTTGAAGCCCTGCTTCAAGACCGTGACCCCGTCCTTGCCGCCTGTGGTCTTGAGGCCGAGCTGGCTCATCCAGGACAGGAACGGGTACTCGTTGCCGGCGAACCAGACGCCGAGGGTGCGGCCCTTGAAATCGGTCTTCGGGTCCTTGATGCCGGTGTCCTTGCGGCAGGTCAGCATCATGCCCGACTTCTTGAAGACCTG
>CAZDFD010000102.1:0-13530 GCA_964504655.1 uncultured Geminicoccaceae bacterium
GCTCAGCTGGGCGTCTCGTCGGTCGTGGCGATGCCGGCCTCGCGGCGGCGCACGGAAGCGAAGATCGGGCCGGCCGAGAACAACAGCGCGGCCACGACCGGTGCGGCCCATTTCCAGAAGGCGAGGTCGAAGGGGTCGAGCCAGCCCTGGAGTGCCGCACCGCCGATCACCGCCGCGATCAGGAGGGCCATGATCGCCGTGGCGCCCGGAAAGTCGCGCACGATGCTCAAGATGTAGAGGAAGACCACGAGCACGAGGGCGGCCACGATGAGCGCGATGCCCGGCTGGCTCTGCCAGTTGGCGGCGAGCCAGTGCGCGACCGACCAGACCGGGTTGAAGACGAGGAGGGTCACGGCGACCCGCCAGCCGATGGCGAGGGCCAGGTTCGGGGAGGATCGCATGGCGGCACTCCGGACGGCTCGGCGGGCGAGGTGCCCGGGCGCTGCGCACGGGTCAAGCGCCGCGGCGCGGCGGCGTCGGCGGGCCGCGTCGAGCCGGGGCGCTGGCCGCGGCCGCCGCGCGTCCCGAGTTCGGGCCGCTCAGCGCTCGCCGGCGATCGCGCGGACGAGGTCGAGGCTCTCGCCGCCCGCACCTTCCGCGAGGCTGCGCAGGGGGGCCTCGGGCGAGGCCGGGACACCTTTGGCCGCGAGCCGGCGCAGCGCCTCCTCGAGCGGCACGCCGAGCTCGCCCGCGATCTGCGCCACGGTCTTGCGGCCGACGCCCGAACCGGGCCCGTAGCGCTCGGCCAGGCTCGGCGGCGCGGCCGGCCTTTTGGGCAGCTCGGCGAACAGTCTGACGGGCGTGGTACCCAGGGCGTGCGCGGCGTCGAGCAGGCTCGTCTCCATCCGCTCGACGCGGAAGCCGCGCTTCTCGAGGAGGGCGAGGGTCGCCTCGAGGTCGAGCCCGGTGCGCCGCGCGAGCTCGGGGAACGGCAGCTCCTCGGCGTGGCCGAAGGGCGGCTCGGCCGCCCCGGCGCGCTGCCAGCTCCCCTTGACGTCCTCCTGCCAGGCGAAGAGCTGGGCCGCCGGCGGCAGCCCGAAGCCCGCGAGGATCGCGAGGAGGAGGGCGACCGCGACGCCGCTCACGAGCTCGAGGCGCGGCCGCAGATGCTCGTGCCAGCGATCCGCCAGGTACTTGGTGAAGGGCTTCCAGTTGAAGAACAGGTGCACCGGGATCGCGAGCACGAAGAGGAAGCTCGCGAGCACGTGGATCCGGGTCCAGGGATCGAGCGCCAGGCCCAGGAGCCGCCAATCGTTCCAGCGAGCGATGCGGCCGTGCGGGGCCACGAACAGGACGATCCCGGTCACGAGCATGATCAGGAAGGTCGTGGCCACGACGAAGACGACGAACGCCCGGATGCGGAAGCCCGTGCGGTGCTCGGTGCCGGCGCGCTCGCTGCGTGTCATGGTCCGATCCCCGTGGGTCGCCCGTCCGGACGGCTCGGATGCCGTGCGGCGGTGACCGTTCGGTGACGGCTCGGGCACGGCTGCCCCGCCGCGGGCCCGATGGACGGCCGGGCGGGCGCTTGCTAGCGGCTCGCGGTCGCGGCCGAGGATGCGGGCCGAGGGGAGGGGGCGATGCGGCTGTTCGATCTCGCGGGCAAGGTGGCGATCGTCACGGGCGGCAACGGGGGGATCGGGCTCGGCATGGCCAAGGGGCTGGCCGAGGCCGGGGCGGCGGTGGCGGTCGCCGGCCGCAACGCGGCCAAGAACGCGGAAGCGGTGGCCGAGCTCGCCCGGCTCGGGGCGCGGGCGATCGCGGTCGCGGTCGACGTCACGAGCGAGGACTCCTGCAGGGCCATGGTCGCCAAGACGGTCCGCGAGCTCGGCCGGCTCGACATCCTCGTCAACAACGCGGGCACCAACATCCGGAAGCGGCCCGAGGAGTACAGCCTCGCCGAGTGGCACACGATCCTCGAGACCAACCTGACCTCGGCCTTCGTCTGCTCGCAGGCGGCCTATCCCGAGATGAAGCGGGCGGGTGGTGGGAAGATCGTCAACATCGGCTCGATGATGTCGATCTTCGGCGCCTCCTTCACGGCCCCCTATGCGGCGAGCAAGGGCGGCATCGTGCAGATGACCCGGGCCATGGCCTGCGCCTGGGCGCAGGACAACATCCAGGTCAACGCCGTCCTGCCGGGGTGGATCGACACGGCCCTGACCCGCCAGGCGCGGGCGCAGATCCAGGGGCTGCAGGAGAAGGTGGTGGCCAGGACGCCAGCCGGGCGCTGGGGCGATCCGGACGACTTCGCCGGGATCGCCGTGTTCCTGTGCTCGGCGGCCTCGGACTTCCTGACCGGCACGGCCGTTCCGGTCGACGGCGGCTATTCGGTGCAGGGTGCGGCCTGAGCCGCCCGGGCCACGCCGTCGCGGCACCTTGTGGGGCGGGCCGATCTCGGCCATATGAACGCCTGGATGGGCCGAGGCGAACGCGCCGGCCGTCGTAGGACTCCAGCGTCGTGCGCCTCCATCCCGTGGCCGGCAAGGGTGCCGGCCGCGCACCTGAGCGAGTGAGTTACGAGTTTGCAGATCGGCATCGTCAAGTGGTTCAACGTCACCAAGGGGTACGGGTTCCTGCAGCCGGAGAAGGGCGGCCCGGACGCCTTCGTGCACATCAGCGCGGTCGAGCGGGCCGGGCTCGACGGCCTGCGCGAGGGCCAGCGGGTCCAGTACGAGCTGGTCCGCGGCAAGAACGGCAAGAGCTCGGCCGAGAACCTGAAGCTCGTGGCCTGAGCCGCCGCGACCGTCCAGGTCCCGACGCCCCCCGGGAGCGATCCCGGGGGGCGTTCGCGTCTTCGGGCGGCGGCCGCCGGGCGGGTCGTCCATGAGTCCCGCCGCCGGCCGGCCGCGCGCCGGCCTCGAGCTGCGCCAGCTCGAGGCGCTCGTGTGGATCGCCCGGCTGGGCGGCTTCCACGCCGCGGCGCGCCGGCTCGGGATCGCCCAGCCCTCGTTGTCGGCGCGCGTCAAGGCGCTCGAGGCGGCCCTCGGCGTGGCCCTGCTCGAGCGCGCCGGCCGCCGGCCCAGGCTCACCCCGGAGGGCCGCGAGCTGGTCGACCGGGCCGGCCGGATGCTCGCACTTCTGGCCGAGATCGAGCGGCGGGTGGGGGCGCGGGCGGCGCTCAGCGGCCGGGTGCGGCTCGGCCTCACCGGGATCGCCGCGGTCGGCCTCGTGCCGCGGCTGCTCGAGCGGCTCGACCGCAGCCATCCGGGCGTCGAGCTCGAGCTCGTGGTCGAGGCGAGCGAGGTGCTGCGCGCCCATCTCCTGGCGGGCGAACTCGACCTGGCGCTGGTCGCCGGACCCGTGCACGAGCCGCGGCTGGTGAGCGAACCGCTCGGCCAAGTGGCGATGGGCTGGCTGGCGGCGCCGACGCTGGCCCTGCCGCCCGGCCCGCTCGGCCCGGCCGAGCTCGCGGAGCTGCCGCTGATCACCGACATGCGCGGCAGCCATCTCCACGGGCTGGCGCGCGACTGGCTCGCCCGGGGCGGGGTCGAGCCGCGCCGCCAGCACGCCTGCTCGAGCCTGCCGACCCGGCTGCGGCTGGCGGCACTCGGGCTCGGCCTGGCGCTGGCACCGCCGAGCCTGGCCGCCCGCGAACTCGCCGAGGGCCGGCTGCGGCTGGTCGCCACCGACCCGCCCCTGCCGCCGCTCGACTATGTCGTGGCGGTGGCCGGCGGCCCGCCGGGCCCGGCGGTGCAGGTCGTGCTCGAGCTCCTGCGCGAGACCGTGGCCGCCGACCCGGGCTTCCACATCCGGCCGCCGGCGGCTCGCTCGATCGATCGGATCTGATAGATCTCATCTATCGAACGGGCCCGTCCGAGGGGCAATCCTGCAATCCCCTTGACCGATCGACCGCGCCCGGCGGATGCTGCGCCGGCATCGGCGACACACGGTGGGAGGCGGGCATGCGGACGCGGCATCTCGGCACGGCGGCCTTGGCGCTGGCACTCCTGGCGCCCGGCCCGGGCGCACCCGGCGCACGGGCGGCCGAGCTCCGGGTGGGCTACTCGGCCGACATCGTCACCCTCGACCCGGCCAACCATCGCTCGCGGGTCACCGAGGGCGTGATCCACAACATGTACGATGCCGTGGTGACGCGCACCGACGACATGCGGGTGGTGCCGGAGATCGCCGAGAGCCTGACCCAGATCGACGCCACCACCTGGGAAGCGAGGATCCGCCCCGGCATCCGCTTCCACGACGGCAGCCCGCTCACCGCCGAGGACGTCAAGTTCACCTTCGACCGGCTGACCCGGGACGGGGCCATGGAGGGCAAGACCAGCCCCCGCAAGAGCCTGGTCGGGCCGCTCGCCGAGACGGTCGTGGTCGACCCGCTCACCGTCCGCTTCAAGCTCGCCAGCCCCTGGCCGGTGTTCCGCGCCTACCTGCCCTTCAACCAGGTCGTCTCCAGGGCCTATGTCGAGAAGGTCGGCAGCGACGGCATGGCCACCCGGCCGATGGGCGCGGGCCCGTTCCGCCTGGTCGAGTGGCGGCGCGGCGATTCGGTGATCCTCGAGCGCTTCCCGGACTACTACGGGGGTGCGGCGGACATCCCGCCGGTCGGCCCGGCCCGGGTCGAGCGGGTGATCTTCAAGGTGATCCCGGAGCCGGCCTCGCGGGTGGCGGCGCTGCTCGCGGGCGAGGTCGATCTGATCGACGAGCTGCCGCACCACGCGATCCGGCAGGTCGAGGCCAACCCGCGCACCCAGGTCCTCAAGAGCAACGGCACGCGCAGCTTCTTCATCGACTTCAACACGACGAAGCCGCCGTTCGACAAGGTGGCGGTGCGCCGGGCCGCCAACCACGCGGTCGACCGCAAGCTCGTGATCGACAAGATCCTGAACGGCCTCGCGGTGCCGCTCACCACCCTGATCAGCCCCGACTCCTACGGCTACAACCCGGACCTCGAGCCCTGGCGCCACGATCCGGCCCTGGCCAAGAAGCTCCTGGCCGAGGCCGGCTACCCGAACGGGGTCGACGTCACCATCGACGTCGACAATCCCTTCAAGGAGCAGGCCGAGGCGGTGGCCGCGATGCTCGGCCAGGCGGGCTTCCGCGCCAAGGTCCAGCTCTGGGAGCGGACCGCGCTCGCCGACCTCTGGAAGGACCCGAGCAAGCACGACCGGCAGATGTTCTTCCGCTCCTGGGGCGACGGCGCGCTCGACCCGGTCGGCATCTTCGTGCCGGTGCTCAAGACCAGGGATCGCGGCAACTACTCGGGCTACAGCAATCCCGAGGTCGACCGGCTCCTGACCGAAGCCGACACCGAGACCGACGTCGAGAAGCGGGCCAGGCTCTACCGCGACGCGCAGGCGATCGTGCGCGAGGAGGCGCCGCTCCTGTTCCTCTGGCTGCCGCAGGACGTCTACGGCGCCAGCCGCCGGCTGATCGACTGGCAGCCCTCGCCGCGCGGCATCGTCAAGCTGCACCGGGCCGCCATCAAGGGCTGAGCCGGACGGCGGCGGGGGCGGGCGTGCGGCCGGTCGCGCTCCTCGAGCGGCTCCTGCAGCTCGTCCCGGTGCTGCTCGGGATCAGCCTCGTCGTCTTCACGATGATGACGCTGACTCCGGGCGACCCGGTCGAGCTGATGCTCGGCGACGCCCTCGCCACGCCCGAGCAGCGCCTCGCGCTGCGCCGCGACATGGGCCTCGACCGGCCGCTGCCCGAGCGGTTCCTGCAGTTCCTCGGCAACGCCGCGACCTTCGAGTTCGGCCAGAGCTTCCACCACCGCAGGCCCGTGGCGCAGGTGATCCTCGAGCGGCTGCCGGCCACCGTCGAGCTCACGCTCGCGGCCATGCTGATCGCGATTGCGGTGGGCGTGCCGCTCGGCGTGGCGGCGGCACTCCGCCCCGACGGCTGGCTCGACCGGCTGGCCACCGTCGGCGCTCTCCTGGGCGTCTCGATGCCCGGCTTCTGGCTCGGCATCCTCCTGATCCTGCTGTTCGGCGTGACCCTGGGCGTGCTGCCGGTCTCGGGCCGGATCGGCTTCGCGGCCGAGGTGCCGCAGGTGACGGGGCTCCTGCTCGTCGACACGCTCCTGGCCGGCCGGCCGGCGAGCTTCCAGGACGCGCTCCGCCACCTCCTGTTGCCGGCCTTTACGCTCGGCCTCGCCATGGCGGCGCTGCTCATGCGCGTGACCCGGACCTCGATGCGCGAGGCGCTGCGGCAGGACTACGTGACCTTCGCCACCGCCAAGGGCCTGCCGCGCCGCCGGGTGGTGCTGCGCCACGCGCTCAAGAACGCCTTGACCCCGACCGTCACGGTGGCGGCGATCGAGACCGGCACGCTCCTGGGCGGCAACATGATCGTCGAGACCGTGTTCGGCTGGCCGGGCCTCGGCCGGCTCGTGGTCGAGGGGATCTTCACCCGCAACTACCCGCTCGTGCAGGCGGCGGTGCTGCTCTACGCCGTGACCTACGTCCTCTTGAACCTCCTGGCCGACGTCCTGCAGACGGTCCTCAACCCGAGGGTCCGGCTCTGAGGGCCGGGGCGATCGACGAGCCCGCGCTGGCGGGCACGCCCGCGGGCGCCGCGCCGCCGGCGGGCTCGCCGCTGGCCGCCAATCTGCGCGACTTCGCGGCCAACCGCACCGCGCTCGCCTCGGCCCTGGTCGTGCTGGCGGTGGCGCTGATGGCCGTACTCGGACCCTGGCTGGCGCCGCACGATCCCTACGAAAGCGATCTGTTCCGCCGGCTGCAGCCGCCGGCTTGGCTCGAGGGCGGCGACCCGGCCTATCCGCTCGGCTGTGACGCGCTCGGCCGCGACATCCTCTCGCGGGTGATCCACGGCGCCCGGGTGTCGATGGCGATCGGGCTCGTCGTGGTGGCGATCGCGGCCACGGTCGGCACCGTGCTGGGCCTTCTTGCCGGCTATCTGCGGGGCCTCGCCGACGTGCTGATCGGCCGGGTCGTCGACGTGCTCCTGGGCTTTCCCTACCTGATCTTCGCGATCGGCCTGATGGCCGCGATGGGCCCCGGGCTCGGCAACATCGTCCTGGCGCTGGTGCTCAAGGAGTGGGTGCTGCCCTGCCGGGTGGTGCGGGCCGAGACCATCGCCGCGCGCGAGATGGAGTATGTCGAGGCGGCGCGCGCGCTCGGCGCCTCGCCCCTGCGCATCATGCTGGGCGAGATCCTGCCCAACATCCTCTCGCCCGTGCTCGTGGTCGCGACCTTCCGCATGGCCACCGTCATCATCCTCGAGGCGAGCCTGTCGTTTTTGGGCCTGGGCGTGCAGCCGCCGGTCCCCTCCTGGGGCTCGATGGTGGCGGACGGCCGGGCGTTCCTGATGGATGCCTGGTGGGTCGCGACCCTGCCCGGGGTGATGATCCTGGTCCTGGTCCTGGCCATCAACCTCGCGAGCCAGGGCCTGCGCGACGCCTTCGACCCGCGGATGCGCGAATGACCGGCCCCGAGCCCCTGCTCGCGATCCGCGGCCTCGAGACCCGCTTCCACACCCGCCACGGCGTGGTGCGCGCGGTCGAAGGCGTCGACCTCGAGGTGCTGCCGGGCGAGTGCCTGGGCGTGGTCGGCGAATCGGGCTCGGGCAAGAGCGTGACCTTCCTCTCGGTCCTGGGCCTCGTGCGTCCGCCCGGCCGGGTGGCGGCGGGCGAGATCCGCTTCCTCGGCCGCGACCTCGCCCGGCTGCCCGAGCGCGAACTGCGGGCGGTGCGCGGCCGCGACATCGCGATCACGCTCCAGGACGCGCTCACCGCCCTGAACCCGGCCTTCACCGTCGAGCAGCAGATCGTCGAGACCGTCCGCGCCCACGACCCGGACCTGCCGCGCGGCCGCGCCGGGCGGGCGGCGGCGCGCGGCCGCGCCCTCGAGCTCCTGCGTCTCGTGGGCATCCCCGAGCCCGAGCGGCGGCTCGAGAGCTACCCGCACCAGCTCTCGGGCGGCATGCGCCAGCGGGTGATGATCGCGATCGCGCTCTCCTGCCGGCCCAGGCTCCTGATCGCCGACGAGCCGACCACCGCCCTCGACGTCACGATCCAGGCCCAGGTGCTCGATCTGATCGGCCAGATGCGCACCCGGCTCGGGATGAGCGTGGTGCTGATCAGCCACGACCTCGCGGTGGTCGCCGAGCACTGCGAGCGGATCGCGGTCATGTACGCCGGGCAGGTGGTGGAGCAGGGCCCGACCGCGGCGGTGATCGGCTCGCCCCGGCATCCCTACACGCAGGGCCTGTTGCGCTCGATCCCCGTGCTCGAGGACCTCGACCGGCCGATCCGGCCGATCCCGGGGCAGGTGCCCGATCCGGCGGCACCGCCGGCCGGCTGCCGCTTCGAGCCGCGCTGCCCCAAGGCCGCGGCCGAGTGCCGAAGGCCCGTGCCGCTGCGCCCGGCCGGACCCGACCGGCTCGCCCGCTGCATCCGGCTCGAGCCGTGAACCCTTCCGCCCCCGTCCTCGCACCGGGCGCGACCGGCGCCGGCGCGCCCCGGCCGCTGCTCGAGGTGCAGGGGCTGGTCAAGCAGTTCGACCTCCGGCGCGGCCTGCGCCGGTTGCTCGAGCCCGCCCAGGGCAACACGGTGCGCGCCCTCGACGGCGTCGACCTCGAGCTGGCGCGCGGCCAGACCCTGGGCGTGATCGGCGAATCGGGCTCGGGCAAGACCACGCTCGGCCGCACGATCCTGCGCCTGCAGGAGCCCACGGCCGGGCGCGTGCTGCTCGACGGCCAGGACCTGGCCGGGCTCGACGCCGCCGGCCTGAAGCGCCTGCGGCGGCGCCTGCAGATCGTCTTCCAGGATCCCTATGCGAGCCTCAACCCGCGCCGCACGGTCGAGCAGATCGTGGGCCAGGGGCTCGCCGTGCACGGGCTCGCGGGTCCGGCCGAGGCGCGCGAGCGGGTCGCCCGGATGCTCGAGCGGGTCGGCCTGCAGCCGGCGCATCGGCACCGCTACCCGCACCAGTTCTCGGGCGGCCAGCGCCAGCGCATCGGCATCGCCCGGGCGCTCGTGCTCGAGCCCGAGCTCCTGGTCCTGGACGAGCCGGTCTCCGCCCTCGACGTGTCGATCCGGGCGCAGATCCTGGCGCTGCTCGCCGAGCTCAAGGCCGAGTTCGGCCTGACCTACCTGTTCATCGCCCACGACCTCGCGGTGGTCGCGCACATCAGCGACCGGGTGGCGGTGCTCTATCTCGGCCGGGTGGTCGAGCTCGGCCCGACCCGGGCGGTGCTGCGCGCCCCGGCCCACCCCTACACGCGCGCCCTGCTCGCCTCGGTGCCGCGGCTCGACGGCGGGCGCGACCGCGCCCAGGCCCGGCTCGCCGGCGATCCGCCCTCGCCGCTGCGACCACCGCCCGGCTGCCGCTTCCACACCCGCTGCCCGCACGCGCTCCCGGTCTGCCGCACGCGCGTGCCCGACCTCCTGCCGGTCGCGGCCGGGCACCTGGCCGCCTGCCACCTGCACGGGGAGGCCCACGCGTGACACCCGCCGATGCCCTGCCGGCCGAGCCGCTCGCGCTCGAGGGCGAGCCGTTCGCGCGCGGGCTGGCCCAGGCGCGCGCCTGCCCGGAGCTCGTGGGCGCGGTGCGCCGGGCGGTCGAGGCGCGCCTCGGCGAGGCCGCGCCGGCTTTGGCCCGCCCCGAGGTGCGCGCCTTCGTCGCCGCCCAGCGCGCCCTGACCGGGCGGCTCTACCCGGAGATCCTGGCCGAGATCGCGGGCCTCGCCCGCGGCTTCGGGCTCGGCGAGGCGGCGCTCCTCGACTATCTGCACGCCGCCACCGCCCTCGACCTCGTGGCCCGCGACGGGCCGCCGGCCGAGGCCTGCACGGCGTTCGCCCTGACCGCGGGGCGGGGTGCGCTGCTTGCCAAGAACCGCGACTACCGGGCCGAGCACGTCCCGATCCAGAAGGTGATGCGGCACCGCGACCCGGCCTGGGGCGGCCGCGAGATCCTGGTCCTGGGCTCGCTCGGCAGCCCGGGCTGCTTCTCCTCGGGCCTCAACAGCGACGGCCTCGCCTTGGCCGACACGGCGAGCCGGACCTCCGATCTCGGCGTCGGCCTGCACCGCTACTTCCTGATGACCCTCCTCCTGGTGCGCTGCGCCGACGTGGCCGAGGCGCTCTCGCTGATCCGCACCACCCCGCACACCGGCAGCGGCCTCCTGATCCTGGCCGACGCCCAAGGGGCGGTGGCCGCGGTCGAGCTCGGCCATCGGGCGATCGGCTTCGAGCATCTGTCCTCGGGGCGGGTCGGGCGGACCAACCATTTCCTCACCCCGCGCATGGCGCCGGCCAACCTCGCCACGGCCGCCACCGCGGCCTCGCGGCTGAACTCCGAAGGGCGCTGGCCGGCGCTCCGCCAGGGCCTCTCGGCGCTGCCCGAGCCGCCGGACGTCCTGGCGGTCGGCCGCCTGCTCGCCCGCCACGCCGATGCCGAGGGCCCGGCCTTCTGCCGCCACGGCGGCCGGGACGCGGCGGCCACCATCGCGGGTGCGATCTGGCTCACGGCCGAGCGCCGTCTGCTCGCCTGCCACGGGCCGCCCTGCAGCACGCCCTGGTGGCGCTACGGGCTCGCCGCCGAGGCGGCCGGCCCGGATGCGCCCCGACCCGCCCCCGACCCCGATCCCGGAGCCCGCCCGTGACCGTCCGCCGCCTGCTCTGCCCGACCGGCCATCTGGCCTTCACGCCGCTCGAGCCGGCGAGCTTCCGGCGCGGCTGCGGCCTCAGCCCGGACTGCATCGTCGCCGATGCCGGCTCCTGCGACATCGGCCCACGCCCGCTCGGCGCCGACCGGCATGTGAGCCTCGAGGCGCACCAGCGCCACGATCTCGAGATCATGCTCCTCGAGGCCCGTCGGCTGGGCGTGCCGATGATCGTGGGCTCGGCCTCCGACACCGGCAGCGACCGCGGCGTCGACCAGTTCGTGCGGCTGATCCGCGAGATCGCGGCCGAGCACCGGCTGGCGCCGTTCAAGCTCGCCGCCATCTACGCCGAGCAGCGGGTCGAGGACCTGGCCGCCCGCCTCGCCGCCGGGCAGCGGATCTCGGGCCTGGACGGCCGGCCTGACGCCGATGCGGCGCTGCTCGGGCGGACCTCGCGGGTGGTGGCGGTGATGAACGCCGAGCCGATCAGGAGGGCGCTGCGCCAGGGTGCCGAGGTCGTGATCGCCGGGCGGTCGAGCGACTGCGCGCTGTTCGCGGCACCCCTGCTCGAGGCCGGCTTCGACCCCGGGATCGCCTACTACACGGGCAAGCTCATGGAATGCGCGTCGTTCTGCTGCGAGCCCTACATGGGCAAGGAATCGATCCTGGGTACGGTCGAGGGCGAGGCGGTGCGGGTCACGGCCCTGCACCCCGACCAGCGCTGCACGCCCGCCTCGCTCGCCAGCCACGCCATGTACGAGCGCGCCGACCCCCTCTGCGAGCACGTCGCCGGCGGGTGGATCGACATGAGCGGCTGCCGCTACGAGCAGGTCGACGAGCGGACCACCCGCGCCTCGGGCCAGCGCTTCCACAGGACGCCCACCTGCCGGGTCAAGCTCGAGGGGGCGGGCCTCGTGGGCCAGCGCCGGCTCGCCGTGGTCGGTGTGCGCGACCCGCAGACGATCGCCCGGATCGACCGGGCGATCGCCTGGGCCCGCGGCAAGGTCGCCGAGCGCTTCGGCCCCGAGGGCCAAGCCTACCGGCTGTTCTACCACCTCTACGGCCGCGACGCGGTGATGAAGGAGCTCGATCCGGCGCCGGCCGCCGCGCCGCACGAGCTCGGCATCGTCGTCGAGGCGGTGCACGCCGAGGCCGGCCGGGCCGAGGAGATCGCGGCGCTCGCCGCCCGCAACCTGTTCTACGCGCGGCTGCCCGACACCAAGGGCACGGCCGGCGCCGCGGCCATGATGTCGGACGAGATCCTGGTGGGCGAGCCCGGCTACGAGTGGACCTTGAACCACACGATCGAGGTCGAGGACATGATGGAGCTCGTGCGCATCCGCCAACTCGTGGTCGACGGAAGGGGCGGGGAGGGGCGCTGATGGCCAAGCTGCGCGAGCTCGCTTCGACGATCCGCTCGAAGAACGCGGGCGTCGATCATCTGACCTTCGACGTGATCTTCCGCGATCCCGAGGCCTTCGCACGGGTGCGCGAGTCGGGTGCGCTCGCGCCCGAGCGGATCTGCGCCCTCTACCGGATCCCGCGCGAGCGGCTCACGCACCATTGCGTGTTCGAGCCCGCGCAGGCGATCAAGTTCACGATCCGAAGGCTCGTGCCTTCCGGCAGCCCGGGTGAGACCGACGTCTTCGGCGCTCAGCAATATGCACCCCTGTTCGAGGTCGAGGTGCCCTGAGGAGAACGGGCCCGGTCGGGCCGCAGATCTCGGAAGAAGAAGGTGGTCGGGCAGAGGCCGCCCTCGGGCCAGAGGGCGTAGTTCGGCACCTCGCCCACCCGGACCCAGCCGAGGCGGGAATAGAGCCGGTCGGCCGGGCTGCCGCTCACCGTGTCGAGCACGAGGAGCCAGCGGCCGGCGGCGAGCGCCGCGGCCTCGGCGGCGCGCACCAGGGCGGCACCCAGGCCCTGCCGGCGGGCCGCGCGCAGCACCAGCATCTTGGCCAGATCGGCGCGGTGCGGCTGGTTCTCCTGCGGCGCCGGCACGATCTGGACCGTGCCCAGGAGCCGGCCGTCGGCCGCCTCGGCCACGAGCAGGATCCGCTCGCCGCGCGCGACGCCTTCCGCCACCCCGCGCCAGAAGGCCCGGGCGCGCTCGCGGTCGAGCGGCGCCAGGAAGGAGACCGAGGCACCGCCCTCGACACAGTCGATCAGCACCGTGGCGAGCTCGTCGACCCGCTCGGCCGCCTCCGCGGGCCCGAGGACGCGGATCCGGGGCGCGCCCGTCATCGCTTGGGCTCCGGGCGCGGGCCGGCCGCCGGCCCGGGCGCGATCGCCACGAGGTAGCGGGCCCGGGCGGTGCCGGGATTGGCGAACCCGGTCGGGCGGTCGATCCGCATGGCGAGGCAGTCGCCCGCCTCGAGCCGGTGCCGGTCGGCGCCGCTGCGCACCTCGAGGCTGCCCTCGATCAGCCAGACCTGCTGGACGACCGAGCCGAGGCCGCCGTCGAGCGCCACCCGGGCGCCCGCCTCCAGCTCGACCTCGACCAGCTCGAGCCGGCCGGCGCTGCCGGGTGGGGAAAGCGCGCGGCGGAGATAGCCGGTCAGGGGGTCGCGCCAGGCCGGCTGGTCGGCCCGCCGGGCGAGCGGCGAGGGTGCTGCCTCCGTCGGCTCGAACAGGCTCGCGAGCGTGACGCCGAGGCCGGTCGCGAGGCGGTTCAGGACCGCTGCCGTCGGGCTCGCCTCGGCGCGTTCGATCAGCGAGATGGTCGAGCGGCCGACGCCGGCCCGGGTTGCGAGCTCTTCGAGGGTGAGGCCGCGCTCGGCCCTGAGCGCCCGAAGCCGCGCGGCCAGGAGCGGGCCGATCTCGTCCGGGTCTTCCATGATCCCGGATTGCCATTCCAGGATCCTGGAGTCAACCCGGCGCGTCCAGGTCGACGGGCTGGTGCCGCAGGAGGGACTCGAACCCCCGACCCGCGCATTACGAATGCGCTGCTCTACC
>CAZDFD010000103.1:0-13439 GCA_964504655.1 uncultured Geminicoccaceae bacterium
CGAGCGTCCTGGCCGGCGCCGAGGGTCTCGACCCGGCCCTGCTCGAGGGCTGAGCGGCCCGCTCCGCGATCCGGGTAGGGTGCTCCGTTCGACCCGCTGGGGGGTCTGTCCATCGCGATGGCGTGGCGACGTCGGCGCGCGGTACGTGCCAGCGCTGGACCCTGCGATGCCCGGCCCGGTCCCGCGCGGTCCTGCCCGAAAACGGGGGCCTCCTCGCGATCGCTGCTGCTGCGCGCGGACTGGAGCCGGCGTGGCCCGAGGGTCGCGCACACGACGGACCGAACCACGGCCGCCCATCGTTAACGCGATCTCAACCATCGGGTCGGAAATTGCCGACGGAACGAACGGGTGCGAGGTCCGGTGCGCCGTCTTCTCGCGTCGATGCGGAGGTGGCTCGCGGTGGTCGTCGGAGCGATCCGGGCGATCCGGCCGCGGGCGGCCCTTCGCCGGCGGCCGAGTTCAGCCGCGGCGGGTCAGCTTGAGGGCGCGGCGGTCGAGGTGGCGCTCGACCTCGGCCAGATCGACGCCCGCGGCGGCGAGCTTGACCATCGCGAAGTAGAGGAGGTCGGCCGCCTCCCAGATCACCTCGGCGCGGCTCGTGGCGCGGGCGAGCTCGTCGGCCTCCTCGGCGAGCTTGGCCGCGAGCAGCGCCGGATCGGCCAGGAGCCGCGCGGTGTAGGAGCCCTCGGGCGGGGCCGCGCGGCGGGCGCGCAGCGTCGCCTCGAGGCGGGCGAGCCCCTCGGCCGCGCCGAAGCAGGAGCGCCGCGCCAAGTGGCAGAAGCCCGGATCCTGCTGGCGGACCCGGAAGGCGAGCGCGTCGCGGTCGCAGTCGAGCTCGATGCGCAGGAGCTCCTGGGTGGCGCCCGAGCTCTCCCCCTTGACCCAGAGGCCGCGCGAGCGGGACTGGTAGACGCCGCGACGCAGGCGGACCGCCTCGCGCAGGGAATCGCGCGAGCTCCAGACGAGGCCGAGGGTGAGGCCGCGCTCGTCGACGACGACCGTGGGCACGAGCCCGTCCGGCCGGTCGGAGCGCAGGGGCGCCCAGATCGCGTCGGCGAGCGCGAGCCGGCCCGTGTAGAGCGCCATGCCGACCTGGGCGTCGGCACCCAGGCGGTCGAGGGCGGCGATCTCCTCGGGGGTGGTGACGCCGCCCGCGATCGTGACCCGGCAGTCCGTGCCCGCGGCGCGCACCACCGCCTCGGCCAGGGCCGTGTCGGTGCCGCCGAGCCGGCCCTCGCGCTCGACGAAGGTGACGAGGAAGCCGCCCACGTGCGGCCGCAGCTCCGCGATCCGCTCGAGCACGCCGCGGCCGGTGCCCCGGGTCCAGCCCTCGACCACGACCTCGCCGTGGCGGGCGTCGAGGGCCGCGACCACCCGCTCGCGCGGCAGTTGCGCGAGGAGCTCCGGCCTCGCCGCGGTGCCGAGGATCACCCGCGTGGCGCCGCGGTCGAGCCAGCGCCGGGCGGTCTCGAGGTCGCGGATCCCGCCGCCCACCCGGCAGGCGAAGCCGGCGTCGAGCAGGCGCTCGATCAGGGCCGCGTTCGAGCCCTTGCCCAGGGCGGCGTCGAGGTCGATCACCGCGAGCTCGCCGGCCAGGGCGAAGCGCTCGGCGATCGGCAGCGGATCGCCGGCCTCGAGCGCCCTGTCGCGGCCGCCCACGAGCTGGACGGTCTGGCCGTCCTGGAGGTCGATCGAGGGGACGATCACGGCCGCACCTCGACGCCATGGTCGCGCAGGAAGGCCTTGACCTCGCCCACCGTGCGGTCGCCGTCGTGGAAGATCGAGGCGGCGAGCACGGCATCGGCGCCGGCCCGGAGTGCTTCGAGGAGGTGCTCGGGCGTGGCGGCGCCGCCCGAGGCGATCACCGGGACGCGCACGGCGGCCGTGACCGCGCGCAGCATCGGCAGGTCGTAGCCCTCGCGGGTCCCGTCGCGGTCCCAGGATGTGAGGAGGATCTCGCCGGCGCCCAGCCGCTCGCCCTGGGCCGCCCAGGCGACGGCATCCCGGCCGGTGCCCTCGCGACCGCCCTTGACCAGCACCTCGAGGCGGCCATCGCGCAAGGCCGCGTCGATCGCCAGGACGCAGCACTGGCGGCCGAAGCGGGCGGCGATCTCGGCCAGCAGCTCCGGCCGCTCGACCGCGGCGGTGTTGACCGAGACCTTGTCGGCGCCGGCCTCGAGCAGCCGCCAGGCGTCCTCCTCGCTGCGGACGCCGCCGCCCACGGTCAACGGGATCGACAGCCCCTCGCGGATCCGGCGCACGGTCTCGTGCTGGTGGCCGCGGCCCTCGGGCGTGGCCGAGACGTCGAGGACGACGATCTCGTCGGCCCCCTGCTCCTCGTAGAGGCGGGCCCGCTCGGCCGGGTCGCCGGCGTCGCGGAGGCCCTCGAAGCGCACGCCCTTGACCACCCGGCCGTGGCTGACGTCGAGGCAGGGGATCACGCGGCGGGCGAGCATCAAGCGAGGTCCAGGAAGCGGGCGAGCAGGCGGGCGCCGAAGGCGCCGGAGAGCTCGGG
The DNA here is from genome assembly GCA_964504655.1 of uncultured Geminicoccaceae bacterium. GTDB lineage: Bacteria > Pseudomonadota > Alphaproteobacteria > Geminicoccales > Geminicoccaceae > JANXAZ01. The sequence continues at coordinate 2,516 of CAZDFD010000103.1, forward strand.
GTGGAACTGGCAGCCGAGGATCCGGCCGCGCTCGATCGCCGCCACGAAGCGCCCGCCATGCTCGCTCCAGGCGCAGGCCCAGCCCGGCGCCGCCTCGGCCCGGAACGAGTTGGCGAAGTAGGCCCAGCCCGGCTCGAGCAGGCGGCAGGCGGGCTCGGGCTCGACCCGGTTCCAGCCGAACTGGGGGACCCGGACGGTGTCGGGGAAGCGGCGCACCTCGCCCGGCAGGACGCCGAGCCCGGCCACACCCGGGCTCTCCTCGCTCGCCGCGAACAGGAGCTGCAGGCCGACGCAGATCGCGAGCGTCGGGCGGTCCTCGGCGATCCGCCGGCGCAGCGCCTCGGCGAAGCCGCCGCCCATGAGCCGGGCCATGGCGGCGCCGAAGGCGCCGACCCCGGGCAGCATGACGTGGCTCGCGGCGAGCACCTCGCGGCCGCGCTCGGCGATCCGCGGCAGGGCGCCCTGCCGGCGGAAGGCGGCCAGCACGCTCGCCAGGTTGGCCGTGCCGGTCGGCACGATCAGGATCTCGGCCATCGCCCGCCCCCGAGCCGCCGGTCCGGGCCGGCCGGGCTCAGAGCACCCCCTTGGTGCTCGGCACCTCGGCCGAGCCGTCCCTCGATACCGCCTGGCGCAGCGCCAGGGCCAGCGCCTTGAAGGCGGCCTCGACGCGGTGGTGGTCGTTCACCCCGCGCAGGACGTCGACATGCAGCGCCATCCGCCCGGCGATCGCGAAGGAGTGGAAGAAGTGGGCGAGGCTCTCGGTCGCGACCTCGCCGACCCGCTCGCGCACGAGCCCGAGGTCCACGACCGGCGCCGGCCGGCCGGAGAGGTCGACCACGGCGCGGGCCAGGGCCTCGTCGAGCGGCGCGAAGGCCGAGCCGAAGCGGTGGATGCCGCGGCGCTCGCCGAGCGCCGCATCCAAGGCCGCGCCGAGCGCGAGTGCGCAGTCCTCGACGGTGTGGTGGTCGTCGACCTCGAGGTCGCCCTCGCAGGCGAGCTCGAGGTCGAGCCGGGCGTGGCGGGCGAGCTGGGCCAGCATGTGGTCGAGGAAGCCGAGCCCGGTCGCGACCTCGCAGCGGCCGCTGCCGTCGAGGCACAGCGTCACCTTGACCGCGGTCTCGGCGGTCCGCCGCTCGAGCGTGCCGCGGCGCCCGGTCTCCGTCCCGCTCAACCCTCTCCCTCCCCCGCCGCGCGCCGCGCTCAGACCACGATCTGGGCGATGTCGAAGACCACGATGTCGGTGCCGCCGCGCTCCTTGATCGCCCGGATCAGCTCCGGCAGCCGCTCGCGCGGCACCGCGGCCTTGACCGCGAAGCCGGCCTCGTGGTGGAGCGGTGCGATGGTCGGCTCGCGCATGCAGGGCAGCACCTCGACCAGCCGCTCGAGATCCTCCCGGGCGACGTTGACCTCGACCATCACCCGCTTCCTGGCGTCCAGCACCGAGCGGACGAGCAGCGCCAGATGCTCGATCACCGGCCGCTTGGCCAAGTCGTCGAGCGCCCGCGGGTGGGCGTAGAGCCGGGTCGAGCTGCGCATCACCTCGTCGACCACGACGAGCCCGTTGGCCTGCAGCGTGGCGCCGGTGGCGGTGTTGTCGACGATGCAGTCGGCGTCCTCGGGCGGGAACACCTCGGTGGCGCCGTAGGAGCGGACGATCCGCGCCTCGAGGCCGCGGCGGGCGAGCCAGGCGGCGGTCAGCCGCTCGTACTCGGTCGCCACGACGAAGCGGCGCGCCGGCAGTCGGCCGGCCTCGAGCACGTCCGGTGCCGCCGCCGCCACGATCGCGACCGGGTCGAGCCCGGTGTCGACCAGCTCGACCAGATCGGCCTCGAGCTCGGCCACCCAGTCGGCGCCGGCGAAGCCCACGTCGCGCGAGCCGAGGTGCAGCATCTCGACGATGTTCTGCGGCTTCAACAGCTTGGCCTCGAAGCCCGGGAGCGAGAGGGTGGGCCGGTAGCCGCGCCGGTCGAAGGCCAGGCGGATGCCGGCCTCGGCGAGCAGCGTCAGGACGTTGTCCTGCATGCGGCCCTTGGGCAGGGCCAGATGGACGGGCGCGGTCGGGGCGGCGGGCGGCACGGGCTGGGGCCGGGTCCGGGCAGGGCTCGGGGGCGGTGGTCGGCGGCGGCGACGCGTCCGAGCTCCGGGCCCCTCGGCCTCGACGAGCCTTGGCACGCCGCAGCCGCGCTTATAGAGAGCGGCGCACGCGACGACAAGGCGAGCCGGCGGCGGCCGGCCGGAGGTCGGCTCGGATGACGAGCGCGGGGCTGCCGCGGGCGAGCCTGGGCATCGAGGTCGGGCGGACCCGCACCACGGGCGTGCTGCTCGACCGGGACGGGCGGATCCTCGCCCGGGCGCAGGCCGAGCACCCGCCGCCCGCGACCCGCCCGGGCCTGCTCGAGCAGGAGCCGGAGGTGGCGTGGGCCGCCTGCCGGCAGGTGATCGCCCGGCTCAAGGCCCTGGTCGAGGTCGAGCTCGTGGCGCTCGGGCTCGCCGGCGAGGCCGGCGGGGTGGTGTTCCTCGACCGCGCCGGGCGGCCGGTGCGGCGGACGATCCTGGGCTCCGACCGGCGCGCCCTGGCCGAGGCGCGCGAGCTCGCCGGGCGGATCGGCGAGGCCGGCCTGCGCCCGGCCGGTCGGTGCCCCGGCCCCTGCCTGCCGGCCGCCAAGATCCTCTGGCTCGCGGCCAACGAGCCCGAGGCGGCGCAGCGCGTCGCCAAGGTGCTGGCGCCCAAGGACGTGCTGCGGCTGCGGCTGACCGGCGAGCTCGCCACCGACGCGAGCGAGGCCTCGGCCACCGGGCTCCTGGACGTGGCGGCGCGGGGCTGGAGCGCCCCCCTGCTCGAGGCGCTCTCGATCGCCCCGGACCTGTTGCCCGAGGTCTTCGAGTGCGCCGAGGTGAGCGGCCGGGTGAGCGTCGCCGGGGCCGCCGAGACCGGCCTGCCCGAGGGCCTGCCGGTGGTCGCGGGCGGCACCGCACTCGCCTGCGGCGCGCTCGCGGCCGGGCTCCGCGACGAGGGCCGCGGCCTCGCCTGGCTCGAGCCGGGCGCCGGCCTCGTGGTCGAGACGCGGCGGCCGCCGGCCGAGCCCGAGGCGGGGATCGACACGCTCTGCGCCGCCAGCGGCGGCTGGCACCTCGTGGCGGCACCGCCGCTCGCCACGGGCCCGCTCGCCTGGTTCGCCCGCGAGCTGCAGCCGGAATGGGCGGCGGCGGCGCGCGTCGCCGGCCTCGAGCCCGAGGCGGCGCTGCTCGGCGAGGCCGCCCTGGCGCCGCCGGGGGCGGCGGGCCCGCTGTTCCTGCCGGCCCTCGCGGAGGAGGCGGACGGGCCGGCTGCGCCCGGGGCCTGGCTCGGGCTGCGGCCGGAGCACGGCCGGCGCGAGCTCGCCCGCTCGCTGGTCGAGGGGCTCGGGCTGGCGCTCGCCGAGCGGGCCGCCTTGCTGCGGCCGCGGCTGGCGATCGGCGAGCCCGTGCTGCTGCTCGGCCGGGTGGCCCGCGACGAGGCCTGGCGGTCGCTGCTCGCAGCCCAGCTCGGCCTGCCGCTGGCGCCGCTCGAGGCCGGGCTCGACCCGGCGCGCGGGTCGGCGCTGCTGGCCGGGCTCGGGGTCGGGCTGTGGGCCGATCCGGCCGAGGCGGTGGCCTGCTGCGCGCCGCCGGCGGGCCCGCCGGTCGCGGTCGAGCCCGAGCTCCGGGCGTTCTGCCGGGCGCGCGAGGCGCTCCGGGCGCGCGCCGTGGCCGTCCTCGCGGCGCTGCGCGACTGACGCCGGACGACCGAGCCGGGCCCGTCGGCTGCGGCGGTCGCGGGCGGGGCCCGGCACCTCGCGGCGCCGGGCCCCGGCGGTGCCCCTCCGCTCTCCCGCCTCAGCGGCCGCCCTGGTGGGCGGTCCGCTCCTCCTCGCCGGTGCCGGAATCGCCCGGGCCGCCGCCGAGCCCGGCCGCCTCGGCCGGCTCCGCGGTGGCCCAGAGATCGGCGCCCGGGAAGATCTCCGGCAGCCCGGCCGCCGCCTCCGGCTCGGCCAGCGCCAGCTCCGGCCCGAGCGGCCCGCCGTCGAGCGGCACCGGCTCGCTCGGCGCGTTCGGGTCGAGGAAGCCCGCGAGCAGGTCCTCGACCGGCGGTGTCGCGATCGTCAGGAGATCGCCCAGATCGTGCAGCCCGCCGTCGATCTCGACCCCGGCCCAGGCGGCCTCGTGGCCGACATAGCCGCGCACCACCGCGACCGCGTCGCCGGCGTGCGCGAGGTGCAGATCGTCGCCCTCGAGGCGGGCCTCGAGCGCGGCCGGATCGGCGCCGTCGAGGCGCAGGCGGTTGACCCCCTCGTGGTCGAACACGGAGTCGACCGCCGGCTCGGCGAGCCCGAGCACGAGCACGTCGTCGCCGGCGCCGCCATAGAGGAGGTCGGCGCCGGCCCCGCCGTCGAGCAGATCGTCACCGGTGTCGCCCAGGATCAGATCGTCGCCCTCGCCGCCAAAGAGCCGGTCGTCGCCGCCGCCGCCGCGGATCCGGTCGTCGCCGCCGCCGCCCCAGATCGGGTTGGCGGCGTCGTTGCCCTCGAGGTCGTTGGCCCGGCCGTCGCCGACGATGCCGTGCGCCTCGGCCCCGGTCAGCCGCACGCTCTCGACGTTGGGCGCCACCTGCTGCTTGAAGGCCGGGGCGCCCGCGGGCGGGCCGCCCAGGACCGCGTCGCCGACCATGAAGGTGGCGAGCCCGCCCTTGGCGAGCGTCGGGAAGGCCTTCTCGAGCTGGGCGCCGAAGTCGGGGGCGACGACGAGGGTGTCCCGGCCGCCCTGGTCGGCGCCCCAGGGATCCTCGAAGACGAGGTCGCCGGGCGAGCCGACCGTGACCTGGTCGTCGCCGCCGCCGCCGATCGCGACGTCGTCGCCGGCGCCGCCGTCGAGCAGGTCGTCCCCGGTGCCGCCGTCGAGCAGGTCCTGGCCCGCGCCGCCGTCGAGCGCGTCGTCGCCCGAGCCGCCGGCGAGCGCGTCGTCGCCGGCCCCGCCCTCGACCGTGTCGTCGCCCGAGCCGCCGGCGAGCGTGTCGTCGCCGCCGCCGCCCTGGATCAGATCGTCGCCGCCGCCGCCGTCGATCAGATCGTCGTCGTCGCCGCCGACCAGCACCTCGTCGCCGTCGCCACCGGTGACCTCCTCGCCGATCGGGCCGAGGTCCTCGTCGTCCCCGCCCGGCTCCTCGACGGCCGGCAGGCCGGGCATCGCAAGCTCGCCGAGCGCGATCGTGATCGCCGCGGGCTCGAGCGGTGCGGCGCCCGGCGCCGCGGCCGCCGCCGGCGGCGCCGGCTCGGGTTGCAGGAGGCGGCTCGGCAGGGCGTCGAAGCGCGCTTCGCCGGCGAGCCGGGTGAGGAGCGCCGGATCGATCACCGCCCCGGCGGTCAGCACCGAGCCCGCCGCCGGCGCGCCGGCGGCCGCGGCCTCCCACGGCCGACCGGCGGCCGCCACGGTCGTCTCGGCGCCGGCCTCCGGCGCGGCCGGCCCCTCGGCCGGCGGCGTCGCCCCGGCCGCCTCGACCATCGCCGCCTCGGCCGCCGGGCGGACCAAGAGGAGCCCGAGGAAGGTGGCGCCGAGCGCGCCGCCGAGCCCGGCGCCGCCGCGCCGCGGCTCGGGCTCGGGCCGTCTCCCGCCCGGCACCCCGCCTGCTGGCGCCGTCCCTCGGATGTACCCCGCAGCGACCCCCTCGATCATCGTCGCGAACCCTCCATGGCCCGGGCTCTGCCGGCCGGTCCTCGGTGCCCGACGATGACGGACCCACGCGTGCGGCGTCGCCCCGAGATCGCCACACGATCTGAGCCTAACATTTCAACCCATTGCGTGCAAACGGAATTTCTTGTGCGCTTGTGGACCCCGCGAGGACCCGACCGGGCAGGCGGTTCCCCGGCGCTCTTCAATTTTTGGTTGAAGAGCGCCCCGCCTGCCAGCGGTTCGGGGAGCGGCCGCGGGCGTGGCCCGGACGCCACGCCGGCGCGCCACGCTCCCGCCGCGGCCCGGCGGCGCCGCGCCACCGGCGCCGCCGGCCGTGGAAGCGGACTGCCGTTGATGTATCGTTAACCTGTGCGATGGTAGATCGACCCGGCGCGGTGAGCGGACCGCCCGCCGGGGCCGGGCCGCGGCACCGGGTGCAGGTTGGCGGACGTGCGGCAGGGACCGGGTGGGCGCGGGGAAGCGGGCATGGCGATCGGCACGGAACGGCGGGACGGGGCGGCGGGCGGGCGAGCGCGGGGTCGGCTGCGCGGCGCCGCGCTCGACCTCCTGCTGCTCGGGCTGAGCGGGCTCGTGGCCCTGGGCCTGGCCGAGCTCGTGCTCCGGCTGTTCCCGAACCTGCTCGGCGAGGAGGCGGCGCTGCGCGTGCACTGGGTCGAGGTCGCGGGCGACACCGATGCCGGCGGCCAGAGCCTGATGGTCGACGATCCCGAGATCGGCTTCCTCTACCGGCCCGGCCTCGAGGGGCGGATCGCGCGCGGCGACCTCGACTTCGGCTTCCGGCTCGACGGCAGGGGCTTCCGCAACCCGGAGCCCTGGCCAGAGCCGGCCCGGCTCGTGCTGCTCGGCGATTCGATGGCGTTCGGCTACGGCGCCTCCGACGGACGCGACTGGCCCTCGCTCCTGCGCGCCCGGCTGCCCGCGGCCGGGCTCGTCAATCTCGGCCTGATCGGCAGCGGGCCCTTGCAGCAGGAGCGCGTCTACGAGCGGTTCGGAGCGCCGCTCCGGCCGGCGGTGGTGCTGCTCGCGCTGTTCGCCGGCAACGATCTCGACGACGATCGCGCGTTCGCCCATTGGCTCGAACACGGCGCCGCGGGTTCCTACCGCAGGTTCCGCGGCCAGGGCGACCGCTGGCTCGACGACAGCCTGCTCGGCCTCGCCCAGCGCACGCATCTGTTCTGGTTCGCGAGCGAGCTCGCGGGCAGGCTGCGCAACCGCGACCGCGGCCGCAGCGTCGTGCTCGACGACGGCAGCCGTCTGCAGCTCGTGCTGCCGCGGCCGGGCGGCCCGGCGGCGGGCGACCTCGACCGCACGGTGGCGGTGGTGGCGCGGCTGCGGGCCCGGGTCGAGCGCGACGGCGGCCGGCTGCTCGTGCTCTTGATGCCGACCAAGGAGGAGGTCTACCTGCCGCTGCTCGGCGAGACGGCGGTGCGCCCCTCGGAGCTGGCGCGGGCCCGGCTGGAGCCGCTCGGCGTGCCGGTCCTCGACCTCGGCGAGGCGCTGCGCGCGCGCGCCTCGCGGCGCGGCCCGGCGCTCTACTTCGCGGTCGACGGCCACCCCGGCCCGGAGGGCCAGGCGGTGCTGGCCGAGGCGGTCGGGAGCTGGCTCGCCGGGCAGGTCCCGAGGCTCGCGGGCGAGGGCCCGCTCGCCGCGCGCTGAGGAGGAGGAGATGGCCCGGAACTTCCACGAGCGGATCGAATCGCACGAGCGGATCGAGGGCCCGAGCGACCGCTCGTTCGGCTGGACCGTGGGCGGCATCCTGGCCGCCCTCGGGCTCCTCAAGGCCCTCGTCTTCTCCGGCTGGACGCCGCTCGCCTGGGCGCTCCTCTTGGTCGGCTCCGGGCTCGTGGCGGTGGCGTTCCTGCGCGCCTCGCTTCTGGCACCCCTCAACCGCGCCTGGCTGCGGCTCGGGCTGTTCCTCTTCCGGATCGTCAACCCGGTGGTCATGCTGCTGATCTACGCCACGACCGTGGTGCCGATCGGCCTCGCGCTCCGGCTCGCGGGCAAGGATCTGCTGCGCCTGCGCCGCGACCCGGGCGCCACGAGTTACTGGATCCCGCGCCAGCCGCCCGGCCCGGCGCCGGACAGCCTGCGCAACCAGTTCTGAGAGGATCGACCGATGAGCTTCCTGGCCGAGCTCTGGGCCTTCATGCGGGCCCGCAAGAAGTTCTGGCTGCTGCCGATCCTCGTGATGACGGCGCTGTTCGGCGGCCTCGTCGTATTGACCAAGGGCAGTGCCGTGGCCCCCTTCATCTACACCTTGTTCTGAGCGCAGGGGGCGTCACGGCCATGCGGATCCTCGGCATCTCGGCCTTCTACCACGACAGCGCCGCCGCCCTGGTGGTCGACGGCGAGATCGTCGCGGCCGCCCAGGAAGAGCGCTTCACCCGCACCAAGCACGATCCGGGCTTCCCGGCGCGGGCGATCGGCTACTGCCTCGAGGCGGCCGGCTGCGATCTCGCCGGCATCGACCACGTGGTCTTCTACGACAAGCCGTTCCTCAAGTTCGAGCGATTGCTCGAGACCTACCTCGCCTTCGCGCCGCGCGGCTTCCGATCGTTCCGCGTGGCGATGCCGATCTGGGTCAAGGAGAAGCTGTTCCAGAAGAGCCTGCTCTTCGACGAGCTGCGCCGCCTGCCCGGCGGGGGCGGCTGGAACGGCTCGCTCTTGTTCACCGAGCACCATCTGGCGCATGCCGCCTCGGCCTACTACCCCTCCCCGTTCGATCGCGCCGCGGTCCTGACCATGGACGGGGTCGGCGAGTGGTGCACGACCTCGCTCGGGGTGGGCCGCGGCAACTCGCTCGAGATCGTCAAGGAGATCCACTTCCCCCACTCGCTCGGCCTGCTCTACTCCGCCTTCACCTATTACACGGGCTTCAAGGTCAACTCGGGCGAATACAAGGTGATGGGGCTCGCGCCCTACGGCGAGCCGCGGTTCGTCGACACGATCAAGGAGCATCTGATCGACATCAAGGAGGACGGAACCTTTCGCCTGGATCTCTCCTATTTCGACTACTGCACCGGTCTGACGATGACGAACGCGCGGTTCCACGATCTGTTCGGCGGCCCGCCGCGCCGCCCGGAAATGCGGCTGACCCAGCGCGAGATGGACCTCGCCGCCTCGATCCAGAAGGTCACCGAGGAGGTCGTGCTGCGGCTCGGCCGCTCGATCGCGCGCGAGACCGGTGAGCGCGCGCTGTGCCTCGCCGGCGGCGTCGCCCTCAACTGCGTCGCCAACGGCAAGCTCCTCAAGGAGGGCGCGTTCGAGCGGATCTGGATCCAGCCGGCGGCGGGCGACGCGGGCGGCGCGCTCGGCGCCGCGCTCGCCTGCTGGCACCAGCTCCTGGCCCGCCCGAAGGCGCCCCCGAACGGCCATCTGGACGGCATGCGCGGTTCCTATCTCGGACCGTGCTTCGATCTCGCGGAGACGCGGCGGCAGCTCGACGCCTGCGGCGCCCGCTACAGCGTGGTCGAGGACGACGAGGTGGTGACGCTCACCGCCGACGCGCTCGCCGAAGGCAAGGCGGTCGGGTGGATGCAGGGGCGCATGGAGTTCGGCCCGCGCGCGCTCGGCGGCCGCTCGATCCTCGGCGACGCGCGCTCGCCGACCATGCAGAAGCTGTTGAACCTCAAGGTCAAATACCGCGAGAGCTTCCGCCCCTTCGCACCCTCGGTGCTGCGCGAGGACGTCGCCGACTGGTTCGAGCTCGACACCGACAGCCCCTACATGCTGCTGGTCGCCGACGTGGTGCCGCGCCGCCGCCGGACGATGACGGCGGAGGAACAGGCCCTGTTCGGGATCGACAAGCTCAACGTCGCCCGCTCGGAGATCCCGGCGGTCACCCATGTCGACTACTCGGCGCGGATCCAGACCGTGCACCGCGAGACCAACCCGAGGTACTGGCGGCTGCTCGAATCCTTCAAGCAGCGGACCGGCTGCCCGGTGATCGTCAACACGAGCTTCAACGTGCGCGGCGAGCCGATCGTCTGCACCCCGGGCGACGCCTTCCGCTGCTTCATGGGAACCGAGATCGAGCGGCTCGCCGTGGGCAATTGCTGGCTCGAGAAGGAGCGTCAGGACCCGAGCCTGAAGCGCGACTACAAGGACAGTTTCGAGCTCGACTGAGCGGTACTCGGCGGCCCCAGCGGGGCCGGTCCGCCACGCGGCGTCCGGGCGGCCGCGCGCCGAGCCCGGGCACCGGGACCGACGGCCCGGCACGGCCGGCGGGCGCCGGCCCCTCCGGCCCGATTGCCCGTGACCGACCGGGTGGTCGCCGGCGGTCGCCGAGGGAGCCCCGGGCCCGCGGAGAGGACGCCCCGGCCGGCGCACCGCGAAGGTCGCGACGGCAGCGCGACTCGACCCGGTCGCCGATTCGGCCGTGGTGCCGTCGAAGGCGACCGCGGCTCGGCCCTCGCGATCGGCAGCGCCGTCGATGCCCGGCGCGGGAGCCACCGGCCGCCCGGCACGGCCCGCGTGCACGGCGCGGCGGGCGAAGCTCCCTCCGGGTTGCCGCCCGCCTGCACGGCCGGCCGGGCTCGGCCGGCCGGCGGCCCGGCCCTCAAGGTCGCCGGCCAACCGATTTCAGGGCCGATCCGCGCCACGCGCCGGGTCTGCCCGCGCCTGCACCCGGCGCTTCGCCGATGTCGATGGGTCCGATCGCCGCTCGTGGCGGTCGGGGGTCGGATGCGCGGTCGACGGGGCCCTGCCACGGCCGGGCCCGAAGAACGCTCGCGCTCGCTCCGCCGACCGGAAGGGCGCTCCCGGGGGCGGCGCGCACGAGGCTGCCGGGAGCGTCCGAGCCGGCAGCATCGGCCCTGCTCGGCGCGGGCGCGCCCGTCTGCCGCGCGGGTCGGCGCCGAGCCCCGAGCGGGCGCCACCGGTTTCGGTCCGGGTCTGGTCACCCACCGTCGCGGGGCCGGACGAGGTCGGCGCCGTAGCCGATGCGACGGGCCAGATGGACCGGGGGGCGCGGCAGGTGGATGCCGCGGCGACCGCCGGGGCGGGCCCGGAGCGGGCGGTCCCGGCTTCGGTCGGGGTTCGGTCGCCGAGCGTCGCATAGGCGGACGAGGTCGGCGCCGCTGCCGATCCGACCGGCCCGTGGACCGGACGCCCCGCCGTCCGGGGAGGCCGCGGCGATCGGCGAAACGGGCCCGGAGCGGACGCTCCCGGCTTCGGTCGGGGTTCGGTCGCCGAGCGTCGCATAGGCGGACGAGGTCGG
>CAZDFD010000104.1:0-323 GCA_964504655.1 uncultured Geminicoccaceae bacterium
GCCTACCGGGGCATCGACGGGCCCACCGCCGGCCGGATCGCCGCCCGCGGCCTCGACTGGCTCTTCAGCGGATCCCGGCGTCGATCAGCTTGACGAGCCCGTCGATGGTCTTGGGCGTCACCACGCCGGCCCCGGTGTTCACCGCGATGCCCGGCATCTTGTATTTGGCGGTCAGGACACACTGCAGTACCGGCACGAAGCCCTGCAGGTAGAGGAGCTGGTCGAGCGTGACGTTGACGTAGCCCGACTTGAGCCCGTCGATCGTGGCGGGGCCCAGATCGATACCGCCGACGGTGATCTCGCCCGGCTTCTTGCCGGCCTTC
>CAZDFD010000104.1:333-5755 GCA_964504655.1 uncultured Geminicoccaceae bacterium
AGTGACAGTCCGGGCTGTGTCCCGTCCAGCGAGGATCCCGGTGATCCCGCCGTGCTGGGTGCCGATCGCCTTGAGGTCGGGGTGGGCCTGGACGTAGGCGGCGAGCACCGGCACCGCCAGCGAGGCGTCCGAGTTGGCCTCCTGGGTGATCTCGAGCCGGTCGACCTTGAGCCCGGCCTTCTCGAGCGTCTCGGCCAGGCCCTTCTCGGAGAGGCCGCGCTCGGCCTGGCTGAAGACGCCGTAGACCATGGCCGTGTCGCCGGCCTTGAGGCCGCCGGCCTTGATCATCTCCTGGGCGGTGAGCCTGCCGCCCTCGTAGAGGTCGACGCCGGCGTAGCCGAAGCCCTGCGCCCCGAACCTGGCCTGCAGCGGCGACAGGGGCGCGTTGCCGTGGGTCACGACGATCCCCTGCTCGACCGCCTGCTTGACGAGATCCTCGAAGGCGGCGCTGCCCGGATGGCCCATGATGACGATGCAGGACGGCTTGGCGGCGAGCGCCTGCTTGAACTGCTCGATCATCTTCTCGGGCGCCCAGCCCGAGAACTGCTCGGCGAGCTTGTCGATGCCGAGCGCCTTGGCGGCCTGGGCGGCGCCGGTCTGGCGGGCGAGGGTGGCACCGTCGCCCGGATTGCCGCCCATCTGCATGAAGATCGTCACGCCCTTGCCGGGCGCCTCCTGGGCGGCGACGGGAAGTGCCAGGGCCACGGCGAGCGCCGCCGTGGCCAGCATCGATCCGGTCCGGGTCATGTCCTCGTGTCCTCCCTGCTCGCGGGACCGCGTTCAGCCGCGCTGCCGGCGGAAGCGGGCCAGGAGCGCCGCCCGCCGGTGCGGCTCGTCGACCAGGAGATAGAAGACCACGGCCGCCAGGAACACCAGCCCCTGCACGGTCCGCACCAGCGCCCCCGTGAGGCCCGAGGCCACGAGCCCGGCCTCGATCATGCCGATCAAAAAGCAGCCGAACACCGTGCCGACGATGGTCGCCCGGCCGCCGAAGATCGAGGTGCCGCCGATCAGCACCGAGGCGATCGCGGTGAGCAGATAGCCCTGGCCCTGGTTGCCGAAGAAGTTCTTGTTCTCGAGGGTCAACAGCATGGCGGCGAGGCCGGCCAGCCCGCCCATGAGGGTGAAGAGCTTGATCGTCTCGCGCTCGACCGCGATGCCGACGACCCGGCTCACCTCCTTGCTGTCGCCCAGGAACAGGACGTGCTCGCCGAAGCGGTGGCGGTTGAGCACCGCCCAGAGCAAGACCACGATCAGAGCCGTCCACAGCGCCTGGATCGAGAGGTCGTTCTGCCAGGCGCCGGCGACGCCGGGGGCGAGCTCGGCGCGGCCGACCAGCCCCTGCCAGACCGAGGAGGTCTCGGCACCGCGCAGCGCGTAGGACTTGCCGCCGGAGAGCAGGGTCGCCATGCCGGCCCAGAAGAACTGGGTGCCGAGCGTGGCGATGAAGGAGGGGATGCCCACGATCGCCACCAGCACACCGTTGACCACGCCCACGAGCAGCCCGGCCGCGAGGCCGGCGAGGACCGCCAGCCACCCCAGCTCCCATTCCTTGAACAGCACCGCGAAGACGAAGCCCGCGAAGGCGATCACCGAGGGGAAGGAGAGGTCGATCTCGCCGGCCCCGATCACGAAGGTGAGCCCGACCGCGAGCAGCACGAGTGGCGGCAGGGTCGACAGGAAGGTGGTGTAGATGTTGGGGCGCAGGAAGACGTTCGGCGCCGTCACCATGAACAGGCCGAGCACCAGGAGGAACACGAGGACGATCGGCAGCCCCTCGATCCGGGTGAGCCGGCTCACCGGCGCGGCTCCGGGGTACCCGCGTCCTCGGCCCGCTGCAGCCCGATCAGGTACTCGGTGAGCTCGGCCACGGTGAGCTCGGCCGGCGCCATCTCGGCCACGATCCGGCCGCGGTCGAGCACCACGAGCCGGTCGGCGACCTCGTGGACGTGCGCCAGATTGTGCTCGATGTAGACGCATGCCCGACCAGATTCCTTGATCCTGCGAACGAAATCCAGTACCTTCCTGACCTCCTTGACCGCGAGCGCGGCCGTGGGCTCGTCGAGCACGATCAGATCGGCGTCGAAATGCATCGCCCTCCCGATCGCGATTCCCTGCCGCTCGCCGCCCGAGAGCTGGCTCACGGTCGAATCGACCCCGATGCCCGCACCCCGGAAGCCGATCGCCTTCAAGAGGATCTCGGCTGCGATCCGCTTCTCCTCCGCCACCTTGATGAAGCCCAGCCGGTTCGTGATCTGCCGGCCGACGAAGAAGTTGCGCCAGAGCGGCTGCTTCTCGCCCAACGACTTGTCCTGGTAGACGGTCTCGATCGACAGCTCGTGCGCCATCCGCACCGAGTACTCGGAGGGATCGATCGCCCGGTCGCGCACGAAGATCGTCCCGGCCGAGGGTGCCAGGACGCCGGTCATGACCTTGATGAGCGTCGACTTGCCGGCGCCGTTGTCGCCGACGAGCCCGACGATCTCGTTGCGGCCGACCGCCAGATCGATGTCCTTGAGGGCGTGCACGGCGCCGAACCATTTCTGCACGCCCGCCAGCCGGACGATGTGCGCGAACCCGCCGGCACCCGCCTGCCCCGTCCCGGCCACCCGCCCGCTCCGCGCTCGGCCCCCCGCGGCCGCTTCTGGGCAGCCGGCCGGGCCCTGTCAACGCGCTCCGCCCGTCTCCCCGGGCACGGTCCCGTCGAGCCAGCGGGCGAGCACGGTGACCGGCTCCTCGCGGTAGCCGAGCCGTGCATAGAAGGCCTTCACGGCCGCGTTCGAGCTGCGCACCATGAGCTCGAGCTTGCGGATGCCGCGGGCCCGCAGCCAGGCCTCGGCGGCGCCCACGAGCTCGCGCCCGAGCCCCCGGCCGCGCAGCCCCGGCTCGACCGCCAGATAGTAGACCCAGCCCCGATGCCCGTCCTCGCCGACCATGACGGTGCCGAGGATCCGCCCCATGGCCTCGGCCACCAGCACCTCGCTGTTCGGCCGCCCGCGCGCCCGGGCGATGTCGGCCTCGGGCGGGTTCCACGGCCGGGTGAGCCCGCACGCCTCCCAGAGCGCCACCACCGCCGGAACGTCGGGGTCCTGGAGCGGGCGGATCGGGCAGGGCATGACGGCTCTCCACAGCCGGCCTCGGCCGGCCGCCCGAGCCCTAGCCGGCCGCCACCGCTCCTGCCAGCGCCGGCGCGCGGCCGGGCCTCGCGCGCCCGCCGCGGCGACGCGACCGCACCCGGGGCGGGCTCACTGCGGGAAGCCGACCATCCGGTCGCCGGCGAGGCGCGGCGGCTCGGGATAGTGGAGGCCGCGCTGGCCCGACAGCGAGCGGTCGGGGGTGGGCGTCCAGGGGCCCGGATCGAAGCCCACGAGCCGTCCGTCGCGGACCCAGCCCCGCTCGCGGTCGACACCCCAGGCGGCCTCGGCCAGGGCCGCCTCGAGCCGCGCCCGGGTCGAGGCGTGGGCGGGATCCTGGGCCTGGTCCCGGAGCTCCGTGGGGTCGTGCTCGAGGTCGAACAGCTGGACCCGGTTGCCGGCCGGGTACCAGACCAGCTTCGTGCGGCCGTCGTGCAGCATCCGGGTGGCCGCCCGGTTCTCGAGGCAGTCGCCGTAGAGGGTGGCGCGGCGGGGTCCGAGCAGCGAGCGGCCGTCGCAGGTCGGGGGCGGCTCGAGCCCGGCCAGATCGAGGAGCGTCGGCATGACGTCCTCGAGGCAGGCGAGCCGGTCGTCGACCGTGCCCGGCCGCAGGCGCGGATCGCCCGGCCGGCCGACCAGGATCATCGGCACGTTGGCCGAGGGCTCGTAGAACAGCCGCTTGGCGTAGAGCCCGAAGTCGCCGAGCATGTCGCCGTGGTCGGCCGTGAGGAGGACGACCGTGTCGTCGAGGAGGCCCTCCTCGCGGAGCGTTCCCCAGACCACCCGGAGCTGGTGGTCGATGTGGGTGCAGAGGGCGTAGAAGGCGCGCCGCATCTGCGCGAGCGCGGGCGGGCGGAGGACCGGCCAGAAGCCGCGCACCATCTTCAAGGCGTCGGGCAGGGCCGCGGGATCGGCCGCCCAGTCGGCCGAGAGGGCGGGCTCGGGCTCGACCGTCCGGTAGTGGTCCAGGTAGGCCGCGAGCGGCACCAGGGGCGGGTGCGGGTGGGTGTAGGAGAGGTACCAGAAGGCCGGCCGGGTCGGGTCGCGCCGCTTGATCTGCCGGCACATCTGCACGGTGATCCAGTTGGTGACGTGGCAGTCCTCCGGGAGGTGCCACGGTCGATGCATGTAGTTGTTGTTGTTCATGCCGTGCAGGAACTGCTGGCCGGCGTGGCCGCGCTCGGCGAGGAACTGGTCGTAGTCGTCGACCGCACCGAGATGCGGGCGGCCCTCCTCGGCGAGCAGCACGTCGTCGAAGCCGATCCGGGCGCGCGGCGGCCAGACGTGCAGCTTGCCGACCGCCTGGCACTGGTAGCCGGCGGCGCGCAGGGTCTGGGCGAGCGTCGGCAGCGCCTCGGGCATCCGGTTGACGGTGCCGAACACCCGGTCGCCGTGGGTCCGGGTGGCGGTGCCGGTCATGAGCGAGCGGCGCGCCGGGATGCAGATCGGGCAGGTGGCGTAGGCGCGGCTGAAGCGCACGCCGTTGCCCGCGAGCTGGTCGAGGGTGGGGGTCTCGACCGCCGGATGCCCGGCGCAGCCGAGAAGCCGGCCGGGCCACTGGTCGACGGTGACGAGCAGCAGGTTCGGACGATCGCTCAAGGCAGCCGCTCCCTGTCCCGGCGGGGCGGCCCGAGCCTAGCCGCCCCCGCCCCGACCGACCACGCCGCGCAACGCGGGCCCGCCGCGCACCCGCACCCTCCGCCCTCCGACCCCGGCCCACCCCAGCCGCACGCCGCCCGCCGCGCAGGTTGGGAACGGCCAGGCGCATTATCCGCCATCTAGGACATATATCTTGACAAAGCCGACCGAGCCGGCTAGAAGCCTTCCGCAGGATGGTTCCCCGGCCGCACGAGCCCGCCGCCCTCCCGGAGCACCACCACCGCCGGAGCGTCGGGGTGCTCGAGGGGGCGGATCCGAGACGGCACGGCTCAGCCCGCCGCGCGGCCGGAGAGCCGCTCCTCGACCGCGTAGAGCCGGTCGAGCTCGGCATCGAACGCCTCGACGAGCGGCCGCGCCTCGGCCTCGGGCAGCAGCGCGGCGAGCCCGTGGAAGCGGAGTTCGGCCACGGTCGCGCGGGTGACATCGCCGCCCGGCAGCCGCTCGGCGCACCGGTACTCCTCGAGCAAGAGCTCGAGGTCGTGGCGGACCCTCTCGAGGAACGCGGGGTCCCGCACCGGCTCGGCCCGCGCCGCCTGCGCCTCCTGCCCGAACAGCTCGAGCTGCCGCTCCGCCACACCGCCCTCCACGCCCGCCCCGCCTCTCTAGCACCGGTTGCGCGCCGGCACAGC
>CAZDFD010000104.1:5855-13157 GCA_964504655.1 uncultured Geminicoccaceae bacterium
TATGTCTCGATCACTTTCGGCAGACCCTGTCGACCGCGGATCAGGCGCCGCTGCACCGGATCGAGACTTGCGAAGTGGATGGCGAAGCCGAGGTCGTGGTCGAGACCGCATTTCGCGCCGAACAGCTTTTTGATCGCGGTATTGAAATTGAGAGCGCAGGCATGAACTTTACTCCCGACGGCATGATCGATCTGCTGTGTTCCTCGGTGCTCGATTTCATGTCTCAGCCCGATTAAATACGTGAGATTTGCCTTGACGGCGTCATCTGTTACGGGGGTTCTTGCTTGCTCAGGAGGGCTTCCAGCTCCAGGTATTTCGGTTGCCTCTGCGGGGTGAGCTTGGGCTCGCCGTTCTTCTCACGGTAGGTGCAGTCGATCCCCTATCGCGTGTAATGGGCCAGGAGCAGATATGTCCAAGCTATGATCGACAGGACGATGAAAGGCTCCGTTTTGAACCGAATCGTCGCGCTGTTGAAGCCTTGCACGGCGAGGAGCATCGCCTCACGGGCCTTGACCACGAGCTCGTCGTCGAACAGGTCGAGACCGGTTCGGGGGTCGAGCCGCGGCGGAGCGGCGAGGAAGGCCTCGATTTCTTCCGGACTCGCGATCGACTGTGGCCGGAAACGGTCGATCGCGGGTATTCCTGTGTCTTCCTTCGATATCAGAGCTTTGCGAATCTCGCTCATCCGGCCGTTGTTTACCGTTCTTCCCGGTCGGGAGAACCGCGCGAGGATCTCCTGGTCATTCGGAAATCTGACGTTGTGCATCATGCCTTTGATCAGCGACACCTCTTCGTCCGTGAGGCCGCCAAGCTTGCCCCTGGCCATGGCGTCAGACTTCCCCGCTGGAGGTCCCACGAGTCCTGCTAATCGCACCCCTCCATCCCCACCACCGCCGCCGCCACGATCGGGCGGGAGAGGCCCTTGAGGGCGAGGGTCACCGGTGGGGTGGTGCGGATGCGGCCCTCGAGGCTCGCCAGCAGCCGCTGGGAGAGCAGGATCTCGCCGTCGGCGGCGGCGTCGCACAGCCGGGCCGCGAGGTTCGGCACCGGGCCGATCACCGCATAGTCGCGGCGGCCCTCGAAGCCGATCCGGCCGAGCGTGGCAAAGCCCTGGGCGAGGCCCAGGCCGAAGCCGATCGCATGGCCCCGGCGGCGCCAGAGGGCAGAGAGTTCGGCCAGCCGCGTGCGCGCCGCGACCGCCATGGCCACGGCCCGGGCCGGATGGTCGGGGCAGGGCAGGGGATCGTTGAAGACCACGACGACGCCGTCACCCAGGAACCGCTCGAGCGTGCCTTGATGCTCGAAGATCACCTCGCCCATGGCCGCGTGGTAGGCATCGAGCACCGCCATGACGTCCTCGGGCGCACTCGTCTCGGCGAAGGCGGTGAAGCCGCGCAGATCGGCGAACACCACGGTGACCTCGCGGCGGTGCCAATCGAGGAGCCCCTCGCCGCCCTCGCGCATCAGGAGGTCGGCGAGCTCGGGGGAGAGGAAGCGGCGCAGCTGCCGCGCCCGCTCGAGCTCGCGGAGCTGGGCCTCGACCCGCGCCTCGAGCCCGGCATTGAGGGCGGCGAGCTCGGCCGCCTGCGCCTCGAGCCGCAGCGCCTGGCCCTGCACCTGGTCGTGCAGCGCCTTGATCCGCAGCATCGAGCGCACCCGGGCGACCAGCGCCTGCTGCTCGATCGGCTTGGTCAGATAGTCGTCGGCGCCGGCCTCGAGGCCGCGGACCACGTCCTGGACCGCGGTCCGGGCGGTGACCAGGAGGATCGGGGTGAAGGGCAGGGCCGGGTCGGCCTTGAGCCGGCGCGTCACCTCGAGCCCGTCCATGCCCGGCATCATGACGTCGAGGAGGAGGAGGTCGGGGCGCAGCCGGAGGACCGCCTCGAGCGCCTCGGGCCCGTCCTCGGCCTCGGCCGTGGCGAAGCCCTGGCTCTCCAGGCGGGCCACGAGGATCGCCCGGTTGTCGGCGTTGTCGTCGACCACCAGCAGAAGCGGCGGCTCGTGCATCGGGCCTCAGCCCTGGCCCAAAATCGCCCGGACGAGCGCCAGGAGCGCCCGCGGGCTGTAGGGCTTGGCGACGTAGCCGTCGCAGCCCGCGGCCCGGGCCTTGGCCTCGTCGCCGGAGAGCGCATAGGAGGTCACCGCGATCACCGGGATCTTCGCGAGCGTGGGCTCGGCCTTGATCCGCCGGGTGGTCTCGTAGCCGTCCATGACCGGCATCTGGATGTCCATGAGCACGAGGTCGGGCGGATCGGCGAGCGCCATGGCGAGGCCCTCTCCGCCGTCGACCGCCTCGCGCACCTCGTAGCCGTGCGCGGTCAGGAGATCGCGCAGGATGGTGCGGTTGTCCTCCTGGTCCTCGACCACGAGGATGCGCCGGGTCATGCCGCCTGCCTCCTTCGGGCGCGCAGCGGCAGGCGCACGGTGAAGCGCGAGCCTCTGCCGGGCGTGCTCTCCACCCCGATCGAACCACCGTGCAGCTCGACGATCCGCCGGGCGATGGCGAGGCCGAGGCCGGTGCCGCCCTGGCGGCGGGTCGAGGAGCTGTCGACCTGATGGAACTCCTCGAAGATCCGCGCCTGCTCGGCCAGGGGGATGCCGGGGCCGGTGTCCGCCACGGCGAGCTCGAGGCCGTCCGCGTCGGCGGTGACTTCGACGAGGACCTCGCCCGCCTCGGTGAACTTGATGGCGTTGCCCACGAGGTTGAGGAGCACCTGGGTGATGCGCCTGGCGTCGCCGTGCACCCGCGGCAGGCCCGGGGGCAGCCGGACGTGGAAGGCCAGGCCCTTGGCGCGGGCGAGCGATTCGGTGGTGCTCTGCACACTCGCCACGACCTCGGCCGGGGCGAAGTCGGCGAGCTCGAGCTCGAGCCTGCCGGCCTCGATCTTGGAGAGGTCGAGGACGTCGTTGATGAGCCCGAGCAGGTGCCTGCCGTTCGCCTGCACCCGCTCGAGCTGGGCCGCGATCTTGGCCGGCGGCGGGCCGTAGACGCCGTCCAGGACGAGCTCGGTGAAGCCCAGGATGGCGTTGAGCGGGGTCCTGAGCTCGTGGCTCATGTTGGCGAGGAACTCGCTCTTGTGCCGGCTCGCGGCCTCGAGCTCGCGGCCCTTCTCCTGGAGTTCGCGGTAGAGCTTGGCGTTGTGGATCGCGAGCGCCGCCTGGCCCGCGAAGCTCTGCAGGAGATCGACGGTCTCCTGGGTGAAGGCGCCCGGCCGGCGGCGCAGGAGCACGATCGCGCCCACCACCCGCTCCTCGCGCAGGAGGGGTACGGCGAGCAGCGCCCGGATCCCCGCGCGCAGCACGACCTCCCGGAAGCCGTAGGAGGTTTCCGCCTCGACGTCGGCGATCTGCCGCGGTGCCCGGGCCCGGGTGGCGCGGCTCGCGAGCGTCTCGGCCGAGCGCGCCGGGACCGATTGCACCGCGTGCACGAGCTCCTCCGGCATGCCGTGGTTGGCGGCGATGCGGAACCGGTCCTCGGTCTCGTCGAGCACGTGGACGACGCCGCCGTCGGCCGCGGCGAGCGTGCAGGCGCTCGCGATGATCGTGGACAGCACCCGGTCGAGGTCGAGCGAGCCGCCGATCGCCCGGCCGACCTCGGCCAGCGCCTCGAGCCGCTCGACCGAGCGGGCCAGCGCCTCGCCCCGCCACCCCAGCTCGCGCACCCGCTGGGCGTTGCGCAGCGCCAGGGCCGACTGGGCGGCGAAGGCGCGCAGCAGCTCGACCACCGCGGGCTCGAACGCGCCCGGCCGCTCGCGGCGCACCACGAGCACGCCGATCACCGCCCCCTCGACCAGGAGCGGCACGCCCAGAAGCGCGCGGATGCCGGCCTCGCGCAGCACCCGGTAGAGGAGCGTGTCCGGCTCGGCGTCGAGGTCGGGGATCGCCACCGCGTCGCGCTCGAGCACCGCGCGCGAGACCAGCGAGCCGCCGAGCTGGCCCGCCAGCTCGCGGATCCGGTCGGTGAGCTCCGCGCTCATGCCGTGGGTGGCGAGCAGCTCGAAGGCGTGCCGCTCGCCGTCGTAGGCGTAGATCGCCCCGCCGCCCGAGGCGGACAGCGCGCAGGCCTGCGCCAGCACGGTACCGAGCACGGTCGAAAGATCGAGCGAGGCGGCCACGGTCTGGCCGATCCGGGCGAGTGCCCGCTGCTCCTCGACCGCCCGGGCGAGCGCCTCGGTGCGCTGGCGCAGCTCGCGCAACAGCCGCGCGTTCTCGATCGCGATCACCGCCTGGTCGGCGAAGGTCTCGATCAGGGCGATCTGCGCGGGCGAGAAGGCGCGCGCCGCGCGGTGCCCCGTCACCAGGACGCCGATCACCTCGCCGCCGCGCAGGAGCGGCACCCCGAGGGTGCTGCGGAAACGGCCGCGGGCGGCACCCTCGCGCCAGGTGTAGCCGGGGTCGGCCTCGATGTCCTCGATGTACTCGGTGCGGCCGCTCAGCGCCGCCCGCCCGGTCACCGAACCCGGTTCCTTGCCGCGCGGGTTGGCGCGCAGATAGTCCATGAAGCCCGGGTCGATGCCGTCGGCGGCGGCGACGTGCTGCAGGCCGTCCTCGCGGCCGCGGAACACCACCGCGAAGTCGCCGTCGCACAGCCGCCGCGCGGTCCGCACGATGGTGTCGAGCACCGGCCCCTCGTCGGCCGGCGAGCGCGAGATCACCGCGAGCACCTCGCTCGTGGCGGTCTGCCGCTCGAGCGCCTGCTCGAGCTCGCGGGTGCGTGCCTGGACCTCGGCGAACAGCCGCGCGTTCTCGATCGCGATCACCGCCTGGTCGGCGAAGGTCTCGATCAGGGCGATCTGCGCGGGCGAGAAGGCGCGCGCCGCGCGGTGCCCCGTCACCAGGACGCCGATCACCTCGCCGCCGCGCAGGAGCGGCACCCCGAGGGTGCTGCGGAAACGGCCGCGGGCGGCACCCTCGCGCCAGGTGTAGCCGGGGTCGGCCTCGATGTCCTCGATGTACTCGGTGCGGCCGCTCAGCGCCGCCCGCCCGGTCACCGAACCCGGTTCCTTGCCGCGCGGGTTGGCGCGCAGATAGTCCATGAAGCCCGGGTCGATGCCGTCGGCGGCGGCGACGTGCTGCAGGCCGTCCTCGCGGCCGCGGAACACCACCGCGAAGTCGCCGTCGCACAGCCGCCGCGCGGTCCGCACGATGGTGTCGAGCACCGGCCCCTCGTCGGCCGGCGAGCGCGAGATCACCGCGAGCACCTCGCTCGTGGCGGTCTGCCGCTCGAGCGCCTGCTCGAGCTCGCGGGTGCGTGCCTGGACCTCGGCGAACAGCCGCGCGTTCTCGATCGCGATCACCGCCTGGTCGGCGAAGGTCTGCAGGATCCGAACCTGCCGGTCGGAGAACGGACCCACCTCGGGCCGGCGGATCATGAACGCGCCGATCGCCCGGCCCTCGTGCAGGAGCGGCAGCGCGAGGCCGCTGCGGTGGCCCTGCTGGCGGGCGAGCTCGAAGCCCTCGGGGAACTCGTCCCGGGCGGCGGCGAGGTCGGCCACGTGCACCGGCTCGCCGTCGAGTACGGCGCGGCCGGCGATCCAGCCGGCGCTGATCGGCTTCGAAGCGAAGGTGATCGGGATCGCGCCGTGATGCGCCCGCACCCGCAGCTCCTCGCCCTCGCGCAACACGATCGTCGCGTCGGAGCCGTCGCAGAGCCCGGCCGCGGTCTCGACGATCGTGTCGAGCACCGGCCCCAGGCCATGCGGCGAGCGCGAGATCGTGTCCAGCACCGCGGCGATCGCGGTCTGGTATTCGAGCGCCTCCTGGAGCTCGCGGGTCCGTGCCTGCACCTCGTCGAACAGGCGCGCGTTCTCGATCGCGATGACCGCCTGGTCGGCGAAGGTCTCGACCAGCGCGATCTGCGCCGGCGAGAAGGCCCGCACACGGTGGTGCTGCAGGCTGATCACGCCGATCACCTGGCCCTGGCGGAGCAGCGGCACGGACAGCGCGGTGCGGTAGCCGCCGATCTCCGCCCCGGCGCGCCAGGTGTAGGCCGGATCGGCGGTCCAGTCGTCGATGCAGACGGTCGCCCGCCGCTGCGCGGCCCGCGCCGTCGAGGATCCCTCGCCGGGCGGGATCGGATGCTCGCGGACGAACGCCACGAACGCCGGATCGGCCCCGTCCAGGGCCACGGCGTGGAGGTGACCGTCGTCGTTCGGGCGGAAGACCACCGCGAAGTCGGCGTCGCACAGCCGCCGGGCGGTCACGACGATCGCCTGCAGCACCGGCGCCACGTCGGCCGGCGAGCGCGAGATGACGGCCAAAACCTCGCTCGTGGCGGTCTGCCGCTCGAGCGCCTCGCGCAGTTCGGCAGTCCGCTCCTCGACCCGCTGCTCGAGGGTCCGGTAGGACGCGCCCAGCTCCTCGGCCATCCGGTTGAAGGCGCGTGCGAGCGCCTCGATCTCGTCGCCGGTGCGGACCTCGATCCGGTGGTCGAGATCGCCGGCGCCGAGCCGGGCGGCACCCGCCTCGAGGGCGCGGATCGGCCCGGTCAGGCGGCGGGCGAGGGCGGCCGCGGCGGCGACCGCGAGCAGGAGGCCGGCGGCGAGCAGGGCCGCACTGCGGGCGAGCGAGGCCCAGAGCGGTGCGAGTGCCTCGCGTCGCGGCAGGTCGACCAGGACCTGCCAGCCGACCGAAGCGACCGGGGCGCTCGCGGTCAGCACCGCCCGGCCCTCGAGGTCGGTCGCGAACGGCCCCGCGGGCGCGGTGCCGGCGAGCGCCGCCGCCACCTGCGGCAGCCCGGCGAGCGAGGTCCGCTTGAGCACGAGGCCGATGTCGGGGTGGGCGATCAGCCGGCCCTCGCGGTCGACCACGTAGGCGCGCCCGTCGCGGCCGGTGCCGAGCCGGCTCACCACCTCCCAGATCAGCTTGAGATTGACCTCGGCCACGGTGACGCCGCCGTCCCGGCCGGCGCCGGCGACCGCGATCGACATGTAGGGCTCGGACTCCTTGTGGAACCAGACCGGCCCGCGCCAGATCCGCTCGGCCCGGGCCTGCGTGAAGCGCGGCTCGGCCGAGCGGTCGGCGCCCTCGGCCAGGGCGTCCATGGCGATCCGGCTGACCTTGAGCCGCTCCCTGCCGGCGCTGTCGAGCCAGAGCAGCTCGGTCACCGCCGGCGCCTGGCGCAACAGGCGCAGATAGTCGAGACGGCGCCGCTCGAGGCCGTCCGGCCCGGCGAACACGCCGGCGTGCGTGGTCCAGCCGAGCTGGCCCTCGATCTCGTGCAGGAACTGCTCGATCCGGGCGGCGGCGGCGAGCGCCTTCTGGCGCTGGACGCGGTCGAGGGCGGCCACCTCGGCGGTCCAG
>CAZDFD010000105.1:0-12074 GCA_964504655.1 uncultured Geminicoccaceae bacterium
TGGCGCCGCTCGCCCCCTGGCAGCCCTGGTTCGTCGCCGTGGCGCTGGCCTGCCTCGCGGCGGGGTTCTGGCTCGCCTACCGACGCCCGGCCGCGGTTTGCGCGGCCGACGGCAGCTGCGCCGAGGCGCCCGAGCGCCGGCCGGTCCGGGCGCTCCTCTGGGTGGCGGCCCTCCTGCTCGCGGGCACGCTCGCCTTCGAGCCCCTGATCCTGCCGCTCCTCCGGGGCTGAGGCGATGAGCGAGCCGGCGAACGCCCGGGGAGACGGTCCCCTCGAGGCCAGTCTGACCTGCCCCGCCTGTGGCCGGGTCACGCGGGCGGTCATGCCCGAGGATTCCTGCCTCTGGTTCTTCGAGTGCCCGGGCTGCGGCCGGCTGCTGCGCCCGAAACCCGGCGACTGCTGCGTGTTCTGCTCCTACGCCGACCGACCGTGCCCGCCGGTCGCGGCGGCCCGGGCGGCCGGGCGGAAGGGCTGTGGCGGCGAGCCGGCGGGGTGAGCGACGACGACCCCCCGCGCAGCCGGCGCGGCGCGCGCCGGCTCAGCCTCGCCCGCCAGCCTCCAGGGCGTGCAGCGCCCGTGCCAGGGTGCGGAACGGCAGGAGCACGCAGTCGTGCCGGCTCTTGACCACCGCCACCGGCTCGAACATGGCCAGCTCCGGCCAGCGTTCGGGTGACCCCTCGCCGCGCAGGAGGGCCTCGAGCTCGGCGATCGCGGCGCGCAGCTCGGCGGCGCTCGCGCCCGGCGCGCGTCGGCCGAGCAGCGAGGCCGCGGCCCGGGTCAAAAGGCAGCCCCGGGTGCGGTGAGCGAGCGCGGCGACGCGTCCCTCCGCGCCCGCCCGGAGGTCGAGGGCGATGCGATCGCCGCACAGCGGGTTGTCGCCCTCGACCGAGACGTCCGCCGGCTCGAGGCGGCCGGCGCCGGCCGCGGCCTTGGCCTCGGCCAGGATCGCCGCGTCGTACAGCTGCGCGCTCACGCGAGCGTCCGGATCGTCATCTCGAGACCGTCGAGCAGTGCGTCCACGTCCGCCGCCTCGTTGTAGAGCGCGAGGCTCGCCCGCGTGGTCGCCTCGAGACCGAGGGCCTCGTGCAGCGGCTGCGCGCAATGGTGGCCGCCGCGCAGGCACACGCCGCGGCCGTCGAGCATCTGGCAGACGTCGTGCGGGTGCACGCCGTCGACCGCGAAGGACACGACGCCCAGGCGCGCCTGGGTGCCCTGCGGCCCCACCACCCGCACGCCTCCGATCGTGGCGAGCCCGCGCAGCAGCCGTTCGGTGAGCGCCGCCTCCGCCTCGGCCAGCGCCGACCAGTCGAGGGTGGCGAGCCACGCCGCCGCGGCGCCCATGGCGATCGCCGGGCCGATCGGCGGGGTGCCCGCCTCGAAGCGGTGCGGCGGCGGCGCGAATGTCGAGCGCTCGAGGCCGACCCGGTGGATCATCTCGCCGCCGCCGAGGAAGGGCGGCAGCTCGTGGGCGAGGTCCCGGCGGATCCAGAGCGCACCGGCGCCGGTCGCGGCGAACAGCTTGTGGCCGGAGCAGGCATAGAGGTCGCAGCCCAGGGCCTGGACGTCGACCGGCCCGTGCGGCACGCGCTGGGCGCCGTCCACCACCACGACCGCGCCGACCCGGCGGGCGGCCTCGACGATGCGGCCGACGTCGGTGACCGCGCCGGTCACGTTCGAGACGTGGGTCACCGCCACGATCCGGGTGCGCGGACCGACGAGCTCGTCCAGCCGCTCGAGGTCGAGCCGGCCGTCCGGCCCCACCGGGATCGCCCGCAGCCGCGCGCCGACCCGGCCGGCCGCGAGCTGCCAGGGAACGATGTTGCTGTGGTGCTCGGCGGCGGAGAGCAGGATCTCCTCGCCCTCGCGCAGGCGGCTCGCGAGGCTGTGGGCGGCGATGTTGAGGGCGGCCGTGGTGCCGCTCGTGATCACCACCTCCTCGGCGAGCGGGGCGCCCAGATAGCCGGCGATCTGGGCGCGCGCCAGCTCGAACGCCTGGGTGGCCTCGTCGGCCAGCCGGTAGACGCCGCGCTTGACGTTGGCGCGGGCGGTGGTCTCGAACCACTCGAGCGCCGTGAAGGCGGCGGCGCAGATCTGCCCGGTGGCGGCGCTGTCGAGATAGTGGAACGGCCGCGGCCGGGCCGCGAAGATCGGGAAGTGGCTGCGCAGCTCCCGCGTGGCGCTGCTCACGGCGCCGCCCCGCGGAGTGCCGCGAGCGCCTCGGGCGTGTCGATGTCGAGGAGGCTCGCCTCGTCCGGCATCTCGACCTCGGCCACGGCCTCGGGATGGGCTCCGATCAGGTGGCGTGCGCCGACGTCGCCGTCGAGGTCGCGGAAAGCCTTGAAGAACGCACGGCCCCAGAGGACCGGGTTGCCGCGTCGTCCGGCTCGCGTCGGCACGACGATACCGCGCCCGGCGGCCGGATCGAAGGCGGCCGCGAGGCTCTGCAGGTGCCGCGCCGCGATGCGCGGCATGTCGCCCAGGAGCACGAAGGCCCCGTCGATGTCGGGGCCGAGCGCGGCGATCCCGGCCCGCAGCGAGCTCGCGAGGCCGCTCGCATGGTCGGGGTTGTGCACGATGCGGACCGCGAGCCCGGCCAGAGCGCGCTCGACCTCCGCCGCCATGTGGCCGGTCACCACCACGATCTCGGCCACCCCGGCCGCACGCGCCGCCTCGGCGGCGTGGCGCACCATGGGCTTGCCGTCGATCGGGACGAGCAGCTTGTTGGGCCCGCCCATCCGGGTCGAGCGGCCGGCCGCGAGCAGCACCGCCGCGAGGCGCGGCGGCCCGGCCTCGACGGGCCGCTCCTCGCGCGGCTGCGGCCGCGAGGGGATCTCCATCAGCAGGCCTCCGACCCCCATGGCGCGGATGTCCGACGCCGTCACCTCGAGCCCCGCCGCGAGGCGCTGCAGCACCCAATCGAATCCATTGGGCCTGGGCGAGCGGGCACAGCCCGGCAGGCCCAGGACCGGCCGGCCGTCGAGCCGCGCCAGGAGCAGCAGGTTGCCGGGATCGACCGGCATGCCGAGCTGGACGATCGAGCCACCGGCCGCCGCCACGGCCGTCGGCAGCACGTCGCGCCGATCGGTGATCGCCGAGGCGCCGGCGATCAGCAGGAGGTCGGCACCGGCGCGGCCCGCCGCCACGATCTCGGCCGCGAGGGCGTCGACCTCGTGCGGGCAGCGACGCTCGCCGGCGAGGCGGCCGCCGACCGCGCGGATCCTGGCCTCGGTGACCCGCACGGTCTTGTCCAGCATCTTGGAGGCGGTGCCCGCGAGCACGGTCTGGATCAGCCGGACGACCGGCGCGCGATAGGCCGCGAGCCGCAGCAGCGGCCGCTCGGTGGCGATCGCGAGGCAGCGCGCCACCAGGGTCTCCGGGACGGCGAAGGGGATGATCTTGACGGTCGCCACCATCTGGCCGGGCTCGACCGCCGCGAAGGCCGGCAGGGTGGCGAGGGTCACGGCCTCGTCGACGGCGTTGAGCGCGTCGACCCCGGCCTTGTCGACCAGGAGGACACCGCCGGTCGTGGCGAACAGGTTGACGCGCCCGGTGAACGCCCGCTCGGCGCGGATCGAGGGGCCGACGAGCGGCGCCGCGAGCCGGCCGGCCGCCTCGTCCTCGCCGAGGTCACCCGGCTCCTCGAGCGCGGCCGTCACGGTCTCGAGCCCAAGCTCGCGCAGCCGTGCCAGCTCCGCCGCTCCGAGCCGGCGTCCCTTCTCGAGGACGAGGCCCGGCAGGGACACCCGATGCGCAAGGACGGCACCCTCCGCCTCGGCCAACGGGATCGCACCGAACCGCATCGCCGACCTCCGACGCCCGCCCCCGACCGACATATAGGTGCCGCGGGCCGAGATGTGGAAGCCGGCTCGGCCGGGCCCGGACGCCCGCTCCGGGTTGCCGACACGCCGGGCCCTGCTATCAGGGGCTCGGCCGTCTCGGGGAAGGGCGGCAGCCGAGAGCGGAGGAACGTCCGTGCTGCACCTCGACCTTCCGAGCCTGGCGGAGCTGCGCGCGCTGGTGCGCGTGCGGAGCGACCTCTGCGTGTCGCTCTACCTGCCGACCACGCCCCTGACCCAGGACGCCCAGGCCGACCGCATCGCCCTCAAGAACCAGCTCGCCGAGGCGCTCGCCCAGGCGCGGGCGGCGCAGGCCGACAAGCGCCGGCTCGAGGCGCTGGCCGAGCAGGTCGGCGAGCTGGTCGACGACGACGAGTTCTGGGCGCATCAGGCGCACGGCCTCGCCGTGCTCGCGACCCCCGATCACCTCTGGACGTTCCGCCTCCCCAGCCGGTTCGAGCCGGTCGTCGAGGTGAGCGACCGGCTCTATCTGAAGCCGCTCTATCGGGCGCTGACCTTCCCGCACGAGGCCTTCGTGCTGGCCCTGGCCCAGGGCTCGGTGCGGCTGCTCGAGCTGGCGCGCGACCTGCCCATGCGGGAGGTGCGGGTCGAGGGGTTGCCCAGGGACGCCGCCTCCGCGGTGCGGCGCTCGACCCTGGCCGACCGCTCGCCCAAGGGCCGCATCCAGGGCGCCGAG
Source organism: uncultured Geminicoccaceae bacterium (assembly GCA_964504655.1). Classification (GTDB taxonomy): domain Bacteria; phylum Pseudomonadota; class Alphaproteobacteria; order Geminicoccales; family Geminicoccaceae; genus JANXAZ01. The sequence continues at coordinate 4,533 of CAZDFD010000105.1, forward strand.
GGGCAGAAGGTCCGGCTCGCCCAGTACGCGCGCGCGGTCGACGCCGCGATCCGCCCGGTGCTCGCCGGCCGCGACCTGCCGCTGGTGCTCGCCGCGACCCGCCCGCTCGACGACATCTTCCGCCGCGTCTGCAGCGTTCCGGGGCTCGCCGCCGAGACGATCGCGCTCAGCCCGGACGGTGGCATCGGCGACCCGGAGCTCGCCACCCTCGCCCGCGGCGTCGTCGACCGGCTGCGGGCCGCCGAGATCGCGCAGATCCGCGAGCTGTTCGCCAGCCGCGCCGCCCAGCACCGCGCCACCACCGACCTCGTCACGGTGGCGCGGGCGGTGAGCTGGGGCGCGGTCGACACTCTCCTCGTCGACATCGACCGGCACCTGCCGGGGACGGTCGACGAGGAGACCGGCGAGGTCGAGCTGGCCGACCGCCCCTCGGCCCTGAGCTACGGTGTGGTCGACGAGATCGCCGGACGCGCGCTCCTGGCCGGCGGCCGGGTGCTCGGCCTGCGCGCCGCGGACATGCCGGGGGGCGCCGCCGTCGCCGCGATCCTGCGCCGCCCGCTCGCCGCCTGATCCGTCCACCGGAGGGTCGGCCGTGACCGGCGGGCAGCTGGCGATCACGGCGATCCTCTCGGTCATGCTCGTGATGCTCGTCTGGGGACGCTGGCGGCACGACATGGTGGCGCTCGCGGCGCTCCTCGCCACGGTGGCCGCCGGCCTCGTCCCGGCCGAGGAGGCGTTCGCCGGCTTCGCCCAACCGGCGGTTGTCACGGTTGCCTGCGTCCTGGTCTTGAGCAGCGGCCTGCAGGAGAGCGGCGCGGTCGACCGGCTCGCCCGCCTGCTGCTGCCCGAGGCGGCCGGGCCGGGGCCGTCGATCGCCGCCCTGCTCGCGCTCGCGGCCGGCCTTTCAGCCTTCATGAACAATGTCGGCGCGCTCGCCCTGTTGATGCCGCTCGGCGTCCAGCTCGCCGCCCGCCTGGCCCTGCCGCCCGGACGCGTGCTGATGCCCCTGGCCTTCGCCTCGATCCTGGGCGGCATGACCACGCTGATCGGCACGCCACCCAACCTCATCGTCGCCGGGTTCCGCGCCCGGGCGGTGGGTACGGGCTTCGCCATGCTCGACTTCGCCCGGGTCGGCGTCCCGGTCGCCTTGGCCGGGCTCGCCCTCCTCCTGCTCGGGCGACGACTGGTGCCGGAGCGAACCCCGGCCGGTCGCGGCGGTTTCGAGCTCGCCGCCTACCTCACCGAGGCCAAGGTCACCGCCGGCAGCCGGGCCGAGGGCCGCTCGGTGGCCGAGCTCGAGGCGATCTTGAACGAGATCGACGCCCAGATCCTGGGCGTGGTGCGGGCCGGGGAGCGGATCGTGGTGCCGCGGCCGCGCCAGCGGGTGACCGCCGGCGACATCCTGATGATCGAGGCCGAGCCCGACGGCTTGAGCGCAGCGATGGAGGCGCTCGGGCTCGCGCTCGAGGAGGCGGTGCCGCTCGACCGCCCGGGCGAGGCGAGGTCCGCGACGGCCGCGCCCGATCGGTCCGGCCCGGGACCGTCCGAGGTGGGGCGCGAGGAGATCGAGCTCGCCGAGCTCGCGGTCCTGCCGGCCTCGATGCTGGTCGGCCGGAGCGCGAGCGGGGTTCGGCTGCGATCGCGGTTCGCCGTCAACCTCCTCGCGATCGCCCGCGAAGGCCGGCGTTCGGTCCGACGCCTGCGCACGACGCCGATCCGCGCCGGCGACGTCCTGCTGGTGCAGGGCACGCCCGAGGCGATCGCCGAGCTGTCCCGGCAGGCCGGCCTCGTTCCGCTGGCTGCCCGGCCGTTGCGGCTGCCCGAGCCGCGTCGGGCGCTGCTCGCCGCCGCGATCACCGGCGGCGCCGTGGCCCTGGCCGCATCCGGCCTCGCCGCACCGGCGCCGGCCTTCGCCGGTGGGGTGCTCGCCGCCATGGCCACCGGTGTGGTCCCGCCGCGCTCGGCCTACCGGGCGGTCGACTGGCCGGTGATCGTGCTCCTCGGCGCGATGGCCCCGGTCGCCCAGGCGATGGCGGCGACCGGCACCGCCGACCTGGTGGCCCGCTTGCTGCTCGACCATCTGGCGGGCGAGCTCTGGCTCGCCCTCGCCGTCCTGCTCGTGGTCACGATGACCCTGTCGGACCTGATGAACAACGCCGCCACCGCCGCGGTCATGGCGCCGGTGGCCCTCGGCCTGGCCGAGCGGCTCGGAGCGAGCCCGGACGCGTTCCTGATGGCCGTGGCAGTGGGTGCCTCCTGCGCCTTCCTGACTCCGATCGGCCACCAGAACAACACCCTGATCCTGGGACCCGGTGGCTTCCGCTTCGCCGATTACTGGCGGCTCGGTCTCCCGCTCGAGCTGCTCGTGCTGCTCGTGGCCGTGCCGGGCCTCCTCGTCGCCTGGCCGCCCTGAAGGGGGCACGGTGCCGCTCAGCCGAGCGGCAGGACCTCGCCGATCGCCGGGACGAGCGCGGTCCGCCCGGGCTCGTAGCCGGCCGCGGCGGCGGCGGTCCGGAACCGGCCCGGCGGCTCGAAGGGCGGCTCGTCGGTCAAGACGATCGTGCCCCAGTGCATGGCCAGCAGTCGCCGGGCCCCGAGCGCCCGGCCGATCGCCACCGCCTCCTCGGGGTCGCAATGGGCGCCCCGCATGAGGAGCCGGGGCTCGTAGGCGCCGATCGGCACCAGCAGCAGGTCGGGCGGCGGATAGCGGTGGCCGAGCTCGGCGAAGACCGGCCCGAACGCGGTGTCACCGGCGATCTGCAGGATCCGCCGCCCGTCCTCCACCCGAAAGCCGCACCAGAGCGAGCGGTTGCGGTCGAGAAGCGTCCGCTTGGAGAAATGGATCGCCGGCACCGCCGTGACCTCGAGGCCGAGCACGCTCACCCGCTCGTGCCAGTCGAGCTCGTGCGCGGCGCGGAACGGCAGGCCGGCCAGATGGGCCCGGACACCGAGGGTGGTGACCAGCACCGAGCGGTCGCGGGCTGCGACCACCCCGAGGGTCGGCAGGTCCAGATGGTCGTAGTGATTGTGGGTGAGCAGCACGAGGTCGACGGGCGGGAGCCGGGCGGCCGCGAGCGCGGGTGGTGCGAAGCGGCGGGGCCCGAAGGGCGGGACGGGCGAGGCGTACTCGGCGAGGAACGGGTCGACCAGGATCGTGCGACCGCCGAGGCGGAGCAGGAAGCTCGCATGCCCGAGCCACAGGACGGCATCCGGGCGATCGGGCCCGTCCAGGGCCGCGAGCGCCTCGCGCTCCGGACGGACATGGCCCGGCGGCAGCGCCGGTGGCTCCACGCGCCGGCCGAGCCGGCGCCAGAAGAAGTCGGCCCACTCGCCGAGCCCGCCGCCGCGCTCGGGGCTTCCGGGCGGGTTACGAAAGCCTTCCGGACCGTGATGCGGCGGCCGGACGGCCGAGGGCTCGGTCGGGTGGCTCAGGCAGGCCGCCGAGGCGAGCAGGAACGAGGAGGCGGCGGCGAGCAGCGCGCGGCGGTCGCCCCGGCGATCTCGCGGCACCGTTCAGCCGGGAACGTGGTGCTTGCCGAGCGGCTGGACGGTGCTCGCCTGCGGGCCCGCGGCACTCTCGCCCTCGGCCACCGCGAGCCGCACCTCGTCGCCGATCTGGAGCCTGTCGAAGCCGCCGTTCACCACAGCGTTGCGGTGGAAGTAGACCTCCTGGCCGTCGGCCATCAGGACGAAGCCGTGGTCGGGAAAGAGGCTCTTGACGCGGCCGTGCGGCGGGGCCTCGTGCAGCTTGATGTCGCCACGGTGCCGGCGGACATGATCCTGCAGCTTGCGGGTCGCCGCCTCGAAGGCGTCGCGGATCGCCACGTAGATGTCTTCGTGGGCGTGACTGTTGGGGTTGGCCCGGTTGATCGCGATCTCGCCGCCCGGGAGTGCCACCAGGATGCGGCACTGGTAGAGGTTGCCCTTGTGCTGCCCCTGGGTGGACTTGGCGAGCACGACCCGACAGGTGATGATCCGGTCGGAGAAGCGCTCGAGTTCCCCGATCAGCGCGCGCACGCGGGCCTCGACCGCGTCCGAGTGCGGCACGTCCTTGAAGGTGATCTCCGGCTCTTGCTGCATGATGCGTCCTGCACTGGGTTGCCGAAACGTCTCAGCCCTTGATGCACACGAGCGGCCGCAGGAAGGCCACCTTGCGGGCGAGCCCCGCCTGCTCGGCCGCATCGACCACCAGATCCACGTCCTTGTAGGCCTCCGGGGCCTCCTCCGCCACACCGCGCGGCGAGGGCGCCTTGACGACGATTCCGCGCGCCGCGAGCGCCGCCACGATCTCCTGGCCGTGGAACCGCCGCGTCGCCTGGTGTCGGCTCATCGACCGGCCGGCGCCGTGCACCGCCGAGGCGAAGCTGCGCGCCTCGCTGGTCGCCGCCCCGGCGAGGACCCAGGAGCCCGTGCCCATGCTGCCGCCGATCAGCACCGGCTGGCCGACCGCGCGAAAGGCCTCGGGCAGGGCCGGATGGCCGGGCCCGAGGGCGCGCGTCGCCCCCTTGCGATGGACGAAGAGCCGGCGCTCCTCGCCGTCGACGCGATGCTGCTCTTCCTTGCAGGTGTTGTGCGACACGTCGAACAGCAGGGCGAGCCGGCCCTGCGGGAACAGCCGGCGCAGCACGCCGCGTGCCAGATGGTCGACGATCTCGCGATTGGCGAGGGCGCAGTTGATGCCGGCGCGCATGGCGCAGAGATAGCGCCGGCCGAGCTCCGAGCGGAGCGGCGCGCAGGCGAGCTCGCGATCGGGCAGCACGAGTCCGTGCGCCGGCGCGGCGAGCGCCATCTCGCGCAGGAAGTCGGTGCCGATCTGGTGGCCGAGACCGCGCGAGCCGCAGTGGATCGTGACCACGAGCTCGCCCTGGACCAGTCCGAACGCGGCGGCCGCCTCGGGCTCGAGGATCCGGGCCACCTCCTGGACCTCGAGATAGTGGTTGCCGGAGCCGAGCGTGCCCATCTCAGCGCGCTGCCGGTGCTTGGCCCTGGCCGAGACGGCGGCCGGGTCGGCGCCGGCGCTGCAGCCCCCCTCCTCGATCCGCTCGAGATCGGCCGGATCGCCGAGGCCCATGGCCACCGCCCAACGCGCCCCGCCGGCGAGCATCGCGTCGAGCTCGGCCTCGGAGAGGCGGATCGAGCCGGTCCGCCCGAGCCCGGCCGGCACCGCGGCGTAAAGCTCCTCGGCCAGTCGCTCGATCGACGGCTCGACCTCCGCCCGCGCGAGCCCCGTGGTGACCGTGCGCACCCCGCAGGAGATGTCGAAGCCGACCCCGCCTGCCGAGACCACGCCTCCCAGGTCGGGATCGAACGCCGCCACCCCGCCGATCGGGAAGCCGTAACCCCAGTGCGCGTCGGGCAGCGCATAGGCCGCCTTCACGATCCCCGGCAGGCGGGCGACGTTGCGGGTCTGCTCCAGGACCTTCTCGTCCATGTCGCGGAGCAGGGTCTCGCTCGCATAGATCACCGCCGGCACCCGCATGCCGGCCTCCGGCGCCAGCCGCCATTCGGTCGGCCCCACCCGCTCGAGCCTGCTCGGGTCCACCTCCGCCTCCCGGCCGCTTCCGTGCCCAGCGGGCGATCCGTGCCCGCCTCAAACGTCGACCACGCATTGCGCGATCCAGCCACCTTCGCCGTCGGGGCGCACCCGGAGCTCGGTCATGGTGGCCCCCTTCACCTCGACCGCCGGCGCGTGCCGTGCCGGATCGATCGGCTCGCCCCAGGCGGTCGCGACGAGCTTCCCGCCCGCGATCTCGACCACGAAGCGCCCGAACAGCATGCGGCGGGTCGCGGTCTCGAACAGGAGGGCGTTCAGCCAGTCGACCAGCAGGATCTCGAGGTCGGGTGCGGTGCAGGAGACGCGGACCGGCTCGCGCGCCGCCACGCTGCTCGGGTCGACCATCACCGCGGTGAGCGCGAGCGCCGCCTGCACGAACGCCTCGGCCGGGCTCGCGCCGCGACCGCGCACGCCGATGTCGGCGCCGTGCCGGAAATGCTCGAAGCTCGCCCCGGCCACCCGCCTCAGCCCTCCATGATGCCGGTGACGGTGAGCCCGCCGTCGACCCCGAGCGTGTGGCCGGTGGTGAAGCTGCAGGCCTCCGAGGCGAGCCAGACGACCGCTCGGCCGACCTCGATCGGCTCGCCGTAGCGCGGCAGGGCCATCCGGCCGGTGAAGGCCGCGCTCGGCCGGTCACCCGTGGTCTTCTCGGTGCGAATCGGCCCCGGGCAGACACAGTTGACCAGGATCCCGTGCTCGGCGAGCTCGATCGCCAGGCTCTGGGTCAAGGCGATGATGCCGGCCTTGGAGGCGCTGTAGGCCGCCCGGCCGCGGCCGCCGAACTTGCCCGAGTTCGAGCTGATGGTGACGATCCGCCCGCCGCGGCCGCGCGCCACCATCACCCGCGCCGCCGCCTGCGCGCAGAGGAAGGTCCCGGTCAGGTTGAGGTGGAGCAGGTCGTCGAAGAAGCTCACGGGCATCTCGAGGAAGGGCATCCGGGCGGTCGAGCCGGCGTTGGCCACGAGGATGTCGAGCCCGCCCAGGCGCTCGACGGCCGTGGCACAGGCCGCCTCGGCCTCCGCCTGGAGGCGCACGTCGAGCCGCGCGGGCAGGGCCCGGCCGCCCGCCGCCACGAGCTCCTCGGCGACGCGCTCGGCCGCGGCGAGCGCGACGTCGGTGACGAGCACGGCGGCACCGGCCTCCGCCAGGGCGCGGGCGATGCCCCGACCGACGCCGGCGCCGGCCCCGGTGACGATGGCCACTCTGTCGCTCAGCTGCATCGCCGTCCCGCCGCCCACCGATGTCGCCGCCGGCCCTGTTGCCAGTGGACAACTGCCCGAGCGTCCACCAAGTTGCGGGTCAAGGTCAACGCCACACGGGGAGGTGGGCGATGAGCGAGACACGGGTCATCCTGCAGGAGCGCGACGCGGACGGCGCCCGGACGCGCCGCCGGTTCCTCAAGGCCACCACGGCGGTCGCCGCCGGCGGTGCCGCGACGATCGCCATGCCGAATGTGAGCCGCGCGCAGACCGCCGTTCTCAAGATGCAGGGCGCCTGGGGTGCCAAGGACATCTTCAACGACATGGCGCTCGAATACGTCGACCGCGTCAACAAGATGTCGGGCAATCGCCTGAAGCTCGAGTATCTGATCGCCGGCGCGGTGGTGAAGCCGTTCTCGATCATGGACGCCGTGCACGACGGCGTGCTCGACGCCGGGCACCACGTGACCGTGTACTGGTACGGCAAGCACAAGGCGGCGTCGCTGTTCGGGACCGGGCCCTATCTCGGCTGGAACGCGACGCAGGGGCTCGCCTGGATCCACAAGGGCGGCGGCAAGGAGCTCTACAACGAGCTGCTCTACGACATCTTGAAGGTCAACGTCGTGGGCTTCTTCAGCACGCCCATGCCGACCCAGCCGCTCGGCTGGTTCAAGAAGAAGCCGGAGAGCGTGGCCGACCTCAAGGGCCTCAAGTATCGCACGGTCGGCCTCGCCGCCGATCTGTTCCAGAAGCTCGGCATGTCGGTCGCCCAGCTGCCCGGCGGCGAGA
>CAZDFD010000106.1:0-11560 GCA_964504655.1 uncultured Geminicoccaceae bacterium
CCCAAATCGCCCACCTCCTCGATCAGGTGCGGCAGGTCGAGCTCGAGGTTCGGCCGCGTCGCCGCCAGCCTGCGGAGGGCCCGGACCTGGGCGCGGGTCCAACCGTAGAAGTCGCGCTCGTAGAGATCCGCCGCGTCGTCGCGCTCGCCGGTGCTCCGCATCGTCCTCGCGATCCCCGCCCGCTACTCCGCCGCCCGGGCGAGGCGCTGCGGGTTGCGCGGGTCCTCGGCCCAGGTCGTGTAGGGCAGGCCCGTCGCCCGTTCCTCCATCGTGATGCAGCCCTCGACCGGGCACACGTGGGCGCAGAGGTTGCAGCCCACGCACTCCTCCTCGATCACCTCGTAGCGCCGCCTCCCGTTCTCCTTCACCTTGCGGATCGACTGGTGCGAGGTGTCCTCACACGCGATGTGGCAGAGGCCGCACCGGATGCACTTGTCCTGGTCGATCACCGCCTTGACGACATAGTTCATGTCGAGCCGGCCCCAGTCGACATAGTTCGGCACGGCCGCACCGCGGAAGTCGTCGAGGCGGCGGTAGCCCTTCTCGTCCATCCAGTTGGCAAGGCCGGTCGCCATGTCCTCGACGATCTTGAAGCCGTAGTGCATGGCGGCGGTGCAGACCTGGATGGAGCCGGCACCCATCGCCAGGAACTCGGCCACGTCCCGCCAGGTCTCGATCCCGCCGATCCCCGAGATCGGCAGGCCGCGGCACTCCGGGTCGCGGGCGATCTCGCCCACCATGCAGAGCGCGATCGGCTTCACCGCCGGCCCGCAATAGCCGCCGTGCGCCCCCTTGCCGTGCACCGAGGGCTGCGGCGCCATGCGGTCGAGATCGACGCCCGTCACCGAGTTGATGGTGTTGATCAAGGACACCGCATCCGCCCCGCCGGCCCGGGCGGCCCGCGCCGGCGCCAGGATGTTCGTGACGTTGGGCGTGAGCTTGACGAACACCGGCATCCGGGTCGCGGCCTTGCACCAGCGCACGACCATCTCGATGTACTCGGGCACCTGGCCCACGGCCGAGCCCATGCCGCGCTCGCTCATGCCGTGCGGGCAGCCGAAATTGAGCTCGACCCCGTCCGCCTCGGTCTCCTCCACCCGTGCCAGGATCCGCTTCCAGGAGTCCTCGGTGCAGGGGACCATGAGCGAGACCAGCATCGCCCGGTCCGGCCAGTCGCGCTTGACCCGCTTGATCTCCAGGAGGTTCACCTCGAGCGGCCGGTCGGTGATCAGCTCGATGTTGTTGAAGCCGATCATCCGGTGGCCGCGATGGTGGACCGCCCCGTAGCGCGAGGAGGTGTTGACGACCGGCGGGTCCTCGCCGAGCGTCTTCCACACCACCCCGCCCCAGCCGGCCTTGAAGGCGCGGACGACGTTGTACTCCTTGTCGGTCGGCGGTGCGGAGGCGAGCCAGAACGGGTTCGGCGCCTTCACCCCGGCGATCGTGCAGCTCAGATCCGCCATCTCCGACCTCCCGCTCAGCCGCCCATGAGGAAGCGGTGGATCGAGGCGGCGGCGAGCTTGCCGTCCTCGACCGCGGCCACCGTCAGATCGACGCTCGCCCCGATGCAGTCGCCGCCGGCCCAGACCCGATCGAGGGTCGTGCGCCGCTCGGCGTCGACGGCGATTCGGCCGCCCTCGAGCTCGAGCAGCTCGGCCCCGCCGTTGAAGGCCTGCGCCACGAGCTTCTGGCCGATCGCCTTGAACAGCTGGTCGGCCGGCAGCTCGAAGGTCTCGCCGGTGCCCTCGAGGGTGCCGCCGGCGCCCGCCCGGGTGCGCTCGAGGCGCACGCCCCGGACGTGCCCCGCCTCGCCCAGGATCGCCACCGGCCGCGCCCAGTGGCGGATCAGGACGCCGTTGGTCTGCGCCACCTCCTGCTCGTGCGCGGTGGCCCCCATCTGCGCCGGCCCGCGCCGGTAGACGATGGTCGCGGTCTCGGCACCGAGCCGCCGCGCCTGGACCGCGACGTCGACCGCGGTGTTGCCGCCGCCGATCACGACCACGTGCCGGCCGACCGGGAGCGTCGAGAGGTCCCTGCTCTGGCGCAGCCGCTCGATCCAGGCGACCGCATCCTGCACCCCCTCGAGCCGCTCGCCCTCGAGGCCGAGGCCGTGCACCCCCTGCAGCCCGAGGCCGAGGAACACCGCCGCGTACTCGCGCCTGAGGTCGGCGAGGCGGAGGTCGCGGCCGAGCTCGACCCCCGAGCGCAGCTCGATCCCGCCCACGCCCAGCACGAACTCGACCTCGCGCCGGGCGAAGTCCCCGGTCATCTTGTAGGCGGCGATGCCGTACTCGTTGAGCCCGCCGGGCTTGGGCCGCTTCTCGAAGACCACGACCTCGTGGCCGAGCCGGGCGAGCGCGTGCGCGCAGGCGAGCCCCGCCGCCCCCGCACCCACGACCGCGATCCGCTCGCCCGTGGGTGCGGCGCGCGTGAAGGGCTGGCGGCCGCGGGCCATCAGCCAGTCGGTGGCGTGGCGCTGCAGCCGGCCGATCTCGACCGGCTTGCCGCCCTCCTCGAGCCGCACGCAGGCGCCCTCGCAGAGCGTCTCGACCGGACACACCCGGGCGCAGGTGCCGCCCAGGATGTTGGCCTCGAGGATGGTGGTGGCGGCACCCGCGAGGTTGCCGCTCTGGATGCCGCGGATGAAGCGCGGGATGTCGATGCCCGTGGGACAGGCCTCGATGCAGGGGGCGTCGTGGCAGAACAGGCAGCGGGCCGCCTCGACCATCGCCTCCTGCGGCCCGAGCGGCGGGTCGATGTCGGCGAAGGCGCGCTCGTACTCGCCCGCCAGGAGCCTGCCCGCGCGGACGTCGGGTGCGTCTGCCATCCGATCCCCCTCTCCGGCCGCCGCCACCCGACGACGCTAGAAGGGCTCCAGAGAGCCGGTCAAGCCGCGGCCGTCAACCGCCGAGCCAGCGCGGCAGGGCGAGCGAGAGGGCCGGCAGGAGCAGGAGGAGGGCCACCCGCAGCCCCTCGCTCGCGAGGAACGGCAGCACGCCCCGGACCGTCTCGCGCATCGGCACCTCGGGTGCGAGCGAGCCGATGATGAACAGGTTGAGGCCCACGGGCGGGGTGATCAGGCCGAGCTCGACCACGACCAGGGCCAGGATCCCGAACCAGACCTTGAGCTCGTCGGCGCCGAGGCCGTAGGCGGCCGCCGCCGGTGCGACCTCGGCGCCGCCGTTGAGCTCGACCACGACCGGCCAGAGGAACGGCAGGACGACGACGATCATCGAGAGCGATTCGAGGAAGCAGCCGAGCACCACGAGGAGCGCCAGCATCGCCACGAGCACGAGCCAGGGATCGAGCCCCGAGGCGGCCGCCCAGGCGGCGAGCGCCGAGGGCAGCCCGGTCCGCGCGAAGAAGCCCTTGAGGACCTCGGCCGCGAACAGGATCAGATAGATCATGGCCGTGGTCACGGCCGTGTCCAGCGAGGCCCGGCCGATCTCGCCCCGGTCGAGCCCGCCCTCTCCGAGCCCGCGCAGCACCAGCCCGTAGAGCAGCACGAGGCACACCCCCACGCCGGCCGCCGGGGTGGGGGTGAACAGGCCGATGCCGAGCCCGAGGATGATCGCCCCGAACAGGAGGAGGACGGGCAGGAGGCGCCAGAGGGCCCGCCGCCGCTCGGCCGGCCCGAACGGCGGGGTCTCGGGCGCGAGGCCCGGGTCGCGGCGGACCTGGAGTGCGATCGCCGCGAGGAACAGGGCCACGGCCAGGAGCCCGGGCAGGATCGCGGCGCGGAACATCTCGAGGATCGAGGCCTCGACCACGATCGCGTAGATGACGAGCGGGACGGAGGGCGGGATCAGGATGCCGAGCGTGCCGCCGGCGGCGAGCGCGCCCGTGGCGAGCCGCGGATGGTAGCCGAGCCGGCGCAGCTCCGGCAGTGCCACCCGGCCCATGGTCGAGGCGGTGGCGAGCGAGGAGCCGCAGACCGCACCGAAGCCGGCGCAGGCCGCGATCGCGGCCATCGCCACGCCGCCGCGGCGGCGGCCGACGAGCGCCTGGATGCCCAGGAACAGATCGCGGGCGAGCCCGCCGCGGCTCGCCAGATAGCCCATGAGCACGAACAGCGGCACGACCGAGAGATCGTAGGAGGCGACGGTGCCCCAGAAGAGCGTCTTGAACTGCTTCAGATAGGGCTCGAAGCGCAGGAACGGGGCGACCAGCGAGAGCACCCAGCTGCCGCCGATGCCGGTCACCAGCATCGCCACCGCCACCGGCAGGCGGAAGAGCAGGAGCACCACGAGCGCCGCGAGCCCGCCGAGGCCGACGAGCTCGCGCTCGCTCAAGCCCGCCGTCCCGGCAGGAGCCGGGCGGCCGCGACCGCCGCCCAGAGCAGGAGCGCCGCGAGCCCGGGCAGGAAGAACGGCCATTCGGGCCAACCCAGCACGCTCGCGATCCGGCCGTCGGCGCGGGTCTCGAGCAGGCCCTGCGCCATCCAGAAGGCGAGGAACAGGGCGAGCGCGAGGCTCAGCGCCACGCCCAGGCGCTCGAGCGCCCGCTGCGCCGCCGCCGGCAGCCGCTCGGCCAGAAGGTCGACCGCGACATGGCCGCGGCGGAGCTCGCACCAGGGAAACAGCAGCGGCACCGCGGCGCCGACCCAGAGCCGGACCAGGTCCTCGTAGCCCGGAACGATGCCGAGCCGGCCCGGGGCGATCGCGTCGGCCACATGGAGCAGCACGTTGAGCCCGGTCAGGGCGGCGATCGCAAGCAGGATCGTCCCGCCCGCGATCGCCATGGCCGCGGCCGCGCGCTCGAGCACGGGCTCAGCCGCCGTGGCGGGCGACCGCCTCGCGCGCCGCCTTGACGAGCGCCGCACCGTCGACGCCCTTGGCCGTCACCTCGGCGGTCCAGCGCCCGATCACCGCCTCGGCCCGGGCGTCGAGCGCCGCCTGGGCGGCGGCGTCGAGGCTGATCATCTGCCCGCCGGCCTTGCCCAGGGCGTCGATGCCGGGCTTCTCGACATCGTCCCAGACCTGGCCGATCTCGGCCGCGATCGCCGTGCCCGAATGCGCGTCGAGCACCGCCCTGAGGTCGGCCGGCAGCTTCTCCCAGCGCTGCTTGTTCATGGTGAAGATGAACACCGCGGTGCCGAAGCGCTTGCCCTCGGCACCGACCGTGGCGAACTTGACGAGCTCCGGCACCTTGAGGGGTGTCGCGACCTCGAAGGGGATCAGCGTGGCGTCGATCGCGCCCTTGGAGAGCGCCTGCGGCAGCTCCGGCACCGGCATCGAGACGGGCTGGGCACCCCAGGCCTCGATCAGCATGGCGCCGGTCCGCGACGGCACGCGGATCTTGAGGCCGGCCATGTCGGCGAGCCCCTGCACCGGCTTCTTGACCGAGAACAGCACCTGGCCGGCATGGGCGTGGATCAGGAGCGGGTGGGTGTCGGTGAAGTCGGCGCCGATCTGCCCCATCAGATCCTGGATCGCGAGCGTGGTGGCCTTGGCACTGCCGCGGTGGACGCCCGGCAGCTCGAACACCTCGCTGCGCGGGAAGGCGCCCGGGGTGTAGCCGCCCACCGTCCAGACGATGTCCGCCACCCCGTCGCGCGCCTGGGCGTAGAGCTCGGGCGGCTTGCCGCCCAGGGTCATCGACGGGAAGATCTCGATCTTGATCCGCCCCTTGGAGGCCGCCTCGACCTTCTTCGCCCAGGGCTCGAAGAAGGCCACCTGGGCGGGCGCCTTGGGCCCGAGGAAGTGGTGCAGGGTCAAGGTCACCTCGGCCGCCGCGGCCGGGCCCGCGAGCCCAAGAGCCCCGATCGCCGCCGCCAACAGCACACCGCGCCGGTTCATCCCGCTGCCTCCCGTTCTCGACCGAGTGGCCCCGTTGTGGCAGATCGGCCCGGAGGTCGCCAAGACGGGACCCTGCCGTGGGCGTGGCGAGGCTGCGGACCGAGGTCGCGATCATCGGCTCGGGCCCGGCCGGGCTGCTGTTGGGCCAGCTCCTGCACCGGGCCGGGATCGAGAACGTCATCCTCGAGCGCCGGCCGATCGACCGCGTGCTGGCGCGGATCCGCGCCGGCGTGCTCGAGGCCGGCACGGTGCGCCTGCTCGAGGAGGCCGGGGTCGCCGACCGGCTGCACCGCCAGGGCCTCGTCCACGCGGGCATCGAGATCGCGGTCGAGGGCGAGCGCCGGCGGATCGACTTCCGCGCGCTCACCGGCCGAGAGGTCGTGGTCTACGGCCAGACCGAGGTCACCAAGGACCTCGTGGCCGCCCGCACCGCGGCGGGGCTGCCGCTCCTCGACGAGGCGCGCGACGTCCGGCCGGTCGACCTCGAGGGCGACCGGCCGCGGGTCCTGTTCCGCCGCGGGGGCGAAGCCTTCGAGCTCGCCTGCGAGATCGTCGCCGGCTGCGACGGCTTCCGCGGCGTGAGCCGGGCCGCGATCCCGGCCGACCGGCTCGCCACCTTCGAGCGCGTCTATCCCTTCGGCTGGCTCGGCATCCTGGCCCGCGCCCGGCCGGTCTCGGACGAGCTGATCTACGCCTTCTCCGAGCGCGGCTTCGCGCTGTTCTCGATGCGCTCGCCCGAGGTCAGCCGGCTCTACGTCCAGTGCGAGCCGGACGACCCGGTCGAGGCCTGGCCCGACGCGCGGGTCTACGACGAACTCGCGCTCCGGGTCGGCCCCGAGGTCGTTGCCCGGCTCGAGCGCGCCCCCGCGATCGAGAAGAGCGTCACCCAGATGCGCAGCTTCGTGGCCGAGCCCATGCGCTACGGCCGGCTCGTGCTCGCGGGCGACGCCGCCCACATCGTCCCGCCCACCGGCGCCAAGGGCCTCAACCTCGCCGCGGCGGACGTGGGGCTCCTGGCGCGGGCGCTCGTGGCCTTCCTGCGCGAGCACGATCCGCGCCCGCTCGACCGCTACTCCGAGCGCGCGCTCGCCCGCGTGTGGAAAGCCGAGCGCTTTTCCTGGTGGATGACCTCGCTCCTCCACAGGTTCCCGGAAGGCGACCCGTTCCGCGACCGGCTGCAGCGCGCCGAGCTCGACGTCTTGTTCGAGTCGCGCGCCCAGCAGACCGTGCTCGCCGAGAACTATGTGGGCCTGCCGCTCGCGCTCGATTGAGGGCCGCCCTTGCGCCGCTTCCCGCCCGAACGGATCGTCTGCCTCACCGAGGAGACGGTCGAGACCCTCTATCTCTTGGGCGCGGACGCCCGGATCGTCGGTGTCTCGGGCTACGCCGTCCGCCCGCCGCGGGTGCGTCGCGAGAAGCCGCGCGTCGCCGCCTTCACCTCGGCCGACATCCCGAAGATCCTCTCGCTCGAGCCCGACCTCGTCCTCACCTTCTCCGATCTCCAGGCCGAGATCGTCCGCGAGCTCGTGCGCGCGGGCGTGGCGGTGCACGCCTTCAACCAGCGCGATCTGGCGGGCATCCTCGCCATGATCCGCGCCCTGGGCGCGCTCGTGGGCGTACCGGAGAAGGCGGATGCCCTCGCCCGCGACCTCGAGCGCAGGGTCGAGCGGATCGCCCGGGCGACCTCGCCTCTGCCGCGGCCGCGCGTCTGGTTCGAGGAGTGGGACGAGCCCCTGATCTCCGGGATCGGCTGGGTCGAGGAGCTCGTCCGAGTGGCGGGCGGCGAGCCCATCTTCCCCGAGCTCGCCCGCGAGAAGTCGGCCAGGGACCGGATCGTGCCGCCCGAACGCGTGATCGCGGCCGCCCCCGAGGTGATCCTGGCCTCCTGGTGCGGCAAGAAGGTCCGCCCCGAGAGGATCGCCGCGCGCCCGGGCTGGCAGGCGATCCCGGCGGTCCGCGCCGGCCGCATCCACGCCATCCCCTCGCCCCTGATCCTCCAGCCCGGCCCCGCCGCCCTCGGCGACGGGCTGGATGCGCTCCTCGCAGCACTCTGGGGCCCCGAGGAGGCCCGTCGCCTCGCTGCCGCCTAGGCCGGCATCGGCCGCGCGTAGAGGTCGTTGCCCTTGTCGTCGATCACGAGGAAGGCCGGGAACGCCTCGACCCGGATGCGGTGGACGGCTTCCATCCCGAACTCGGGGAAGTCGATCACCTCGACCGAGCGGATGCAGTCCTTGGCCGTCACCGCGGCCGCCCCGCCGATCGCCGCCAGATAGAAGCCGCCGTGGCGCTTGCAGCTCTCGACCACGAGGGCCGAGCGGTTGCCCTTGGCGACCGTCACGAGGGCCGCCCCTTCGGCCTGGAACTCGGGCATGTAGGCGTCCATCCGCGCCGCCGTCGTCGGCCCGAACGAACCCGCGGGCCAGCCCTCGGGGGCGCGCGCCGGGCCGGCATGGTAGATCGGATGATCGCGCAGCCAAGCGGGCAGGGGCTCGCCGGCGGCGCGGCGCCGGGCGAGGGCCGCGAAGACCTGGTCGCGCGCCACCACCAGGGTGCCGGACAGGAGGACGGGCGTGCCGACCGGCAGCCGCGAGAGATCGGCGCGGATCGCGTCCATGGGCCGGTCGAGGTCGATCCGCGCCGCGTCCCCGAGATCGACCGGCCGGTCGGGCAAGAAGCGCGCGGGGTCGTGCTCGAGTTCCTCGAGCCACACGCCCTCCCGGTCGATCCGCGCCCGGATCTGGCGATCGGCCGAGCAGGAGACGCCGAGGCCGACCGGCAAGGAGCCCGCGTGCCGCGGCAGGCGGATCACGCGCACGTCGTGGCAGAGATATTTGCCCAACAGCTGCGCGCCGATGCCCATCCGCCGCGTGAGCTCCAGGACCTCGGCCTCGAGCGCGCGGTCCCGGAACGCCCGGCCCGAGGCGTCGCCCGAGCTCGGCAGATCGTCGAGCGCCCGGGTCGAGGCCAGCTTGACGGTCGCGAGACACTGCTCGGCCGAGAGCCCGCCCACGACGATCGCCAGGTGATAGGGCGGGCAGGCGGCGGTGCCGAGGGTGCGGATCTTCTCGTCGAGGAACGCCAGGAGGCGCTCGGGGTCCAGGAGCCGCTTGGTTTCCTGGAAGAGGAAGGTCTTGTTGGCCGACCCGCCGCCCTTGGCCACGAACAACAGGCGAAACTCGCCGCCGCCCGTCGCATGCAGCTCGATCTGCGCGGGCAGGTTCGTGCCGGTGTCCTTCTCCTCGTACATGGAAAGGGGCGCCAAGTGCGAGGAGCGGAGGTTGCGGCTCGACCAGCAGCGGGCGATCCCGGCCTCGAGCGCGGCCACAGGATCGCCCTCGACCAGGACCGCCTCACCCTTCCAGCCGTGGACCGTGGCCGTGCCCGTGTCCTGACAGCTCGGGAAGAGCCCGCCCGCGGCCACGACCGCGTTCTTCAAGAGCTCCATCGCCACGAACCGGTCGCCCGCCGAGGCCTCGGGATCGTCGAGGATGGCGCGGAGCTGGGCCAGGTGCGCGGCCCGGAAGAAATGCTGCACCTCCGCGAACGCTTCTTCGGCGAGGCGGGCCAGGAGCTCGGGCTGGACCAAGAGGAAGTTGCGCCCGAGCGCGCGCTCGACCCGGACCCCCTCGAGCGGGAGTGGGCGAAAGGCGACCCCTGGGGTCTCGGGTGGCTCGCGCATGCGGCTCCGGTGCGGCAGCGGACGGAGCCCGCGCCCCGGCTCGACCCCGCTCGCCGCCTGATGCCGCCTCGGCGACGGCACCGCAAGACGGCCGCGCCGTCCACCCCCGACGCGGCCGATCCGGCCCGAGCGCCGGACCGGGTCCGCGAAGGGCTAGGCGACCGGCTGATCCAGCGCCGGGGCCAACAGCGGGAAGAGCGGGCCGCCGCCGCTGCTCGCCACGTCGTAGACGGTCACCGTGTTGCTCACCTCGTTCGAGACGACGAGCAGCGGGTCGCCGGTCGGGCTGTCGCGGCCGTCCACGAACAGGAGGCCCTCCGGGCTCACGTCGCCCGGATTGTCCAGATACTGGACGAACTGCGGGGCGAACGGGTCGGAGAGGTCGTAGGCCAGGACGCCGCCGGTCCGCTCGAGGCCGAGGAACAGGAACGGCTTGCCGTCGACCGTTCCGATCGTGAGCCCCTCGGGCTCGGGGCCCTTGTTGTCGCTGCGCGTGTCGAAGGTCGAGGCACTGCCGTTGCTGTTGAACTTGGCCGGGACCTCGAGCGCGGTGATCCGCTCGAGCTGGTCGCCACTGTCGAAGATCATCTGGCCCCTGGCGTCGAGGATCGAGAAGGATCGCCCGCCATAGACGAACAGCTGGTCGAAGTCGGTATCACCGTCGAGATCGCCGTCGATGGTCGAGGCGTCGAGCCGCCCGAGGGCCGCGTTGTTCTTGAGGGCCGTGGCGTTCGGGAAGGCGGTCGGATCGAGCACCAGGGTCGAGATCCGCGCCTCCTCGCCGCGCGTGTCGCCCTCGTTGGCGATCGCGTAGTAGGTCTTGCCGCGGACCTCGAAGGCGGCGATCGCATCCGGCTGGTAGAGGCCGAAGACCGGCCAGTTGCCGATCTCGATCCCGCCGTCCTTGTCGGAGGGGTCGAGGCCGTTGCCGGCCAGGCCGTGGTCCTTGCCGCCGAGGCCGATCACGTCGACCACCCGGCCGCGCACCAGGTCGAGGAGTGCCACCGCGTTCGCTTCCTGGAGCGTCGCGAGCGCGGTGCGCCCATCGGGCGCCACCGCCACATATTCCGGCTCGAAGTCGACCGAGGGGAGCTTGCCCGGGAAGATCCGCACACCCTCCGAGCGGAGCTCGTCGACGCGCCCGTCGAACGCCTCGAAGCCGAAGGTCGTGACGTCGAGGACCCGGCCGTCGAAGCCGAGCTTGACGCGGCTGATCGAGCCGGCCGGATCGCCGGCGGTCGTGGGCTCGCCCTCGTTGGCGACGACGAGCGTCCGCCCGCTTTTGTCGAAGCCGAGCTGGTCGGGAAGGAAGCCCACCTCGGCCGTGTCCACGAGGTCGAGCGTGGCGGCGTCGAAGATCGCCACGGTGCCGGGCACACCCGGGCCGCCATCGATCGCCGCGGCGAGGAGCCCGCGGGCGGTCGCGACACTCTGCACGCTCGGCCCGATCGCGGTGACGTCGATCACCTCCTCGAGCGCGAGGGTCGCAGGATCGCTCGCGTCCAGCACCTCGATCGTCTGGCCGGTCGTCACGAACAGGCGATCGCTGCCCGGATCGAAGGCCGAGATCTCGGCCCCCGCGCTCGAGGCGTAGCTGTCGAGCACCGCCAGGACGTCGCCCTCGGGCAGGGGGTTGTCCGAGGAGATCGTCTCGATCCGGTCGGGATCGACGCGCAGCTCGAAATTGCCGCGCGGGCCCGTGAGCCCGGAGAAGGGACCGCCGAACAGAGCGAGCGCGGTCGTCCCCTCGACCTCGACGCGGTCGCCCACGACCACCTCGGGGTTCGCCAGGTTCACCCGGGCGCGCGGCGCATCGGCCCCGCCGCGGCCGACCTGTTGGATCACGAATCCCTCGGCATCGACCGCCACGACGATGCCGTCGAGCTCGATCGCGAGGCCGGGCACCCGTCCGACGGTGCCGGCAGCGTTCCAACCGATCATGGCGCTCCCCCGCTCCCGCCGCCCCGACGCGGCGTCCCCCCGCCCGCGCCGTTAGGCGTCCCACGTGACGCCACCGTGACAGCCTCGGCGTGACAACTCCGGGAGGCCCCCGGTCCCCCCGAGCTCGCCACGCCCCGAGCTC
>CAZDFD010000107.1:0-11021 GCA_964504655.1 uncultured Geminicoccaceae bacterium
ACGAGTACGGCCGCGAGCCGACCCCCGAGGAGCTCGCCCACAAGCTCAACATGCCCTTGGACAAGGTCAGGAAGGTCCTCAAGATCGCCAAGGAGCCGATCTCCCTCGAGACGCCGATCGGCGACGAGGAGGACAGCCATCTGGGCGATTTCATCGAGGACAAGAACGCCGTGCAGCCGTTCGACGCGGCCAACCTCGCCAACCTGCGCGACGCCACGACGCGCGTGCTGGCCACGCTCACCCCGCGCGAGGAGCGGGTGCTGCGGATGCGCTTCGGCATCGGCATGAACACCGACCACACCCTCGAGGAGGTCGGCCAGCAGTTCAGCGTGACCCGCGAGCGGATCCGCCAGATCGAGGCCAAGGCCCTGCGCAAGCTCAAGCACCCGAGCCGCTCGCGCAAGCTGCGGAGCTTCCTCGACACCTGAGGAGCGCTTGCCTCGGCGCGGCCCGGGCCTAGGCTCGCGCGCCACGGGCCCGTAGCTCAGCGGTCAGAGCCGGCCGCTCATAACGGTCTGGTCGCAGGTTCGAATCCTGCCGGGCCCACCACCGCCCGCGCGCTCGAGGGGCGGTCGGGCGCGCTCAGGGCGGTGCGGGAGAGCCCGCGGCCAGGGCCGCGGCCAGGGCCGGCACGTCGACCCGCTCCTCGAGCCGCGCATAGGCGCCGCAGAGGAGGAAGCGGACATTGTTCTCGACCATCTCCCGGTCGGCCCGGAGATCGGTCCGCAACGGCAGCGCCTCGAACACCTGGCGCCCCGAGGCGCGGCCGAGCCCATGCGCCGGCCGCGGCTCGGCCTCGAGCGCGACCCTGAGGCGGGTGTCGATCTCGGCCTCGATCCGCTCGAGATCGAGGGGGATCTCCGGCTCGCCGTGATGGCGCAGCGCCGCCCGGACGACCGGGGCCAGGGCCTCCGGCCGCGCCGCGGCCGCGGCCCCGGCGCGTCTGAGCAGGGTCTGGGCGAGCTCGGCCAGGTCGGCGAGCAGGACCGGGAAGGCGCTCCAGCGCGAGCGCGCCATCTCCCGCACGAACTCCTGCTCGTCGAACAGCTTGGCCCAGTTGCACCCGGCCCGCGCCCGGCAGAACTCGACGGTCGCCTTCTGCGCCACGAAGGCGGCCTCGCGGGCGAGCAGCGCGGCCAGATCCGAGGCACTCGCGCAGCGCTCCGCCGGGCCCGCGCCGGGCACGACCCGGCGGACGATGTTCTGGATCCGTTCGAGCGCTGCGGCAGCTTGTCCCAGCATGGCGTCGTTCCGGCGTCCGGGGTGCGTCCTTGCGCCCACCTTACAGCGGATTACCGTCGTGAAACACCGCGACGCGGCCTGTGCCGGGGTCGTCCGCCGTTCGGCGGGCGACGGACGCGGCGCAGTCGGGGTAGAGACGACCGCCTGAGGACACCGGCCGCGCCGGTGATCCCGCGCCAGGCGGACCGGGAGGTGGGACATGCAGCCGTCGTCACGTGCCGAGGAGCATTGGCGCCGCACCCGCGGCCTGATGATCTTCTCGATGATCGTCTGGTTCGTGTTCAGCTTCGGGCTTCACTTCTTCGTCGAGCAGCTCAACACGATCACCATCATGGGCTTCCCCCTGGGCTTCTACATGGCCGCCCAGGGCTCGCTGATCGTCTTCGTCGTTCAGATCTTCTGGTTCGCCTGGAAGCAGAACAAGATCGACGAAGAGTTCGGCTTGGCCGAAGAGGAGTGAGGACCGATGCAGGACTCCTTCGTTGCCAATCTCGGTAAGATCTACACGTACTATACGGGTGGGTTCCTCGGCTTCGTCATCATCCTGGCGATCCTCGAGCAGATCGGGGTGCCCGGGTACATTCTCGGCTACCTGTTCGTCCTGCTGACGATCGCGGTCTACGCGGGCATCGGCTACCTCTCCCGGACGGCGCAGGTCTCGGAGTACTACGTGGCCGGACGACGGGTGCCGGCCTTCTACAACGGCATGGCGACCGCCGCCGACTGGATGAGCGCCGCCTCGTTCATCGGCATGGCGGGCTCGCTCTACGCCCAGGGCTATGACGGCCTCGCCTTCATCCTGGGCTGGACCGGCGGCTACGTGCTGGTGGCCGTGCTGGTGGCGCCCTACCTGCGCAAGTTCGGCGCCTACACCGTGCCGGACTTCCTGGCGGCGCGCTACGGCGGCAACTTCGCCCGCTTCATCGGCGTGATCATCCTGGTCAGCTGCTCCTTCATCTACCTGATGGGCCAGCTCACCGGCACCGGTCTCGTGATGTCGCGGCTGATCGGCATCCCCTTCCAGTACGGGGTGTTCGTCGGCCTCCTGGGCATTCTCGTCTGCTCGATGCTGGGCGGCATGCGGGCGGTGACCTGGACCCAGGTGGCCCAGTACATCGTGCTGATCATCGCCTACCTGATCCCGGTGGTGATCCTCTCGACGCAGAAGACCGGCGTCCCGGTCCCGCAGCTCACCTACGGATCGATCCTCGCCGAGATCACCAACCTCGAGCGCACCGCCGAGTACATCGCGCCCTATGTCGGCGCCGCCAAGGGCCACGCCACGCCCTTCTGGTTCCGCGATCCACTCAACTATTTCGGCCTGATCCTCTGCCTCATGGTCGGTACGGCCTCGCTGCCGCACGTGATCATGCGCTACTTCACGACCCCGAGCGTGCGCGACGCCCGCAAGTCGGTCGGCTGGTCCTTGCTGTTCATCTTCCTCCTCTACTTCACGGCCCCGGCCTACGCCGTGTTCGCGAAGTACGAGGTGTTCACCAACGTCCTGGGCAAGGACATCTCGAGCCTGCAGGCGGTGGCGGCGCTGCCGTCCTGGGTGTTCACCTACGGCAAGATCGGGCTGGTCAAGATCTGCGGCGTCAACGCCGCGAGCCCGGAGGCGGTGTTCGCCGCCTGCCAGGCGGTCAAGGACGCGGCCGGCAACCTCACGCCCGTCGCCACCCTGACCTTCAACCGGTTCGCGATCGCGCCCGACACGGTCGTGCTCGCGACGCCCGAGATCGCGGGCCTGCCCTACGTCATCGCCGGCCTCGTGGCCGCCGGTGGCCTCGCCGCCGCGCTGTCGACCGCGGACGGTCTCCTGCTCGCGATCGCCAACGCGCTCAGCCACGACGTCTACTACAAGATGATCGATGCGCGGGCGTCGACCGCGCGCCGGCTCATCGTCGCCCGTCTGCTGCTGATCGTGGTCGCGCTGATCGCCGCCTACACGGCGATCACCCTGCCGCAGGGCATCCTGATCTTCGTGTCCTGGGCGTTCTCGGTGGCCGCCTCCGGCCTCTTCCCGGCCCTCGTGCTCGGGGTGTTCTGGAAGCGCTGCACCGCGGCCGGCGCGGTGCTCGGCATGATCGCGGGCTACGCGATCTGCGTCTTCTACATGTTCGGCACCGAGTATTACGGGGTGCCGAAGTGGTTCGCCGGCACCTGGCTGACCCAGCAGGGGCTCAACAACATCGCCTCCGGCATGGTCGGCATCCCGGTCGCCTTCATCGTGACCATCGTCGTGAGCCTGCTCACCCGGGCACCGTCCAAGGAGCTGCAGGATCTGATCGACCAGATCCGGGTCCCCAAGGGCGGCGAGCTCATGACCGACGTGAAGCCCGCCACCGGCCATTGAGCCGATCGCCGGTCGCGTCGGGGAGCGGGGCCTTCGGGCCCCGCTCCTGTTTCGCAGGGGAGGCTCGTCGTGGACGCGTTGACCGAGGCGCTCGCCTGGTTCTTCTTTCGCGATCCCGTGTTCGGGATCGGCAATTTCCTCCTGGCCGCGCTGATGTGGACGATGGCCGGCCGCTTCCTTCTGAGCCTGTTCGTGCCGCCGGACTGGGACTTCTACATCTGGCGGTTCTTCTGCCGGGTCACCGATCCGGTGCTCGACCTCGTGCGCCGGATCACGCCCTCCTTCATGCTCGAGGGCCTGATGCCGCTGGTCGCCGTCTGGTGGCTGATCGCGGCGCGCATCGCCTGGTGGATGCTCTGCCGGACGCTCGGCCTCGCCTCGACCGTCGACACGCCCTTCTGAGCCGGGCGGTCCGATGTCCGATCCGACGCGCGAGGCGATCGAACGGGCCGCCACCGTCTCGATCGGCCGGGCCACGGGCTTCGCGGGCCTGGCCGTGCTCGTCGCCATGGCCGGGCTCGCCGGCTGGCCACTGTTGGCCCTGCGCACCGGTGCCGCCGGCTGTCTGTTGGCCTGGGCGATCCTGCGGCTGAAGGCGCTCGCGGCCCCGCGCCGGCCCTATCGCCACACCGAGCTCTGGCTGATCCTGGAACCGAAGCCGCGCCTGCCGGCCCCGGTCCTGCAGCTTCTGATCGGCGCGGCCCTCGACCACGGCTACCGGCGCGCCGCCCGCCTCGCCCTGGGCGCGGCACTCCTGCTCTGGCTCGCGAGCCTCGCCCTGCGCCTGCTCGCCCCGGGCTGAGCCGCCGCCGGACCCTGCAGAAACGCGAAGCGCGGCCGGTCACCCGGCCGCGCCCCACATCCGAAGCCCGCGGCTCGCGCCGCCGGGATCAGCGCTGGCGGATCTCGACCCGCCGGTTCCTCGGCTCGTTGACGTTCGGGCCGGTCGGCACCGCGAGCCGCGTGAAGCTGTAGCCACGCACGGTCATCCGGTCGCGGCTGACACCCTTGCGCTCGAGGTAGGCGGCGACCGCCTGCGCGCGCCGCTCCGAGAGGCCCTGGTTGTACTTCTGGCTGCCGACGGTGTCGGTGTGGCCGGAGATCTCGACCCGCATGTTGGTGTTCTTCACCAGCATGTCGGCGACCTTGTCGAGGGCCGGGAAGAACGCCGGCTTGATCACCGCCTTGTCGAAGTCGAACAGGACGTCGGCGGCGATCGTGATCGTCTCCGGCGCCGCGGCGGCGGTCGGCTCGATCAGCGCCAGCGCCTCCATGAACTGGTTCTTGCAGTAGGCGATGTCGCGCGGCTGGAAGTTCTCCTCCTGCTGCTCCATCCAGCAGTTGAAGCGGGCGACCGCCTTGCCGGCGGCGTCGGCGTTGCGGCCGGCACCACCCGAGTTGAGCGCCGCCACCAGACGGTTGCGGGCGCTGGTGAGCTCCTCGACCTTGTCGCTCGGGAGCTGACGCGACGAGATCGCGGCCGGCTCCGGCGCCCCGCCCTTGGCGGCCGCCGCCGCGTTGTTGGCGTGGTAGGTGGCGTCGCGGTAGTCCTCCATCTTGGAGAACTCGTACTCCGCATGCTCCATCGAGTACTTGTAGTAGGCGGCCCGGTACGGATCCGCCCCGGGGCTCGTGCCGCGCGCCGCCTTCATGGCGGATTCCGACGGCCCGGCCTCGAACAGGCGGCCGAAGATGTCGGTGTAGCCGGGCGGGCGCTCGCCGCAGCCGACCAGAAGGGCCAGGCCACTCGCCGCGGCGGCCAGGCGAACGTAGCTGAGCATGCGACCTTGCTCCCTCTGCACTGCTCCCGTGGGCATCCGTGATACCGGCATCATCCGGCCATGGGAACGCTCGCCACTCGACCGATCCGGTGCCGGCGCGGAAATGCCCCAGGGCTGTTGTGCGTTTCCTACAGTACCACCGGCAGCACCCGGCCCTGCGACGGCCGGCCGGGTGGCGGCCGTCGCCGCACCGCGCTAGGAAGCGCCGGGGCGGAGAGCGGGAGAGATGCCGTGCCGGCAACCGAAGGTCTCGGCAGCGAGGGGTGGGTGGCACTCGCGCTCGTGCTCCTGGGCGTGGTGGTGGCGCTCACCCTGGGCTTCGCCAAACTCTTCTACCTGGCGATGATCCTGACCGTCGGCGTGTTCGCGGTCATCCTGGCACTCTGCGCCGGCCGCACGAGCTCGACCTAGCCCTTGCGGTCGGCGCCGCCGAGCTCGGGCAGGGCCGCCAGGAGCTCGTCCCACTCGCGCCGGCCGAGCCCGGCCACGGCCATGTCGACGGGCTCGCCGCGCAGCGCCCGGCGAACCGCCTGGACCGCCTGGGCCGACAGCTCGAGGCCGTTGCGGCGATAGTCCTCGAACGCCTCGAAGGCGAGCGGCACCCAGCGGCGCACCACGTCCAGCAGCACGAGGGCGTAGGCGCGGATCTCGTGCTGGGCGTGCGGGTCGGCCCTGAGCCGGAGGAAGTGCAGCAGGTTGTGCAGGTCGACCTTCCAGTACCACTGCGTGTAGGTCGACAGTGGCAGCACGGTGCGCGCCAGCTCGCGGGCGATCCCGAAGCCCTCGCCGCCCTCCTCGCCGCCGAGCAGCCGCTCGTAGAGGGTGAAGTCGGTCTCGGCGGCGCGCTTCATGCGGCGGACCAGATCGGCCGCCACGGCCGCCTCGAGCGGTCCCTCGCGGCCCTGCCGGTTGCTCGCCGACTGGGCCGCGGTCGCCTGCGCCTCGACCGCCGGCGCCTCGAACAGCCGCTCCTGGCGCGGCGCGCCGGCCTCGGGCTCGGTGCGCACGAG
Organism: uncultured Geminicoccaceae bacterium; assembly: GCA_964504655.1. Classification (GTDB taxonomy): domain Bacteria; phylum Pseudomonadota; class Alphaproteobacteria; order Geminicoccales; family Geminicoccaceae; genus JANXAZ01. The sequence continues at coordinate 6,390 of CAZDFD010000107.1, forward strand.
CCGCAGCAGCTCGCGGTCGGGGAGGTAGAACTCGCGATCGAGGATCGAGTAGCGCGCCGAGTACTCGTTGACGCTGGCGGTGCGGTGCCGGATCCACTGCCGCGCCACGAAGATCGGCAGCTTCACGTGCAGCTTGATCTCGCACATCTCGAAGGGGCTCGTGTGGCGGTGGCGCATCAGGTAGCGGATCAGCGCCCGGTCGCCGCTGACCTGCCGCGTGCCCTTGCCGTAGGAGACGCGGGCCGCCTGCACGATCGCCGCGTCGTCGCCCATGTAGTCGACGACCCGCACGAAGCCGTGGTCGAGCACCGGCAGCGGCTGGCCCAGGATCTCCTCGAGCGCCGCCACGGTCGCCCGCCGGGTCGGGCTCTCCTGGGCGCGCGCCGCCTCGATCTCGGCGAGCTTGTCCGCCTCGAGCCGCATGCCGCACCTCCGGTCCGCCCGCGGCGCTTCATGGGACGCCCGGGCCGCCCTGTCGAGACCGGCACCGTTGCAGTTCGGTGGCGGGCCCCTATATTGAGCGGTGCCGGCGCGAGCCGGAGATGGCGATGAACACTGCCTGGAATAGGCGATGCGGACCCGGGGGCAGAGCCCGGCGCCTCCACCATTCCGAGCCGGATCCCCGCCAGGGGGTCCGGCCGCACGGGGGCGAATCAGGATCGACGCGCGCAGTAAAGGGGTAGCTTTCGCCCGGCATGGTACCGCCGTTATCGGGCCGAACCACAAGTGCCAACGACAATCGTCTGGCGCTCGCTGCCTGATTTCGGTTAGGTAAGCGCGGCCCGGGGGGCGCCGGGCAACAGAAGCCCCCCACCTCATCGCCGGGGCGGAGCAGGCGAGCAGGCATGGCGCGAGGGTCGATCGACTACGGGCGCATGGTCGAGCAGGCGCTCAGGACCGTCGTGCGCGACGTCCTGCGTCGGCTGGCGGTCGACGGCGTGCCGCCGCCGCACCATTTCTACGTGACCTTCCGGACCTCCGACCCGGGCGTCGAGATCGCCGACCACCTGCGCGAGCGCTACCCGACCGAGATGACGGTGGTGCTGCAGCACCAGTACTGGGACCTCGAGGTCGACGAGACCGGCTTCGCCGTGACCTTGAGCTTCAACGACGTGCCGCAGCGCCTCAAGATCCCGTTCCACGCGATCAAGGTGTTCGCCGACCCGGGCGCCGAGTTCGGCCTGCAGTTCACCCTCGAGCCCGAGGTCGTGCCGATGCCGGCGGCGACCGCGGAGCGCCGGCCGCCGCTGCTCGCCAAGCCGGCCGAGGCCGAGCCGCCCAAGGGCGGCGCCGAGATCGTGGCCCTCGACCGGTTCCGCAAGAAGTAGCGGCGCGGCCGCCCGGGGCGGCTCAGAAGCCGCGCAGGTCGGTCACCGGTGCCGCCAGCTCCGCGCCGCGGATCGCCCGGAGCGTGGCCGCGATCACCGCGACATTGTTGTCGAACGAGCCGTGGTCGGCGGCGATCGTGGTCGGCCCGGCGCTCGCCTCGGGCTCGCGCAGGAGCTCGGGCGGCGGCCCGTCGCCCCAGGCCTCGAGCCAGGCGAGCCGCCCCGGATCGTCGACCCGGACCGGGTCGCGCTCCTCGCTCAGGCTCGGGTCCCAGGCGGCGGCGAGGCCGAGGAGCGGGGTGCGCTGGTCGCGCTCGAGCGCCCGGCTCACGAGATAGAGGAGCGACTTGCCGTACGGGCCCACCGAATCGGCCCGCTCGTTGCGGTCGCTCAAGAGCCAGATCCGGACCGGCCGGCGGTCGAGGGCGCGGCCCCGGCCGGCGAGCGCCGCGCCGAAGCTGTCGGCCGCGAAGCGCATGGTGCAGGCCGGGGCGAACAGGTGCAGCCCGGCCGGCCGCAGGCCCGCCGCGCGCAGGGGCCGGATCAGGTGGCCGAGCAGGATCGCCCCGGCCGAATGGCCGATCAGGTGGACCTCGAGGCCCGGCCGGTCGGCCGCGAGCCCGGCCAGGGCCGCCGCCGCCTGCGCCATCCCACCGTCCGGCGCGACGCTGCCGGCGGCGTTCTCCTTCATCTCCGTCCAGACCGCGCGCGCGATCCCGGCGCTCGCCACGGCCTCGATCGAGCGGTCCCGGATCTCGGCGAGGGTCTCCCGGAACCGGTCGAGCAGCTTGCCCCCGGCCCGGATGCCCAGGCCCTCGAGGACCGCCCGGCCGATGTCCTCGATCTCTGCCCGCAGGGTCTCGGGCACGCTCGTCTTCCAGGCGACGAACAGCGGGTGGATCCCGTTGCGCAGGAAGCAGGGGCCGAGCACCCGGGCGCGGGCGATCGCGTCCTCCTCGCTGTTGAGCCCGCCATGGGCGTAGAGCGCCAGCTTGCGCGAGCCGAGCCCGTCGAGCGAGGCCGCGGCCAGCCGGCGGCCGATCATCTCGACCTCCTCGGCCGGGCCCAAGCTGTCGGCGTGGCGGCGGAGCGGCCGCCCGTCGTTGCCGAGCACGATCGTGTGGCGGCGGGCGCGCGCCTCGTCCCAGCGCTCGTCGTCCGGCTGCGTCGGCCGGCCCGCGCCGGCCAGGCCCATGCGCAGCTGCAGCGGCCGGGTCGAGCTGGCCGCGGTGGCGTTGGCCACGGCGCGAGCGATCGGGGCGCCGGTCACCGCCACCCAGGCGTCCATGCCGTTGGCGAGCCAGTCGTCGTAGCCCAGGATCGCGAAGCCCGCGAAGCCCCAACCCGGCCCCCAGGAGTTCTGCACGATGAAGCCGCGCCGCTCGTAGCCCACGAGCGCGAAGGCGTGGCCGCCCTCGACCGGCGTGCGGCTGCGCCAGGGGATCTCCGGCAGCTCGGCGGTCGCTCCGAGCCGCCAGCCGCGATGCACGTTGGCCGAGGCGTAGACGGCGCCGACCTCGTGGATCGCCGCCTGCAGGTCGGACAGGGAGGTGCGGTCGACCCGGTAGTAGGCGCCGAGCGGGCGCTCGGCCGCGTCCAGGGTCCAGCCCGGGTCCGGCCGCCCGGTCGCCGGCCAGAGCGGCTCGGCGCAGGCGCCGTGCTTGTGCCAGCCCTTCATGGCGCCGCGGCAGGAGGAGCCCTCGTAGGCCTCGCCCGGCCACTCGTCGTAGAGCTTGGCGAGCTCGTAGAGCATCTTCGGGCTGACCCGCGCCGGCCGCTCGGCCGACGGCCGCCCGGCCGCCACCCAGCGCCGCCAGGCGAGGAAGTTGATGCAGGCGGCGAGCCCGAAGCCGGTGCACGCGCCCTCGCGGCCCTGGTCGAGGATCATGCCGTCCTCGCGGTAGCGCTCGAGGTGCAGGGCGATGTCGCGCTCCGCCGGGTGGCGCGGCGGCAGCGGCACGAGCGGGGCGCGGTAGACGAGGTCGCGCAGGTCGACGCGGTCGGGCGCCGCGTCCAGGACCGGCAGCGGCGCCGCCGCCGCGGGCGCCGCCGCGGCGCCGACCGGGCCGGGCAGGCCCGCGGGCCGGGCCCGGAGCCCGCGCTCGAACAGCTCCGCCTCCTCCGCGCGCCGCTTCTGCAGGCCCGGGCTGTCCGGCCACAGCCGCGCCATGGCGCGCAGCTCGGCCGGGATCCGTTCGGGCCGGCCCTCGAGCAGGTGGGCGCGGATCGCGCGCATCTCGGTGAACCGCTCGCGCGGGTCGGTGAAGCCACCGGCGCCGCGGTTGAAGACCAGCGAGACGAGGGCACCCAGGCAGTCCTCGGGGAGGTCGGCCGCAGCCGGCAGGGCGCGCAGCGTGCGGGCGAGCTCGGCCGGGGCGGTGGTCTCGAGGAAGGCCGCCTCGGCCATCTCCCAGGGTATCACGATGTCCGCCAAGCGGCGGACGAACTCCTTGAGCTCGCGCACCTTCCGGGCGCGCTCGGGCTCCACCGCGCGGAGCCCGAGCGCGGCCGCCAGCCGGCCGACCGCGGGCGCGCCGAGCCGCGGCCCCCAGACCTGCTCGAGCTCGGCCCGGGTGTGGAATCCGAGGTCCCAGCCGAAGCCGATGGTCAGCCCCGAACTGAAGGCGGGCCAGTGCGGCCGCGCCTTGATCACCTGCTCGTAGAAGGCCCGGCCGCCGCTCTCGTGGCGGACGATGAGCTCGCGGGCGGCGGCCGAGAGGGTGCGGGCCCCTGCGGCGGCCGGCGCCCCGGCGAATCCGGCGGCCGCCTCGGCGAGCCCCGGCGGCGGATGCGGCGCCGCTTGCGGCGAGGGCGGAATCCTGCCCGAGGAACGCGACGTCCGGCTGCGCGCCATGGCTCTTCCCCCCGATCCCGGAGGGCGGATCGAGCCGCCCTGCCATGCCCCAGGATCGCATCCGACCGGCCGGCTGGCAACCGAGGGTCGACGGAGCGTGCCGGCAGCACCGGCGGACGGTGGCACCGCGGGCGGCTCGGAGGTAGGATCGTGCGATCGGTCGGGTGGGCTCGGGCCATGGGCGACGAGGTCGAGGTGTTGCTCCGGCGGATCGGCTTGGCCGAGCACGCTCCGGCCTTCGCGGCCGCGCGGATCGGCCTCGACCTCCTGCCGGATCTGAGCGATGCCGACCTCAAGGAGCTCGGCCTTCCGCTCGGCGACCGCAAGCGGCTTCTCAAGGCCATCGCCGCCCTGGCTGCCGGGCCGGCGGCGGAGGCGAGGCCGGGGCCGGGCGGGCGGCCGCGGCGGGCGGAGCGGCGGCAGCTCACCGTGCTGTTCGCCGATCTGGTG
>CAZDFD010000108.1:0-10845 GCA_964504655.1 uncultured Geminicoccaceae bacterium
CGCCTCGGCCATGGCCTATGGCTGGCTCTCGGATTACTGGCAGTTCATGCAGAAGCCCGAAAACATCAAGCAGGTGGGCCCGGTCGGCGCCTTCCGCTTCCCCTCCTTCACGGGCTCGAGCTCGGGCGGCTACAGCTCCTGGTGGGTGATGGGCATCCCGCAGGACGCCAAGCACCCGGACGCCGCCTGGGAGTTCATCAAGTGGGTGCTGAACGAGCACCCACAGGTCGACATGGCGGCCGGGCAGCTGCCACCGATCAAGGACCTCGCCTACAAGACCGCGGTCGAGCCGGGCGGGGTCAACCCGCGCGCCCTCTACGACGCCTTCAAGGAGGCCAAGATCATCATCCAGGTGCCGGAGATGTCGCAGCAGCCGCGCACCAAGGGGATCGAGCTCTACACCCAGCTGATCGCCAACAAGCTCTCGCCGGCGGAGTTCGTCGATCAGTACGCGGCCGAGATCGAGCGGACCCTGAAGCGCGCCGGGCACATCAAGTAGCGGCGCGGCGATGGCGGCCAGGGCCGCGGTCGGCGCCGGCAACCGCGGCCTCCTGGTCCTGTTCCTGGCGTTGCCGGCCGCCTACCTCCTGATCCTCTACGCGTGGCCGATCGCCGAGCTCGTGCGCATGAGCCTGCGCGAGGTCGAGCCGGCCTACGCCGTCGACGAGTATGTGGGGCTCGCCAACTACGCCGAGATCCTGGGCAGCCCCGAGGCCCGCCGGCACGTCCTGCGGACCTTCCTCTACACAGGGGTGTGCGTGGCGGCGAGCCTCGTGCTCGGCCTCGCCATGGCGCTCCTGACCGTAGGGGTCGGCCGGCACCTGGGCGCCGGGCTCGGCACCGCGCTCCGCCAGGTCGTGATCCTGCCGATGATCTTCATCCCGGCCGCGGCCGGGGTGATGTGGAGCTTCGCCTACACCGAGCACTATGGCTGGGTGAACCACCTCCTGGCGCTGCTCGGCCTGCCGACCTACCCCTGGCTCGTCTCCGAGGGCGCCTTCTGGCTCGTCATGCTCACCGACGTGTGGGGCTGGACGCCCTTCATGTACCTGATCCTCCTGGCCGGCCTCCAGAGCCTGCCGCCCGAGCCGCTCGAGGCCGCCCGGGTCGACGGCGCCAGCTTCCTGCAGAGCTTCCGGTACGTGATCCTGCCGATGCTCAGACCCGTGATCCTGATCGCGGTGACCATCAAGACGCTCGATACCTACCGGGCCTTCGACTATCTCTGGATCATGACCGGCGGCGGGCCGGGCACCGCCTCGACCACGCTCAGCATCGTCACCTACAAGACCGCGTTCATGGAGCTGAGCTTCGGGCGGGCGAGCGCCTGGGGCGTGCTCACCCTGCTCTTCCCCCTGGCGGTGGTGGCGGGGTTCCTCCTGCTGCGGCGGCGGGCGGCATGAGGGCGGGGCCCTGGGCGCGCGCCGGCCTCGCCCTGGCGGCGCTCCTGGTCGTCCTCTGGTCGGCCTTCCCGTTCCTCTGGTACGCGCTCGTCTCGGTCACGACGCCGGGTCACATCCCGCGCCGGCTCGAGATTCCCGACCTCCTCACCTGGCGGACCTACGCCGCCGTACTCCTGGGCGGCGACTGGCTCGAGGTCGGCGCCAAGACCTCGATCGTGCCGAGCGTCGTCAACTCCTTCCTGGTGGCCGGGACGACCGTCCTGATCTGCCTCCTCGTCAGCACCGGTGCGGCCTACGTCTTCTCGCGCTTCCGCTCGGCCGGCCTCACCCTGGCCTTCAACGCGCTTCTTCTGATCCGCATGACCCCGGGGGTCAGCCTCGCGGTGCCGATCTTCCTCATGATGTCGGCCTACGGCCTGCTCGACACCCGGCTCGGCCTGTCGCTCGTGCACGCGCTCCTGTCGCTGCCCTTGGCGATCTGGCTCATGAAGGGCTTCTTCGACACCATCCCGGTCGAGCTCGAGGAGGCGGCCCTGATCGACGGCGCGAGCCTCGCCCGCGTGCTGCGCCACGTGGTCCTGCCGCTCGCCGCCCCGGGCCTCGCGGTCACCGCCTGCTTCGTCTTCCTCGCCTCCTACATCGAGCTCCTGTTCGCGCTCATCCTCTCGCGCGGCGGGATCGACACCCTGCCCTTGGCCATCGCCGGCTACAAGTCCGAGCACCAAACCTTCTACAACGAGATGGCGGCGGCCTCCTTCATCTCGATGATCCCCTTGGCGCTGTTCTTCTACGTGGCCGGCCGGCACATGGTCGGCGGGCTCACCATGGGAGCCGTCAAATGACGCGTCGGCTGCGGGTCGGGATCGTCGGCCTCGGGCGGATTTTCGATCTCAACGTCAAGGGCTATCTCGGCCACCCCGAGGCCGAGGTGGTGGCGCTGTGCGACAGCCGGCCGGAGCTGCTCGAGCGGCGCCGGGCGCTCCTGCCCGAGGCGCGCACCACCACCCGGTTCGAGGAGCTCCTGGCCCAGGACCTCGACCTGGTCGAGATCCTGACCCCCCACCCCCTGCACGCGGCCATGGCCGAGGCGGCGCTTCGCGCCGGCTGCCACGTCTCGGTGCAGAAGCCCATGGCCATGACGGTGGCCGAGTGCGACCGCATGATCCTGGCCGCCCGGAGTGCCGGGCGCAGGCTCAAACTGTTCGAGAACTTCGTCTTCTACCCGCCGCTCGTGAGAGCCCGCGAGCTCCTGCGCGAGGGCGCCATCGGCCGGCCGACCCACTTCCGCATGAAGGTCGTGGTGGGCGATCGCAGCGGCGCCTGGCAGGTGCCGGTCGAGACCAACGCCTGGCGCTACGCGCTCGGCGCCGAGGGCCGCGGCGGGCCGATCGTGTTCGACCACGGCCATCACCTCCTGGCGGTGGCGCTCTGGCTGTTCGGCCCGGTCAAGAACGTCTGGGCGCGGATCGACACGACCACCCTGCCCTCGGGCACCATCCTGGACGCGCCCGCGACCTTGACCTGGCGGCATCGGGACCCGCCGCTGCACGCCGTCTGGGACGTGGCGCTCGCCCTCGAGATGAAGGTCCGGACCGACTATTACGCCAGCCACGAGCAGTTCGAGATCCAGGGCGAGCGCGGCTTCATCGTGGTGCACCGCTGCTCCGATCGGCTCCTGGACGAGCCGGTCCTGACCCTCTACCGGGACGGCGAGGTGCGGGCGTTCCACGATCTCGTGCAGGACTGGGGGGAGAGCTTCCGGCTCTCGACCCTGCACTTCCTCGAGGTGCTGCTCGGCCGGGCCGAGCAGGAGGTGCTCACCGCCGAGGAGGGGCGCCGGGTGGTCGAGCTGTTCCACCTCCTCGACCGTTCGTCGCACGAGCGGCGCGAGATCGTGGCCGAGGGCTGAGACGGGAGGCGAGCATGGACGTGGCGCGGATCAAGGTCCTTTTGTTCGACATGTTCGGCACGGTGGTCGACTGGCGCAGGACGGTGGTCCGGGAGCTCGCGACGCTCGCCGCCGCCAAGGGCTGGCGGCTCGACTGCGAGCGCTTCGCCGACCGCTGGCGGCGCGAGGGCTATCTGGACGCCATGGTCGAGGTGAACGAGGGAAGGCGGCCCTGGACCAACGTCGACGGCTTGCATCGGCAGAAGCTCGACGCGCTCCTGGCCGAGCACGGCCTCGCCCTCTCGGAGGCCGAGGCCGATCACCTGAACCGGGTCTGGCACCGGCTGGAGCCGTTCCCCGACGCGGCCGAGGGGCTCGCCCTGCTCCGCCGCCGCCGGCTCGTGGCGACCCTCTCGAACGGCAACCTGCTGCTGTTGACCGAGATGGCGAAGAACGCGGGCCTGCCGTTCGACTGCATCCTCTCGGCCGAGCTGTTCCGCCGCTACAAGCCCGACCCGGTGACCTACCGGGGGGCCGCGGAGCTCTTGGGCGCCGCCCCGGAGGAGGCGATGCTGGTGGCCTCGCACACCTCCGACCTCGAGGGCGCGCGGGCGGCGGGGCTCAAGACGGCGTTCGTCGGCCGGCCCGGGCAATGGGGGATCGGCGGACCGCTCGAGCCGCGCCCGCCGCGGCCCTTCGACCTCACCGCCACCGACTTCATCCAGCTCGCCCGAAAGCTCGAGCTCCTCGAGGAGCCGGCGCTCGCCGGCTGAGCCGGCTCCGGCCGGGCGGGGAGCCCCACGGCCGAGCGGGCTCGAAACGCCGCGCGCCGCCTGCTACCCCTGCCCCCTACCGACCAGCGGAAGGCCCCGATGCCCGCCCTCCACGATCTCTCCGCAGCCGAGCTCGTCGCCGCCTATGGCACGAGGGAGCTTTCCCCGGTCGAAGCGACCCGCGCCGCGCTCGCCCGGATCGAGGCCTGCGACCGTACCCTCAACGCCATGTATCTGGTGCTGGCCGAGCGCGCGCTCGCCGAGGCCGCCGAGAGCGAGGCGCGCTGGGCCGAGGGCCGGCCGCGCTCGCCGCTGGACGGCGTGCCGATCACCTTGAAGGACAACATCGCCACAGCCGGCACGCCGACGCCCGTTGGCACCCGTACGCTCGATGCGAGCGTCATCTGCGGGGTCGATTCGCCGCCGGCGGCGCGCCTGCGCGAGGCCGGTACGGTGCTCCTCGGCAAGACCACGATGCCGGATTTCGGCATGCTCGCCTCCGGCCTCTCCGGGTTCCACGGGGTCACCCGCAACCCCTGGAACCCGGCCAGGAACACGGCCGGCTCGAGCTCCGGGGCGGGGGCCGCGGTGGCCGCCGGCTACGGGCCCGTGGCGCTCGGCACCGACATCGGCGGCTCGGTGCGCCTGCCGGCCGCCTGGTGCGGGATCTTCGCCTTCAAGCCGAGCCTCGGCCGGGTGCCGATCGACCCGCCCTTCCTCGGCCGGGTGACCGGCCCCATGACCCGCACGGTGCTGGACGCGGCGCTGCTCCTCGACCAGCTCAAGAAGCCCGATGCGCGCGACTTCATGGCGCTGCCGCCCGATCCCGCGGTCTATGCCGACCGGCTCCAACGGGAGCCGCGCGGCCTGCGCCTCGGGCTTTGCCTCGACATCGGCGCCGGCCTGCCGGTCGCCCCGCCGATCCGCGCCGCGATCGAGGACGCGGCCAGGCGCTTCGAATCGGCGGGCGCCGTGGTCGAGCCCGTGCCGCCGTTCCTCGAGGACCGGCTCTATCGGGCTCTCGACCGCTTCTTCCGTGCCCGGCTCGCGGCCCAGCTCCTGGACCTGCCGGCCGAGCGGTCGGCGCGCTGCCTGCCCTTCGTGCGCGATTGGGCGATGGCCGCGGTCGGCTCGAGCGCCATCCAGGCGGCGCGCGATCTGGCCCTCCTCTTCGAGATGCGGCGGCGCTGCCAGGAGGTGCTGGAGCCGCTCGACTATCTCCTCACCCCGACCTTCCCGATCCCGCCCTACGCGGCGGAGGACGCCTGCCCGGGCAACGATCTCGACCGGCCCTTCGAGCACATCGCCTTCACCGCCCCCTTCAACCAGTCCGAGCAGCCGGCCTGCTCGGTGCCCTGCGGGGTCGATCCCGACGGCCTGCCGATCGGTCTGCAGATCGTGGGCCCGCGCTTCGACGATCTGGGTGTGCTGCAGATGGCCGCCGCCTTCGAGCGGATCCGGGCGCCGCTGCCGAGCTGGCCGATGGGCTGAGCGCCGGAGGTCGCGGGCTCCCTTGTCCACCCCTCGGCTTTGCTGCACAGGCCTCGAGCGGTGCAGCCGGCGGGAGGGGTCGTGGGTGAGATCGGCGAGGCGGCGGCCACGGCGTCCCGGCTCCTCGGGAGCGCCGATCCTGAGCTTTTTGCGATCGTCGCCCTCTCGCTCGAGGTGAGCCTCGGGGCGACCGCGCTCGCCGCCCTGATCGGCCTGCCGCTCGGCGCGCTCTTGGCGCTCGCCCGCTTCCCCGGGCGCGGCGCGCTCGTCCTCCTCGTGGATGCCGGGATGGGCCTGCCGCCGGTGGTGGTGGGCCTGCTCGTTTATCTCCTCCTCTCACGCGCCGGGCCGCTCGGCGAGCTCGGGCTCCTCTTCACCCCGACCGCCATGGTGATCGCCCAGACGATCCTGGTCACCCCGATCGTCGCCGCCCTCGCCCGCCAAGCGGTTGCCGACCTGCTCGAGGACTATCGCGAGCACCTGGCCTCGCTCGGCCTGCGCCCGGCCGCGGCCGTGCCGGTCCTGCTGTTCGACGCCCGTTATCGGCTCGCCACCGCCTGCCTCGCGGGCTTCGGCCGGGCGGCGGCAGAAGTGGGGGCGATCCTGATCGTCGGCGGCAACATCCGCGACCACACCCGCACCATGACCACGGCGATCGCCCTCGAGACGAGCAAGGGCGCGCTGGCGCAGGCCCTGGCTCTCGGCCTCGTGCTGCTGCTCGTGGTCCTGGTCGTCAACCTCGCCGCGGCCGGTCTGCGGCGCGTGGCGCGGCGGATCGAGGGATGATCGGCCATCACGCCGCAGTCGACGGACAGGGGCCCGCGCCCCTCCTGCCGCTCGAGGTCGAGGGGCTGGTGGTCGAAGCGGGCGGCAGGCGGCTGCTCGACGGCCTTTCCTTCACCCTCCACCCGCACCGCTGCACGGTGATCCTGGGCCCGAACGGCGCCGGCAAGAGCCTGTTGTTGCGCGTCCTGCACGGGCTCGTGCCGCCCGCCCGCGGCACACTCCGCTGGACCGAGCCCGACCCCGACCGCCGCCGGCTCGCGCAAGCCTTCGTCTTCCAGAAGCCCGTGCTCCTGCGCCGCTCGGTGCGCGGCGATCTCGCCGTGGCGCTCGCCGCCCGTGGCGTGCCGCGCCGCGAACGGCGGCCGCGGATCGAGGAAGCCCTCGCCCTCGTGGGCCTCGCGGGCTTCGAGCGGCGCGCCGCCCGCTCGCTCTCCGGTGGCGAGCAGCAGCGTCTCGCGCTCGCCCGCGCCTGGGCGCTCCGCCCGCAGCTCCTATTGCTCGACGAACCGACCGCGAGCCTCGACCCGGCCGCCACCCGGATGGTCGAGGCGATCGTCCGCGACCTCGCCGGCCGCGGGGTGACGATCGTCACGAGCACCCACGATCTCGGCCAGGCACGCCGGCTGGCCGAGGAGGTGCTGTTCCTGCACAAGGGTCGGCTGATGGAACGCGCGGCCGCGGCCACCTTCTTCGACCGGCCGGTCACTCCCGAGGCCGGGGCCTTCCTGGCGGGCGAGCTACTCGATTGAGGGAGCTCCGTCGGATGCGAGTCCTGCACCCGCTCCTCCTCGCCCTGGCTCTCGCCGCCGCGGTGGCCCCGGCCCGGGCCGCCGATCGCGCGATCCTGTTGGCCTCGACGACCTCGACCGAGAACTCGGGGCTGTTCGCGCACATCCTGCCGCGCTTCGAGAAGGCGAGCGGCATCCGGGTCAAGGTCGTGGCGGTCGGCACGGGCCAGGCCCTGAAGCTCGGCGAACGGGGCGACGCCGACGTCCTCCTCCTCCACCACCGGCCGAGCGAGGAGGCGTTCGTGGCGGCGGGTTTCGGCATCGACCGGCGCGAGGTCATGGCCAACGATTTCGTGCTCGTGGGCCCCGCGGCCGATCCGGTCGGAGCCGAGGGTGGGGACGTGGTCGCGGCACTTCGGGCGATCGCCGGCCGCGCGGCGCCCTTCCTCAGCCGCGGCGACGAGAGCGGCACCCACAGGCTCGAGCGCGGGCTCTGGGGCGCCGCCGGGATCGAGCCGGGCAGGGCAAAGGGGCGGTGGTACCGCGAGCTCGGCTCGGGCATGGGGGCGACCCTGAACACGGCGGCCGCGCTCGGCGCCTACACGCTCGCCGACCGCGGCTCCTGGGCGAGCTTCGCCAACCGGCGCGGCCTCGCGATCCTGGTCGAGGGCGACCCGCGGCTGTTCAACCCCTACGGCCTCGTCCTCGTCAACCCGGCCCGCCATCCGCACGTGAAGGCGGCGGAGGCCCGGGCCTTCGCCGACTGGCTCACCGGGCCCGAGGGGCAGGCCGCGATCGCCTCTTTCACGCTCGACGGGCGGCCCCTGTTCCAGCCGACCGCCTCGAACGGACGGCGGTCCGGCGACGGCTGAGGCGCGCGGGCCAGGGGCCCCGGCTCAGCCGCCCCAGCGGGAGGCGACCGCCGCGGCGAGTGCCGCCTGCCGTTCGGGCGGCACGAACAGGAGGTTGTTGACGTACCCGAGCGGCCCCTGGCGCGGTGCGCCCGTGGCGTCGAGCGGCTGGTGGCGGGCGGCGTCGAAGGCCGCGATCCCGCGCAGGCGGTGCTTTTCGAGGAAGAAGCCGCGGTAGCCCAAGGTCCCGAGGAAGGCCGCCAAATCGGCGACCGCGCCCGGGCGGTGACGCTCCTCGGCCTCGATCACCAGGGACGGCCGATCGGCCTCCAGACGGCGGGCGGCGCCCCGGCAGACCGCCAGCTCGTGGCCCTCGACATCGATCTTGACGAGCCCGAGCCGGGCGTCGAGCGGCAGGTCGTCGAGCCGCTCGAGCGTTACCTCGAGGGTCCGCGCCGGCGGCCCGTCGCGGAGCGCGTTGGCCGGCTCGATGGTGGCGCGGCCGGCATCGAGCGGAATCCGAAGGCCGGCCCTGCCGGGCCGCTCGGAGAGCGCGCAGACCAGCACCCGGACATGGCCAGGGGCGCGCCGCAGGAGTGCTGCGGCGAGCTCCGGGATCGGCTCGATCGCCAACACCCGGCGCGCCCGCTGCGCCATCGCCAGCGTCCAGAAACCGTAGTTGGCGCCGACGTCGACGCCGAGCCGGTCCGGATCGAGCAGCGCCGGCACCAGCTCGAGCTCCGGGTCGAGCAGGCCGGCCCGACGCCGTCGGGCGAAGGTGCGGGCGGCCGTGAGCCGCGGCGCCACCGCGTAGGCGAGGCTGCGCGAGGCGTCCTCGGCGAGCCGCCGCAGGGCCAGTGCCATCCCGTCGATCCCGTTCCGTTCCCGCCCGGCACCTTGACCGGGCGGTCGGGCGGAGCCAACCCGCGCGAGGGCGCGACGGCGGCAGCCCGGTATGGCCGGGCGCGGTTCAACGCCGAGGCGGACGGGCGAGCAGCCGCCGCGCGCCGGCCGCGATGGCGGCGGCCTCGACCCGAAGCTCGGCCTCGAGCGGCGGGCTGTAGGGCACGGGCACCCGCGGCGCGCCCAGGCGAGCCACCGGCACGCCCAGCTCCTCGGCCACGGTGGCAGCGATCTCGCCGCCGAGCCCGGCCACCTTGACCGCCTCGTGGGCGACCAGGAGTCGGCCGGTGCGCGCCGCCGAGCCGAGCACCGCCTCCCGGTCCCAGGGCCAGAGCGAGCGCAGGTCGAGGAGGTCGACCGAGATCCCCTCGCGCGCGAGCTCCTCGGCGGCGCGGGCCGCCTCGTGCACGGTCGCCGACCAGGAGACGAGGGTCAGATCGCTGCCGTCGCGCACCCGCCGGGCGCGTCCGATCGGCGCCGGCTCGGGCTCCTCGGGAACCTCACCCAGAAGCGGCCAGAGGTTCTTGTGCTCGAGATGGACGACCGGATCGTCGCAGGCGATCGCCGCCCGCAGGAGGGCGCGGTTGTCGGCCGGGGTGGCGGGGGCCAGGACGACGAGGCCGGGGACGTGCACGTACCAGGCCTCGAGGCTCTGGCTGTGCTGCGCCGCCGAGCTCCGCCACATCCCCATGGGCTCGCGCACCACGAGCGGCACCCGGCCCTGGCCGCCGAACATGTAGCGCGCCTTGGCGGCCTGGTTGACGAGCTCGTCGACGGCACAGAGCGCGAAGTCGGCGAAGCGCATCTCGACCACCGGCCGGGTGCCCATCAGGGCGGCGCCGACCGCAGCCGCCAGGATCGCGGCCTCGCTGATCGGCGTGTCGACGATCCGCTCCGGCCCGAACTCGGCCTGCAGGCCCTTGTACTGGCCGAACACGCCGCCGCGGCCGAGATCCTCGCCGAGCGCCCAGACGGTCGGGTCGGCGCGCATCGCCTCGGCGAGCGCCCGGGCGCCGGCCGCCAGATAGCTCGCCTCAGCCATGGGGCCGCAGCTCGGCGCCGAGATCCTGGACGTCGGTCCAGGCGAGCCCCGGGTCGGGCCAGGGGGCGGCGCGGGCCGCGGCCGCCGCTCGCTCGATCGGGGCGCGGGCCGCGGCCTCGAGCGCCACGAGCTCGTCCGGAGCGAGGCCCGCCGACGCGAGCAGATCACGGGCGCGGGCGATCGGGCAGTCCTGCCAGCGCGCCTCGACCTCGGCCACCGGGCGGTAGCCGCCGGCATCGGCACCGGTGTGGCCGAGCAGGCGGTAGGTCAGGCAGTGGAGGAAGCGCGGGCCCTGGCCGCCGCGGACCTCGGCCACGAGCTCGCGGGCCGCCAGGGCCACTTCGACGACGTCGTTGCCGTCGACCGTCCGGCCGTCGATCCCGAGGGCGCGGGCACGGGCCAAGGGCCCCTCGCCGGCGGTGAGCTCGCGGGTCCGGGTGGTGGCGGCGAAGCCGTTGTCCTCGCACACGAACAGCACGGGCAGCCGGTACACGGCGGCCCAGTTGAGCCCCTCGAGGAAGGGGCCGCGGTTGATCGCCCCGTCGCCGAAGATGCAGCAGACGACCCGATCCCCGCCCATGAGCCGGATCGCGTGCGCCGCTCCGGCGGCGATGCCGATGTTGGCGGCCACCACGCCGTTCGCTCCGAGCATGCCGACCTCGAAGTCGGCGATGTGCATCGAGCCGCCCTTGCCGTTCGAGGTGCCGCCGGCGCGGCCCAGGAGCTCGGCCATCATGGCGAAGGGATCCGCACCCTTGGCGAGGGTGTGGCCGTGGCCGCGGTGGGTCGACAGGAGCAGGTCGTCGCGGCGCAGCTCCAGGCAGACGCCGGCGGCCACCGCCTCCTGGCCGATCGAGGGATGGATCGCTCCCTTGACCAGGCCCTCCCGCGCGGCCTCGAGGGCGAGCTCCTCGAAGGCGCGGATGGCGACCATCGTGGCGAGCTGCCGGCGCAGTCGCTCGACGTCCAGGTTGCGGCGC
>CAZDFD010000109.1:0-10544 GCA_964504655.1 uncultured Geminicoccaceae bacterium
GCCTCGCGCCACTGGCGGACGAGGAGGGCCAGCTCCTCGTCGCGGCCGACCATCGGCGTGCTCGTCGCGCCGGACCGTGCCGCGAACCGGCTCTCGACCGCGCGTTCGCCCCGAACACGGAAGGCTTCGACCGGCTCGGCCAGGCCCTTGAGGGTCTGCGGCCCCAGGGTCTCGAGCGAGAAGCCCGAACCCAAGAGCCGCCGGGTCGCCTCGGCGACCACCACCTGCCCGGGCTCTGCCAGGGTCTGCAGGCGGGCCGCGAGGTTCGGCGTGTCGCCGACCACGGCCTCCTCCTGCGCGGCACCCTCGCCGATCAGCTCACCCACGACGACGAGCCCGGTGGCGATGCCCACCCGGCAGGCCAGCGGCTCGCGCGCGCGAAGCCCGGCCACCGCCGCGGTCACGGCGAGCCCCGCCCGGACCGCCCGCTCGGCCTCGTCCTCGTGCGCCACGGGCCAGCCGAAATAGACCAGCACCCCGTCGCCCATGAGCTTCGCCGTTAACCCGCCGAGCCGCGTCACCTCCCCCGCCACCGCGTTCTGGTAGGCCTTGAGGATCCGGCCCATGTCCTCGGGATCGAGCCGCCGGCTCAGGGCGGTCGAGCCCACGAGGTCGACGAACATCACCGTCAGCTGGCGGCGCTCGGCCTCGCGCGCGCGGGTCGGCGTCACCGGCGGCGCCGCGTCGACCGACGCTCCGCCCGCACCGCGCCCGCGCAACGCCGCAACCGCCTTGAGAAGCCGCCTACGGTCGCCGAGCGTCAGCCCGAGCTCCCTCAGATCGGCGTCGCCGAGCTCAGCCAGGACCTCGAGATCGATGTCGGCCGCCCGAAAGGCTTCCGCGTACCGCTCGAGGCCCTGGCCGGCGAGCCAAGCCGCAATGTCCATGGGGCGCCTCCCGAGGCCCGCGCGCGGCGATCCGCGAACCTAGCAAGACGGCCGCGCCCGCGCCAGGACGGCCTCGGGGGCGGCGCCCTGGTGCCCGGCCCGAGCACGCCCAAAGCGAACGACTTGACGATCGGATCGACCGGTGATCCGGTTGTCGGACGGCAGTCACAGGCGGTCGGGGCGGGACGCGCCGATGCGGGAGCGGCCTCGGGGCGGGCTCGAGGAACGGCAGCGGACCCTGCTGCTGATCCTCGGGGCGCCGGCGGTGGGCATGGCGCTCCTCGCGGCCCTCGTCGCCGCCCGGGACGCGAGCGAGGCGACCCGGGCCGCCCTCCTCGAGCGGGCCCGCGAGCAGGGCCGCGCGGTCGAGGCCGTGCTCGGCACGGCCGGCGACAGCGAAGCCGGCGACGAGGTGCCGGCCGGCGACCGCGCGAGCCGGCTCGACCGCGCCGGCCAGCTCGTGCGCGGGCTCGACTGGCCGGACGCCCGGGTCCGGCTCGTGGCGGTCGGGCCGACCGACCCGGCCCGGGCCGACCCGGCGGTGGTGCCGGCCGACGCCCCGATGCTCCTGGTCCAGGCGGTCGGAGAGGGGACGCTGCGCCTCGAGCATCCGACGCCACCCGCATTCCTCGCCGAGGCGGCGCGCGCCGCGGCGCTGCCCTGGCTGGCCCTGGCGGCGGTGCTGGCGGTGGTGCTCGGCCTGGCCCACCTCCTGCTGCGCAGCCGGCTCCTGGTCCCGGCCGCCCACGCGCTCGACGCCCTGGTCGAGGTGGCGAGCGGACGGCCGGTGGCGGGCGGGACGGTCCCCGGCTGGGCCGTGCCCCGGCTCGACGCCGCGCGCGCCGGCGCCCGCCGCGAGGCCGAGCGGCTGGCCGCGGCCGAGGCCGCCTTGGCACCCCTCGAGGCGGCGCTCGAGGCGGTCGGGGAGGGGGTGGCGCTGCTCGACCGGGACGATCGGCTGCTGCTCGCCAACGGCGCGCTGCGCGACCGGCTCGCCGGCCGCCCGGGCGGCTCCCTCCGGCCCGGGGCACCGCTCGACCGGGCGCTGCGGTTCGCCCTGCTCGCCCTGCCGGGCGCCCGCGAGGTCGGGCTCGCCAGCGGCGGCAGGATGCTGCTCGTGCCGCCGGGGCCGGAGGCGGCCGGAGCGACCGCGGCGCTGCCGGCGCGCGGCGGCCCGCGGCTCGCCGGCATGGTCCAGGAGGTCGGCGAGGGGCTGGCGCAGGTCGCCCGCCAGGCGGTCCTCCTGCACGAGCTCGCCACCGACCCGCAAACCCGCGAGCGGGCCGAGCAGCTGCGTCGTGCCGCCGAACGCTGCACCCGGGCGATCGCGCCGCTCCTGGCGCCCGCCCGGCCGCAGCCGCCGCGCCCGGTGGCGATCGACCGGCTGGTGGAGGAGCGGCTCGACCGGCTGCGTCGTGGCGGGCCGACGCTGCTCGCCGGCCTCGCCCCGGCGCTGCCACCGGTGAGCGGCGACGCGGTACGGCTGGGCGAGCTGCTCGACGGCCTCTTGGCGGCGCTCGCGGGCGGTCCCGGCGCCGGCGACGCCTCCAGCCTGCGGGTGCGGCTGCGGCGTGGCGGGGCGGGGCTCCTCCTCGACCTCGAGCGGGTCGAGGCGGAGGAGGCCCGCAACCCGGCCGAGCTCGCCCTCCTCGAGCACCGCGCCCGCGAGGCGGGTGTGCCGCTCGTCACGAGCGAGCCGGCCCCGGGGGTCCGCCTCGTGCGGCTCGAATGGCCGCGCCACCAGCCGGTGCCGGTCGAAGCGGCACTCGGCCGGCTGGTGGTGGTCGGCGACGAGCGCGGCGCCGCCTGAGCGCCCGCCTCAGCCCGGCTCGTCCGGGGCGCGGAACAGGTAGCCGCCGCCGCGCACGGTCTTGATCAGCTCGGGATGCGCCGGATCCGCCTCGATCTTGCGGCGCAGCCGGGTGATGCGGTTGTCGATGCTGCGGTCGAACGGCTCGTCGCCGCGTGCCGGCGCCAGGTCGAGGAGATCGTCGCGCGACAGCACCCGGCCCGGACGGTCGAGGAAGGCGGCCAGGAGCTCGCGCTCGGTCGCGCCCAGCCGGGCGTGCTCGCGGCCGTCGGGGTCGAGCAGCCGGCCGGTCGCCGTCTCGTAGAGCCGCTGGCCGAGCCGGACCGTGCCCGGCGGCAGGGACGGCCGCGGCGCCCGCCGGCGCAGGACGGCCGCGACGCGGGCCACGAGCTCGGCCGGCTCGAACGGCTTCACGACGTAGTCGTCGGCGCCGATCTCGAGCCCGATCACGCGGTCGAGCACGCTGCCGGCGGCGGTCAGCATGACGATGCCGCAGCCGACATGCTCGCGCGTCCAGCGCGCGAGTGCGATCCCGTCCTCGCCCGGCATGTTGACGTCGACGACCGCCAGGTCCGGACGGGCCTGGGCGACACGGGCGCGGAACGCCGCCGCGTCGGCCACGGCCGTCACGCGGTGGCCGCCGGCCTCGAGCACCTCGGCCACGAGCTCGCGCAGGTCCGCCTCGTCGTCCACCACCAACAGCTCGGCCATCGGCTCGGGCTCCGGCCGGCGCCGGCGCCGGCAGGCGCATGCTCGCGCCGTGTCGGCCGGATGGCAACGCCGCCGGGCGCAACGGGATCGGACTGAAACACGGGCCGCCCAGTGTCCGCCCCGGACTTGGGCCATCCGGGCCTCGGGAGAGCGGTCGTGAGCGTGCTGGCGATGTCGATGCTGCGCCGTGTCGGTGACGCGTGGGCGCCGCTGCGCGACCTCGCTCGGGGCCTTCCGCGGCGCCGCCGTCTGGCGCTCGCCGAGCTCGACGACGCGCTGCTCGCCGATCTGGGCCTGTCGCGGGCGGAGCTGCGTCACGCCTTGCGGTCGGGACGGGAGCCGCGGCGGGGGTACTAGCCCCGTGGCCGCGGCGCTCGATCCGGCCGACCGCTTGACGGGCGCTCCGCCGGCTGGTCGCGTCGGACCGGCGGCGGGCGCGGCCG
This sequence comes from uncultured Geminicoccaceae bacterium, assembly GCA_964504655.1. Classification (GTDB taxonomy): domain Bacteria; phylum Pseudomonadota; class Alphaproteobacteria; order Geminicoccales; family Geminicoccaceae; genus JANXAZ01. Next base: position 3,852 of record CAZDFD010000109.1, read on the forward strand.
GTCCGGTCCGGCGCGGAGGGACGCGGATGGGCGAGCGCGAGGTCGCACGGCTGGGCCTGCGCCAGCTCGGCATCGTCACGATCGGTGGGCTGATCCTCCTGGTGGCACTCCTGGCGCTCGGGCCGCTGGCGGGCAGCCCGGGCGGAGCGGCGCTCGTGCTGGCTCTCCTGGCGGTCGTCCTCGGCGGCGAGCACTGGCTCCTGCGCCACCGGGTGCTCCAGCCGGTGATCGCGGCGGCGCGCGCCGACCACGACCGGCTCGCGGCCAGCGAGGCCCGCTTCGCCGCCGCGGCCGAGGCGATGCCGGACGGGCTCGCGATCTTCGACGCCGAGGAGCGGCTGGTCTACCACAACCGTCACTATCCGGACCTTCTGGCCGAGCCCTACCGACTGACCCTCGAGCTCGGCCAGCCGATCGACCGCTGGGTCGAACGGGCGCGCCGGCTCGGTCCGATCTACCACCCCGAGATGGGCGAGGACTTCCTCGAGCGGCGGCTCGCCCTCAAGCTCCTGGCCTCGGCCGATCACGAGCACCGCCTGGCCGACGGCCGCTGGATGCGGGTGCGCGAGCGGCGGATGGCCGGCGGCGGCCGGATCCTGCTGGTCACCGACATCACCGCGGCGCGCGAGCAGGAGGCGGCGATCCGGGCGTCCGGCGAACGCTTCCGCTCGATCGTCGACGACCAGGTCGAGTTCATCAGCCGGTTCGGACCGGACCTCACGATCACCTTCGTCAACGAGGCCTACGCCCGCCAGCTCGGCCGGCCGCGCGAGGCGCTGGTCGGATCCTCGCTCCTGGACCTCATGAGCCCCGAGCAGCAGGCCCAGTTCCGCGCCCAGCTCGAAGGACTCACGCCCGAGCGGCCGACCGTGGCCTACGAGATGGTCGGCACGCGGGCGGACGGCTCGCCCGCGATCGAGGCCTGGGTCGACCGCGCCCTCTACGACCACGACGGTCGGCTGCTCGAGTACCAGTCGGTCGGCCGCGACGTCACCGACGAGCGGCAGGCGCAGGCGCGGCTCAAGGACAGCGAATCGCGCTTCCGGGCGATCGCCGAGAGCGTGCCGATGCCGGTCGTGATCACGGCGCTCGGCCGGCGTGCCATCCTGTTCGCCAACAGCCGGGCCCGCGCGGTCTTCGACTTCGGCGAGCCGGGTGCCGAGCTCGACCAAGGTCGGATCTGGGTCGATGTCGGCGAGCGCGAGCGAATCGCCCGGCGGGTGGCCGCCGAGGGCTACGTCGAGGCCGTCGAGGTGCGGCTCAAGCGGGCCGACGGCGGCGAGTTCGACGCCATGCTGTCGGTCCGGCTCATGGACTATGGCGGTGAGCCGGCGGCGCTCGGCGCGATCGCCGACATCAGCGAGCTGCGCCGCGCCGAGGAGGCGCTGCGCGCGAGCGAGGCCCGGCTCGCCGCGTTCATGGCGCACGCGCCGGTCGCGATGTGCCTCGAGGACCCGGACGGCCGCTTCCTCATGTGCAACCCGGAGATGGGCAGGATCCTGGGCCGTCCGGCGGCCGAGGCGATCGGCCGGACGGCGCGCGACTTCTTCCCGCCGGCCGAGGCGGAGGAGATCCTCGCCAACATCATGAGCGTGCTCGAATCGGGCGAGCCCATGGTCGTCGAGGAGCACCAGCCGAGCCTCGAGGCCTACGCCTGGGCGACGGTGATCCGCTTCCCGATCAAGGACGCTGCCGGCAAGGTCGTGGGCGTGGGCGGCTTCGCGGTGGACACCACGGCGCAGAAGCGCGCCCAGGCCGAGCTCGAGGCGAGCGAGCAGCGCTTCCGCACGATCGCCGAGCTGCATCCGATCCCGCTGGTCATCACCCGGCTCGCGGACCGGAGCGTGCTGTTCGCCAATCGCGCGTTCTACGAGACCTTCCGGCTCGATCCGGCGCGGCTGATGGGCGACTTCCACCGGGCCGACCTCTACGAGGACCAGACCGTGCGCGAGGAGATCTTCGCCACGATCCGGGCCGGCCGCTCGTTCGACAATCGCGAGCTCGTGATGCGTGACACCGAGGGGCGCACCTTCCCGGTCATCTTCGACGCCCGGCCGATGCTCTACGACGGCCAGGTCTGCATCGTCACGAGCGTGCGGGACGTGAGCGAGCTCAAGGCCGCCGAGGCCGAGATCCGCCGCCAGCGCGAGGTGCTGCACCAGACCGAGAAGCTCTCGGCGCTCGGCACCCTGCTCGCGGGCGTCGCCCACGAGCTCAACAACCCGCTCTCGGTCGTGGTCGGCCACGCGAGCCTCCTGCGCGAGCAGGCCCACGACCCCGGCACCCGGACCCGCGCCGAGCGCATCCACACCGCGGCCGAGCGCTGTGCGCGGATCGTCAAGACTTTCCTCGCGATGGCCCGCCAGAAGCCGCCCTCCTGGGGCGTCGTCCGCGCCGAGGAGGCGATCGAGGGGGCGCTCGAGCTGGTGGCGTACCAGCTCAGGACCGCGGGCGTCGTGGTCGAGCGCGACCTGCCGGACGACCTGCCGGCGGTCTGGGGGGATGCCGACCAGCTCCACCAGGTGCTGGCCAACCTCGTGGTCAACGCCCACCAGGCTCTGCTCCAGGTGGCGCCGCCACGTCGGCTGGCCCTGCGGGCTCGGCGGCTCGGCGCGCGCGAGGTCGCGATCACGGTCGAGGACAACGGCCCCGGGATGCGCGAGGAGGTGCGCAAGCGGGTCTTCGAGCCGTTCTTCACGACCAAGCCGCAGGGTGTGGGCACCGGGATCGGGCTGGCCGTCTGCCATGCCATCGTGACCGCGCACCGCGGCCGGATCCAGATCGACAGCGCCCCCGGCGCGGGCACGCGGATGACGGTGATCCTGCCGGTGGCCGAGGCCGCGCCGGCGCCGAGCGCGGCACCGGCCGAGATCGCCTGCCGTGCCGCCCCGCGCGCCCGGGTGCTCGTGGTCGACGACGAGCCCGAGATCGTGGAGCTGGTCGGCGAGACGCTGCGGGGCGAGGGCTACGCCGTCGACACGGCGGCGAGCGGCCGCGTGGCCCTCGACCGGCTCTCCCGGCACGGCGTCGATGCGATCGTGACCGATTTGCGGATGCCCGACGTCGACGGTGTCACGCTGCTTCGGGAGCTCGAGCGCCGCGATCCCGATCTGACCCGGCGGGTGGTGGTCGTGACGGGCGACGCCTTGAGCGCCGAGGTCACCGCGCTCGCCCGCGAGTCCGGGCTCACCGTGCTCGAGAAGCCGCTCGATCTCGAGGTCCTGAAGTGCCGGCTGCGGGACCTGCTCGGGTCCTGCCGACCAGCCGGCTCAGCGGACCGGCCGTCCGATGCTGCCGGAGCGGATCCAGCGGATCCGGAACAGGGCGACCGGCGCCTCGAACGGGACGCGGTCGTTGGCAGGGGCGAGGACGACCAGGAGAAGTCGGCGGGCGGGTTCGGTGCTCACGGGCGGTCCTCCGGCTCCCGTGAGCCTCCCAGGACCGGCCCGGCCGCGCTGTGATCGGCGTCATCGCGGCGGTCCCGGATCGGCCGCGCGCCGGCTCCCCGAGGGCGGCGCGGCCGCCGCGACCTCGGCGAGCGCCGCGTCGAGCACGTCGAGGGCGCGCTCGAGCAACGCCTCCTCGATCACGAGCGGCGGGCAGAGGGTGAGCACGTGCCCGCCGCCGACCTTGAAGGACAGGCCGCGTTCGAGGCAGCCATAGAGGACCCGGTCGGCCTCCTCGCACGCCGGCGCGCCGTCGGCCCGGCGCAGCTCCACCCCGATCATGAGGCCCAGGCCGCGCACGGCGTGGATCAGCGGGTGGCGCGCCGCGAGCGCCTCGAGCCGGCCCCGCAGGAGCGCACCGAGCCGCGTCGCCCGCGCGCACAGACCCTGGGCTTCGATCACCTCGAGCGTGGCGAGCGCCGCCGCGCAGCCGGCCGGGCTCTTCTCGTGGGTGTAGTGGCCCAGGGCCTTGTCGGGGACGAGGTCGAGATCGGCGCGGGCGAGCATGGCCGCCTGCGGCCAGACCCCGCCGCCGAGCCCCTTGCCCAGGACCAGGATGTCCGGGACGACGCCGAACTGCTCGTGCACGAAGAGGCTGCCGGTGCGGGCCAGCGCCGAGGGGATCTCGTCGAGGATCAGGAGGGTCTCGAACCGGTCGCAGATCGCCCGCACGCGCTGCCAGTAGCCCTCGGGCGGCGGTTCGACCGTGGTCCACCGCACGGGCTCGGCGACGAGCGCGCCGATCGCGGGCTCGCGTGCGAGCAGATCGGCGAGCGCCTCGGTGCAGCCCGCGTGCGCGGCGTCACGGCAGCCGAACCGGCAGGGACCGCGGGTGGGCGGTGGCAGGAAGTGCACGTCCGGCAGGAGCGGGCCGAGCCCGTCGCGGAACAGAGGCTCGCCGCTCACCGAGGCGGCATCGAGCCCGGCGCCGTGGAAGCCCTCCTCGAAGGCGACGACCCCGGGCCGGCCCGTCGCGTAGCGGGCGAGCTTCAACGCCATGCCGACCGCCACCGAGCCCGAGGGCGCGAGCAAGAGCTTCCAGGGCCCGCCCCGAAGCGCGCCGCCGAGCGCCTCGCCGAGCCGGACCGCCCAGGGGTTGGTGAAGCGGCGCGGGCAGAAGGGCAGGGCCTGGAGCGCCTCGACCACGGCGCCGACCACGACCGGGTGGCCGTGGCCCAGCTGGTGCACGCTGTTGCCGTGGAAGTCGAGGATCCGGGCACCGTCGGCGGTCTCGAGCCAGGGGCCCTGCGCCCGCACCACCGCCTCGAGGCACGGGGTCGAGAGCACCTGGCGGAGGAAGACCCGCTCGTCGGCCGCGAGCAGCGCCTTTCCCTCGGGCCCACGGCGGGCCCGCCAGGCGGCCCGCAGCGGGCCGCGATTGCCGTCGCCCTCGCCCGGCGAACCGCTCACGGGCGCTTCCCGGCCCGCTTGCGCTGGCGCCGGTCGCAGTCGTCGGCGAGGGCGACGAGCGCCGCCGTCGGCTCGACCGGGTAGGCGGCGGCGGGGTCCAGCCCGCGCAAGGGCTCGGGCAGGGCCGCGAGCTCGCGCGCGCAGCGCTCCCGGGCTTCCTCGAGCGAGGGCAGGGGCCCGATCCGCCGGCCGCCGCGCATCACCGGGACGAGGAGCGGCTCGCCCTCCTGCCGCTCCGAGGCGAGGCCGAGCCGGTCGCCCGACATCCGGCCGTCCGCCCGGCGCCGCCAGACCTGCTTGGCACCCGGCCAGGTGGCCTTGCCTTCGCTGCGCTTGCGGCGCGGCTCGCCGGCATAGGCCACGAGCTTGTAGGCACAATCCAGCGCCGGCCAGTCGGTCGAGGTGGTGAGGCTCGTGCCGATGCCGTAGCCGTCGATCGGCACGCCTTCGGCGGCGTGGCGGGCGAGCAGCGTCTCGTCGAGACCGCCCGAGGCGAAGACCTTCACCTCGCGAAGCCCACCTTCGTCGAGGATCGCCCGCACCGCGCGGGCGTGCGCGGCGAGATCGCCGCTGTCGATCCGGACACCTTGGACCGGCGTGCCGCGGGCGGCGAGCTCGGGGGCCATCTCGACGACGAGCCGGGCGGCGGCCTCGGTGTCGTAGGTGTCGATCAGGAGGATCAAGGCCTTGGGCCGCGAGCGGGCGAAGGCGGCGAAGGCCTCCCGTTCGCTGCCGAAGGCCTGGACGAAGGAATGGGCCATCGTCCCGTAGATCGGGATGCCGAAGAGGGCCTCGGCCGGGACGGTGGCGGTGCCGGTGAAGCCCGCGAGCCAGGAAGCGCGGGCGGCCAGGAGCCCGGCCTCGGCGCCGTGCGCGCGCCGGAGCCCGAAGTCCAGGAGGATCCTGCCGGGGGCCGCCAGGACCATGCGGGCGGCCTTGGAGGCGATCAGGATCTGGAAATGGAGGAGATTGATCAGGCGCGATTCGACGAGCTGGGCCTCGGGCAGGGGGGCGGTGACCCTCACCACCGGCTCGTCGGCGAAGAAGACCGTGCCTTCCGGCATCGCGTCGACGTCGCCCGTGAAGCGGAAGGCGCGGAGATGCTGGATGGTCTCGGGCGGGAACCGGCCGGTGCTCGCGAGCCAGGCGAGCTCGGCCTCCGTGAAGCGGGCGTCCTCCAGGAACTCGACCACTTGGGCGAGCCCGGCCGCGACCAAGAAATTGCGGCAGGGCGGCAGCTTGCGGACGAAGAACTCGAAGCTCGCCGGGGCTTCCATGGCCTCGCGCCGGTAAGCGTCGAGCATGGTGAGCTCGTAGAGGTCGGTGAGCAGGAGCGAGCGGGCGGGGTCGATGGTGACGGGCATGGTCGCCGGGGCTTCGGGGCACTAGGATCGCGGCCGGGCGAGCGTAGACCGATGCCCAGGCGTCGGCCAGCGCGGGCGGGCGAGCGGGAGGCGGGCGATGGAGATCCGCGGCTTCGATCATGTGAACGTGCGGACCGCCGACCTCGAGGCGATGGTCCGCTGGTACGGCGAGGTGCTCGGCATGCGGCCCGGGCTGCGCCCCGGCTTCGACTTCGGCGGCGCCTGGCTCTATTGCGGCGATCAGGCGCTCGTGCACCTCGTCCAGGTGGCCGAGAAGCCGCGGGCGATCGAGCCGCGGATCGAGCACTTCGCCTTGAAGGCCACCGGCCTGCGCGCGTTCCTGGCCCATCTCGAGGCCAAGGGCGTGCCCTACCGCTTGGGCGAGCCGCCCGGCACCGGCATCACCCAGGTCAACATCCACGACCCGGACGGCAACCACATCCACGTCGATTTCCGCGAGAGCGTGTGAGGGG
>CAZDFD010000110.1:0-9925 GCA_964504655.1 uncultured Geminicoccaceae bacterium
AACCACCGACACCGTGATTTTCAGTCACGTGCTCTACCAACTGAGCTACCTGGGCGGCCGGTCCCCTATAGGCAGCCCTGCCGCGCCTGTCCAGCGGCGCGCTCGACCCGCGCCCTGGCCCGGCCGCTTGGTTGACGCGGCGCGCACGGCGGTGCCGTCGGAAGGATCCACCGGCTCGACAGGGCGGACCGCTCGAAGCTAGCTTACCAATCGGCAACCATGCCGCTCACCGGACCTGCGTGGAACCCTGGCCATGGAGCTCCGCCCCGTCGATCCGCCCGCCGAGCCGGCGGGCCGGCTCTGGCGCGACACGATCGGGCAGCTCGCCGCCTGGCTCGAGGCGCAGGGCCTCGAGCCCGAGCGCGCCCAGGAGCTGTCGGAGAGCGTCGTCATCGTCTGCGCGCTGCGGCACGCGCCGCGCTCGCGCGAGGACGCGCTCGACCTCGCCATGAGCCAGGCCGCGCGCATGCGCTGAGCGGCCGCCCCGGCCGCGGGGCGACCCCGCCCCTGGGCGGCCCCCTAGGCGGCCCCCTAGCCGGCCCCCTAGCCGGCGACGTCCGCGCCCAGATGGAACAGGCAGTCGCCGCGCTCGACCATCGGCATCGGCCGGCGGCAGAGCACGAGCCCGGCCGCGGCGAAGCGCAGCTCCAGCGGCTCGCGCTCGGGCTCGTCCGGGTCGTGCAGCCAGCCGGCCGTCTGCCCGGCCTGGACCTCGTCTCCCTGCACCACCGCCGGCTCGAACAGCCCGCCCCGCGGCGCGTAGAGGAAATGCTCCGGGCGGACCTCGACGAGCCGTGTCGCGGCCGGCGCGGGCGCCTCCTCGAGCACCCCCAGATGCGCGAGGAAGCCCAGGACGCCGCGCCGCGCCACGGCGAGCGTCGTGGGCGTCACGGTGCCGGCGCCGCCGAGCTCGGTGCCGAGCGCCAGCACCCCCCTGCGGTCGGCCGCACCCAGGACGCCGCTGTCGTTGCCGACCGGCGCCACGAGGTAGCTCACCGGCGCGCCGAACGCCCGGAGTGCCGCGAGCTTGCGGGCGCGCAGCGGGTCGGCGGGCGAGGTCCGGGCGAGCGCGCTCGGCACATAGTCGAGCGTGCGGCCACCCGAGTGCAGGTCGATCGCCGCGTCGCAGCGCGCGAACAGCTCGGTCTCGACGAAGTGCGCCACGGCCTTGGTCGGCTCGTGGTCGAGCCCGGGATCGCCCACGAACATGCGGTTGAGGTTGGCCCCGTCGATCGGTGAGCAGCGCTGCCAGGCGAGCACCGCCGGCAGGTTGGTCATCGGCAGGAGGATCAGCCGGCCCTGCACCCGGGCCGGGTCGAGCTCGCGCAACAGCCGCAGGAGCGTGATCGGCCCCTCGAGCTCGTCGCCGTGGTTGCCGCCGCCCAGATAGACCGTGGGCCCCCGGCCGTTGCCGATCACCGCGATCGGCACGCCGATCCAGCCATAGGCCGAGCGGTTCGAGGACAGGGGCACGCGCAGATTGCCGACCCGCCTGCCGGTGGCATCGAGGTCGACCTCGCAGGTGATGCGGCTGGGCAGGCTCATCGGGGGCTCCTCCTCACTTGGTCGAGCGCGGCCAGGAGACGGTCGAGGTCGGCGTCCTCGCACCACAGATGCGGGCTCGCCCGGAGCGCGCCGCCGCGGGCGCTCACCCGCACGCCCCGGGCGGCGAGCGCCCGGGCGTCGTCCGGCCCGAACGGCCGGGTGCCGCGCAGGCCGAGCAGGTGCGGGGCGCGGTGGCGGTCGGGCGGCACCCGCAGGCCGCGCTCGGACGCCGCCTCGGCGATCCGCCGCGTGAAGCCCGCGAGCGTGGCGGCGATCCGTTCCGGGCGCCAGGCGAGCAGCGCCTCGAGCGCGGCCGCGGCCATCGGCAGGCTCACCCAGTTGGAGCGCTCGCCCATGTCGTAGCGCCGCGCCCCCGGGGCGAACTCGAGGGTGTACGCCGTCGCCCCCTCGCGGCTCTCGACCCCGGCCCGGCAGAAGCCGTGCTCCTCGAGCGGCCGCCCGCCCTGGCGGTGCGGCGCCGCCCAGAGGAAGGCGAGCGTGTAGGGGCACAACAGCCACTTGTAGGCCGAGACGATCAGGAAGTCCGGCTGCACCCGGGCGACGTCGAAGGGCACCGCACCGACGCTCTGGGTGCCGTCCACGACGAGCGCCGCGCCGACCGCGCGGCAGGCGGCGCCGACCGCCTCGAGGTCGACCGCCGAGCCGTCGGTCCAATGGCAGGCCGGGCTCGCCACGACCGCGGTCGCGGGTCCGATCCGCTCCAGGATCGAAGCGGTCCAGTCGCCGTCCGCCGGCCGCGGCGCGGTCACGAGCAGGGCGCCGCTCTCGCGCGCCTTGCGGTGCCAGCCCAGATAGCTCGAGGCGTGCTCGTCCTCGAGCACGAGGATCGTCCGGCCCGGGCTGGCCTCGAGGTTGGCCGCGGCGAGTGCCGTGCCGTAGCTCGTCGAGGGCAGGATCGCCACGTCCTCGGCGCTGCCGCCGACCAGTGCCGCGAAGCGGGCGCGCACCGTCTCGACCTCGTCGAAGAAGTGCTCGCGGCGGATCTCCCAGGGTGCCGCCTTGCGGTCGAGCCCGCGATGCCCGGCCGCGCGCACCGTGTCGAGCAGGGGCGAGAGGTAGGCGCAGTCGAGATAGGCGAGGTCCTCGGGCACGCCGAAGCGGGCGCGCTGGCTCGGCAGAGGCGTCACGGGCGCGGCTCCGGGTCGTGCAGGTGGCAGGCCACGACCCGGCCCGGCACCGCCTCCCGGAGCACCGGCTCGACCCGCCGGCAGACCTCCATGACGTGCGGGCAGCGGGTGTGGAAGCGGCACCCCGATGGCGGGTTCAAAGGGCTCGGGACGTCGCCCTGGAGCACGATCCGCTCGCGCCGGCGGCCGGCCCTCGGCACCGGCACGGCCGAGAGCAGCGCCCGGGTGTAGGGGTGGAGCGGGTCCTTGTAGAGCTGGTCCTTGGGCGCCAGTTCGACGATCCGGCCGAGATACATGACCGCGACGCGGTCGCAGATGTGCCGGACCACGGCCAAGTCGTGGCTGATGAACAGGTAGGTGAGCCCGAGCTCGCGCTTGAGGTCGACCAGGAGGTTCAGGACCTGGGCGCGGATCGACACGTCCAGCGCCGAGACCGGCTCGTCGCAGACCAGGAGCTCGGGGTCGAGGGCGAGCGCCCGGGCGATGCCGACCCGCTGGCGCTGGCCGCCCGAGAGCTCGTGCGGATGGCGGTCGGCGTAGCTGCCGGCGAGCCCGACCCGGTCGAGCAGCGCCGCCACCCGCCGGGCGCGCGCCGCGCGGTCGCCCGCCCGGTGCACGATCAGGGGCTCGCCCACGATCTCGCCGAGCGTCATGCGCGGGTCGAGGGAGCCGTAGGGGTCCTGGAAGACGATCTGCATCTTGGCCCGCAAGGGCCTGAGCTCGCGCTCGGGCAGGGCCTGGATCTCGCGCCCGAGGAAGCGGATCAGGCCGGAGGTGGGCTCGAGCAGGCGCAAGAGGAGGCGCCCGGTCGTGGTCTTGCCGCAGCCCGATTCGCCGACGAGGCCGAGCGTCTCGCCGCGGCCGATGGCGAAGCTCACCCCGGCCACCGCCACGAGCTCGCGGCGCGCCCGCCACGGGCCCGCCCCGCCGCGCAGAAGGAAGCTCTTGGCGAGGTCTTGGACCTCGACCACGGGTGCGGCGGCGCTCACCCGACCGGCTCGCCCGGCGACGGCGCGAGGCTCGCCCGGATGCAGGCCACGGCGCGACGGCCCGCGCGGCGCAGCGCCGGGTCGGCGGCGCGGCAGGCCGGCTCGACCAGGGTGCAGCGCGGCGCGAAGCGGCAGCCGGCCTCGAGCTCGTGGAGCTGCGGCACCGCTCCCGGGATGGCCAACAGCCGCCCGCTCTCGCCCTCGAGGTCGGGCAGGCTCGCGAGCAGACCGCGGGTGTAGGGATGCGCCGGCTGGTCGAAGATGGCGTCGACCGGCCCCTCCTCGACCACCCGCCCGGCGTACATGACGAGCACGCGGTGGGCGAACTCGGCGACGATGCCGAGATCGTGGGTGATGATCACGACCGCCATGCCGAGCTCGGCCTGCAGCCGCTCGAGCAGGTCCAGGATCTGCGCCTGGATGGTGACATCCAGCGCGGTGGTCGGCTCGTCGGCGAGCAACACCTTGGGGTTGCAGGCCAAGGCGATGGCGATCATGACCCGCTGCCGCATGCCGCCCGAGAGCTCGTGCGGGTAGGCGTCCAGGCGCTCGGCCGGCGAGGGGATGCCGACCCTGGCCAGGAGCTCGACCGCCCGGGCGCGGGCGGCGCGGCGGCCGATCCGCTCGTGGTGGCGGAGCGTCTCCAGGATCTGCTCGCCGACCGTGAAGACCGGGTTCAGGGAGGTCATCGGCTCCTGGAAGATCATCGAGATGGCGGCACCGCGGACCCGCCGCAGCTCGCGCTCGGGCAGGCGCACGAGGTCGCGGCCCTCGAACCAGACCTCGCCCGCCACGATCCGCCCGGGCGGGCTCGGCACGAGGCCCAAGATCGAGAGCGCGGTCATGCTCTTGCCGCAGCCCGATTCGCCGACGATGCCGAGCACCTCGCCGGCGTGCAGGTCGAACGACACCCCGTCGACCGCGTTGAAGCGGCCCTCCTGGGTCCGGAGCTCGGTCACGAGGCCGCGCAGGCTCAGGATCGGTGCCGGCACGGCTATTGCTGGACCTTGAGCCGCGGGTCGAGCACGTCGCGGAGACCGTCGCCCAGGAGGTTCAGGCCGAGCACGGTCATCGCGAGGGCGAGCCCCGGGATCAGCGTGATCCAGGGGGCTTCCCGGATGTACAGCCGGCCCTCGGCGATGATGTTGCCCCAGGTGGGGGTGGGCGGCTCGGCGCCGAGGCCGAGGAAGCTCAGGACCGCCTCGGAGAGGACCGAGTAGGCGAAGATGAAGGTGAGCTGGACGATCAGGGGCGCCATGCAGTTGGGCAGCACGTGGCGCAGGAGGATGCGGGCGTGGCCGGCGCCCATGGCGCGCGCCGCCTCGACATAGGCCTGCTCGCGCACGACCAGGACCGAAGCGCGCACGATCCGCGCGGTGCGGGGCGTGTAGACCGCGGCCAAGGCGATCACCGCGTTGATCGAGCCCGGGCCGAGCGCGGCGCTGATGCCGATCGCAAGGAGGATCACCGGGAACGCCATGAAGGCGTCCATGATCCGCATCAAGACATTGTCCAGCGCCCGGAAATAGCCCGCGAGCGCGCCCAGCAGCGTGCCGAACACGGCGTTCAGCACCACCACCCCGAAGCCGATGGCGAGCGAGAGCTGGGCGCCGCGGATCACCCGGCTCCACTGGCTCCTGCCGAAATTGTCGGTGCCGAAGATCCAGTCCGCCCCGGGCGGCTTGAGCTTGCTGCGGACCGAGATCTTGTTGGGATCGACCTGGATCAGGAGGTCGGCCAACAGGGCCGCGCCGAGCACGACCGCGAACAGGAGGCCGCCCAGGAGGAACATGCGGTGGCGCAGCAGCCGGCGGAGTGTGGGGAAGCGCCGCCGGCCGGCCGCGGCCGGCCGGCCCGCCGGGCCCGCGAGCGCCTCACTCGCCACGGCCGTAGCGGATCCGGGGGTCGAGCCAAGCGTAGAGCAGGTCGACCACGAGGTTGAGCAGGAGCAGCATCGTCGCGACGAACAGGAGCCCGCCCTGGATGACCGGATAGTCGCGGCGGAGGATCGAGGATCCCAAGAGCGAGCCGATCCCGGGAATGGAGAAGATCGTCTCGATCACGACCGAGCCCGAAAGCAGGAGGCTCAGGACGATGCCGAGCACGGTGACGACCGGGATCATGACGTTCTTCAAGGCGTGCTTGCCGACCACGAGCCGTCCCGGGAGGCCCTTGGCGCGGGCGGTGCGGATGTAGTCCTGGCGCAGCACCTCGAGCATGGTCGAGCGGGTGATCCGGGCGAGGAGCCCCATCTGCAGCATGGCCAAGGAGACCGCCGGGAGCGTGGTGGCGCGCAGCCAGCCCCAGAGGTCGTCGCGGAAGTCGACATAGCCGCCCGAGGGCAGCCACCCGAGCTGCACCGCGAACAGCACGATGAGCATCAAGGCCAGCCAGAAGTTGGGCAGGCTGACGCCCACGAGCGCCACCGTCATGACCAGCTGGTCGACGAGCGTGTTCTGGCGCAGCGCCGCGACGATGCCGGTGCCGAGCCCGACCACGACCGTGAGCACGAGCGCGTAAAGCGCGATCGAGAAGGAGACCGGCAGCCGCTCGAGGATGACGCCCAGGACGTCGCGGCCGAGCAGGAGCGAGCTGCCGAGGTCGCCGCGCAGCAGGTGCGCGTACCAGGAGAGGAGCTGGACGTGGAACGGCTGGTCGAGGCCGAGCTGGTGGCGGATCCGCTCGACCTCCGCCGGGGTCGCCTGCAGCCCGGCGATCAGGATCGCCGGATCGCCGGGCACGAGCTGCATCAAGGAGAACGAGATCAGGGTCACGAGGAAGAGGACCGGGATCGAGGCGAGCAAGCGGTGCGCCACGTAGCGCAGCACGCGCCCCGCTCCCGGTCCCGGCGCTCAGTCGCCCGCCCGGGCGATCACTTCTCCATCCAGACATTGTACATGCGGGGGATGCGGAACGGCACGAAGTTCTTGACGTTGCTGCGCACCGCCTGGTTCTTGGTGAGCCAGCCGAACGGCAGCGCCAGGCCGTTCTCCATCACCCGGTGCTGCACGCGGGCGAAGGCCGCGTAGCGCTCCTCGACCGTGGGCTTGGAGATCATGTCGTCGTAGGCCGCGTCGAACACCTTGTCGGTGTCGCTCGGGTTCTTGAAGTTGTAGATCGGCGTGGGCTTCGCCAGGAACTTGAACACCGCCAGGTAACCCAGCGCCTGGTTGGTGCCCCAGCCGGTGAAGTGGTAGTTCCAGGCGTCGTGGCTCTTGTCCCGGGTGGCGATGGTGGCCGGCCAGTCCTGCACCTCGAGGCGCACGTTCATGCCGATCGCCTTGAGCTGCTCGGCCATGACCAGCGCTGCGTTGTACATCGTGGTGTAGTCTTTGTTGGTGAGGAGGACCAGCTCCTCGCCCTTGTAGCCCGCCTGCTTCAGGAGATCCTTGGCCTTGGCGGGGTCCTTGAGGTTGAAGAACTCCTTGCCCTTGTCGGAGTAGACCTTGCGGTTCTTGGTCTGGAAGCCGAAGTTGAGATTGTAGGCGCCGTCGGTCGCCGCCTCCATGATCTCTTCCATGTCGAGGGCGGTTTGGATCGCCCGACGGACCAGGGGATTGTCGGTCGGCGGCTTGCCGAAGTTGGGCGTGGCGATGTGGATCCAGAAGTTCTCGTACGGGACGATCGCGATCGCCTTGTTCTCCTTGAGCCGCTTGACGCTCGCCTGCGGCACGTCCTCGACCGCATGCAGCTCGCCGGTCTCGAGGCCGGCGACCCGCGCCCCGGGCTCGGTCACGATCCGGAAGGTCACCGTGTCGAGGCAGGCGAGCTTGTAGCCGCCGAAGCCGGTCCGGTCCTGGAACGCCGGGTTCGGCTTGTAGCCGTCGTAGCGCTTTAGCTTGACGTGGCTGTCGGGGACGAACTCGACGAACTGGAACGGCCCGGTGCCGATCGGCTCCATCTTCAACGGTGCCGCCTGGGTGTTCTCGGCCGGTGTGATCACGATCGGCACGCTGAAGGAGGAGAGATCCTCGAGGAAGGTCGGCTGCGCCACCTTCATCTTGATGACGAAGGTCCGCTCGTCCGGCGCCTCCCAGGAGTCCACGTTGTTCAGGATGACCTTCTCGATGCCGACCTTCTTGTAGCGGTCGAAGGAGGCCGCGACGTCCTTGCTCGACAGCGGCTTGCCGTTGTGGAAGGTGATCCCCTGGCGCAGCTTGAAGGTGTGCACCTTGCCGTCGTCGCTCGTGCTCACCGTCTCGGCGAGCTCGGGGATCGGATCGTTGTCCTCGCTCCGGGTCATCAACGCTTCGTACATGTGCATCGCGATGTTGCGCGTGCTGATGGTCGAGCTCGCATGCATGTCGAGCGAGTTGACCTTGGCCTCCTGGCCGAAGACGAGATCGCCGCCCTTGACCGGGCAGGTGAACTGGGCGCGCGCCTCGCCACCCCAAAGCGCCACGCCCCCGAGCGCCACGCCCAACGCCACGGCCGCCGTGCCCAGACCTCGGATCGCCCGCATCTCCACCTCCCTCGCCGAACGGACATGGTCCGCCCGGCCTCGCCCCGCGATCAACCTAGCCCGGGTGCCGCGGGGCGCAACCGCCAAATGGCGCGGGCCCGGATGCGCGCCTCTCAGCCGGCCCAGACCGGGGTGAGCCAGGCGCGCCGCGCCGGTCGCTCGCCGCGGACGGTGGCGAAGTAGGCCTCCTGCAAAGCCCGGGTGATCCGCCCGGGCTTCCCCTCGCCGACCGGCAGCCGATCGACCGAGACGATCGGCACCACCTCCCAGCCCGAGCCGCAGGCCAGGATCTCCTCGGCCGCCCAGAGCTCGCTCCGGTCGACCGTCCGCTCGACCACCTCGAGGCCGAGCTCGGCCCGGGCGAGTTCGATCAGCGTCGCCCGGGTGATGCTCTCGAGGATGTCGCTCGTGACCGAGGGGGTCACCAGCCGGCCGTCGCGCACCAGCATCACGCACGCCCCCGAGGCCTCCGAGACCTTGCCCTCGCGGGTGAGCAGGATCGCCCCGTCGTAGCCGTCGCGCCGGGCCTCGAGCTCGGCCGCCCGGTTGTTGAGGTAGTTGCCGGTCGCCTTGACCCGCGCCGGCAGGGCGTCGTCGGCGATCCGCGCCCAGGAGGCGACCCGCATCCGCATGCCCGTCTCGAGGAAGCGCGAGGAGCCGCGCGGCACGGCCCCGGCCATCCACCCGACCGGTCCGGTGGCGGAGAGCTCGTCGTCGCCGTCGAGGTGCACGATCACCCGCACGTGGCAGGTCTCGCGGAGCTCGTTGGCGCGCAGCATGGCCCGGATGCCCTGGCCGATCTCCGCGACCGCCGGCGCCCCCTCGAGCCGGAGCATGCGGATCCCGAAGGCGAGGCGCTCCAGATGCTCGGGCAGGCGGAACAGGAACAGCTCGCCCTCGGCCGGGCTCCAGTAGGCGCGCAGCCCCTCGAACACGCCGCAGCCATACTTGACCACGCCCGAGAAGGCGTGCAGGCGGCACTCGGCATAGGGCACGATGCGGCCGTTCTGGACCATCAGGGGGGCGGTCGGCATGGGTGCTCCGGCTCGGGCCTCGGGCTCAGCGGCCGGCCTCGGCCGCCTTGAGGAGCTCGCGGGCGATGATCTCGCGCTGGATCTGGTTGGTGCCCTCGTAGATCTGGCAGATCTTGGCGTCGCGGTAGAGCCGCTCGACCTCGAAGCCCCGGATGTAGCCCGAGCCGCCGAACACCTGGACGGCGTCCTGGGTGACCCGGACCGCGACGTCGGCGGCCATGCACTTGCCCATCGAGCAGGCCAGGGTCGCGGGCTCGCCGCGATCGAGCCGGAGCGCCGCGTCGCGCACCAGAAGCCGCGCCGCCTGGATGTCCCTGGCCATGTCGGCGAGCATCCAGCGCAGCCCCTGATTGTCGACGATCGGCCGGCCGAACTGGCGGCGCTCGCGGGCATGGCCGAGGGCCGCCTCGAGCGCCGCCCGGGCGATCCCGACCGCGAGCGCGCCGATCCCGACCCGGCCCTTGTCGAGCACGCTCATCATCAGGTGAAAGCCGCGGCCGAGCGGGCCCAGAAGCGCGTCCTCGGGCAGCTCCACGCCTTCGAAGCGGAGCTCCCCGACCGGGCTCGCCCGCTGGCCCATCTTGTGCTCGGGGCGGCCGCGCACGACACCCGGCCGGTCGGCCTCGACCAGGAAGATGCTCATGCCACGGCGGCCGGCCGCCGGGTCGGTGCGGGCGAGCACGACCGCCAGATCGCAGATCGGCGCGTTGTGGATCCAGAGCTTGGCGCCCTCGAGCCGCCAGCCCC
>CAZDFD010000111.1:0-9909 GCA_964504655.1 uncultured Geminicoccaceae bacterium
GATCGGGATCTGCGCCGCCATGCCGCCCATGGCGAAGGCGCCGCGCCGGTGGCAGGTCGCGATCACCAGCCGCGAATAGGCGCGCATGAACGGGCTCGTCATGGTCACCTGGGCGCGGTCCGGGAGGATCCGGTCGGGGTGATGGCGCAGCTTCTTGATGTAGCTGAAGATGTAGTCCCACCGGCCGCAATTCAGCCCGGCGCAGTGCTCGCGCAGCTCCCACAGGATCTCGTCGAGCTCGAAGGTCGCGAGGATCGTCTCGATGAGCACGGTGGCCTTGATCGTGCCGACCGGCAGGCCGAGCCGCGACTGGGCGTGGTGGAAGACGGCGTTCCAGAGCCGGGCCTCCTGGTGGCTCTCGAGCTTGGGCAGATAGAAATAGGGCCCGCTGCCGCGCGCCACGAGCTCCCGGGCGTTGTGGAACAGGAACAGGCCGAAGTCGAAGAGCGCCCCCGACACGGGCTCGCCGTCGACCAGGAGATGCGCCTCGGGCAGGTGCCAGCCGCGCGGGCGGACCAGGAGGACGGCGGTCTTCTCGGCGAGCCGGTAGGACCTGCCGGTCTGCGGATCGTCGTAGGCGATCGTGCGCCGGACGGCGTCCTGGAGGTTGAGCTGGCCCGAGATCTGGTTGGCCCAGGTGGGCGTGGTCGCGTCCTCGAAATCGGCCATGAAGCAGGAGGCGCCCGAGTTGAGCGCGTTGATCACCATCTTGCGGTCGACCGGGCCGGTGATCTCGACCCGGCGGTCGGAGAGGTCGGCCGGGATCGGCCAGACGGTCCAGTCGGCGGCGCGGATGTGCGCGGTCTCGGGCAGGAAGTCGGGCAGCTCGCCTGCATCGAGCCGCTCCTGCCGCGCCGCTCGAAGCGCCAGGAGCCGCCGCCGCTCGGCGCCGAAGCGGCGCTCGAGGTCGGCCAGGAAGGCGAGCGCGTCCGGCGTCAGGATCCGCTCGAATCCCGCGAGGACGGGGCCGCGGATCTCGACCCCGGGAAGATCGGCGAGGTGCACGGGTGTCTCCCCCGTTTCGGTGGCCCGAAGACGGGAGGCGGATAGCACTTCCGTCACGCCCCCGCCATGATGCGCTGCGAAGCGGCTGCTGCACCGCGGGATCGCCGGACGCGGAACGCGCCGGCGGAGCGGCGGCGGTCGGGCCGGCCGGGTGTCCCGAGGGAGAACGCGCATGGACGGGCCGCCGAGCCCGATCGCCCAGACCGCCCGCGCCCATCTCGAGCGCCGGGTGCCGATCGGCCGCGAGGAGGAGGCCGTGGCGGCGATCATCGCCCGGCTCTCGACCGGGCATCACGCCGCGCTGGATCCGCTCTGGGTGGTCGACGAGGCGGGCCGGCTCATGGGCGTGGTGCCCACGGCCGAGCTCCTGGCCGCGGCCCGCGACGTGCCCTTGGGCGCGCTGATGCGGCCGCCACCGCCCACGGTCGATGCCGAGACCGACCAGGAGCGGGTGGCGATCGTGGCCCACCAGCACCGGCTCGCGGCGGTGCCGGTGGTCGACGCCGAGCGGCGCTTCCTGGGCGTCGTGCCGCCGACGGCGCTGGTCGACGTGCTGTTGCGCGAGCACGAGGAGGATCTGCGGCGGTTCACCGGCATCATGGATTCGGCCAACCACGCGACCGGGGCGCTGTCCCTGCCGCCCGTCCGCCGCGTCATGAACCGGCTGCCCTGGCTGCTCGTGGGCCTCGCCGGCAGCATCCTCGCGGCCGCCGTCATGGCCGGGTTCGAGGCGCGGCTCCAGGCCGAGGTCGCGATCGCCTTCTTCGTGCCCGCGATCGTCTATCTGGCCGATGCGATCGGGACCCAGAGCGAGGCCGTGGCGGTGCGCGGCCTCTCCCTCGAGCACGCGCCTCTGGGCCGGGTGCTCTGGGGCGAGCTCGCGACCGGGGCGATGCTCGGGACCGTCCTCGGCCTCGCGGTGATCCCGGCGGCACTCTGGCTCGGTGCGAGTGCCGGGCTCGCCGCCGCGGTCGCGGTGGCGCTGTTCGCGGCCGGCGCCACGGCCTCCGGCGTCGGCCTCCTGTTCCCCTGGGTCCTGAGCCGGCTCGGCCTCGATCCGGCCTACGGCTCGGGGCCGGTCGCCACCGTCGTCCAGGACCTGCTCACGCTGCTCGTCTATTTCGCCTGCGTCGTGGCGTTCGCGTGAGCCCGCGCGGGTTGCCGTGGCGGGCGCCGATCGCCCGGTAGGCGGCCTCGACCGCCGGCCGGCCGAACCGGCGCTCGAGCCGGCGGACCGTGAAATGGCCGTCCGCCACACCCAGGAAGTGGTCCATGAACAGCGCGTTGACCGCGGCACCCGCGATCGCGCCCAGGATCGGCACGGCCTGCGCCGCCGCCTTGTCGGTGACGACCACGCCGAAGCGGGCGCCGATCGCCCGCAGGAGGCCGATCGGCTGGGGCAGGGCGGGTGCCGCCCCGGCCTCGAGCGCGGCCACGGCCGTGAACTGCCAGGCGAGGCCGAACCGCAGCTCGTAATAGCCGAGCTCGGCATAGTCGTCGGCCGGGCTGCGGCCGCCGAGTGCGAAGACCTTGATGCAGGCGAGCCGGGTCCTCTGGCCCACCGGATCCTCGCCATGGGCGCGCGCCACGTCGGCGATCGCGCGCAGCATCAGGACCGTCGTGGTCGGGAGCTCGAGGAGCAGGGCCGGCAGGCCGAACAGCCCGCCGAGCGCCCCGGTCGCCGCGGCGGCGAGGCGGTGCGCGGTGGGCCCGGCCGTCCCCGGCCGGGCGTCCAGGGTCGGGACCGCCAGGTCGTAGGCGCGGACCACCGCCGCCTCGGCGGCGCCCCGGAGCCGGCCGGACCAGTCGGCGGGCAGGATGCGGAGGATCTGCTCGAGCGGCGTGCCGAGGATGCTCGAGAGCTGGGCTGCGAAGCTCGGCCGCTCGAGCGCGAGCCAGGCGCGCTCGAGCTCGTCGAGCGCCTCGCGCGGCAGCGAGGGGGCGGGCAGGGGGACCACGGGAACGGCCGCGATCACCACAGGAGCTTCAGGCTGGCGACCTTGCGGAGCATCGACTTCGGGAGGACGGCACGGGCCTTCTCGCCCTTGGCGTTGCTCAAAAGGACGACGATGTGGGCCGAGGTCGCCGTCGTCACCTCGGCGTGCTCGAAGGCGAACTCGTGGCGGCCCTGTGCCGATTCGACGACCAGCCGGGCGATGTCCTCGGGTTTCGGTTCGCCGAGCGCCATGACCCGCACCTCCTCCGCTCCGACACCGCTCCGCGCCGGCGCCGCGGCGCCATCATAGGCATCCGCGACGCGCTTGCAGCCCCACCGCCCGGCATGACATCTCTCGGCGGCGCCCGCTCGTCGCGCGAACGGGACGGGCCTCGAGGGGAACTGGGATGGCGCTCGGATCGCTCAAGGGTCGCGGCGAGGTGCTTTTGACCGGTCTCGTCGTGGGTGTCGCCACGCTCGCACTCGCGCCCGTGCTCCTGCCGACGCTCGCCCGCGTCGGCCGGCCGATCGCCAAGGCGGCGATCAAGAGTGCCATCCTGGCCTACGAGACGACCCGCGAGACCGTGGCCGAGCTCGCCGAGGTGGCCGAGGACATGCTCGCCGAGGCGCGCGCCGAGCTCGCCCAGGAGACGGCCGCCACGAGCGCCGCCGACGCGGCCGGGACGGCGGCCGACGCGGCCGCCGCGGATGACTGAGGCGGAGCCGGCGCGGCTGGTCCACCGCCTGCCCGGCCGGGTCCGGCTCAGGATCGACGGCCGGCGCGGCGACCGGGCCTGGTTCGACGCCCTCGCCCTCGAGCTCGCGCTCCTGGACGGGATCCGCGCGGTCGACGCCAACCCGCTGACCGCGGGCCTGTTGATCCACCACGACGGGCCGCTCGAGCGGCTTTTGGACGAGCTCGCCGGGCGCGGCCTCGTGCGGGTCGAGAGCCTGGAGCCGCGCGAGGTCCCCTTGCCCCGGCGTCTGGGCGAGCGCCTCGCCGTGGTCGACGCGGGCCTGCGCCGGGCCACGGCGGGCGAGCTCGATCTGCGGGCCGCGGCGGTCCTGGCGCTGCTCGGCCTGGCCCTGGTCCAGGCGGCGCGCGGCCAGCTCGTCGGGCCCGCCGCGAGCCTTCTCTGGTACGCCTCGAGCCTCGCCCGCGGCGGCCGCTGAACTCGGGCGGGATTGTGTCTTCTGCCGGTCCCGACCCCAGCCTATCTTGGAGGGCAAAGGTCGGGAGAGGGGGACAGCGATGCCGGAGGGGAACGAGGCGGCGGCCGGGGCGGGCCCGGCGGGGTCGAGGGACGTCGCGCTCGAGGCCGCGGTCGCGGGCGAGCTCGGGAAGGTCGCACAGAGCGAGGAGCGGATCGCCGAAGCGGTGCGGGCCCGGGTCCGCGACGGCGCCCGGGCGACCGGTCGGGCGGCGAGCGAGGCGCTCGGCATCGCCCGCGAGACGGCACGCTCGGCGCTCGCGGTGGCCGAGGAGGCGGGCGGCCTCCTGATCACCGCGCGGGCGGCGGCCAAGGGTGCGGTCCTGGGCGTGGCCGATGTCGGCGGCGACGTGGCGGGTGCCGCGGGCAGCGTCGTGCGGGCGGCGATCGAGGCGGCGGCGCGGACCGGGACCGACGTCGCCACGGTCGCCCGGCGGGCGATCGACGGCGCGCTCGATGCCGCCGCCGAGGCCGGCGGGCGGACCGCCGAGATCGCCCGGGCCGCGGCCGACGCCGCCCTCGAGGCGGCGGGCGGGATCGGTGGTGCCGCGGTCGGCGCGGCCAAGGATCTGCTCGGCACGGTCACGGGCGTGATCCGCTCGGTGAGCGAGCTGATCGTCCGCCGGGTGGCGCCCAGCGAGGCGGCCCCGGCCGAGCCGGCGGAAAAGCCGATCCGCCGGGCCCGGCGGGTCGCCAAGGCCGAGGGCGCGGCGGCGAAGCCGGTCCGCAAGGCCCCGGCCCGGCGGCGCAAGGCCGAGGCCGAGCCGGTCGCCTCGGCCGCACCCGTCGCGGCTACGGGCAAGGAGGAGCCGGGTGAGGCCGGCTGAGGCGCGTCAGTCGGCCAGGGCCTCGGCCCGGTCGAGCCGCTCCCAGGGGAGGTCGAGGTCGGTGCGGCCGACTTGGCCGTAGGCCGCGAGCTCGGCGAAGAAGCCGTCCGGCGCGCGGGCGGGCAGGCGCCGGAGATCGAACGCCCGGACGATCGCCGCCGGGCGGAAGTCGAACACGCGGGCGAGCCGCAGGGCGATCGCCTCCTCGGCGATCCGGCCGGTGCCGTAGGTCTCGACCACGAGGCTCACCGGCCGGGCGAGGCCGATCGTCCAGGAGAGCTGGACCTCGCAGGCTTCGGCGAGGCCGGCCGCGACCACGTTCTTGGCGGCCCAGCGGGCGGCATAGGCACCGATCCGGTCGATCCGCCCGGGATCCTTGCCCGAGAGCGCGGCACCGCTGTGCCGGGCGTACTCGCCATAGGAGTCGATCGCGGTCTTGCGGCCGGTGAGCCCGGCATGGCGCGCCGGACCGCCGACGAGGAACGGGCCGCCCGGGTTGATCAGGACGCGGGTCCGCGGATCGGGGCGGACCTCGAGCCCTGCGAAGCCCGGCTCGACCACCCGGGCCGCGAGCGCCTCCTCGAGGGCGGCCGCAGCCGGCCGCCGATCGGGGTCGAGGGCGGCGGTGAGCGCCAGGGCGTGGACGCGGGCCGGCCGTCGACCGCGATACTCGACCGCGACCTGGACCTTGCCGTCGGGCATCAGCCAGGGGAGCTCGGAGCGTGCCCGCTCGAGCCCGCGCGCCAGGCGATGGGCGAGGACGATCGGCAGCGGCATGAGCTCGGCCGTCTGCCGGCAGGCGAAGCCGAAGGCGGTCACCTGGTGGGTGGCGGCGATCGCCTCGATCCCGGGATCGTCGAGCTCGGCCTCGTCCTGCTCGAGCCGGGCCGCGGTGGTGCTCTCGGCGAGGCTCGTCAGGATCGAGCAGCCGGCGGCGTCGAACGCCCCGCCCACATAGCCCGTCCGCGCGATCGTCTCGCGCGCGATCGACGGCAGATCGAGCCGCACGGCCGAGGCGAAGCGGCAGGCGAGGAAGAGCGTGCCCGTCGCGACCGCGCATTCGGCCTCGACCCGGGCGAACGGGTCGAGGGCCAGGAAGCGGTCGACGATCGCATCGCTGATCCGGTCGCAGAGCTTGTCCGGGTGACCGGCGGTCACCGATTCGGAGGTGAAGACGAAGTCCTGCATCACGGCGACGCACCTCCCTCGGGTTCGGGCGCGGACGGTGCCAGGGCGTCGTTCAGGAGCAGCGGCAGGACGCTGCCGGCCGCGACCGCGGCGAGCTCGAGCGGACCCAGGGGCGCGAGGCGCAGGAGGCTGCGCAGGGGCGGCACGAGCAGGGTCGCGAGCTGGAGGGCACCGCTCGCGGGCAAAGCGAGCTCCAGCCAGGGGTTGCGGGCGAGCGGCGGGCCGCCGGGCAGGACGCAGCGCCGCTCGCTCCGGCAGGTGAGCGCGTGCAGGAGCTGGGCCGTGGTGAGGGTGTGGAAGGCGACCGTGCCGGGCAGCGCCGAGGCCGGGCCGTGGAGCACCCGGGTCGCCGCCCAGGCGGCGAGCGCGCCGGCGCTGATCGCCATGCCCTCGCGCCCGTAGCGGGCGAGCTCGCGGGCGGTGGTGAAGGGCGTGCGCGGATCGCGCGGCGGCCGCGTCAGGACGTCGGGCTCGGCCGGCTCGAGGGCGAGGGCCAAGGCCGGCAACACGTCCGAGACGAGGTTCAGCCACAGGAGCTGGATCGGGCTCACGATCGCGCCCGCGCCGAGCGCCACGCCGGCGCCGGTGACCGCGATCTCGGAGAGGTTGGTGGAGAGGAGGTAGTGCACCGCCTTCTTGATGTCGGCGTAGGTGGTGCGGCCCTCGGCGATCGCCGTCGCCATGGTGGCGAGCTCGTCGTCGGCGAGCACGATGTCGGCGATCTCGCGCGCCACCTCGGTGCCGCCCTTGCCCATCGCCACCCCGACATCGGCGGCCTTGAGCGCCGGCCCGTCGTTGACCCCGTCGCCGGTCATGGCGACGACGAGGCCCTTGCGCTGGAGCGCGCGCACGATCGCGAGCTTGTGCGAGGGGCTCACCCGCGCGAAGACGTGGGCGCGCACCGCCAGGGCCTCGAGCATGGCGGGCTCGAGCCGGTCGAGATGCGTGCTGTCGAGGATCTCGATCTCCTCGGAACCCGCGAGCTCGAGTTCCCTGGCGATCGCGTAGGCCGTGGCGCTCTGGTCGCCGGTGATCATGACGGTGCGGATGCCGGCGCCGTGGAAGGTGCGGATCAGCTCCTTCATGCCGGGGCGGATCGGATCGGCGAGGCCCACGAGGCCGAGCCAGAGCAGGTCCTCGATCGCGTCGGGCTCGCCCGAGGCCCGCTCGGCGATCGCGAAGCCCAGGACGCGCAGACCCTCGGCCGCCATCGATTCGTTCATGGCGAGGGCGCGCCGGCGGCGGTCGGGATCGAGCGGGACGATCCCGTCGCGCTCGCGGACCCGACCGCAGCGCTCGAGCACGGCCGTTGGGCTGCCCTTGACGGCGAGCAGCGAGCCGCCGCCCGGGAGGCGATGGACGCTCGCCATCCAGGGCCGCTCCTCGCTGCGCGGCACGAGCCGCAGCCGCGGCCGGGCGGCGCGCAGGCCGCGCACGTCGAGCCCGGCCTCGAGGGCGAGGCGGGCGAGCGCGGTCTCGGTCGGCGAGCCGTCGAGGGAGGGATCCGGTCCGTCGCCGTCGAGCTCGACCTCGCTGCAGAGCGCCGCCACGGCCAGGAGATCGGCCGCCCCGGGCGGCAGCACCCCGGCCGGCCCCAAGAGGGCCTCGACGGTGGCGCCGCGCCGGTAGGCCGGGCCGCTGCCGAGGCCCACGGCACCGACCGCCATGCGGTTCTGGGTCAAGGTGCCGGTCTTGTCGAAGCAGAGCACCTGGACCGAACCCAGGGTCTCGATCGCGGCGAGCTTGCGCACGAGCACGCCCTTCTCGCGCATCCGCCCGATCCCGAGCGCGAGGGTGGTGGTGGCGACCGCGGGCAGGCCTTCCGGGAGGGCCGCGACCGCGAGCGAGACCGCGGTGCCGAGCATCGGCAAAAGGCCCAGGCCGCGCAGGAGCCCGACCCCGAAGATCCCGACGCACACCCCGGCGCTCAGGAGCACGAGCTGGCGGCCGAGGGTCTCGAGCCGCTCCTGCAACGGCGTGGGCGGCGGTGCCACGCTGCCCAGAAGGGCCTGGATCCGGCCGGCCTCGCTCGCGGCCCCGGTCGCCACGACGATCGCCCGGCCGGCGCCGCCGGTGACCACGCTGCCGCGGAAGACGAGGTCGACCCGGTCGGCGATCGGCACCCTCGGGTCGGGGAGGGCCGCGACGCGCTTCTTGACCGGCAGGCTCTCGCCGGTGAGCGCACTCTCGTCGACCGCGAGCCCGTCGACCGCGACCAGCCGGCCGTCGGCCGCGACCCGGCTCCCGGGCTCGAGCAGGAGGAGGTCGCCCTGGACGATCGCCTCGGCCGCCACGCGCTCCGGCCGGCCGTCGTGGAGCACGAGGGCGGGCGCGGGTTCGGCCGTCTCGAGGCCGGCGATGATCCGCTCGGCCCGGCTCTCGGTGTACCAGCCGATGGTCGCGTTCATGGCGACGACGCCCAGGATCACGACCGCGTCGGCGAGCCCGCCCGTGGCCAGGGAGACCGCGGCCGAGACCGCGAGGAGGCCGACCGGCAAGGAGACCAGCTGATCGCCCAGGATCGCGAGTTCGGACCGGCGGCGCGCCGTGGGCAGGCTGTTGGGTCCGTCGCGGGCGAGCCGGGCGCGGGCCTCGAGCGCCGCGAGGCCGCGCTCGGGGTCGGTGCCCAGGAGGGCCGCGCACTCCTCCACCGAGAGCACGTGCCAGGCCGGGCCCGCGGGCGGATCGTCCGGCGCCGCGGCCGGCCGTCCCCGCGGCGGGTCGGGGGCCGGGTGGAGCAGCTCGGGCAGCCGGTCGAGGAGCCCCTCGAGCCAGTGCAGCAGGGCCGCCGGGTCGAGGCCGGGGCGGTGCTCGACCAGGAGCGAGCCGGTCACCGGGTTGGCACGGGCGCGGGCGATCCGTTCGTGCCCGGAGGCGCCGCGCTCGAGCGCCCGGGCGGTGCGCGCGCAGCCCTTGAGGCCCGCGACCTTGACCCGCACCCGGCCGGGCACGGCGGTGTGGACCGGGGTGATGCGGGGCGAAGGTCGGGGGCAGGCCGGCACGGCTCGGGCGGGGCTCCGCGGAGGACGGTCGCGATCGCTTCGAGGCTAGCCGCCCCGCCCCGCCCTGGCGAGCCGGCCGGGCGTTCGCGGTTGCAGCACGGCCTTCGCTGTTGCCCACGCGCGTTTGTCAACTGTAGATAGAAAATCTGTCGAGTGGTTCTCGATGAATCGGTACAGAGGCGGGCCCGGGAAACGACCTCGGGACGGGAGGCGCTCGATGAGCGTGGCGTGGATCGTGCCGGCACCGATGCTGCCGGCGGGCGTCGAGGGCGAGCTCGAGCTGCGGCCGACCGCGACGGCGGCCCGGGCCTTCGTACGGATGGTCGAGGAGCTGCGCGCGCCCGGGATCTGGGGGGCCCTCTGGGAGCGGCAGCCGGGTAGTGCCGGCCGGCTGGTGGCGCTGTTCCGCACCCGGCCGCGGCTGCCCGGTCTGGCCGAGGCGGCGCTCGCCGGCTGGGGGCTGCCGGCCGAGCCGATCGGCCGGCTGCGCCGGCTGGGTGGGCGGGCGCTGGCGCTCGGGCCGCTGCTCGAGGCCGAGCTCGACCCCGCGCACGCGCGCGGCCTGTTGGCCCGGCTCGGCGACGGCGAGCCCGTGCGGCTCGACGGGCCGCTCGCACCCTTGCGCCGGCGGCTCGGGCTCGAGTTCGCGGCCCGCGCTGGTACGGGCGGAGGGATTCGAACCCCCGACCGCGACGGTGTAAGCGTCGCGCTCTACCCCTGAGCTACGCCCGTCCGGGCGG
>CAZDFD010000112.1:0-9445 GCA_964504655.1 uncultured Geminicoccaceae bacterium
GCTCACCCCTTCTCGATGTTCCAGGCCACGAACAGGAGCGCGTTCGGCACGCCCTTCAACGACTTCCGCCAGGCGACCGGGGTCACGAACTGGCCGGTGTTGATGTAGGGGAAGGTCTCGAAGTAGCGCTTCTGCAGCGCGTCCACGACCTTCATCTGCGCCTCCTTGCCCTCGGCCTCGAGGAAGGCGGCGCGCAGCTTCTCCATCTCCTCGTCCTTGGGCCAGCCGAACCAGGCGGTCTTGGGATCGCCGGTCGCGACCAGGGGCGCGTTGGTGATCGGGCTCGACATCGGCACGCCCGTCCACCAGGTCGGGAAGATGTGCCAGCCGACCTTGGGGTCGGTATTCGGGTTCTCCTGCTTCGTCCGCCGCGAGGTCAGGGTCGACCAGTCCATCGACTGGGCGTCGACGTTGACCCCGATCTCCTTCAGGAGGCCGACCATCACGAGCACGTTGTTCATGATGATCTGCTGGTCGGTCGGCACCAGGACGACGATCGGGTCCTTGAAGTTGTAGCCGGCCTCGCCCAGGAGCTGCTTGGCCCTGGCCTTGTCCTGCTTCATCCAGGGCTCGGCATGGGCGAGCGTCGTGTAGGGCGCGTCGCACATGAAGACGGCGTAGCAGACCTTCTCGAACTTCTGGTTGCCGACCTGCGCCGCCAGGAACTCGCGCTGGTCGACCAGGAGCTGGAGCGCCGCGCGCGCCTTCGGATCGTTGAACGGCGGGTGCAGGTTGTTGGGCCGGATGTGGCCCATCTTGCCGAGCGGATCCAGCACCTTGACCACGATGTTCGGGTCCGCCTCGAGCATCGGCATGAGATCCATGGGCGGGATCTCGTAGACGTCGACCTCGCCGGCGATCAGTGCCTGCGTCGCGGTGTTGGTGTCGGGGATGTACTTCCACTCGACCCGGTCGACCTTGACGACCTTGCCGCCGGCGAAGCCCGAGGACGGCTCGCTGCGCGGCTTGTAGGCCGGGTTCTTCTTGTAGACGACGGTGTCGCCCGGCTTCCACTCCTCCTTGACGAAGGTGAACGGGCCCGAGCCCACGGTCTCGGTCACCTGGGTGTTCGGATCGGTGAGGGCCTCCTTCTCGCG
Source organism: uncultured Geminicoccaceae bacterium (assembly GCA_964504655.1). GTDB lineage: Bacteria > Pseudomonadota > Alphaproteobacteria > Geminicoccales > Geminicoccaceae > JANXAZ01. Next base: position 1,098 of record CAZDFD010000112.1, read on the forward strand.
CATCACGAAGGTCGGCAGCGAAGGATCGGCGAGCACGGTCAACATCGGCCCGAACTTGGCCTTGAGCTTGATCTCGAAGGTGCGGGCGTCCTTGGCGGTGATCGAGTCCGCGCGCGACGCCAGCACCTGGCCGCCGGCCCGCTTGACGTTCCAGCGCTTCAAGGAGGCGACCGCGTCCTTGGCCTCCACGGGCGTGCCGTCGTGGAACAGCATCCCCTCGCGCAGCGTGAAGGTCCAGGTGAGGCCGTCGTCGCTCACCGTGTGCCGCTCGACCATCTGCGGCCGCGGCTCGAGCTTCTCGTCGAGCGCGTAGAGCGTGTCGTAGATCATGAAGCCGTGATTCTGGGTGATCGCGGCCGTGGTCCAGATCGGGTCGAGGTTCTTGAGGTCGGCCTGCGGCACGACCTTGAGCGTCTGCGCGCCAGCTAGGCTCGTGCCGGCCAGGAGCACCCCGGTCAGCGCCAACCCGAAGAGTCCGATGCCCCGCCCGGTCATGGCGACCTCCCTGCCCGCGTCTCGAGCCACGCTAGCCGGGGGGCGGGGAGCCGGCAAGCCGACCCGCCACCTTGGAGGCGCAGGCCACGGCTGCTAGAGCCGCGCCGATGCCGAGCCCCGAGCCTCCGGCCCGCGCCGCCCCGCCGCGCGGCCTGATCCTGGTCCTCCCGGCTCTCGTGGCGTTCCAGGCGATCTCGACCGATCTCTACCTGCCGGCCCTGCCCGCGATCGGCGCCGACCTCGGCGCCGGCATCGAGCAGGTCCAGCTCACCCTCTCGCTGTTCCTCGTGGGCTTCGGCACCGCCCAGCTCGCCTGGGGCCCGCTCTCCGACCGCATCGGCCGGCGCCCGCCGCTCCTGGCCGGAACCCTGCTCTACGTCCTGGCCAGCCTCGCCTGCATGCTCGCCCCCTCGATCGAGGCCCTGGTCCTCGGCCGGATCGTGCAGGCGGTCGCGGCCTGCTCGGGCGTCGTGCTCGGCCGCGCCGTCGTTCGCGACCTCTACGAGCCGGCCGACGCCGCCCGCGTGCTCGCCTATCTGGGCACGGCCATGGCGCTCGCACCGATCCTCGGGCCGATCCTGGGCGGCTGGCTCACGCTCACCTTCGGCTGGAGGTCCACCTTCGCGGCACTCGCGCTGTTCGGCGGCCTGGCCTTCGTGGGCGTCTGGCGCGCCGTCCCCGAGACCAACCTGGCCAGGGATCCGCACGCCACGCGCCCGGCCCGGCTCGCCGCCAACTACGCGGCGCTCCTGCGCGACCGGCGCTACCTCGCCCGGGTGGCGCTGGCAGCACTCGGCTATGCCGGCATCTTCACCTTCATCTCCGGCAGCCCGCACGTGCTGATCGACGCCGTGGGCCTGCGCCCGGACCAGTACGGGCTCTGCTTCGCCGCCGGCGTCGCCGGCTGGATGGCCGGCACCTTCGCCGCCGGCCGGCTCAACCGGAGGCTCGGGCTCGCGGGCCTGCTCCGCCACGGCACCCGGATCTCGGCCGTGGCCGCCCTCGCCGGCCTCGCCTGGGCCCTCGCGAGCCCTCCGTCCTGGCCGGCGCTCGTGGCACCCATGTTCCTGTTCATGCTCGGCGCCGGCTTCACCCTGCCCACCGCCATGGCGCTCGCCATCGGCCCCCACCCCGACAAGGCCGGCCTCGCCTCCGCACTCCTGGGCTTCCTCCAGTTGGCGTTCGCCTCGCTCGTGGGCCTCGCGGTGAGCGCCGCCTACGACCGGACCGCCGTGCCGATGATGGCCGTCCTCGTGCTGGCGACCGTCGGGGCGCTCCTGCTCGTGCCCGCCGCCGACCGCCCCGAGGGAGCCCGATGACCGAGGCCTGCGGGTTCACGCTCACGATCGACAACATCGTCGCCGTGGTCGGAGGCTGGCCGCTCTCCTGGTACGGCGCCACCTACAGCCTGGGCTTTCTCGGCATCTGGGCGTGGCTCGCGACGTTCGGGTCGCGCCAGGGCTGGTCGCGCGCCGAGGCCCTCGCCTACGCGATCCTCGCCGCCGCGCTCATCCTCGCGGGCGGGCGGCTGTTCGAGGTCCTGGTCTACGAATGGGCCTTCTACCGGCAACGGCCTTGGGCGATCCCGGCGGTCTGGCTCGGCGGAATGGCGACCCACGGCCTGCTCCTGGGCGGCGTGGCGGCCGCCTTCCTCCACGCCCGACGCACCGGTCGACCGTTCCTCGCGGTGACCGACACGGTGGCGATTCCCGCGGCCCTCTTCCTCGCCATCGGCCGGGTCGGCAATTTCCTCGAAGGTGGCGTGGTGGGGTACGAGACCGACGTCCCCTGGTCCGTGCGCCTGCCCTCGATCACCGGCTGCCGCCATCCGGTGGCCCTCTACGACGGGCTCAAGAACCTGCTGCTCGTGCCGATCCTGGCGCTCGTGCTCGCCCGCCGGCCGGCCGGAAGTGGCATCGCCACCGGCAGCTTCCTCCTGCTCTACGGCGGCCTGCGCTTCCTCGTCGACCAGTTCCGGGACTACGAATCGGTCCTCTTCGGCCTCGGGCCGGGTCGGTGGTTCAACCTCCTGACCGCGCTGCTCCGGCTTCTGCTCCTGATCGCGCGGCGGGGCGCCCTCGGGGTGCCGGCGCGCGCCGTCGCGGCGCCGCCCCCGGGCCCGCCGCGGATCGCCCTGTTCGCCGCCCTGGTCCTGTTGCCGCTCCTGATCCCGACGAGCTGGACCCAGGTGCATCTGCAGGAGCTGCGCGAGCGGCGCGGCGTGGCGCCCGCCGCGGGCACCGCCCCTTGAGCCGGCTCAGCGCACCGGCCCGCTCATGCCGGTCACGACCGGCCCGTCGATCCCGCGCAGCACGCGGAAGGTGCGCCGGCCCTGGCCGGTGCAGGGCGGGGCACCGGGGGCGAGTGCCGGCGCCTCCCACTCGTGGTCGACCAGGATCGAGCTCGGGCCGCTGAAGACCGCGTCGGTCGCGATGCGGGCGCTGCGGATCCGCGTGATGAACGGCTCGCCGCAGCCCTCGGCCTCGCGCGCCTGCGCGTCGTAGTGGGCGCGGATCGCCCGCAGCACCCGCTCGTCGGCCAGGAGCCGGCCGCCGCTCGCCGGACCGCAGGCGGCCAGGAGCGCCAGGAGGGCCACTGCCGCGGCACCCCGCCCGCCGCCGGGCCGCCGCCCGCTCGCCCGCATCCGACCCCCGCCCGCCGCCACGGCGCGGACCCTAGACAGGAGCCTCGCCCCGGCGCAAGCGGCAGGGGCCGCCGCCGCCGCGGGAGACCGCATGGACACGCTCTGGCTCGGCCTCCTCGGCAGCACCGCAGCCGGCCTCCTGACCGGCCTCGGCGCCCTGCCCGTCCTGTTCGCGGTCCGGGTCGAGCGCGCGGTCCAGAACCTGCTCCTGGGCCTCGGCGCCGGGGTGATGCTGGCGGCGACCGCCTTCTCGCTGATCCTGCCGGGCCTCGCGGCCGCAGCCGCGCTCGGCGCCGGCCGGCTCGCGAGCGCGCTCACCGTGGCCGCCGGCATTCTCCTCGGCGGCGTCGTCCTGGCCCTGATCGGCCGCTGGCTCGCCCGCCACGAGCTCGGCTCGGGGCTCTACGCCGCCGACGTCGCCGGCCGGGCGCGGGTGCTCCTGTTCGTCATCGCGATCACGCTGCACAACTTCCCCGAGGGGCTCGCGGTCGGGGTCGGCTTCGGCTCGGGCGACGTCGGCCACGGCACGACCCTGGCGATCGCCATCGGCCTGCAGAACCTGCCCGAGGGGCTGGCCGTGGCGCTCGCGGCGCTCGCCGCCGGCGACCCGCCCGCCCGCGCCTTCAACGTCGGCCTGCTCTCGGGCGCGGTCGAGCCGCTCGGCGGGCTCCTGGGCGCCGGCCTCGTCGGCCTCTCGGCACCGCTCCTGCCCTGGGCCATGGCCTTCGCCGCCGGCGCCATGCTGTTCGTGATCAGCGAGGAGGTGATCCCGGAGATCAACCGCGACCGCTCGAGCGGGCTCAACAGCCTGGGCCTGCTCGCGGGCTTCGTGGTGATGATGCTCCTGGACACGGTGCTGGGCTGAGCGTGCGGGCGGCCGGCGCCGGCTCCGGTGCCGCGCGCAGGGCCACCGCGGCGAGCACGAGCGCCCCGCCGGCCAGGGTCGCCACCCGCGGCAGCTCGGCCACCACGAGCCACACCAGGAGCGGCGCCAGGACGTGCTCGGTGGTGGCCAGGAGCTGCAGCTCGGCCGCCGGCAGATGCCGCGAGGCGCGGGTGTAGAGCACCATGCCGAGGCCGAGCTGCACCACCCCCATGGCGAGGCAGAGCCCGAGGTCGCGGGCCGCCGGCGCCCAGGCGGCGGCCGGCGGCTCGTCGAGCCCGAGCCCGACCGCCACGAGGCCGAGCCCGGCGCCGAGCAACCCCGCCCACAGCACCGCCGGCACCATGTCGGCCGTGCGCCCGGCGCGCAGCGTCACCCCGAAGCCGGCGAAGCAGACCGCCGAGCCGAGCGCCAGGAGGTTGCCGGCGAGCTCGCCCGCCTCGATGCCGTCGCCGAGCATGACCGCCACACCGGCGAGCGCCAGGCCGATCGCCGCCCAGGTCCGCGCCGGCACCGGCTCGCCGAGCAGCGCCCGGGCGCCGAGCGCCGCGAGCAGCGGCGCGATCCCGGCCATGAACAGCGCATTGGCGATGGTCACGCGCGCGATCGCCAGGATGAACAGCGCCGAGGCGGCGGCCGAGAGCAGCCCGGCCACGACCGCCCGCCGACCGGCGGCGGCCAGGGCCGGACCCGGCCGGCCGCGCTCCTCGACCAGCAGCAGGAGCCCGACCGCCGCCACCATGCCGAGCGAGCGCCAGAGCACGATCTGCCAGCTCGTGGTCGCCTCGAGCAGGCGCACCATGACGCCCGACAGGCTCCAGCAGGCGGTGGCGGAAAGCGCCAGCAGGATGCCGCGGCGCCGGCTCGGCGGCTCCCCCGGCACCGGCCCCTCGGCCGGACCCGCGCTCGCCACCTCAGCCGGCGCGGCGGCGCTGCCCCCGGCCGAGCCGGTCGAGCGCGCGACGCAGCGAGGCCAGGAGCTGGAGCTCGAGGGCGGGCACCACCCACCCCGCCCAGAAGGCCGGCCAGTCGGCCGGGTCGGGCACGTAGACGGCGAGCTGGCAGGCGCTCGCGTCGACGATCTCGACATAGCGCCCGCCCTCGGGGGTGAGCCAGCACCAGACCGCGAGATCGGCGCGCGCCACGGGTTCGATCGGCAGCACCCGCGGGTCGCTGCAGCCGGTGGCGTCGGCGAGCGCCTGCGGCCAGTCGGTCCCCTCGCGCCCGGCGGCCGCGACCGCCGCCAGGTACCAGGAGGGCGGTGCGGCACTCACGAGCCGCCCGGCCGAGTAGGTGACGAGCTCCTCCTCGCCCGGCCGCGGCGGCTCGAGCGGCGGGCCCGGCCGCCCGGGCTCAGCCATCGCGCAGGGCGCAGAGGATCGGCGTGTGGTCGGAGGCCCGGGGCCGGCCGCGCGGCTCCCGGTCGATCCAGGCCCGCTCGAGCCGGTCGGCGGCCAGGGGCGAGAGCAGCAGATGATCGATGCGGACGCCGTGGTCGAGCTGGAAGGCGCCGCCCTGATAGTCCCAGAAGGTGTAGGCGCCCCGCTCGTCGGGATGGAGCGCGCGGAAGGCGTCGGTCCAGCCCTCGTGGAGGAGCGCCCGGAAGGCCCGCCGGCTCTCCGGCTGGAACAGGGCGTCGCCGGCCCAGGCCTCGGGATCGTGGCAGTCCTGGGCCTCGGGGATGACGTTGAAGTCGCCCGCGAGCACCACCGGCTCGTCGAGCTCGAGCAGGGAGCGGGCCTGCGCCCGCAGCCGCTCGAGCCAGGCGAGCTTGTAGGCGAACTTGTCCGAGCCCACGGGATTGCCGTTCGGGGCGTAGATCGAAGCGAGGCGCACCCCGCCCGCCACCGCCTCGAGGTAGCGGGCCTGCTCGTCGGCCGGATCGCCGGGCAGGCCCGGGCGCACCTCCTCGAGCCGCGGCCGGGAGAGGATCGCCACCCCATTGTAGCTCTTCTGGCCGTGGGTCGCGACGTTGTAGCCCAGATCCTCGAGCGCCTCGCGCGGGAAGGCCGCGTCCAGGCACTTGATCTCCTGCAGGCAGACGAGATCCGGCCGCGCCGCCTCGAGCCAGGCCACGAGGTTCGCGAGCCGGGCGTTGACCGAGTTGACGTTGAGGCTCGCGATGGTGAGCACGGGCCTACTCGGCGAGCCCGAACAGGAGCCAGAGCTGCTCGGTCAGGGGCCCGGGCCTGGCACCGCCGAAGCTCGCCTGGAAGATCTTGTGCACCTGGCCGGTCCGGTAGAGCCGGGCGAGCGTGCGGTCGACCAGGAGCCGGAAGGCCTCGTCGCCCCGGGGCAGCGGCAGGCCGTAGAGCTCGACCGAGAGGCCGCGGTCGGACAGCTTGAGCCGCTCGCGCTCGGGGCTCTGCAGCCAGTGGAAGAGGAGGATGGCGCCATCGCCGAAATAGGCGTCGAGCTCGCCGGCGCCGAGCCGGCGCAGGCCCTCGCCATGGTCGGCCACGTGCACGACCGTGGCGGCGATGCCCGAGCGCTCGAGCGAGCGGCCGAGCAGCCCCTCCGTCGTGGTGCCGGCGAGCACGCCGACCTTGCGGCCGGCCAGGTCCTCGAACCGCTCGGGGCCGTCGGCGCGGTAGAGGAGCGTGGCGCCGGTGACGAAGGTCGGGATCGAGAAGTCGACCTCCTCGCGGCGGCCGAGGGTGATCGTGTCGGGCCCGCACAGGAGCTGCAGCTCGCCCTTGGCGAGGCGGGCGAAGCGGTCGGCCGCGCTCACATAGCGCACCTCGACCTCGATCGGCCGGCCGACCGCGTCGGCCACCGCGGTCGCCACCTTGCGGCACAGCTCGACGCTGAACCCGGCCGGCTCGCCGTTGGCGTCGATGTGCGCGAAGGGCTGCGCGTCGCTGCGCACCCCGACCGAAAGACGGCCGGTCTCGCGCACCCTCTCGAGCACCCCGGCCTCGGCCGGCGCCACGAGCGCGAGGCCCAGACCGATCACGAGCAACGAGCGTCGCACCTGTCCTCCCTGCGCCCGGCGGGCGCCCCGCGGCCGCCTCAGGCGAAGGTGATCAGCACCTGGTCGGTCGCCACCGCATCGCGCGGCCGCACCCGGATCTCGTCGACCCGGCCGTCCTGCTCGGCCCGCAGCACGTTCTCCATCTTCATCGCCTCGAGCACGCAGAGGTCCTGCCCGGCCTTGACCTCGTCGCCGGCCTGGACGGCGATCGAGACGATCAGGCCCGGCATCGGCGAGCGCAGGAGCTTGCCGGCGTCGGTCGGCGCCTTTTCGGGGATCCGCGCCGCGAGCATCGCGGCCCGCCGCGAGCGGACGATGACGGCGAGCTCGGCGCCGCCGTGGCGGATCCGCCAGCCCTCGGGCAAGGGGTCGGCCTGGAGCGTGAAGCTCGCACCGGTGACCCGGCCGCGCACCACGGGATCGCCCGGCCGCCAGTCGGCCGAGACCTCGAGGTGGCGATCGACGACGTGCACCACACTCTGCTCGTCCTCGTCGGCGAGCACCCGGACCGCGAGGCAGACCGGGCCCAGCTGCACCACCCAGTCGGCCTCGGGCAAGTAGCGCCAGCCGGCCATCTTGCCGCTCGCCCGCGCCTCGCGCCGCGCCCGGTCGAGGCGCATCCGCACGGCCACCGCCGCGATCTCCTCGAGCCGGGAGGGAGGCGGCGTCACGCCCGCGAACCGCTCGCCGTACTCCTCGGCGATGAAGGCGGTCGACAGCCGTCCCTCCTGGAAGCGCGGATGGCCGAGGAGCGCCGACAGGAAGCTCAGATTGTGCACCGGGCCGCGCACCACGAAGCTGTCGAGCGCCTCGCGCGCCGCGGCGATCGCCGCCCGCCGGTCGTGGCCGCGGGCACAGAGCTTGGCGATCATCGGATCGTAGTGGAGCGAGACCTCGCGGCCCTCGACCACGCCCGAATCGACCCGGATCTCCTTGCCCCTGGGCTCGCGGTAGCGGACCAGCCGGCCGACCGAGGGCAAAAAGCCGCGGCTCGGGTCCTCGGCGTAGACCCGGGCCTCGATCGCCCAGCCCTCGAGGCGGACGTCCTCCTGGCGGAACGGCAGGGGCTCGCCCGCCGCCACCCTGATCATGAGCTCGACCAGGTCGAGGCCGGTGACGAGCTCGGTCACCGGATGCTCGACCTGCAGCCGGGTGTTCATCTCGAGGAAGTAGAAGTTGCGCTTCGGGTCGACGATGAACTCGACCGTGCCGGCGCTGTGGTAGCCGACGGCGCGGGCAAGCGCCACCGCCTGCTCGCCCATCGCGCGGCGGGTCGCCTTGTCGAGGAAGGGCGAGGGCGCCTCCTCGATCACCTTCTGGTGGCGGCGCTGGATCGAGCATTCGCGCTCGCC
>CAZDFD010000113.1:0-9055 GCA_964504655.1 uncultured Geminicoccaceae bacterium
GGGTTGCCCATGTAGCCGCCGTCCCAGTAGGCCTCGCCGTCGATCTCGACCGCCTGGAAGAGGAACGGCAGGCAGGCCGAGGCCATCACCGCGTCGGCCGTGATCTCCCGGGTCTCGAAGACCTTGACCTTGCCGGTGCGGACGTTGGTGGCCGAAAGGAACAGGCGGATCGGGCAGCGCGTCCTGAGCCGCTCGAAGTCGACCGACTGCTCGAGCACTTGCCGCAGGGGGTTCAGCCCCATCGGATTGAGCTCGTAGGGCGAGAGCACCCGGCTCAAGAGATCGAACACCAGGAAGACCGGCGACCAGTCGAGCCGGTGGTTGTGCAGGGCCCGGTCGATCAGCGAGGGCTGCAGCGGGCTCCAGAGGCCCACATGCGCGATCCGCCGCCAGAACGCGGCGAGCGCCTTGCGGGCCCCCTCGCGTCCGCCCAGGGCGAGGCCGTAGGCGAGCACGGTGGCGTTCATGGCACCGGCGCTCGTGGCCGAGACGCCGTCGAAGGCGATCCGCGGCTCCTCGAGCAGCCGGTCGAGCACGCCCCAGGCGAAGGCGCCGTGCGCGCCGCCGCCCTGCAGCGCCAGATTGATCGTCTTGACCTCGCTCGCCGGAGCGCTCGCCGCTTCGGCGGCGGCGCTGCGCCCGGCCCGGGGCCGCGAGGCGTCCGCGCCCCGGGATCGGGTGGCCCGAGCCTCGTGCCGATCCTCGAGCTCGATGCCGTCCATGGCTTGCACTCCTCCCGTGATGGCGTGCTCAGTGCGCCGTCCAGCCGCCGTCGACCGGGAGCGCCGTCCCGGTGATCGAGGCGGCCGCCTCGCCGCACAGGAAGACCGTGAGCGCGCCCATCTCCTCGACCGTGGCGAACCGCTTGTTCGGCTGGTTCACGAGGAGCACGTTCTTGATCACGTCCTCGCGCGGGATGCCGTGCGCGCGGGCCTGGTCCTCGATCTGCCGCTCGACCAAGGGCGTCCAGACATAGCCCGGGCAGATCGCGTTCGCGGTGATCCCGTGTTCGGCCACCTCGAGCGCGGTCACCTTGGTGAGGCCGACGACGCCGTGCTTGGCCGCCACGTAGGCGCTCTTGAACGGCGAGGCCACGAGGCCGTGCGCCGAGGCGATGTTGACGATCCGGCCGAAGCCGCGGGCCTTCATCCCCGGCAGCACCGCGCGGGTCGCGTGGAACACGGCCGAGAGGTTGATCGCGAGGATCGCGTCCCACTTGGTCCGCGGGAACTCCTCGATCGGTGCCACGTGCTGGATGCCGGCGTTGTTGACCAGGATGTCGACCCGGCCGAAGCGGCGCTCGGCCTCGCCGACCATCCGCTCGATCGCCTCGGGCCTGCTCATGTCGGCCTCGTCGAAACCGACCCGCACGCCGGCGCGGGCAGCGAGACTGTCGGCGAGGCCCACGAGCTCGGCCGGATCACCGAGGCCGTTCAGGACGATGTCGGCGCCGGCCTCGGCCAGGGCGGTGGCGATGCCGAGGCCGATCCCACTCGTCGAACCGGTGACGATCGCCACCCGCCCGGAGAGCGGCCGGGTCGAAGAGGCCCGGGCCGAGGTCAGGGGCCCGCCCGTCGAGGTCGCGGCACTGTCGAGCATGGTCTGCGCTCCTCCTTGGATCGCCATGAAGATGCGCCCGGCCGGGTCGGCTCGGGAAATGCCGTTCGTTCACGATGTCGATAGGCTCGCTCTATGGACCGCCACGGCACCCGGATTCCGGCGCGACCGTTGTCGAGCCCGGCGGCGGCTGCCATAGTCACCCGTCGGCTGCGGCGCCGTCGGGGAAAGCGCCATGGAGATGCACCAGGTCCGCTACTTCGTGGCGCTCTGCGAGACGTTGAACTTCACCCGCGCGGCCGAGCGCTGCCACGTCGCCCAACCCTCGCTCACCCGCGCCATCAAGCTGCTCGAGGACGAGCTCGGCGGACCGCTGTTCCACCGCGAGCGCAACAACACGCATCTGACCGAGCTCGGCCGGCTGATGGAGCCGCACCTCAAGGAGGTGCTCGACCAGGCGCACAGTGCCCGGCGGCGGGCGAGCGCGTTCTTCGAGCTCAAGACCGCGCGGCTCAAGCTCGGCGTGTCGCGCGGCGTGCCGTTGGGCCCGCTCGACGCGGTGCTCGGCCGCTACGCCGCCGACTACCCGGAGACCGAGATCCACCTGATCGACGACCGGGCGCCGGCCCTGCGCGAGGCGCTCCTGCGCGGCGACCTCGAGGTGATCCTGCTGCCGCAGCGCTCGACCGATCTCGACGAGCTGCACTACCACCCGATCGCCGAGGAGCGGGTCGAGGTCCTCCTGGCCGCCACCCACCCGCTCGCCGCGCGCGACGGCATCGCCCTCGCGGCCCTCGCCGGCGAGACCGTCGTCACTTGCGAGACCTGCCCGTTCTGGCCGACGATCGAGGCCCGCCTGGGCGAGGCCGGCCTCGCGGTGCGGCGCCGGATCGTCGCCGGCGAGGTCGACTGGCTCCGCCCGTTCGTGGGCGCGGGCCTGGGCGTGGGCCTGCGCAGCACCGGCCACCCCCTGGCCGAGGGGCTGGTGGCCCGGCCGCTCGTCGATCTCGACCTGGTCGTGCAGAGCCAGCTCGCGACCAAGCGCGGCCGGCTCTACTCGCCGCCGGTCAAGGCGTTCGTCGATCTGGCGCTGCGGCCGCGCGGCCGTCAGCCGGAGGCACGGCTCCGGGCGGGCGGTGCCGCCGGCTGAACGAGCCGACGGAGCGCCTCGAGCACCGCCTCCGGTTCCGCTCGCCGGCCCCAGTCGGCGTCGGCGAAGGCCCAGACCACCACCCCGTCCTGCCGGACCACCCAGGTCGCCGGCACCGGCAGCTCCCAGCCCGCCCCGGCCTGCGCCGCGGGCATGTCGACGCCGTACCGCCGGTAGAAGTCGACATGCTCGGCGGCGAGCTCGAAATGCACCCCGCACAGCTTGGCGAACTCCTCGCCCACATCGGTGAGCAAGGGGTAGTGCAGGGCGCGGTCCGTGGCCACCCGCGCGAGATCCTCGGGCCGGGTGGGGGCGACGCCCAGGAGCGTGGCGCCGAGCGCCTCGATCTCCGGGCGGACCGCCTCGAGTGCGCGCATGGCGAGGTCGCAGTAGGGGCACCAGGCGCCGCGGAAGAAGGAGAGAACGAGCGGCCCCCTGGCGAGCAGCTCGTCGCTCCGCCAGACGCGGCCCTCGGGGTCGAGGAGGGCGAAGTCCGGCAAGGTGTCGCCGACCGCGAGGCCGGTCTCCGCGACCTGCAGCATCCGCAGCCGCTCGATCCCGTCCTCGAGCACCTTGCGGTCGGCCGGGTCGAGCCGCGCGCAGATCTCGCGCCGGCGGCGGTCGAGCTCCTCCTGGAGCGGCATGGCTTCGGCCTCCGAGGGGCCCGGGGACGGGGACGGTCCGCTGCGGGTACTATGGCAGCCGGCGAGGCTCCACGGCAACGAGCCCGGCCGGCGTCGCATCCACGCGACCGTTGCCGCGGTGCGCGTCAGGCGGCCGGCCGGACGGGTGCCGCCTCGGGCACCGCCCCCGGCTCGGGCGGCATGGCGCCCAGGGCCTCGCTCGACGCTCCGGTGATGAGCCGCGCGCCCCGATCGAAGGTGACGTAGCTCCAGATCCAGTTGAGCGCCACGACGAGCCGATGCCGCCAGCCGATCAGGAACCAGACGTGCGCGGTCGCCCAGAGGAGCCAGGCGGGCAGGCCCTGGAGCCGGATCCACCCCAGATCCGCCACCGCCGCCTTGCGGCCGATCGTGGCGAGGCTGCCCTGGTGGCGGTAGCGGAACGGCCCGGGGGCCGGCCGGCCGGCGAGCGCGGCCGCGATCCGCGCCGCCACGTAGGCGCCCATCTGCTTGGCGGCCGGGGCGATGCCCGGCACCGGCGCGCCGTCCGAGACCGCGGCGGCGGTGTCGCCCACGACGAAGACCTCCGGACGGCCCGGAACCGTGAGATCGGGTCCGACCACGACCCGCCCGGCGCGGTCGCAGGGTGCGCCGAGCCACCTTCCGGCGGGCGAGGCTACGACCCCGGCACCCCAGACGATCGTCCGGGCGAGGATGCGCTCTGCGTCGACCACCACGCCCGCCTCGTCGCAGCCGGTGACCGGCCGGCCGAGCCGGACCTCGACCCCGAGCCGGCGGAGCGCCGCCGCGGCCGCCTCGGAGAGCTCCGGCGGGAAGGCCGGGAGGAGGCGCGGGCCGGCCTCGATCAGCAGAACCCGCGCCGCGCGCGTGTCGATCCGGCGGAAGTCGGCTGCGAGCGCGTGCCGCGCGAGCTCGGCGATCGCACCCGCCATCTCGACCCCGGTCGGCCCGCCGCCGACCACGACGAAGGTCAGAAGGCCACGGCGCTCCAGGGCGTCGGGCTCGAGCTCGGCGCGCTCGAAGGCCAGGAGCACCCGCTGGCGGATCAGCGTCGCGTCGTCGATCTTCTTGAGCCCCGGCGCCACGGCCTCCCAGACGTCCTGGCCGAAATAGGAGTGCCGGGCGCCGGTGGCGAGCACCAGCCGGTCGTAGGCGACCCGCCGGCCGTCCGCGACCAGGACCAGCCGGCGCTCGAGGTCGAGGCCCGTGACCCGGCCGAGCTGCACCTCGGCGTTCGCCTGTCGGCCGAGCAGCGCCCGGATCGGCCAGGCGATGTCGGCCGGCGAGAGGGCCGCGGTCGCCACCTGGTAGAGCAGCGGCTGGAACAGGTGGTAGTTGCGGCGGTCGATCACGGTCACCCGGCAGGCTGCCCGGGCGAGGCCGCGGGCCGCGGCGAGGCCGGCGAAGCCGCAGCCGACGATGACGACGCGAAGCTCGGTGCCGGGCTGGCTCATCGATGGGGGCTCCGCTCTCGGGCCGGGTCGGAGGGCGCGGACCCGCGCCGCTCGCCCTCGGGGATCGGGCTCAGCGAGCCGCCGACGAGCCGGGTGCAGAGGCCGGCCGGCAGCCAGATCCAGGCGTCGCCCTGGCCGTCCCGGAGGCTGCGTCCGGCGCAGCGCCGGGCGAACGCCTGGCAGTCGTCGGCGCCAGCCCGCGCCACGCCGTAGCAGCGCTCGAGGCTGCCGCGTGCGGCCGGTCCCGGCTCGCCCAGGAGCGGCGCCAGATCGCGGCTCGCGAGGAATTCGACCGGCACCGCGACGCCGCCCAGCAGCACCAGCGTCGGCAGGAGGCGGAGGCCCGGAGCCACGGCACCCTCGCAGCGCCCGCGGGCAGCCGTCAGCGGCCCGCCCGGCCGCGCTCGAACCACCAGGCGGCGATGGCACCGTAGATCGTGTGGCCGACGAAGCTCATGTAGGAGAGCTCGCCGCTGTCGCCGAGCGCGTAGAAACTGAGGCCACCCAGGGGCGCGAAGATCCCGAGCGCGTTGAACCAGGTGAAGTTGCCCCAGCTGATCGCATCGGCGACCGCGGCGTCCCGGTTGATCAGCCGCGAGGCGATCAGGCCCACGACCGCGGTCCAGAAGATGAAGTGGACGGGCTGGAACGCGCCGCTGCGCACGAGCCCGGCGATCGCCGCCGTGAAGGTCACGAGCACGACGAGATCGAGCACCACGCCCCAGCGCGGCACCAGCCGCGACACGAGGAAGTAGGCCACGGGGTAGCCCACGAGGCCGATCGCGTAGTGCAGCGCCTCGCGCAGGAGCCAGGGCACGGCGAGCCCGAGATTGTGCTGGAAGAGGGCGTCCAGTAGCCCGGCCGGCTCGAGCGGGAAGCCCAGGACGAGCGGCGTCAGGAGCCGTGCCCAGAGCTCCCAGACGAAGAGCCCGAGGGCCCCGCCCACGACCAGTCGCAGGAGGGTCTCGCGCTGCAGGAGCAGGGCGATCAGGCCGCCGCCCACCGGGATCGACAGGGTGGATTCGCGCATCGGAGGCTCCCAGGCTCGGCCGACCGCCGCCAGGCGTCGCCCTCGCCCGGACTGTCGCCCGAACCCGCGCTCACGGCCAATAACGAGCCCGTATGGAGCGGATAGCGGGAAGGCATCCTCCACCCGAGGGGTGCGGCCTTGCCGCTTCGCGTTCCCCTGCGTACCGTTTTGCGACTCGACAGTTCCGCAAGAGGCCCGCCGGAGGAGGCGCAGGAGAGAGGGGCCCATGCGTCGGCGTGAGATGGTCGCGGCGCTCGCGGCGGCGAGCCTGCCGTCACGACGCTCCGCCCGAGCGCAGGTGCCGCTGTCGAAACGGGCGGCGGTGGTGATCGGCGTCGACAGGGCAGGAAGGCTGCCGAGGCTCTCCGCCGCCGCGGGCGCCGCCGGCAAGGTGGCCGACTGGCTCGAGCGGGAGGGCTTCGCGGTACGCCGCTTCCTCGACAGCCGCGCCGCGGTCCGGGTCGGCGAGGTCTACGATGCCATCGAGGCGCTGGTCGAGCGCGACACGCCCGATCAGCTGGTGGTCTATTTCGGCGGCCACGGGTTCCTCAACAACTACGCCGAGCACTGGCTCCTCTCCCACGCTCCCGACAACCCGAACGAGGCCGTGAGCCTCCTCGAGACGGTCGAGCTCGCTCGGGTCTCGGCGATCCCGAGCGTCGTGCTCATCTCGGACGCCTGCCGATCGCGGGCCGACAGCCTCGCGGCCGAGCGCGTGCGCGGCAGCCTGATCTTCCCCAACAAGGGTGCCACCGGGACGATCGACCCGGAGGTCGACCGGTTCCTCGCCGCGGCCCCGGGCGATCCGGCGCTCGAGCTGCCGGTGGGCCAGAGCACCGCCGAGTGGGAGGCGGTCTTCACCGCGAGCTTTCTCGCGGCCTTCGAGACTGCCGAGCCCGAGCTCGTCCGCGACATAGGCGGCGCGCTCGTCGTTCCCAATCGGGCCTTCAAGGAGACCCGCTACCTCGAGCGCGAGACCGGCCGTCGGCTGCAGTCGCGCTCGCTGCGGCTGCGCCAGCAGCCGAAGGTCATCATCGAATCGGGTCCCACCGTGTTCATCGGCCGCGCCCGTCCCCCACCTCCACCGCCGGGGCCGATGGCCCCGACCGCGACGCGTGCGCTGCCTGCGATCCTGGCCGATGTGGTGGCGCGAGCGCTCGAGCTCGTGGGCGTCGCGTATTCGAGCGCCCCCCAGCCGGCCCCGGACGCGGTCGACCCGGTGGCGCTCGACAGTGGCTTTCGGGCGAGGCAGGAGCGGATCCTGCGGGCGGCGCAGGCCGCCCCGAAGCGCCTCCAGACCGAATCCGGGATCGCCGTGTCGGGGGCCAGGGTCGGTTGGGCGGCCGCCGGGCACGGGGTCGGCGTCAGGCTCTACGGGGAGGGCGGCGGCGACGAGACCGCCGTCGTCGGCTTGGTTCCCGAGGACCGCGGCGCCACCAGCGTGCTCCTTGGCTTCGCCGGGGGCGGCGGCGCGGTCGTGGCCGGCCTCGTGGGCTACATCGCCTCGGTTGTCGTCGAGGACGGCCGGGTGGTGAACGTCAGCCACATCCCGGCGCGCTCCAACCCGCGCTGGGAAGCCTACCAGAGGGAGGCCCCGCGGCTCGCGCTGCTGCGTGCTACGGTCGCGACAGCGGCGGGGTTCGGGTCGTTCCCGATCGAGGGGGAGCGCGAGACGCGCCGCGCTGCGGCGCAGCAAGTGATCGGCTCGGCCCGGGTTCTCGACGGCATCGACCCGGCGCTCGGGCTCTATGCCGCCTACGCCTGCGCCGAGGCCGGCCTCGCCGATCAGGTCAAGTGGCTCGACGAGCGGATGCGCGATCTCGGGGTCGACCTGTTCGACATGGCGATGCTGGCGGGCCGCCTCGCTCGCCCACTGCCCGCCGAGCCCAGGCGGGACGTCGTGCCCTTCTGCCCGATGCTGGCGCAGGGCTGGGGCCTCCTTCGGCTGCGCGGGGTTTCGCTGCCGGAGGCGGTCGAGGAGGCGGGAAACCGGCTGCGGCCGGCTCTCTGGACGACCTTCGAGGAGCCGGCCCTGTCCGCGCTCGCGCGGGCGCTCGCAGCCGGCCGGCTGCTCTGAGCGGACCACGGGCGCGAAGGGGGTTGGCATGCAGGACCGGCGTCGATGGCTCGTTACCGCCGCAGCGTCGACCGTGGCGGGCATGGTCGGGGGCGCCGGCGGCGCGAAGGCCGCCCCGCGACGGCTCGTGCTGGTGCACGGCCGCGCCCAGGAGGGCCGCGAGCCCGAGGAGATCCGGGCCGAATGGATCGCGGCCCTGCGCCGGGGCGCCGCCGGTCTCGGCCGCTCCCTGCCCGAGCCGTTGGCTGTGGCGCTGCCGTTCTACGGCGACACGCTCGACGCGTTCGCAAGGGCCTACGACCTGCCGCTCACGACGGACATCAAGACGCGCGGCGGCGCCTTCGACGAGGAGTTCCTGGCTTTCGAGGCCGAGGTCGCCGAGGCGCTGCGCGCCAAGGCCGGCGTGAGCGAGGCCGCGGTGGACGCGGAGTACGGCCATAATCCCAAGCCGCGCGGACCGCAGAACTGGGAGTGGGTGCAGGCCATCCTGCGCGCCCTCGACCGGAACTTCGGCGGGCTCGGTCAGGCTGCGCTCGAGACCTTCGTTCGCGACACGTTTCTCTACACCCGGCGAGCCGGAGTGCGCGACGAGATCGACCGGATCGTGGCCCGGGCCCTCGACGAGCGGCCGGCGGTCGTCGTCGGCCACTCGCTCGGCTCGGTGGTCGCCTACAACGTGCTGCGCCGCGATCCGCGCCGGCTCGAGGTGCCGCTCTACGTGACCGTCGGCTCGCCTCTGGGCGTTCGCGCGATCCGCGACGAGCTCCGGCCCCTCCGCTTCCCTCCCGCGGTCGGAGCCTGGCGCAATGCCCTGGACGAGCGCGACGTCGTGGCCCTCTACCCGCTCGACGGCGCCAACTTCCCGGTCACGCCCGCGATCGAGAACCACACCCGGGTGAGGAACCACACCGCCAACCGCCACAGCATCGGCGGCTACCTGGACGATCCCGGAACGGTCGGCTGGATCCTGGACGCACTCGCCGGCTGAGACCCGGTCGGGCTTCTCCTTGGCAGAGCCCGCGCGAGCGGCTAGGCCGGACGCAGCTCCAGAGCGGGTCGTGGGCGCCGGTGCGGTTCTCCCTGCTCAATCTCGTGCGCGAGGGCCTCGGCGGCCAGCGCGGCTGGCCCGTGCAGTGGCGCAAG
>CAZDFD010000114.1:0-9013 GCA_964504655.1 uncultured Geminicoccaceae bacterium
CGTGCACGGAGCGCACCGCCCCATGGTCATGCACGTCGCCCTCCACCACCGGACGAGCTACCGCTACGACCGGCCCGTGACCCTCGGGCCGCAGCTCGTCCGGCTGCGCCCCGCCCCGCACTGCCGCACCCGCGTCCTCTCCTACGCGCTCGCCGTCCGCCCGACCCGCCATTTCGTCAACTGGCAGCAGGACCCGCACGCCAACTGGCAGGCGCGCTTCGTCTTCCCCGACAAGACCGACCATTTCGAGGTCGAGGTCGATCTCGTGGCCGAAATGGCCGCGCTCAACCCCTTCGACTTCTTCGTCGAGCCGAGCGCCGAGCTCTGGCCCTTCGTCTACGAGCCCAAGCTGCACAAGGACCTCGAGCCCTACCTCGAGACGATCCGACCCGGACCGCTCTTGCGCGAGCGGATCGCCGCGATCCCGCGGGCGCGGACCGGCACGGTCGCCTTCCTGGTCGAGCTCAACCGGCAGATCGCGCGCGAGATCCGCTACCTCATCCGGATGGAGCCGGGCGTGCAGACCCCCGAGGAGACGCTCGGCCTCGGCTCCGGCTCCTGCCGCGACTCGAGCTGGCTCCTGGTCCAGATCCTCCGTCATCTCGGGCTCGCCGCCCGCTTCGTCTCGGGCTACCTGATCCAGCTCGCGCCCGACGTGAAGGCGCTCGACGGGCCGTCGGGCCCCGAGGCGGACTTCACCGACCTGCACGCCTGGGCCGAAGTCTACTTGCCCGGTGCCGGGTGGATCGGTCTCGATCCGACCTCGGGGCTGCTCGCGGGCGAGGGTCACCTGCCGCTCGCCTGCACCCCCGACCCCGAGACCGCGGCGCCGATCAGCGGCCTCGTCGATCCGTGCGAGGTCGCGTTCTCCTTCTCCATGGCGGTGCGGCGGATCTGGGAGCAGCCGCGGGTCACCAAGCCCTACGGCGAGGAGCAGTGGCAGGCGATCCTGGCGGCGGGCGAGCGGGTCGATGCCGCGCTCGACCGCGGCGACGTCCGCCTCACCATGGGTGGCGAGCCGACCTTCGTCGGGATCGACGCGCGCGACGCGCCGGAGTGGAACACGGCCGCGACCGGCGCCGCCAAGCGGGCCCGCGCCGACGATCTCGTCCGGCGGCTCGCGGCCCGCTTCGCCTCGGGCGGGCTCCTCCACCACGGCCAGGGCAAATGGTACCCGGGCGAGCAGCTGCCGCGCTGGGCGTTCTCCCTCTACTGGCGGACCGACGGCGTGTCCTTGTGGAGCCGGCCGGAGCTGATCGCCCGCGAAGGGGCGGGAACCGGCGCCGACATCGCCGCGGCCGAGCGGTTCGCCCGCGGCCTCGCCGAGCGGCTCGGGGTCGATCCCGAAACGGCCCTGCCGGCCTTCGAGGACCCGGCGCATTTCCTCCTGCGCGAGCACCAGCTCGCCGAGAACCTCGACCCGCTCGACAACCGGCTCGACGATCCGATGGAGCGCCAGCGGCTCGCCCGGGTCTTCGACCGCGGCGTCGACGTGCCGACCTCCTTCGTCCTGCCGCTCCAGCCCTGGCAGTCTCGCGACCGCCGGATCCGCTGGAAGAGCGAGCGTTGGACCACCCGCCGCGGTCGGCTCTTCCTGGTTCCCGGCGACTCGCCCGCGGGACTGCGCCTGCCCTTGGGCTCGCTGCCCTGGCTCGAGCCCGAGGAATGGCCGCACGTCGTGCCGCTCGACCCGTTCGCCGCCCATGCCGCGCTGCCGGCCCGCCCACCCGTCCAGCAGGATCGCCTCGCCCCGCCGCGGCCGGCCCCGCTCGGCGCCGCGGCCGGCGGCCCGCCGGTGCGGACCGCGCTCGTGGTCGAGCCGCGCGAGGGGATCCTCCACGTCTTCCTGCCGCCGCTCACCGGGGCCGACGACCTCGTCGATCTCGTCACGACGATCGAGACGACCGCGGCCGAACTCGGCCAGCCGGTCCGGATCGAGGGCTACACCCCGCCGCCCGACCCGAGGTTGAACGTGATCAAGGTCACCCCGGATCCGGGGGTGATCGAGGTCAACATCCACCCGGCGCGGAACTGGCGCGAGCAGGTGGCGATCACGGAAGCGCTCTACGAGGAGGCCCGCCAGGCCCGGCTCGACAGCTGCAAGTTCCTGATCGACGGCAGGCTGGTCGGCACCGGCGGCGGCAACCACATCGTCGTGGGCGGCCCTTCCGCGGCCGAGAGCCCGTTCCTGCGACGGCCCGACCTGCTGGCCTCGCTCGTCACCTATTGGCAGCACCACCCCTCGCTCAGCTACCTCTTCTCCTCGCTCTTCATCGGCCCGACCTCGCAGGCCCCGCGGATCGACGAGGCCCGCCACGATCAGCTCTACGAGCTGGAGATCGCGCTCCGCCAGGTGCCCCTGCCGAGCGACGGCCCGACGCCGCCGCCCTGGCTCGTCGATCGACTGTTCCGCAACCTCCTGATCGACGTCACCGGCAACACCCACCGCAGCGAGATCTGCATCGACAAGCTCTACGACCCGGGAAGCCCGACCGGCCGGCTCGGGCTGGTCGAGTTCCGCGCCTTCGAGATGCCACCGCACGCCCGGATGAGCCTCGCCCAGCAGCTCCTCCTGCGTGCGTTGATCGCCTGGTTCTGGGAACGCCCCTACCGGCACCGCCTCGTGCGCTTCGGCACCGCGCTGCACGACCGCTTCATGCTGCCGCATTACGTCTGGCAGGACTTCGAGCGGGTGCTCGAGGACCTGGCCGAGGCCGGCTTTCCCTTGGATCCGGCCTGGTTCCTGCCGCAGTTCGAGTTCCGCTTCCCGCTCTACGGCCACGTCCGGGTCCGCGACGTCGAGATCGAGCTCCGCGCCGCCCTCGAGCCCTGGCACGTGCTCGGCGAGGAGGCGGTGGCCGGGGGCGCCGCCCGCTACGTGGACAGCTCGCTCGAGCGGCTGCAGGTCGAGGTCCGTGGGCTCGAGGGCGAGCGCTTCCTCGTCTGCTGCAACCGCCGCGCCCTGCCCTTGCAGGAGACCGCGATCCGCGGGATCGAGGTCGCGGGCGTCCGCTTCCGCGCCTGGCAGCCGCCCTTCTGCCTGCACCCGACGATCGGGGTGCACAGCCCGCTGACCTTCGAGCTGGTCGATCGCTGGAACCGCCGCTCGCTCGGCGGCTGCACCTACCACGTGATGCACCCGGCGGGGCGCAACTACGAGACGCTGCCGGTCAACGAGCTCGAGGCCGAGGGGCGGCGGCTCGCCCGCTTCGAGCGTCTGGGCCACAGCATGGGCGAGCTCGACCCGCCGCTGCCGGTGATCGACCCCGACTTCCCGCACACGCTCGACCTGCGCCGGTAGACAGGCGCGCCGGCCGGGCGGCATGCTCCCGGCCGCCACAGGGGGACGGGCACCGCGTGACCATCGCGCTCGCCATGCCGACCGGGCTCGAGGCGCTGTTGCGCGGCTATCCGCGCGGCGGCCACGACGAGATGCTGGCCGCCGACGGCCACGTCCGGCCGAGCTGGCAGCGGCTGGTCGAGGGCCTGGTCGCGATGGGCCCGGGCGGCCGCGAGGCCGCGGCCGAGAGCACCAAGCGGGCGCTGCGCGAGAGCGGGATCGCCTTCAACGTCTACGCCGACCCCGACGACCGCCGCCACGCCTGGCGGCTCGACCTCCTGCCGGTGCTGCTCGCCGAGGGCGAATGGGCCCGGCTCGAGCAGGGCCTCGTGCAGCGCGCCCGGCTGCTCGACCGCGCGCTCGCCGACCTCTACGGGCCGCGCACGCTCCTGCGCGACGGCACCCTGCCGGCGGCGCTCGTGCTCGGCGCCGAGGAGCTGGTCCGCCCCGAGGTGCGGCCCGACCGACCCGACCGCCGCTTCCTCCTGGTCTATGCCTGCGATCTGGCGCGCACCGCCGACGGCAGCTGGGTGGTGCTCGGCGACCAGTGCGACGCGCCCATGGGCAACGGCTACGCCCTGGCCAGCCGGGTGGCGCTCAGCCACGGCCTGGCCGAGCTGTTCGGCGCCTGCAACACCCGTCGGCTCGCCACCTACTACCAGCGGCTGCAGGAGAGCCTCCTCGCACTCTCCGGCCGCGACGACGGCCGGATCGTCGTGCAGAGCCAGGGGCCCGAGAGCCCGAGCTACTTCAGCCACGCCTACCTCGCCCGCTATCTCGGCTACACGCTGGCGCAGAGCGGCGATCTGACGGTCCGCGACAACCAGCTCTACCTCAAGACGCTCGACGGCCTGCAGCGGGTCGACCTCCTCTTGCGCAAGGCGCCCGGCCGGCGTGCCGATCCGCTGTCCCTGCCGGGTGGCGGCTTCGGTGGGGTCGCGGGCCTCGTCCAGGCGGCCCGGGCCGAGCGCCTCGTGCTCGCCAACCGGCTCGGCGCCGGGCTCGTCCAGGGGCGGGCGCTGGCCCCCTTCTCGGCGGCGCTCTGCCGGCGGCTCCTGGGCGAGGAGCTGCGGATCCAGGACGCGCCGACGCTCTGGCTCGGCGAGGCCGCGGCCCGCGAGGCGGCGCTCGCCCGCGGCCTGCCGATCACGCCGGCGCACGCGCGCAACGATCCGGGCGAGCCCGCGCCAGCGATCGATCCGGCGGGGCTCGCCGCCGCCGCGCGGGCCGGGCTCGCCGAGCGGCTCGCGCGCGAGGGCCACCGCTTCGTGGCGCAGGAGCCGGTGGCGCTCGCGACCACCCCGGCCCTCGACGGCGACCGGCTCGTCCCGGTGCCCTGGGCGGTGCGCTGCTTCGTGGCCTGGGGCGGCGAGGACTATCTGGCGCTGCCGGGCGGGCTCGTCCGACTGGCCGGCGCGCCGACCGCGATCGGCCTGCCGAGCGGCTTCGGCAGCAAGGATCTCTGGATCGCCGGCGAGCGCCCGCAGCCGCCGGCGCCGAGCCTGCTGCAGGCGAGCCTGCGCGCCGTGCATCTGCGGCGGACCGGGCGCGACCTGCTCTCGCGCAGCGCCGACAACCTGTTCTGGCTCGGCCGCTACGCCGAGCGGGCCGAGGCCTCGATGCGGCTCGCCCGGAGCGTGCTCACGCGGCTGCGCGAGGACGGCCGGCCCGACGCCGATCCTGCGCTGTTGCGCCGGCTGCTCGATCTGGTGCTGGCCAAGGGCCCACCGCCCGAGGCCGAGGCGCTCGACCAGCTCGTGGCGGTGCTGCTGCGCGAGCCGCGCGCCTACGGGCTCCGGGAGACCCTGGACCACGTGCACCGCACCGCCACGCTCGTGCGCGACCAGATCAGCAACGACGCCTGGCGGATGCTCAACGCGCTCCACACCGACCGGCGCTGGCGGGCGAGCGACGGCGCGATGCTCGCCCGACCGACCCTCGAGCTGCTCGACGACGGGATCCGGGCGCTCGCGGCCTTCAACGGCACCGAGGCCGAGAACATGACCCGCAACTGGGCCTGGCGGTTCCTCGAGATGGGCCGGCGGATCGAGCGCGCCGCCCAATTGGTCGAGCTCGTCGAGGCGCTGGTCGTGGATCGGGCCGATCCCGAGCGCGACGGTGCGCTCCGCCTGCTGCTCGAGCTCGGCGACAGCTTCATGACCTACCGCTCGCGCTATCTGACCACCCCGCTCGTGGCACCGGCGCTCGACCTGCTCCTTCTGGACGAGACCAACCCGCGCTCGGCCGCCTTCCAGCTCAAGGAGCTGGCCGAGCACTGCCGCCTCCTGCCGAGCGAGGGACCGCACCGCACGCCCGAGCAGCGGCTCGTGCTCAAGCTCCTGACCTCGCTGCAGCTGGCCGAGGTGACCGGGCTCGCCGAGCCCGACGCCAGCGGCCGGCGCTCCGCGCTCGCCGCGCTGCTCGAGGAGCTCGGTGCCGGACTGCCCGAGCTGTCCGACGTGATCGGCCGGACCTATTTCGCGCACGCCGAGGTCGCGGTCACCACGGTGGCGCTGCTGCGCCGGGAGGGCGCTTGATCTACACGGTGAGCCATCGGACGACCTACAGCTACGACGAGCCGGTCTCGATCTCGCACCATCTCCTGCACCTGGCGCCGCGCGGCACCGGCCGGCAGCGCTGCCGCGACTGGGCGCTCGAGGTCGACCCCGCACCCTCGGTCCGCACCGACGACCGCGACTATTTCGGCAACCCGGTGACCTTTCTGACCGTGCAGCAGAGCCATCGCCGCCTCGTCCTGCACGCCTCGAGCTCGGTCGAGGTGCAGCGACCGGAGCTGCCCGACGCCGCCGCCACGCCGAGCGTGGGGCAGGTCCGGGCGGCGCTCGCGCAGGCCCGCGGCGCCGACGCGCTGGCCGCGCTCGAGCACAGCTTCCCCTCGCCCTACGTGCCCTTCGAGGCGGAGCTGGGTGCCTGGGCGGCACCGCTCCTGGCAGCCGACGCGCCCTATCTGGCGGCGGCCCGGGCGCTCTGCGGCCGCATCCACGCCGAGTTCCGCTACGACCCCGAGGCCACCAGCGTCGCCACCCCGGTGGCCGAGGCGTTCCGGCTGCGGCGCGGGGTCTGCCAGGACTTCGCGCATCTGGCGATCGCCTGCCTGCGCGCCGCGGGCCTGCCGGCCCGCTACGTCTCGGGCTACCTCTTGACGCGCCCGCGGGCCGGCGGCGAGCGGCTCGTGGGTGCCGACGCGTCGCACGCCTGGCTCGCCGTCTGGCTCCCGGAGCAGGGCTGGGTCGACCTCGACCCGACCAACGATCTGGTCGTCGGCGAGGAACACGTGACGGTCGCCTGGGGGCGCGACTACGGCGACGTGGCGCCGGTGTCGGGCACGATCTTCGGAGGCGGCCGCCACGAGGTGACCGTGGCGGTCGACGTGATGCCGGCGGGCTGAGTCGCCCGGCCTCAGCCCCCGGCTTTCAGCCGGGCGAGGCCCTCGGCCCAGGCGTTGCGCAAGACCGCGACGTCCATGCCGTAGCCGAGCACGGTGAAGCCCTTGGCCCGGAGCTTCTCGAGGTAGGCGAGGTTGCCGTCGAGCCCGGCGAGCGCCGTGCCGTGGCGCTTGGCGGCGGCCGCGAGCCGGTCGACCGCGGCCCAGAACTCCGGGTGCTCGAACTGGGCGGTGATCCCCATGTCGTTGGTCAGATCGAAATGGCCGAGCCAGGCGACGTCGAAGCCCGGCGTGGCGCAGATCGCCTCGGCATTGTCGATGCCCTGCCGGGTCTCGATCAGGCCGATCACGAGGTTGCGCCGGTTGGCCTCGGCCATGTAGGCGACCACGTCCTGGGCGCGGTAGGCGTCGTGCGCCATGCCGAAGGCGCAGCCCCGCTTGCCCTCCGGCCGGTAGCGCACCCATTCTACGAGATCGCGGGTCTGTTCGGCCGTCTCGAGCATCGGCACCATGATGCCCTGAGCACCGGCATCGAGCACGGTCGCCACGGCCGCATACGACTTCTCGGGCACCCGCACATAGACCTCGAGCGGCAGGCCGCGGGCACAGGAGATCATGGTCTTCAGGGTCTCGATGCCGACCCCGCTGTGCTCGGTGTCGAGCACCACGAAGTCGAACCCGGCGGCCGCCAGGATCGCCGGCAGGCCGGGCGTGAACAGCTCGAACACCATGGTCCCGTAGACCGGCTCGCCCCGCTGGATCCGCTCGCGCACGCAAGGCCGCTCCATCGCCCCCTCCCCGCTCGGGCCGTTCCCGCCCGACCGCTAGGCCCGCCCCGCCGGCCTGTCGAGCCCGTCCAGTGGGCCTCCGCCCCGGCGCGATCGCGCTTGAGCGGCGGCCCCGACCGCCGGACGATCGCGCCGGGAGCTCGAGGAGGCGAACGTGGCCGAGGTCGAGGAGGCCGATTTCGTGATCGTCGGCGCCGGGGCCGCCGGCTGCGTGCTCGCCAACCGGCTGAGCGAGGAGCCGGGCACCCGCGTGCTGCTCCTCGAGGCGGGTGGATCGGATGCCCGGCTCTGGATCAAGGTCCCGGCCGGGTTCACCCGCACGCTGCACGACCCGCGCGTCAACTGGGGCTACGAGACCGCGCCCGGGGCCGCGATCGACGGCCGCAGCATCAAGTTCCCGCGCGGCCGGGTGGTCGGCGGCTCGTCCTCGATCAACGGCCATCTCTACGTCCGCGGCCAGGCCGCCGACTACGACCTCTGGGCGCAGAAGGGCTGCCGGGGGTGGGGCTGGGACGACGTCCTGCCCTACTTCAGGCGGGCCGAGACCCGGATCGGCGGCGATCCGGCGCTGCGTGGCCGGGACGGGCCGCTGCGGGTCGAGGATCTGCGCGAGACGCACCCCTTGGCCGAGCTCTTCTGCCGCTCGGCCGAGCGGCTCGGCCTCGCGCGCAACCCCGACTACAACTCGGGCGACCCCGAGGGGTGCTTCTATTACCAGCAGCTGATGCGCGGCGGCCGCCGCTGGAGCGCCGCCGACGCCTATCTGCGCCCGGCGCTGCGCCGCCCGGGGCTGCGGCTCGTGACCGAGGCCCTGGTCGAGCAGGTGCTGCTCGACGGCAGGCGGGCCACCGGGGTGCGCTTCCGCCGCGCCGGGCGAGCGGTCGAGGCGCGCGCGCGGCGGGCCGTGATCCTCTGCGGCGGGGCGATCAACAGTCCGCAGCTCCTGCAGCTCTCGGGCATCGGCGACCCGGCCTGGCTCGCCCCGCTCGGCATCGCGGTGCGGCACGCCCTGCCCGGGGTCGGCCGCGGGCTCATGGACCACACCGGCGTGCGGCTCGCTTTCCGCATCCGCGGGTTGCGGACCTTCAACGAGCGCTCGCACTGGCCCGCCCTCGCCCTCGAGGTGCTGCGCTACGCGGCGACCCGGCGCGGGCTCCTGGCCGTGGTCCCCTCGCAGGCCGGGGCGGCGTTCAAGACCCGCCCGGAGCTCGCGACGCCGGACGTGATGCTCTACTTCGCACCGGGCAGCTTCGAGGGCGGGCGGGTCGGCGCCACCGTCCTCGAGCGCGAGCCGGGCGCCTCCTGCGTGGTCATGCAGAACCGGCCGGAGAGCCGCGGCCATGTCCGGATCCTCTCGCCCGATCCGACCGCGGCACCGGAGATCCAGCCCAACTACCTGGCCGACCCGATCGACCAGGCGACGGTCGTGGCCGGGCTCCGCTTCGTCCGCCGGCTGTTCGCCACGCCGCCCCTGGCCGA
>CAZDFD010000115.1:0-6599 GCA_964504655.1 uncultured Geminicoccaceae bacterium
GAAGGTGCCGACCTCGCGCGCGGTGCCGCAGGCCGAGGGCTGGCCGGTCAGCGAGAACGGCCCGTTGCCGGGCAGGCCGATCTTGCCGGTGAGCAGATGCGCATTGTAGACGAGCTGGTTCACCCAGGTGCCGCGGGTGTGCTGGTTGAAGCCCATGGTCCAGTAGGACACGAGCTTGCGCTGCGGGTCGGCGTAGAGCTCGGCGAGCTCGACGAGCTTCTCCGCGGGCACGCCAGAGAGGGCCGCCACCTTGTCGACCGTGTACTGCGCCACGAACGTCTTGTAGGCTTCGAAGTCGATCGGTTCGGCCGCACCCGCCTTGTCGGCATTGGCCGCGGCCTTCTGCAAGGGATGCTCGGGGCGAAGCCCATAGCCGATGTCGGCCGCACCCTTCCGGAACGCCACGTGCTTCTCGATGAACTCGCGGTTCACCCGGCCGGTCGAGATGACGTGGTGCGCGATGAAGTTGAGGATCGCCAGATCGGTCTGCGGCTTGAACACGATCGCCAGGTCGGCGAGCTCGAAGTTGCGGTTCTCGAAGGTCGAGAGCACCGCCACCTTGACGTGCTCGGCGGTGAGCCGCCGATCGGTCAGCCGCGACCAGAGGATCGGGTGCATCTCGGCCATGTTGGCGCCCCAGAGCACGAAGGCGTCGGCGTGCTCGAGGTCGTCGTAGCAGCCCATCGGCTCGTCGATGCCGAAGGTGCGCATGAAGGCGGCCACCGCCGAGGCCATGCAGTGCCGGGCGTTGGGGTCGATGTTGTTCGAGCGGAACCCGGCCTTCATCAGCTTGGCCGCGGCGTACCCCTCCCAGATCGTCCACTGGCCGGAGCCGAACATGCCGACCGCGCTCGGCCCCTTCTCCTTGAGCGCCTTCTTGAAGTGCTGCGCCATCACGTCGAACGCCTCGTCCCAGGAGACGGGAGTGAGCGTGCCGTCTTTGTCGTACTTGCCGTTGCGCTTGCGCAGGAGCGGCGTCTTGAGCCGGTCCTCGCCGTACATGATCTTCGAGAGGAAGTAGCCCTTGATGCAGTTGAGGCCGCGGTTGACCGGCGCCTCCGGATCGCCCTGGGTCGCCACCACCCGGCCGCCCTTGACGCCCACGAGGACGCTGCAGCCGGTACCGCAGAACCGGCAGGGCGCCTTGTCCCAGCGAATGTCGGGAGTGCCGTTGGCGGCGTGCGCGGCGCCGGCAGGCAGCGTGATGCCGGCCGCCGCGGCGGTCGTGCCCACGGCCGTCGCCTTGACGAAGTCACGCCTGGACTGCTGCATCGTCGGTCCCCTCGTCGGGCTCGAAATGGTGGTAGGTGAGCGCGGCCGCGACCACGCCCTCGATCCGGTGCAGGGCGAGCAGGGTGTCGCCCGCGGGTGCGCCCGGCCGGTCCTCGACGGTCAGCACGAGCCGATCGTCGGCGCCGACATGGTGCACCTCGACCCCGGGCAGCGCCTCGGCCAGGCGGCGCACCGTCGCTGCCAGCCCCGGCCGCGCATGCACGAGCACCCCGCAGATGTTCACGATTCCTCCGCGACGGCGATCGCGCCGACCGGGCAGATGCTGACGCAGCGGCCGCATCCTTCGCATTGACTCGGGTCAAGGAGCGGCCGCGACACCCCGCCGCGTTCCGGGCGGAAACGGATCGCCCGCTGCTCGCAGGCCTCCTCGCACAGCCGGCAGGAGACGCCGCGCGCGGCGACGCAGTCGGCTCCGACCCGCGCCCGGCCGGGCTCGCGGCGCCCGCTCGCCGGGTCGAGCGCCCCGGTCGGGCAGACCTCGACGCAGCGGCCGCAGAAGGTGCAGCCGCGCTCGCCGTAGACGAGTTCGGGAAAGCCGCCACGCCCGGCCACGAGCACCCGCTCGGGGCAGACCTCGACGCAGGCGTCGCAGCGCGTGCACAGATCGCGGAACCGCGCCACCGCCCAGGGCGGCCGCAGCCCGCCCGGTCCTCGCGCCAAACGCCCCCGCAACAGGCTCGCCCGGTCGAGACCTGACATCCGCTCTCCTGACCGCTCGACGGCCCGCATCCTGGATGGTCGGGCAGCTCACCGCCTTGATTCAAATCAAACGGTCAGGGACGTCTCATCGAGGTTCGACACCTATCGAAAGGGTGGTGGGTCGACCCGTGGTGTGACTGCACAGCCGCGCTCGGCCGCCTCGATCAGGGCGAGCGTGGTGGCGAGCGTGGCCAGTCCACCGCGGGCGTCCAGCACGGGCCGCTCGCGGCCCTCGACCACCGCACAGAAATGGCGGATTTCGAGCGCCAGCGGGTCCTCCTCGGGCACCGTCCGTCGCAGCCGCTCGAACGGCGCCATCCAGCCGGCATCGCCCGCGTGTCGCCAGAGCTCGAGGCCGGGGAGCGCGAGCGAGCCACGCGTTCCGCCGATCCGGTAGCAGGGCTCGCCCGCACGCGGGAACCAACGGCTCTCGCCCGAGCCGTGCTCCCAGCTCCAGGGGGCCGCGACGCCGTCCGAGACCGAGAGCGTGCCGAGGGCACCCCCGGCGAAGCGCAGGAGCGCCACGGCCGTGTCCTCGGTCTCGAAGCCGCGGAGCGCGCTCGAGGCCACCGCGCGCACCTCGACGATCTCGCCCACGAGGTTGCGCAGATCGTCGATCACGTGGACCAGGTTGGTGAGTATCGGGCCGGCACCCTTCCGCCGCCGCCAGTCGGGCGCGAAATAGGCCGCCGGCTTGGCGAGCCAGGTCGACGCGTCGACCAGGAGGACGCGGCCGAGCGCCCCTTCCCCGAGGAGCGTCTTGGCGGCGCGGATCCAGGGGCTGTGGCGGCGATGGTGGCCGACCAGCACGGGGACACCCGTGCGCGCCGCCGCCTCGACGACCCGCCGGCCGGCCGCGAGGTCGTGCGCGAGCGGCTTTTCGACCAGGACGGGCACTCCCGCCTCGAGACAAGCGATCGCCTGCTCGGCGTGGAGTGCCGTCGGGGTGGCGAGGATCACGCCGTCGGCGAGCCGTCGCTCGAGGAGTTCGGCTAGACCGGCGAGCACGGGCACGCCGTGCTCCTCCGCGGCCGTCGCTCCGGCCGCGTCTGGCTCGACCACGGCCGCGAGCCGGGCGTCCGGCTCGTCCAGCACCCGCCGCACATGCTCCCGGCCGATGAGCCCGTAGCCCACGACCCCGATCCCGACCCGCGCCACCGTCCCCCCGCTGCCGCCGAGCCGCCTTGGTGCCCGCTGCGGGATTCGAACCCGCACGCCCAGGAGGGCGAGGGATTTTAAGTCCCTTGCGTCTGCCGGTTCCGCCAAGCGGGCACCGTGGTTGCATCGCGCCGCCGCGCCGCGAGCGCAAGCGCCCGGCTCAGGCCAAGAGCTCCTCGTTGGTCTCGACACCCGCCGCGCGCATCGCCTCGAGGAATGCCGCGGCGGCCCGTTCGATCGCCGAGGTGTCGGTCGAGCGGAAGACGATCGTGGTACCCGGACTGCCCATTCGCATGAACGGGTAGCTGCCGATCTCGACCGTCGGGTGGGCGGCCTGGATCGCGCCCAGCCGCTCGGCGATCTCGCCCTCGGGCGCGAAACAGACGATGCTGCGCGAGCGGATCGGCGGCCCACCGTGGAGCCTCCCTTTGAGCCCGTCGAGCATCGCCTGCATGATGCGTGGAACGCCGGGCAGGACGTGGACGTTGCCGATGATGAAACCCGGGGCCGCCGAGACCGGGTTGTCGATCAGCTCGACCCCCTCCGGCATGTCCGCCATCCGCAGTCGCGCCGCGGTCACCTTGTCCGGCGGATAGTAGGCCAAGAGCCGGCGCTCGGCCTCGGCGTTGCGCCCGAACGGCACACCGAACGCCTTGGCGATACTCGCCGCGGTGATGTCGTCGTGGGTCGGGCCGATGCCGCCCGTGGTGAAGACGTAGCGGTGGCGCATCCGGCAAGCGTTCACCGCGGCCACGATCTCGGGCTCCTCGTCCGGAACGACCCGCGCCTCGGCCATCCGGATGCCGAGCTCGCCCAAGAAGCGTGCGATGTGCGCGAGGTTGGCGTCCTGCGTGCGGCCCGAGAGGATCTCGTTGCCGATGATGATCAGACAAGCGGTCGGGGTCTCGGCCATCGCTCCTCCAAGGGCTCGGGCAGGCAGCCCTCCTAGCGGCTCCGTGCGAGCTCTTCCACCGGCCGGCTGCTCGGGCGGCGCCGCCCCGCCATGTGCGGAAGGTCACACGGCATGGATCAACCAGTGGTTTAGATTGGGGGCATGGCTGGGCACGACACGGCACCGTCCCCCGACCCGGCAGCCGCCTGGGCCCAGGGCACCGGGTCGGCGCATCGGGCACCCGAGCCGGGCACGACCGAACGGCTCGGGCAGCTGGGCCTGATCCTCGAGCCGGCGCCCACTGGTGGCTATCACCTCACGGGCTACACCTTCCATTATCGGGAGGCGATCAAGCGGGCGGGTGGCCGTTGGCTCGCCGAGCGGCGCGCCTGGCACCTGGCCGACGGCGCCGCGCTCGAGGCATTGGCCGCTCTCCTGCCCTCCGGACCGGTCGGGGCGACCGGCCTCGCCGAGGCGGCGCCCGGCCCCGCGGCGAGTGGCACCGGCTGGGGCAGCAAGCACTATCACGGGCACCGCGAGCGGCTGCGGCAACGCTTCCTCGAGGCGCGCCCCGAAGGCCTCGCCGACTACGAGCTCTTGGAGCTCCTGCTCTTCTTCTCGGTCTATCGGCGGGACACCAAGCCGCTCGCCAAGGAGATGCTGGTCCGCTTCGGCTCGCTCGGGGGCGTGCTCGCGGCCGATCCGGCCCGCTACGGCGAGTGCCTGGCACTCCAACCCCTCGACTCCGACGCCGAGCGCGGGCAGCAGCGCGACGACGACCTCCGCTTCACGCAGGTGCTGCTCAAGTCGATCCAGGCCCTGATGCTCCGGGTGCTCAAGGAGGAGATCAAGGAGCGCCCGGTGCTGGGATCCTGGACGGCGCTGCTCGACTACGTGCACACGGCGCTCGCCCACGAGAGCACCGAACAGTTCCGGATCCTGTTCCTCGACCGCAAGAACATCCTGATCCGCGACGAGCAGCAGAGCCGGGGTACGGTCGACCATACGCCGCTCTATCCGCGAGAGGTCGTCAAACGCGCGCTCGAGCTCGGCGCCTCGGCGATCATCATGGTGCACAACCACCCCTCGGGCGACCCGACGCCGTCGCAACCGGACATCGAGATGACCAAGGCCGTGATCAAGGCGTTGGGAGCGGTCAACGTGGTCGTCCACGATCACGTCATCGTCGGCAAGAACCGCCACCTCAGCTTCCGCAGCCAGGGGCTGATCTGAGCCGGCCCGCCCCGCGGCCGGCCGGAGCGGAGACCCTGCTCAACGCCCGGCGGGTGCCTCCGCGGCCGCCGGTGCGGCCGGGCGATGATCGAAGCGGATCCGCTCGGTCTGGAACAGCGTGTCGCTCCGACCGCTCACCAGGAGAGGCCAGCCTTGCGCCGTCCAGCTGGCGAAGCCGAGCGCGCTGCAGCCGTGCCGCGGGCGAGGGGCGAGGGCCGGCTCGACCGCCTGGAGGAGCTCGAGCGCCCGGATCGCGGGCTCCAGGAAGCGTAGCATCCAGGCCGATGCGAGGACCTCGGCGCAGATCCGGCCGTCCTCGGTCAGGAGCTGCCAAGCCCCACCATGGCCGGCGACCATCGCGCCACCGCCGAGCGGCGTCAGGCTGACGAGCCCCGGCCCGGGACCCGCCGTGCCCGGGCGGGGTGGGCGCGGCGCGCCGTCGGGCCCGCGCACCAGTCCGCGCTCGAGCTCCACCAGTCGCTCGCTGCCGTCGACCGAGGCGGCGACGAGGCCGCCGCCGGGCTCGCCACGGGAGGCGAGTTCGAGGCGGATCGGAACGCCCTCGAGCCGGGCTTCGATGAGGATGCCCGACCAAGCCTGCCCGGCCTGGACCATCAAGGCGAGGGCGAGCGCGGGCACCCGTGGGCTCACCGGGCCCACTCCCCACCCACGACCCGCGCGAAGATCGCGGGCACGTGACGGAGGTGCCAGGACGGATCGAACAGGGCCCGAAGCTCGGTCTCGTCGAGCCGGGCGCGGATTTCCGCATCGTCGAGCAGCAGCTCGAGGAAGGGCCGGCCCTCCCCGTAGGCGCGCATGGCTTGGCGCTGGACCAGCGCATAGGCCTCCTGCCTGCCGAGCCCGGTGTCGGTGAGCGCCAGGAGCACGCGCTGGGAGTTGTAGAGGCCGCCGGTGGCCTCGAGGTTCCGCCGCATCCGCTCGGGGTAGACGATCAGGTGCTCGATCAGCCCGGCCAGGCGATCGAGGGCGAAGTCCGCGAGGATGCAGCAGTCGGGCAGCATCACCCGCTCGACCGAGCTGTGTGAGATGTCGCGCTCGTGCCAGAGGACGACGTTCTCGAGCGCCGGCACGACCGCCGCCCGGATCATCCGGGCGAGGCCACAGAGATTCTCGGATAGGACCGGGTTGCGCTTGTGCGGCATCGCCGAGCTGCCCTTCTGCCCGGCGTGGAAGAACTCCTCGGCCTCGCCGACCTCGGTGCGCTGCAGATGGCGGATCTCCGTGGCGAGCCGTTCGACGGCACTCGCCAAAAGCGCGAGGGCGCAATGGAAGGCGGCGTGCCGGTCGCGCGGGATCACCTGGG
>CAZDFD010000115.1:6699-8873 GCA_964504655.1 uncultured Geminicoccaceae bacterium
GGCCCGAGCCGCTCCTCGAGGTGGGTCAGAAAGGCGATCACGTCGTGCCGCGTCGTCCGCTCGATCTCCTCGATCCGCTCGGGATCGATCAGCGCGGGCCCGGCCTCCGCCACCTTGCGGCGCAGCGTGGCGACGTCGGCGGCCGGCACGAGGCCGAGCTCGGCCATCGCCTCGGCCGCGGCGAGCTCGACTTCGAGCCACAAGCCGAGCCGCGCCTTGGGAGCGAAGAGATCGGCCATCTCGGGCCGCGAATAGCGCGGGATCATGGGGCCACCGCTCGCAATCGTCCGTCGCGCTCATAGCAGGAGCCGCCCGCGCGGCGGAACCGGTTCGAGCGGGGCCGGGTCGTCGCGGTCGCCGGAGGGTGCTAGCTCCCTCGGAGGAAGGGCTCGTCCGGCCGCCGGCCGCCGGAGCACCGATGCGAACGATCCTCGTGGCGACCGACTTCTCGACCCGCTCGGATCGGGCGCTCCGTCGCGCCGTCCTGCTCGCCCGCCAGCTCGAGGCCGAGCTCCGGCTCGTCCACGTGGTCGACCCGGACCGGCCGACCCGGCTCGTCGAAGCCGAGCGCCACGAAGCCGAGCTCCTGTTGGGCGAGCTCGTCGAGACCTGCCGGCGCGAGGACCGCGTCGGCTGCCGCTTCGAGCTGCGCTTCGGTGAGGCGTTCGAGGGCGTGCTCGCGGCGGCGGCCGACAGTGGCGCCGACCTGATCGTCCTCGGGCCGCCGCGTCGCCAGCTCCTGCGCGGGGTCCTGACCGGGACGACCGCCGAGCGGGTGATCCGCGCCGGCGCTCAGCCCGTGCTGATCGCCAACGCTGTGCCGGCAGCGCCCTATCGCCGCGTGCTGCTGGCGAGCGACCTCTCGCCCGGGGCGAAGGCGGCGGCCCTCGCCACCCTGCGGCTCGGCCTCGACCGGCTCGGTGCGCTCGCGGCGGTCCACGTCCATCCGACCGCCGCGGCGACGCTCCTCCTGCGTACGCCCGTGACCGCCCGCGAGGTCGAGCCGCTGCGCGCCCAGGAGAGGCGCGAGGCGGCCGCCGCGCTCGCCCGCTTCCTCGCCGAGACGGGGCTCGTCCGCGCCCGCCGCCTCTTGCTCGCGGGCGACCGCCCGATCGCCGACTTGCTCCTCGAGGCCGCGCGCAAGGTCCGTGCCGACCTCCTGATCGTCGCCACCCGCGGCCGGGTCGGGCTCGGCAAGCTCGTGCTCGGCAGCGTCGCCGAGGAACTGCTGCGCCGTGCCGAACTCGACCTCTTGACGGTACCACCCGACCCCGGCCCGGCGGAGCCCGCGACACCACCCGATCCCACCCGATGAGTGCTGCAGCCTTCGGCTCGGTCTTCGCCGAGATCGCGGCCCTGCTGGGCCTCGCGGCCGCGGTCGGGCTCGCGGGTCTCCTCTTTCGTCAACCGCTCGTCGTGAGCTTCATCCTGGTCGGCATCCTGGCGGGCCCGGCCGGCTTCGGCCTTGTTCGCGCGGCCGACGAGGTCGAGCTCTTGGCCGAGCTCGGCATCGCCGTGCTGCTCTTCCTCGTGGGCCTCAAGCTCGATCTCGGCCTCGTACGTTCGCTCGGCACGGTGGCGCTCGCCACCGGCCTCGGCCAGCTCGTCTTCACCGCATTCTTCGGCTTCGTCTTGGGTCTGGCCTTTTCGATGCCGCCGCTCGAGGCCTTCTACGTGGCGGTGGTACTCACCTTCTCGAGCACGATCATCATCGTGCAGCTCCTGTCCGACAAACGCGAGATCGACTCGCTCCATGGCCGCGTGGCCCTCGGCTTCCCGATCGTCCGGGACATCGTGGTCGTGCTCGCGATGATCGTGCTGTCGGCCTTTGGGGTGGGCAGGGCCGCGGAGGATCCGCTGCGCGCCGTCGTCCTCGTGGTCGGCGCGGGCGGTCTCGTGTCCCTCTTCGTGCTCCTGTTCGTCCGTTTCCTGGGCGATCCCTTGACCGAGCGGCTCGCCCGCAACCCCGAGCTCCTGCTGCTCTTCGCGGTGGCGCTCGCCGCCGGCGGGGCGGCGGTCGCCGACGCCCTCGGGCTCGGCAAGGAGCTGGGCGGGCTCTTGGCCGGCGTCGCGTTGGCTTCGACCCCCTATCGCGACGCGCTTTCGGCGCGGCTCTCGCCGCTGCGCGATTTTCTCCTCCTGTTCTTCTTCGTGGCCCTCGGCAGCCGCCTGGA
>CAZDFD010000116.1:0-8785 GCA_964504655.1 uncultured Geminicoccaceae bacterium
GAGGTCGTCGTCTGGGCCTCGCGCGGCGAGGTCTCGATGCGCCGTTCGGAGCCGGTGTGGCACACGCCGCGCTGGTTCGGCACCTTCGATCTCGCGGTCGAGGGCCGCGATCCGATCGAGCTCCGGGCGTTCCTCGCGCTCGACGGCAAGCCGATCAGCGAGACTTGGCTCTACCAGCTCCACCCGGAGCTCTTGCCGCTCTGAGCGGACGCCCGGCGAAGGGCGCCCGCGGCCTCTCAGACGTCGAGCGGATCGCGCAGCAGCGGGCAGGTCATGCAGTGGCCGCCGCCACGGCCACGGCCGAGCTCGGCGCCGACGATCGTGATCACCTCGATCCCCTGCTTGCGCAGCGCCGTATTGGTCGTCGTGTTGCGGTCGTAGGTGAACACCACGCCCGGTGCGGCGGCCACGAGGTTGGCGCCGCTGTCCCATTGCTGGCGCTCGCGGGCGTAGCTGTCGCCCGCCGTCTCGACGACGCGCAGCGCCTTGAGACCCAGGGCCTGGGCGACCACGTCGACGAGCG
Organism: uncultured Geminicoccaceae bacterium; assembly: GCA_964504655.1. Lineage (GTDB taxonomy): Bacteria > Pseudomonadota > Alphaproteobacteria > Geminicoccales > Geminicoccaceae > JANXAZ01. The sequence continues at coordinate 524 of CAZDFD010000116.1, forward strand.
GCTTGGTCTCGATCCGCACGTCCAGGCCGCCCTTGCCGGTGCCCGGGCGGAGCGTGATCGGCGTGATCCGGTCGACGATCTCGCGGTGGATCAGGACGAGATCGCGGTCGCCGAAGGTGAACACCGTGTCGAGATGCATGGCTGCGCGCAGCTTGGGCATCGCCGCGACGATCACCCGCTCGGCGGCGTTGCGCTCGAACAGCGCCTTGGCGACCTGGGTGATCGCCTGGCGCGAGGTGCGCTCGCTCATGCCGACGAGCACGACACCCTTGCCCGGGACCAGCACGTCGCCGCCCTCGAAGGTGGCCGAGCCGTGGTCGACCTCCGGATCCCCCCACCAGACCTGGATCCCGGCTTGGGCGAAGCTCGGGTGGAACTTGTAGATCGCCTTGTAGAGCAGGGTCTCCTCCTGGCGCGCGGGCCAGAACAGCGCGTTCATGGTGACGCCGCCATAGATCCAGCAGGTCGTGTCGCGGGTGTAGAGCGTGTTGGGCAGGGGCGGCAGCAGATACTCGGTGTAGCCGGTGGCGCTCCTGACCATGTCGAGATAGGGCGAGGCCAGCTCCTTGGGCAGCTCGTCGGCGGACAGCCCGCCGAGCATCGTCTCGGCCAGATCGCGCGGCGGCAGGCTCTCGAGCCAGGCTCGGGTGTCCTCGACCAGGCCGAGGCCGACCTCGTCGGCGGTGATCTGCCGGTCGAGCAGCCAGGAGCGGGCCGCGGGGTCGGCGAGCGTCTCGGCGAGGACGTTGTGCAGCTCGAGGACCTCGATGCCGCGTTCGCGCATCTTGCTGACGAAGTCGAAATGATCGCGCTTCGCCTGCTGCACCCAGAGCACGTCGTCGAACAGCAGCGAGTCGCAGTTGCTGGGCGTCAGCCGCTCGTGGGCGCGGCCGGGCGCGCAGACCAGCACGCGCCTGAGCTGGCCGACCTCGGAGTGCACGCCGAATCCGGCCGTCTGCGCACCCATGCTCGCCTCCCTCGGTTCAGATGGTGATGACGCCCGTGAACAGACCGTAGATCCCGACCACGGCGCCCGCCAGGACGGCCAGGAAGACGATCCATTCGAACGGCTCGAAGACCTTCTGGCCCCGCTCCAGCCGGGTCACGATGAAGAGGATGCTACCCGGTGCGAAGATGATCGCCGACAGCAGCACATAGTTGAGGCCGCCGGCCACCAGCATGAAGCTCGTGTAGATCGTGGCGATCACCGCCACCACGGCCTCGCGGCGATGCTCGGCCGAGCCGGCGTCGTAGAGCTCGGCCTGCCAGGTGAGCTTCAGCGCGAAGGCCGCGACCAGGATGTAGGGGATGAGCGTCTTGGCACTGGTGAGCGCGAGCGACAGGTCGAACGCCTCGCGCGCGAGCACGCTCACGAGCAGGAACAGCTGGACCAGGATGCTGGTCACCCAGAGGGCCGCCGACGGCACCTGGTTGGCGTTCACCCGCGTGAACAGGCGGGGCATGACCTCGCCCAGGGCGGCGCTGTACATCATCTCGGCCGCGAGGAGCGTCCAGGCCAGATAGGCGCCCAGCACCGAGACCAGGAGGCCGATCGAGACGAAGGTGCGGCCCCAGGGACCGACGGCCGCCTCGAGCATCCCGGCCATCGAGGGTTGCTGGATGGCGCCGATCTGCGCGCGGTCGAGCAGGCCATAGGGCAGCAGGGTCACGAGGACCATCAGGCAGAGGACGCTCACGAAGCCGGTGACGGTGGCGATGCCGACATGTTCGCGGCGCTGGGCGAAGCGGGAGTAGACCGCGGCTCCCTCGATGCCGATGAACACGAACACGGTCACGAGCATCGTGCCGCGCACCTGGTCGAACACCTCGGCGAAGCTGTAGGCGCCGCCACCCCAGAAGTTGTCGACGAACTTGCCGAGGTCGAAGACGAAGACCAGGGCGCCGATGAACACGATGATCGGCACGATCTTGGCGACCGTGACGACGGTGTTGATGAACGCCGCCTCCTTGATCCCGCGCAGCACCAGGGCGTGCACGGTCCAGAGGATCGCGCTCGAGAACAGCACGGCGAACGGCGTGTTGCCTTCCCCGAAGGCCGGGAAGAACAGCCCGAGCGTCGAGTTGATGAGCACGAAATAGGTGACGTTGCCGAGGCAGGTCCCGGCCCAGAAGCCGAATGCGGCGCAAAAACCCAGGAAGTCGCCGAAACCGAACTTGGCGTAGGCGAACACGCCGTTGTCGATCTCCGGCTTGCGCTGCGCCAGCATCTGGAAGACGAAGGCGAGCATCAACATGCCGGTGCCGGCGACCGCCCAGGCGATCAGGGCGCCGAACGGGCCGGTGGCGCGGCCGAAGGTGGCCGGCAGCGAGAAGATGCCGGCGCCGACCATCGAGCCGATGACCATCGCGGTCAGGCTCGGCAGGGCCAGCTTCTGCGACGTTTCCGTGGCCATGTGTGGGGCCTCTCGTGCGGGAACCCTGATCTCGGAGGACCCGGCCCCTCCCGAGGATCAGAGCCCCCGGGAGGTCTCCACGTCTTCATGAACCAATCATGAGATCCAGCACGTCCGAGGAGCACGGGCTCTCGACGTTGGTTGACAGCACCGGCTCGGACGGTCAAGCGAGAAGTCGATCGGGGCCCGATGCGGGACCGTGGCCGGGCGAGGGGCGATGGCGGGTCGAGGCGAGGTGCGTCCGCCGCTCGGGCTCGGCGCAGCGCTCGTGCCGGTGGGGGCGCTGGTCCTCCTCGTGGCGCTGTCCTTCGTCCTGTTCGGCGACGAGGGGGCCAACGGGCCGAGCCAGATCGCGATCGTGCTCGCGGCACTGGTGACCGTCCTGGTCGGCTGGCGCCACGGGATCCCGATCGACGCCATGCGCGAGGCCGCGGTCGCCAGCGTCTCGACCGGCATCTCGGCGATCTTCATCCTGTTCGCGGTCGGCTCGCTGATCGGCACCTGGGCGATGAGCGGCACGCTGATCGCGATGGTCTACTACGGACTGGAACTACTCAGTCCGGATTACTTCTACGCGACCGCAGCCGTTCTGTGCGGCCTCGTGGCCGCCACGATCGGCAGCTCGTGGACGACCATCGGCACGGTCGGCGTCGGGCTGGTCGGGATCGCCGGGCAGATGGAACTCAGCCCCGCCGTCACCGCCGGTGCGATCGTCTCGGGGGCCTATTTCGGCGACAAGACCTCGCCGCTGTCGGACTCGGTCAACCTCGCGGCCGCCGCCACCGGTGCCAAGCTCTACGACCACATCCGCGAGACGCTCTGGACCTCGCTGCCGACCCTTCTCCTGGCGCTCGTGCTGTTCTCGCTCCTGGGCGCGCGCGGCGACTTCGACGCCAGCGAGGAGATCGAGCGGATCGGGCGGGCGTTCCCGATCACCCCGTGGCTGTTCCTGCCGCTCCTGCTCGTGCTCGGCATGGCGGTGGCGAAGGTTCCGCCGTTCACGGCCATCTTTCTGGGCGCCCTCGCGGGCGGCGTGCTCGCGGTCGTCGTGGCGCCCGAGCGCGTCGTGGCCCTGGCCGACGATCCCGAGCTGCCGACCGTCCTGGCGCTCCTCAAGGGCGTCTGGCTCGCGCTCGCCAACGGCTACCAGTCGTCGACCGGCGATCCGGTCATCGACCAGCTTCTGAGCCGTGGCGGCATGGACAGCATGCTCGGCACGATCTGGCTGATCATCGCGGCACTCGCCTTCGGCGGGCTCGTGGAGCGGATCGGCGTGCTCGAGCGGCTGATCACCCCGCTCGTGGCGCTGGCCCGGTCGACCGGCGCGCTCGTGGCCGCCGTCGTGGGCACGGTGATCGGCACCAACATCGTGGCGGCCGACCAGTACATCGCCATCGTCCTGCCGGGGCGGATGTTCAAGCAGGCCTTCGCCGACCGCGGCTACGCACCCGTGGTGCTGTCGCGGGCGATCGGCGACACCGGCACGGTCACCTCGGCCATCGTGCCCTGGAACAGCTGCGGGGCGTTCGTGGCGGCGACGCTGGCCGTGCCGACCCTGGATCTGCTGCCCTACGCCTTCTTCAACATCCTGAGCCCGCTCGTCACGATCGCCATCGCCGTGCTCGGCTTCCGCATGGTGCGGGCAGAGGGTGCCGCTCGGGCGAGCTCGCCGCGCACCGGGTAGTCGCGCGCCCTGACGATCGCGAGCCCGGCCCGTGGCCGGGCCCTAGGGCGTCGCCGCCCTGGCGCCGCCCTGCCGCTCCTGGACCAGTCGGTCGAGATCGACGTCGAAGCCGCCGGCCGGCAGCCGGTGCGCGATCCCGCGATGGCAGTCGATGCAGGTCTTGCCCTCCACGGCGGCCTTCTGGTGCCGGTCGGCCGAGCGGGGCTCCTGCTGCGCCAGGTCCATGAAGCCGAAATCGTGGCAGTTGCGGCACTCGCGGGAGTCGGTCGTCTTCATCGCGTACCAGACGTTCTGCGCGAGCTGCATCCGCTTGGCCTCGAACTTGGCCGGCGTGTCGATCGTGCCGCGGAAATGGTGCCAGAGCTCGTTGGTCGCCTGGATCTTCCGGGCGACCTTGTGGATCCAGGGGTCGGGCACGTGGCAGTCGGGGCAGGAGGCGCGCACCCCGGTCCGGTTGGAGTAATGGATCGTCGTCCGGTACTCGCGATAGACGTTCGCCTCCATCTCGTGACAGGAGATGCAGAAGGTCTCGGTGTTGGTCAGCTCCATCGCCCAGTTGAAGCCGCCCCAGAACAGCACGCCCAGGATGCCGCCGGTGACCACGAGGGTCCCGAGCGCCCAACGCCCCGACGGCCGGGTGAAGAACCGCCACAGGCCGCGCACCACGCCCACCCTCTCGGCGGACGACGGCTCCTCGCGGGCGTCGCCGCCCGGCGTTCCGGTCTCTGCCATGTCGGATGCTCCGGTCAGCTGCTAGCGGGTCTGGCTGGCGTCGCGGAAGGTGTTGCCGACCAGCCGCGGGGCGTTCGCCTGCGGAACGTGGCACTGGGTGCAGAACCAGCGGGAGCGGGAGACGTGGTCGAGCGCCACGCCCTCGCGGCTCATGTAGTGGGTCTCGCTGGCCTTGGGCGCACCTTCCCGGACATTGTTCGGCCAGTCGTGACAGGAGAGGCACTTGTTGACCTTGAGGTCGATCTCGTAGCCGGCGATCCGGTGCGGGATCAATGGCGGCTGCTGCCGGTAGGCGCGCTCCATGGGCCCGCCGGTCTCCTGCCCGAAGACGCTCGGGGCGGCGTCGGGATCGTCGACCGCGGCGTCGCCGCGCAGGCTCTTGATCTCCTGGCCCAGGGCCGCGGCCGCCACGAGGCCGCCGAGCAAGAGGCCCAAGGCCACGATCCGGGTCTTCCTCACGACACGGTCTCCTCCTGGGCTGGAAGGGGCGCGCGCGGCCCCGCGGCCGGGGCCTCGCGCCGGTCGAAGCGATGCGTGAAGCGGTAGACGTGCTTGCTGCAGACATCGATGCAGCGGCCGCAGCTCGTGCAGTCGGGCTCGAGGATCACCGGGCTCGCGCCGCGCGCCGCCCCCTTGAGCGCCGGGGTGAGCACGTGCGGCTCGGGGCAGACGGCGTAGCAGTCCATGCAGTCGTCGCAGTCGGCCCGGCGGGCCGCCGACACCTTGACCAGCGCCAAGCGGTTGACGTGCCCGTAGAACGCGCCCACCGGGCAGAGATGGCCGCAGAAGCCGCGCCGGCTCACGAGCAGATCGAACAGGAACACCGCGAGCACGATCAGGAAGGCGCCGCTCGTGCCGAAGACCAGCGCCCGGTGCGCCATGGTCACCGGATTGACGAGCTCCCAGAGGATCGTCCCGGTCAGCGCCGAGCCGGCCAGGACCACGAGGAGCAGCGCCTGGCGGGTGCCGCGCCGCGGCTGCCAGCCCTTGGGCAGGTCCAGCCGGTTGGAGAGCCAGTGCGCGGCGTCGGTCACCGGGTTGATCGGGCAGACCCAGGAGCAGTAGGTGCGGCCGCCCGCGATCAGGTAGGCGACGATCACGATCAGCGCGCCGGTCAGCGCGGTCGCCGCCGGCAGATGCCCGGCCGCGAGCGACTGCAGCAGGACCAGGGGATCGGTGAGCGAGAGCACGCCCAGCGTGCGGCTGGAGGCCAGGGTGCCGTCGACCAGCCGCCAGCCGAGCCAGGGCCCGAGGAGGAAGATCGCGAGGAAGCCCCCTTGCGCGAACCGCCGGGCGAGCAGCCAGCGATGCGCGACGAGTCGGCCCTTGACCCGCACCGCTTCGGCGCCCGGGCGCTCGGGGGGCCTCATCGCGGCGGCTCCGCGGGCGGCATCGGCGCGGGCTCGGGGAGCCGGTCGGGCAGGTCCAGGACGTCCGGGGTGAGCGAGCGCCCGGCCTTCTCCCGCTCCTTCCAGCCCAGCCGATAGTGCCGGCCGAGCTCGCCCTTGGCGAGGCGCAGTGGCAGCACCTTGATCGCCGCCTCCTCGAGCACGCAGGACTTCTCGCACTTGCCGCAGCCGGTGCAGGCCTCGCTGTGCACCGTGGGCACGAACACCGCGTGCTTGCCGGTGCGCCGGTTGTGGACGGGATCCAGGGTGATCGCCTTGTCGATCAGCGGGCAGACCCGGTAGCAGACGTCGCAGCGCAGGCCCTGCCAGTTGAGGCAGGTCTCGTGGTCGACCAGGACCGCGAGGCCCATCCGCGCCTCCTCGATCCGCTCGAGGCCCTTGTCGAGTGCCCCGGTCGGGCAGGCGCGCACGCAGGGGATGTCCGGGCACATCTCGCACGGCACCTCGCGCGCCCGGAACCAGGGCGTGCCGGCGGCCGGCCCGTCCGCGAGGTCGGCCAGGCGCAGCGTGCCGTACGGGCAGTCGCGCACGCACAGCCCGCAGCGCACGCAGGCGGACAGGAACGCCGGCTCGGCCGCGGCGCCGGGTGGGCGCAGCGCCTCGGCCGGAAGCGCCCGGGCGTGCTGCGCGAGCCAGGCGAGCCCGAGGCCGGCGCAGCCGGCGCCCGCGGCGCCGCGCAGCGCCGCCTCGAGGAAGCGCCGGCGGTCCGGCGCGCGCGCGTTCATCGCTGGAGCTCCGGGCCGCCGCCGCTCAGGCCGCCTCGACCTTGCAGGCGCACTTCTTGAAGTCGGTCTCGAGCGAGATCGGGCAGGTGGCGTCGAGCGTGAGCTTGTTGACGAGCTGGCTCTCGTCGAACCAGGGGAAGAACACGACGCCCGGGGGCGGCTTGTTCCGGCCGTTGGTCTCGACCCGGGTCTCGACCTCGCCGCGCCGGGTCTTGACCTTGACCACTTGGCCACGGCGCAGCTTGAGCTTGCGCGCATCGTCCTGGTTCATGAACAGAACCGCATTCGGGAACGCCCGGTGCAGCTCCGGCACCCGCCGGGTCATCGAGCCCGAATGCCAGTGTTCGAGCACCCGGCCGGTGACCAACCAGAACGGGAACTCGCCGTCCGGGCTCTCCGCTGCCGGCTCATAGGGCAGGGCGAAGACGTAGGCGCGGCCGTCCTTGTTGCCGTAGAACTTGACCCCCTCGCCGGCCTGGACATAGGGGTCGTAGCCCTCGCGGAAGCGCCACAGCGTCTCCTTGCCGTCGACCACCGGCCAGCGCAGTCCGCGCGCCTTGTGGTAGAGCTCGAACTCGGCGAGGTCGTGCGCTTTGCCCAGCCCGAACTGGCGGTACTCCTCGAACAGCCCCTTCTGCACGTAGAAGCCGAAGTGCTGCGATTCGTCGTTCGGGAAGCCCTGCTGCACCTGGTCGAGGCCGAAGCGGTCGACCACCCCGTTCTTGAACAGGAGGTCGAACAGGGTCTTGCCGCGCAGCTCGGGCTTCTTATTGACCAGTTCCTCGGGCCAGACCTCCTCGACCTTGAACCGCTTGGCGAACTCCATGAGCTGCCAGAGGTCGGAGCGGGCCTCGCCCGGCGCCTTGACCTGCTGGCGCCAGAACTGGGTGCGGCGCTCGGCGTTGCCGTAGGCGCCCTCCTTCTCCACCCACATGGCGGTGGGCAGGACGAGGTCGGCCGAGAGCGCCGTCACCGTCGGGTAGGGGTCGGAGACGACGACGAAGTTGTCCGGGTTACGGTAGCCCGGGAATGTCTCCTGGTTCAGGTTCGGCGCCGCCTGCATGTTATTGGTGCACAGCACCCAATAGGCGTTGAGCTTACCGTCCTTGAGCATCCGGTTCTGCAGGACCGCATGGTAGCCGGGCTTGTCCGGGAGCGTGCCTTCGGGGAGCTGCCAGATCTGCTCCGACTTCTTGCGGTGCTCGGGGTTCGTCACGACCATGTCGGCCGGCAGCCGGTGCGAGAAGGTGCCGACCTCGCGCGCGGTGCCGCAGGCCGAGGGCTGGCCGGTCAGCGAG
>CAZDFD010000117.1:0-8671 GCA_964504655.1 uncultured Geminicoccaceae bacterium
CCGTTATAGGGCCCCAAAGCCCTATCGAGGGTTCGAATCCCTTCCCCTCCGCCAGCCCCGAACGTCGCGCGCGCGAGCGTATCGGACTTCCTGATCCTTATCGCCTCCTCGGTTGCAGTACCCCCGGGGCAGGGTTAGCCTCGACCGGCCCGCGGCAACCGGGCAGCCGCAGCAGGCTGGGGAGGCGTTCATGAAACGGTTCGGCGCGCTGGCGCTCGCGGCGGGCATGCTCGCCCTCGCCACGGCGGCCTCGGCGCAGGGGCTGATCTCCAACGTCCCGCGCCAGGAGACGCTGATCGTCGAGAACCCCGAGGGGACGATCAAGAACGCGGGCTGGTTCAACTACTGGTCGGTCAACGCCGGTGGCCGGTCGACCGGGCTGCACCAGCTCGCCCTCGACACCTTCTGGTACATCGACCCCGACCGTGGCATCGACGGCGTCTGGGACAACTCGCTCGCCGCCGAGCCACCCCGATACAACGCCGACTTCACCGAGATGACCGTCAAGCTCCGCAAGGGGATATACTGGAGCGACGGCGTCGAGTTCACCGCCGCGGATGTGGTCTACACGATCGAGACCCACATGCGGACCAACGGGCTCTTCTGGAGCGCGCCGGTCCAGATCAACGTGGCGGCGGTGAGCGCGCCCGATCCCACCACCGTCGTCTTCAAGCTCAAGAAGCCCAACTCGCGCTTCCACGCGCTCTTCACCGTGCGCTGGAACGCGATGTGGATGATGCCCAAGCACGTCTTCGAGAAGGTGGCCGATCCGTTGAAGTTCGACTTCAACCCGCCGGTCTCGCTCGGGCCGTACACCCTGCACGGCTACGACGGCAACGGCAAGTGGTTCATCTGGAAGCGGCGCGACGACTGGCAGCGCACCACGGTCGCTCGGTTCGGCAAGCCCGGACCGACCTACGTCGCCTATGTCGACCCGGGCCCGCCGGACAAGCGGGTGATCGCCCAGCTCAACCACGAGCTCGACATCATCCACGACGTGGCGCCCGAGGGCATGTTCACCCTCGCCAAGCAGTCGAAGACCTCGAAGGCCTGGTTCGACGGGTTCCCCTACGCACACCCGGACCCGACGCTGCCGGCGCTGATCTTCAACCACCAGCACGAGATCTTCCAGAACCGGGACGTCCGCTGGGCGCTGGCGCTCTTGATCGACATCAAGGCGGTGTCGATGGCCTCCTATCGCGGCGCCGCCACCCTCTCGGCGATCGCCGTGCCGCCGACCGGGACCCACCCGGACTACTACCACGCACCGCTCGAGCCCTGGCTCAAGGAGTTCGAGCTCGACACCGGCAAGCGGAAGATCCGCCCCTACGACCCGACCGTGGGCGAGCAGATCGCGGCCTCGCTCAGGCCCTCGATGGGCGACCAGATCCCCTCCGACCCGGCCCAGGTCGCGGCCTCCTTCGGGCGCGGCTGGTGGAAGCCGGACCCGCAGGCCGCGGCCGAACTCCTCGAGCGGGCCGGCTTCCGCAAGCGCGGCAACCAGTGGCTCACGCCCGCGGGCGAGCCGTTCAAGGTCCGGATCGTGGTCGAGGGCGCGGCCCGCCCGGTGATGACCCGGGCCGGCACCATGATCGCCCAGCAATGGCAGCAGTTCGGCATCGACGCCGGCACCGAGGTGGCCGAGGGCACGCTGTTGACCCGCCGGGCCGCCGGCGACTTCCAGGCGATCATCTCCTGGAGTGTGGAGACCTGGGGCGGGCACCCGGATCTGTCGTTCTTCCTCGACAGCTGGCACTCGCAGTTCGTGGCGCCGGCCGGCCAGCCGCAGCCGCCGCGCAACTGGCAGCGCTGGTCGAACCCCGCGGCCGACCGGCTGATCGAGCAGATCCGCACGATCGGCTTCGACGATCCGCGCACCATCGAGCTCGGCCGCGAGTTCGTGAAGCTCGCGGTCCGCGAGATGCCGATCATTCCGTTGATGGCCTACAACGTCTTCACGGTGATGGACGAGACCTACTGGAAGGGCTATCCGAGCGCCGCCAATCCGTACACCAACCCGGTGCCCAACTGGGCCAACACCAAGTACATGATGGTCAAGCTGCAGCCGCAGCAGCCGCGCTGACCGCCCGCGGGGGCCGCGCTCGGGCGGCCCCCGCCCACGGGCCCTCTCCGCCCGCCCCCTCCGGCGCGGCCGTCCCGAGGCTGCGGGGCGAGCCGGGTACCACCGACCCATGGCCAGCTACGGCACCTATCTCGGCAAGCGGCTCGGCCAGTTCGCCCTGGTCGTGTTCATCGGCATCAGCGTGACCTTCCTCGTCACCCATCTGACCCCGATCGACCCGGTCGAGCAGACGATCTCGGTGGCTGCCGCCTTCGGCAGCACGAGCCCCGAGGCGATCGCGCTCCTGCGCGCCTCGCTGCGCGACCTCTACGGCACCGAGGGCGGCCTCTGGCAGCAGTACCTGACCTTCTGGGGCCGCATCCTCGCCGGCGACTTCGGACCGTCGCTCTCGGCCTTCCCGACCCCGGTCGCGGATCTGATCGGCCGGGCGCTGCCCTGGACGATCGGGCTCCTGGTCCCGGCCACCTTGATCTCCTGGGCGCTCGGCAACCTCCTGGGCGGCCTCGCCGGCTACTACCGCCGGAGCCGCGGGCTGCGGCTCGCCGGGGTCGTGGCGATGGGCCTGCACCCGATCCCCTACTACATCGTGGCGTTCCTCTTGCTCGTGACCTTCGGCTATCTCTGGCCGATCCTGCCGCTCGGCGGCGGTCATCAGATGAACCTCGAGGTCGGGCTGAGCCCGGCCTTCGCCCTGAGCGTCCTCGAGCACGCGCTCCTGCCGGGACTGTCGCTGGTGCTGGTCGGGCTCGGCGGCTGGTTCATGGGCATGCGGGCGCTGGTCTCGAACGTGGTCACCGAGGACTACGTGACCTATGCCGAGCTCGGCGGCGTCGAGCGCTCCCGGATCCTGCGCTCCTACGTCATGCGCAACGCGCTGGTCCCGCAGGTCACCGGGCTCGCCATGTCGCTCGGCTCGATCTTCAACGGGGCGATCATCACCGAGCAGGTGTTCGGCTATCCGGGCATCGGCAAGCTCCTGATCGACGGGGTCTATGCCGGCGACTACAGCCTCGTGCTCGGCGTCACCACGGTCTCGATCGTGGCGGTGGCCGCGGCGGTCCTGGTGATCGACCTCGTCTACCCGCTGCTCGACCCGCGCGTGAAGGTCTCCTGAGCGTGCTCGTCGTCGTCCGCGACCTCCTGCGCTACCGCCCCGAGTTCGCGCTCGGCGCGGTCCTGGTCGGGATCGTCCTCGTGATCTCGGCGATGTCGGTCCTGGCTCCGCACCCGCCCGAGCTCACCTTCGTCGTGCCGCCCGACCTGCCGCCCTCGGCGAGCCACGTCATGGGCACGACCTCGCGCGGCCAGGACACCTTCTGGCAGCTCACCTTCGCGATCCGCAACACGGTCCTGTTCGGGCTCGCCGTGGCGCTCCTGAGCCGGATCCTGTCGCTGACCATCGGCCTTCTGTCCGGCTATCTGGGCGGCGCGGTCGACCGGGTGCTGATGTCGATCAACGACACGTTCGTGGTGGTGCCGCTGTTCCCGATCCTCGTGCTGTTCTACTTCGTGATGCGCGACAGCATGTCGTGGGCGGCACTCGCCCTCGTCATGGCCTGCCTGGGCTGGGCCTACGACGCCCGGCTGATCCGCTCGATCACGATGAGCCTCCGGACCCGCGAGTTCACCGAGAGCGCCGTCTTCTCGGGCATGACCACCCGCCAGATCGTGCTCCAGGAGCACCTGCCCTACGTCCTGCCGATCGTGTTCTCGACGACCCTGAACAACATGAACTGGTCGATCGGGCTCGAGGTCACCCTCTCGGTGCTCGGCTTCACCAGCATCAACACGCCGACCATCGGGGTGATGATCTACTGGGCGAACCAGCACACGGCGCTGGTGGCGGGCATCTGGTGGTGGATCTTCTTCCCGGTGGCGCTGGTCGTCATGCTGTTCGTCGGGCTGTTCCTTTTGGCGGTGTCGCTCAACGAGTTCATCGACCCGCGCAGCCGGCTCGCCCGGATGCGGGGAGGCTCCTGAATGGCCGTGCCGCTCGCAGCCTCGCCCGAGCCGGCGCCGGACCCGGTCCTGGCGGTGCGCGGGCTGCGCGCCTACTACCGGACCCACCATTTCGGCGTGGTCCGCGAGGTGCGCGCCGTCGACGAGGTCGATCTCGCGGTCATGCCCGGCCAGATCTACGGGCTCGCCGGGGAATCGAGCTCGGGCAAGAGCACGCTCGTCAAGACCATCGCGGGTGCGGTCCAGCCGCCGCTCGAGATCGTCGGCGGCTCGATCCGCCTCTCCTTCAAGGGCGGCGCCGTCGAGACCAGCCGGGCGGCTTCGGGCGAGCTGCGGGCGCTGCGCTGGAAGCACCTCTCCTACATCATGCAGGGCTCGATGAGCGTCTTGAACCCGGTCCGCCGGATCGAGCGCAGCTTCGTCGACTTCGCCGCCCGCCACGTCGGCCGGCCGCCCTCGGAGTTCCGCCGGCTGGTCGAGGAGCATCTGCAGCGCCTGCGGCTCGAGCCGGCGGTGCTCGAGGCCTACCCGCACCAGCTCTCGGGCGGCATGCGCCAGCGGGTGGCGATCGCGCTCGCGACCCTCTGCCGGCCGGAGCTGATCATCGCCGACGAGCCCACGACCGCGCTCGACGTGGTCGTGCAGAAGCGGGTGCTGGCGCTGATCCGGGCCGTCCAGCGCGAGCTCGGCTCCTCGCTCCTGTTCGTGACCCACGACATGGCGGTGCACGCCAACCTGTGCGACCGGCTGGGCATCATGTACGCCGGCCGGCTGGTCGAGGAGGGCCCGACGGCCGAGCTGTTCCGGGCGCCGCTCCACCCCTACACGCGCCACCTGATCGCGAGCCTGCCGCGGATCGGCGACACCGCCCCGCGCGAGGGGCTCAGGGGCGCCCCACCGAGCCTCGCCGACCCGCCGCCCGGCTGCCGCTTCCACCCGCGCTGCCCGCTCGCGATGGAGGTCTGTCGGCGCGAGGTGCCGCCGCTCGTGGCGGCCGGGCCGGACCGGCGGGTGGCCTGCTTCGCGGCCCGGCCGGAGAGCCTCCCCTGAGCGGGCCGCTGCTCGAGGTGGACGCGGTCGGCCGGACCTTCCGGACCGGCGGGCTCCTCCGCCCACGCCGGGTCCGCGCGGTCGACGGGGTGTCCTTCACCTTGGCCGACGACCGGCCCGAGATCCTGGCCGTGATCGGCGAGTCGGGCAGCGGCAAGTCGACGCTCGCGCGGATGGTCCTGGGGCTCCTGCCGCCCAGCGACGGCGCCATCCGCTTCCGCGGCGCGCCGGTCGCGGCGCGGCGCCGGCGGAGCGAGCGGCTCGCCTTCATGCGCCGCGTCCAGCCGATCTTCCAGAACCCGTTCGAGGCCTTCAACCCGTTGAAGCGGGTCGACCGCTACCTGTTCGCGACCGCCCGCTGGCTGGCCGACGCGGCCCGCCCGGAGGCCGCCCGGGCCCGCGCCGAGCAGGCGCTGCGCCAGGTCGGGCTGTCGCTCGCCGAGGTCGGCGGCCGCTTCCCGCACGAGCTCTCGGGCGGCCAGCTCCAGCGCGTGGCGATCGCCCGGGCCCTGATCCCGGGCCCGGCCCTCCTCGTCGCCGACGAGCCCGTGTCGATGGTCGATGCCTCGCTCCGGATGTCGATCGTCAACCTGTTCCAGAGCCTGCGCGACGAGCTTCGGGTCTCGATCGTCTACATCACCCACGACCTCGCCACGGCCTACTACATCAGCGACCGGATCCTGATCATGCAGAAGGGGCGGGTGGTCGAGAGCGGGCCGGCGCGCGCGGTGCTCGACGACCCGCGCCACCCCTATGCGCGGCAGCTCAAGAGCGCCGTGCTCCGGCCCGACCCGGGTGCCGCCGCGACGCTCGATGCCGGGCTCGACCTCGAAGCCGAGGAGGAGCCGCTCGTGTCCGGCTGAGCCGCCGGCGGCGCGGCCCGCGCCGGTTCGCTCCGATCCCTCCACGACCGCCGCCCGGAGGCCGCCCGGGCGGCCCGATCCCCGCCAGAACGGAGAGCCGTCAGATGGTCGCCGCCAGCATGCTCCTCGACAGGGATTTCGCGATCGGCACCACCGATCCCCGGCTGTTCGGCGCCTTCGTCGAGCATCTCGGGCGCTGCGTCTATGGCGGCCTGTTCGAGCCCGGCCACCCGACCGCGGACGCCAAGGGCTTCCGGCGCGACGTCCTGGCACTCGTCAGGGAGCTCGGCCCCACGATCATGCGCTATCCGGGCGGCAACTTCGTCTCGGGCTACAACTGGGAGGACGGCGTCGGGCCGGTCGCCGAGCGGCCGCGCCGGCTCGATCTCGCCTGGATGTCGACCGAGCCCAACAGCTTCGGCACCGACGAGTTCATCGACTGGTGCCGGGCCGCCGGGGTCGAGCCGATGCTCGCCGTCAACCTCGGGACCCGCGACGGCGATGCGGCCAGGAACCTCGTCGAGTACTGCAACCATCCGGGCGGCACCCACTGGTCGGACCTGCGCCGCCGGAACGGCCACGAGGCCCCGCACGCGGTCAAGTTCTGGTGCCTCGGCAACGAGATGGACGGGCCCTGGCAGATCGGGGCCAAGACCGCGCACGAATACGGCCGGATCGCGGTCGAGGCGGCCAAGATGATGCGCTGGGTCGACCCCACGATCGAGCTCGCCGCCTGCGGCTCCTCCTCGCGCCGCATGCCGACCTTCGGTGCCTGGGAGGACACCGTGCTCGAGCACACCTTCGACCATGTCGAGTGGATCTCGCTGCACACCTACCTGAACGACTACGCCGCCGACACGCCGGCGTTCCTCGCCGCACCCGACCTCATGGACAGCTTCATCGAGGAGGTCGTGGCGATCGCCGACGCGGTCGCCGCCCGCCGGCTCTCGAGCAAGCGGATCCTCCTGAGCTTCGACGAGTGGAACGTCTGGTACCGCACCCGGCGCTCGCGCAAGGACCGCGTCAGGGAGGGCTGGCCGGTGGCGCCGCCGATCCTCGAGGAGGTCTACACGATGAAGGACGCGCTCGCCTTCGGCGGTGCGGTGATCGCGCTCTTGAACCACGCCGATCGGGTGCGTTGCGCCTGCCTCGCCCAGCTCGTCAACGTGATCGCGCCGATCATGACCGAGACCGGCGGGCCGGCCTGGCGGCAGACGATCTTCCATCCCTTCGCCGACATGAGCCGGCACGGCCGCGGCCGGGTGCTGCGGGCGCGGGTCGATTCGCCCACCTACGACGCCGTCTATCTCGACCCGCGCGGGCCGCAGGACCTCCACTACCCGATCCAGGGCGCCCCCTACCTGAAGGCGGCGGCGGTGCACGAGCCCCGGACCGGCGGCCTCGCGCTCTTCCTGCTCAACCGCCACCTCGGCGAGCCGCTGCGGCTCGAGGTCGAGGCGCGCGGCTTCGGTCGGCTGCAGGTGGCCGAGGCGCACCAGCTCGCGGACGGCGACCTCGAGGCGAGCAACAGTCGCGAGGCGCCGGAGCGGGTCCGGCCGCGGCCGCTCGAGGGCGTGCGCGTCGAGGGCGGGCGGGTCCGGGCGGAGCTCGCCCCGGCCTCCTGGAACCTGGTCCAGCTCCTGCCCGCGGCCGCGGCCTGAGCGGCCGGCACGCCGGAGTGGACCCGGCCGCCCGGCGCGCTACAAGCCGTCGGGCGGGCAGCGAGCGCGGATCCCTTCCATGAGCGTGCCGGACCGGCCGGGGCGGAGCTTCCTCAACGTCTACCCGGAGCAGGGGTTCGCGGTGTTCCGCGGCCTCTCCTCGCCGGTCCGCATCCGCATCCTGAAGCTCCTGCAGCGGCGCGGCCCCGCCAACGTC
The DNA here is from genome assembly GCA_964504655.1 of uncultured Geminicoccaceae bacterium. Lineage (GTDB taxonomy): Bacteria > Pseudomonadota > Alphaproteobacteria > Geminicoccales > Geminicoccaceae > JANXAZ01. The sequence continues at coordinate 7,834 of CAZDFD010000117.1, forward strand.
AACGAGATCAGCGAGGCGCTCGGCCTGCCGCAGTCGACCATCGCCACCAACGTCCAGGTCCTCGAGGAGGCCGAGCTGATCGAGACCCGGCTCGTCAAGGCCTCCAAGGGCCAGCAGAAGATCTGCACCGCCCGCTACGGCGAGATCGTCATCCGCTTCGACGCCGACCCGCCCGACCGCCACGACGACGTGATCGACGTGGCGATGCCCTTGGGCCTCTACACGTCCTGCAACGTCACGGCACCCTGCGGCCTGTGTTCGACCGAGGGGATCATCGGCGTCCTCGACGTGCCCGACCTGTTCCTCGACCCGCGGCGGATGCAGGCGGCCCTCCTGTGGTTCGGGCGCGGCTACGTCGAGTACAAGTTCCCCAACAACGCCAAGGTCCTGCGCTCCGAGATCGAGGCCATCGAGTTCAGCATGGAGCTGTCCTCCGAGGTCCCCGGGACCAATGCCGACTGGCCCTCGGACATCACGGTCTGGGTCAACGACGTGCGGATCGGGACCTGGACCTCACCGGGCGACTATGGCGACCGGCGCGGGCTGCATACGCCCCGATGGTGGAAGCTCGAGGGCTCGCAGTACGGCAAGCTCACCACCTGGCGGGTCGGGCGGGACGGCTCCTGGGTCGACGGCAAGCGCTGCGGCAGCGCCACGCTCGCCGACCTCGAGCTCGCCGCGCACCATTCGATCCGCCTCAGGGTCGGGATCGACGAGCGCGCCGAGCACCCGGGCGGTGTCAACATCTTCGGCAAGGGCTTCGGCAACCACGACCAGGACATCCTGATGCGGCTGCACCTGCGCCCCGGCCGGGCGGCCGAGCCCGGGCGCTGAGCCC
>CAZDFD010000118.1:0-8626 GCA_964504655.1 uncultured Geminicoccaceae bacterium
CGGCCGCCGCGGTCGGCCGTGGCGGGTGCGTCGCCCAGGACCTCCCCGAGGGCGCCGGCGAGCGGGGCGAACCGGAAGCGCACGGTGTGCCGGCCGGGGGGCAGCTGCACGGCTCGGAACAGGAGATCGGCGCGGAGGATGGGCACTCGCGCGCCGTCGAGCTCGGCTCGCCACCAGGGGTGGTCGAGGTCGTGCAGCACGAGGAAGCCGCCGTCCGCCGCCTCGGCCGCGACCACCACCTCGGCGTGGTCGTAGCGCAGGATCCGCGCCGTCCCGCTGCGCGCATCGGGTCCGGGCAGTGGGGCCGGCGGAGCCTCCTCGAGCAACACGGTCGCGGCCGGATCGATCTCCGGCCATACACCCTGCGTGAGGATCGCCCGCGGCTCGATCCGTCGCCAGTGCGGCACCACCCGCACTCGTGGCAGCGCCGTCCGGCTCTCGTAGAGGAAGGCCCCGGCGGTCCGCGCTACGAGCGGCAGCGGATCGGCGCCGAGCGTGCCGTCCAGCTCCTCGATCGGCACCGGTGTCGCGATCCAGCGCAGCCCGAGCCGGTCGGCGAGCGGCGACCGCCAGGAGGCGAAGGCCGGAGTGAACGGCCGCTGGCCCGGTCCCGCCACCGTGTCCTGCGCGCCCACCGCCGCGACGTAGCGGGCCGAGCGGACCGGGTTGTGGCCGAGCGTGTGCTCGAGCCCGTGCACCATGGGCACGTTCGGCCAGGGATAACCGAGCCCGACCAGCTCGACCCGGTCGCGCCGCGCGCCGGCCGCTTCCGCTCGCTCGCGCAGGAGCGCGAGGAGCGGGTCGCGCCCGTCCGGGGCGAGCACCGTCCAGTCGACCTCGGGACCCGCGGCAGGAAGCCCCGAGGCACCGTTGGGCCCATTGTTGCGGGCCAGGTCGAGCAGCGCCACGAGCAGGAGCATGGCCCCCGGCACGACCCTTCGTGCGGGCGCGGTGCGTATGGTCCAGACGAGTAGCGCGGCGGCCAGGGCGAGCCAAAGGCCGGCCTCGAGGAGCGGGCCCGCCGCCTGGGCCAGGCGCCCACGCCAGACCGCGAGCAGCGTGGCCGCCAGCAGGCCGAATGCTGCTGCAGCGGCGGCGGACCGGAGGCGTCCAGGGCCCTCGCGGAGCAGCCGGTCGAGCCCGGCGCCGGCCAGGATCGCAAGGAGGAGCCCCAGAAGGAAGGTCGCATCCGCTGGGCGGCGGTAGAGATCGACGCCCGGCAGAAGATGCCACGCCAGGGCCAGGATCGGTGTGTGCCATCCGAGGCCGTAGGCCAGCAGCAGCGCCGCCGCAGCGCCGAGGAAAGCCCCGTGCGGCGCCCTGGCGAGCGCCGGGCCGGCTGCCAGGAGGAGGAGGAGGGCCGGCGCGCCCATGTAGAGCACGCCCATGTTCTGGGCCACGAACAGGCCCGTGTCCGGCCAAGCGAAGGACGGCGGCCCCCAGAAGTCGGCCATCGGCCCGCCGGAGCCGAAGAGGTGCGGGGTCAACAGGGTGAGAAGGTGTGCCGGGTGCAGCGAGCCACGACCGGCGCCCTCGAGGTCGATCTCGACCCGGGTCGAGCGGGTCGCCTCGAGCAGGCTCAACAAGAGCGGCAGCGCCACGAGCAGGATGGCCAGGAGCGCGCCGGCGGCGAGCGGGCCGAGGCTGGCGCGCAGGCGCGCGGCGCGGCCGGGCCCGACGAACAAGCGGGCGAGCACGAAGCCGAGCGCCAGATAGGCGCCGAGCAGCGCCACCTGATCGCGGCCGAGCAGGAGGAGCGCCGCCACCAAGCCGGCCATGAGCCCGGGCGGCCAGGAGCCGCGGGCGATCGTCCGGTCGAGCAGCAGCAGCAGCCACGGCAGGCAGGCGAGCGAGTGGAGCTGGCCCACATGCTGCAGGCGCCAAGCGGCCGAGCCGCCGGCCATCGTCGCGACCGCGGCTAGCAGGGCCGCCGCCGGGTGCAGGCGCAGGTCGCGGCACCAGAGGAGGACGCCGAGGCCGGCCAGCAGCGGCAGCGCCAGGACCGCGGCGTCGAAGGAGCGGAAGTCCGGCTCGGGGTCGAGCAGCGCCAGGAGGAGGAAGATCGGCTGAAACAGGAGCGCCTGCGGGTCCGCGATGTGCGCCTGCCCGGCGAACAGGTAGGGGTTCCAGAACGGGCTCTGGCCGTCTTGGAACGAGCGAGCGAGGAACACCAGATGCGGCCAGAACTGGGATTTGGCGTCCCAGGGGATGGTCACCGTACCGCCGAGCCAGGGCCGGGCGTGGACGAGCCATGCGACGGCCAAGCCGAGCGTCGCCACCGGCCAGCCGGATCGAGAGCCTCGGGCGTTGGGGATCGACGGGTCTCCGCGGCGGGGCCGCGGCCAGCAGCGCGCGACCCCGCCCCCTGTCAAGCGCCCGCCGGCGACACCATAAACGGGAGGTGCGGCAGGGAGGTGTGGCGTGGCGGATCGGACGGTCGAGCGTTACCCGGATGCGCTCATCTGGATGCATTGGATCATGGCCGTGCTGATCGTCTCGACGATCCCGATCGGCTACGTCATGGGCGACCTCGAGGCCGGCCCTACGCAGGACCGGCTCTACAACCTGCACCGTTCGATCGGGGTGACGGTGCTGGCGCTCGCGTGCGTGCGCCTCGCGCTGCGCCTGCGGCTCGGCGCCCCGCCGCCCGATCCCTCGCTCGAGCCTTGGCAGCGCACCGCCTCGATGGCCGCCCACCACGGCCTCTACGTCCTCATCTTCCTCGTACCGTTGCTCGGCTGGGCCGGGACCTCGGCCTTCGGTGCGCCGATCGTCGTCTGGGGTCTGTTCGAGCTGTGGCCGATCCTGCCGCGCAGTGAAGGGCTGTCCGCGGTGCTCCTCGGGGCGCACGGCTATCTGGCCTCGGCGACCGCCGGGCTCGCGCTGGTGCACATCGCCGCAGCGCTCTGGCACGGCTTCGTGCGCGGCGACGGCGTCCTCCAGCGGATGCTGCCCGGAGGCGGGTCCTGAGCGTCGGCTTTGCGCGGGGCGCGGGCCCTGGCCAGGCAGGCCGTCGGCCGCTATCAGGGCGGCGAGCCAGCCCGCCGAGCATCGTTCCCGCCGAGCCTCGATCCCGATGAGCGTCGCTCCCCGCGATCTGCACCGCGCCGAGGCGGTCCTTCCGGTCGACCGCACGCCGGCCGGGATCGACGACCTCGCGGAGCTCCGCCGCCGCCGCCGGCAGGTGTTCGCCGCCAACCTCGCGGCTTACGCCTCGATGGCCGGGCTCGCGGCCGGGGTCCTCGGCAGCGGCGGCTGGAGCCTCGTCGATCTCGGAATCCTGGCCTGCTTCCTGATCGGTCTGCCCTGGAGCGTGCTCGGCTTCTGGAATGCGGTGATCGGCTTCTGGCTCCTGCACGGCCGCCCTGACGGCCTCGCCCTGGTGGCCCCGTTCGCCGCCGCCGCCGACCGAGCCGAGCCGCTTCGGCTGCGCTGTGCCGTCCTGATGTTCCTGCGCAACGAAGACCCGGCCCGTGCCTTCGCCCGGCTGCGGATCGTCAAGGCGAGCCTCGATGCCACCGGCGAGGGCCGCGCGTTCGACTTCTTCGTGCTCTCGGACAGCTCCGACCCCGAGATCGCCGCGGCCGAGGAGCGGGCCTTCGCCAAGTGGGAGCGCGAGGTCGGCGAGCCGGGCCGGCTCGTCTACCGCAGGCGCGAGCGCAACACCGGCTTCAAGGCTGGCAACCTCAGGGACTTCTGCGCCCGCTGGGGCGGTGCCTACGAGCTGATGCTGCCCCTGGACGCCGACAGCCTGATGAGCGGTGCCACGATCGTCCGTCTCGCCCGCATCATGCAGGCTTGGCCGCGGCTCGGGATCCTCCAGAGCCTCGTGGTCGGTATGCCGTCGCGGAGCCTGTTCGCGCGGATCTTCCAGTTCGGCATGCGCGCCGGCATGCGCACCTACACCATGGGCCAGGCCTGGTGGGTCGGGGACTGCGGGCCGTTCTGGGGCCACAACGGCATGGTGCGGATCCGACCCTTCGTCGAGCACTGCGACCTGCCGATGCTGCCGGGCCGCCCTCCCATGGGCGGCCATGTCATGTCGCACGACCAGGTCGAGGCGGCGCTGATGCGCCGGGCCGGCTACGAGGTCCGCGTGCTGCCCGTGGAGGAGGGTTCCTGGGAGGAGAACCCGCCGACCCTCCTCGAATTCTCCCGCCGCGACGTGCGCTGGTGCCAGGGCAACCTTCAGTATCTGAAGCTCCTCGGTCTCCCGGGCCTCCTGCCGATGAGCCGGTTCCAGCTGGTCTGGGCCGTGCTGATGTTCATCGGCGTGCCGGCCTGGACCCTCCTGATCGCGCTCGTGGCGCTCAAGCCGCTCGATTCCGACCCGCCGGGGAGCTTCCCGGCCGGCCTCGGGATCACGCTCTATCTGGCCTTCCTGGTGATGTACCTGGCGCCCAAGCTGGCGGGCTTCCTCGACGCCCTGATCACGCCCGGAGCCGCCGCGCGCTACGGCGGACGCCGCCGCTTCGCGCTCGGAGCGCTGGTCGAGCTGGGCTTCTCCTTTCTCCTGGGCGCCGCCACCACCTTCCGCATCACCCTCTTCATGATCGGGCTCGCCTTCGGCCGCTCGGCCGCCTGGAGCGGCCAAGCGCGCGACGCGCACGCCCTCTCCTGGGCCACGGCCATTGCCGGCCTCTGGCCACAGCTCCTGTTCGGGCTCCTGGTGTGCGGCCTCCTCGCCTGGAACGCCCCGGCAGTGCTCCTCTGGGGCCTGCCGCTGCTCGCGGGCTTCCTCGTGGCCGTGCCCTTCGCGGTCTGGACGGCCGACCCCGGGCTCGGAGCCCGGGCCGCCGCAGCCGGGCTGTGCGCGATTCCCGAGGACTTGGCGCCGCCCGAGGAGATTCGCGCCCTGGCGACCGGCGAGCCCGGCCGATGAGCCCCGCCCTCGCCGATCTGCGAGCGGTTTGGCGGTCGGTCCGCATCTACCATCTCGACCGTTCGCATCATCGGGCGATGGACGCGCTCTACCGCCGCTTCGTGCGTGGCGGCGATCTCGTCTTCGACGTGGGGGCGCATGTCGGCGACCGCGTCGCCTCGTTCCGCAGGCTCGGCGCGCGGGTGGTGGCGCTCGAGCCGCAGCCCGGCCCGGCCCGGGTGATCCGGCTGCTGCGGGCGCTCGATCCCCAGGTGACGCTCCTGCCGATGGCGGCCGGCGCCGTACCCGGTCGGCTCACCCTCAAGATCAATGCCCGCAACCCGACCGTCTCGACCGTCTCCGAGGAGTTCGTCCGCCAGGCTCAGGGTGCGGGCGGCTGGGAGGGCCAGGAGTGGGACCGCGAGCTCCAGGTCGAGGTGACCACCCTGGACGCACTGATCGCACGCTTCGGTGTCCCGGCCTTCGTCAAGATCGACGTCGAGGGCTTCGAGGACCGCGTGCTCCAGGGCCTCTCGACTCCGCTCAGGGCGCTCTCCTTCGAGTTCACCACGATCGCCCGCGACGTGGCGCGGCGCTGCCTCGACCGGCTCCAGGCGCTCGGCACCTACCGCTTCGAGCTGGCGCTCGGCGAGAGCCAGCGGCTCGAGCTCGGGCGCTGGGTCGACGCCGACCAGATGGCGGACCACCTGGAGAGGCTGCCGCACTCTGCCAACTCGGGGGACGTCTACGCGGTGCTGCAGACGTGAGCGGAGCGATGCGGAGCGGTCGGCTGCTGGCGATCGGCGCCGTGGGCACCGTAGGCCTCGCGTTCGGGCTCGCGAGCGAGGTCTCAGCCGAGGGTCTGCTCGTGACGCTCCGCAACCGCAGCGAGCCCACCGTCTGCGCCGAGAAGGACAATGTGACCCTCGAGCTCGTCTCGCCCGAAGTGCGGAGGTTCAGCGTCGAGGCGGTCCACCCGGCCTATATCGGCATGCTCGACGTGGACCGCTGGCTGCCCGACCTGGCCAACTGCCAGACCGTCGTCTCGACCGCGCCCGAATACAGCTTCCACCCGGCGCGCACGACCATCTACGAGACCGTCGAGTGGCAGCTCGTCGGCTACACCTTCGCCAAGTTCTGGCGGCCATCCCTGGTGCCGTTCCGGGTGGGCGACACCGTGCACGAGGGTTTCCACGTGCTTCAGCTCTGGACCCGCTTCCAGGAGCGGGCGGAGGAGGTGCTCGTCGTCTATCCGGGCGACGGCTACTGGCGGGCCCGGCCGCTGCCGCCGGCGCATCTGCGGTGGACCGCCTACGGCTCCTCGTTCCTCGTGGGCCCAGTGGAGACCGCCGGTCGACCGATCGTCGACATCGCCGCGATGGCGTTCGATCCGGCGATGAAGAGCTTCGACATGGACTTCGTGCGCGGCGGACGCGGCACGCTGCGCCTCGCCCATCTGGACCAGGATCGGATCGGGCTCGAGGTGACGCTCTCGCAGGGCGTCGGCGAAGGTCGGCCGTTCGCGGCGCTGCGTTCGATGTACGTCACCGAGACCAACAACGACGTGGCGCGGCTGGCCTGGCGCGGAACGGGTGAGGCCTTCGAGGAGCGGCCCGTGATGCAGGCCCAGGAGGCCCGCGCCGCGGAGATCTGGGCCGGTCGGCATATTCCCTCGCGCCACAACACGAGCGCGCCCGACCACGTGCTGCGCGGGTTCTCTTCGAGACCCTAGCTGCCGGATTACTCAGCTCGCCGCCGAACTCAGTGCACGTCGGCCCAGACCCGACGCTTGTACGCATACAGAAGGCCGGTCAGCACGATCAGAAAGATCAACGCCTTGATGCCGGTCTGCTTGCGATCCTCAAGCCGTGGTTCGGCGAGCCAAGCGAGGAACTGCGTAACGTCGCGGGCCTGCTGGCCGATCGAAGCGGCGGTGCCGTCGGCGTAGGTCACACCGTCGGGCTGCAGGATCGGCGGCATCGCCACCATGTGGCCCGGGAAATACTTATTGTAGTACATCCCATCGGGGACCGTAACTCCGGCCGGCGGTTCCTCGTAGCCCACGAGGAAGCTGTAGAGGTAGTCCTCCCCGCCCGCCCGGGCCTTGACGATGAGGGAAAGGTCGGGCGGCAGGGCGCCATTGTTGGCGGCACGCGCGGCCTGCTCGTTCGCGTGGGGCAAGGGCTTGCGGTCGGACGGGCGGGCCGGGCGCTCGAACATCTCGCCCTGATCGTTGGGGCCGTCCACGACGGTGTACTCGGCCGCGATCGCCTTGACCTCCTCCTCGCTGAAGCCGAGCGCCTCGAGATTGCGGAAGGCCAAGTAGCGCGTGCCGTGGCAGGCCGAGCACACCTCCTTGTAGATCTGGAAGCCGCGCTGCAGGGAGGCTCTGTCGAAGCTGCCGAACAGGCCCTGATGCGGCCAACTCTCGCGGATCGGTGCCTCCGCCTCACCAGCCGCCCGCACAGCGGTCGAGGATGCGAGACCGACCAGGAGCGCCGCTGCCAGCATCCGAAAGGTGGGGCGCATCCGCATCACTCCGCCGCCGCCACGGCCAGCCCGGAGCCCAGGACGGGCCGGCTCAGGCTCTCCGGCACGGGCAACGGCCGCTCGAGCTTGCCCAGGATCGGCAGGACCACGAGGAAATGGGCGAAGTACCAGATCGTCCCCAGCAGTCCGATGGTCGGCAGCCAGCCCTCCGGCGGCTGCGACCCGACATAGCCGAGAATGAAGCAGTCGACCACGAGCACCCAGAAGAAGATCCGGTAGACTGGCCGGAAGCGCGCGCTCCGCACGGCCGAGGTGTCGAGCCACGGCAGGATGAACAGCACTCCGATCGAGGCGAACATCGCGATCACCCCGCCGAGCTTGGCCGGGATGATCCAGAAGATGTCGAAGGTGATCGCGCGCAGAATGGCGTAGAACGGCAGGAAGTACCACTCCGGCACGATGTGCGGTGGTGTCACCAGCGGGTTGGCGGGGATGTAATTGTCCGGATGCCCCAACACGTTCGGCGCGAAGAACACGAAGCCCGCAAAGACGATGAAGAACACGGCGAGGCCGAACATGTCCTTGATCGTGTAGTAGGGATGGAAGGGTATCTTGTCCTTCTTGGTGAGGTCGATGCCCACCGGGTTGTTCGAGCCGTGGGTGTGCAGCGCCACCAGGTGCAGGAAGACCACTGCGACGATCGCGAACGGCAGGAGATAGTGCAGCGAATAGAAGCGGTTGAGGGTCGGGTTGTCGACCGTGAACCCACCCCACATCCAGGTGACGATCGCCTCGCCGAACCACGGGATCGCCGAGAACAGGTTGGTGATCACGGTAGCGCCCCAGAAGCTCATTTGGCCCCAGGGGAGCACGTAACCCATGAACGCGGTCGCCATCATCAGTAGCAGGATCACCACGCCCAGCATCCACAGCAGCTCGCGCGGTGCCTTGTACGAGCCGTAGTAGAGGCCACGGAAGATGTGGATGTAAACCACGATGAAGAACATCGAGGCGCCATTGGCGTGGGCGTAGCGGAGTAACCACCCCCAATTGACGTCGCGCATGATGTGCTCGACGCTGTCGAAGGCGTGTGCGACGTGCGGCGTGTAGTGCATGGCGAGCACGATGCCGGTGACGATTTGCAGCATCAGGCAGATGCCGGCGAGCGAGCCGAAGTTCCACCAGTAGCTGAGGTTGCGCGGGGTCTGGTAGGCCACCAAGTGCTGATAGCCGAAGCCGATCAGCGGTAGGCGGTGCTCGATCCAGCGCAGCGTC
>CAZDFD010000119.1:0-8228 GCA_964504655.1 uncultured Geminicoccaceae bacterium
TGGTCAGAGCGCCGGCCTGTCACGCCGGAGGTCGCGGGTTCAAGTCCCGTCGTCCTCGCCACCGCCCGACCCCGATCCCCGATGCCGCCACTGGCGCCGCCCTCTTTGCCGCGGCGCCCGCGGCTTGGCTTTTGCGGCGCACAAGGCTAGGGTCCGCGCCGCGTCGCGCCGGCCCCGGTCGGCGGAGCTGCGTGAGGGCGGATGGACGGCTATCTGGCCGAGTACCTGCCGATCCTGGTGTTCCTCGGGATCGCCACGGGCCTCGCGATCGTGATCGTCCTGGCCTCGCTCCTGGTGGCGCCGCAGCGCCCGGACGGCGAGAAGCTGTCGGCCTACGAGTGCGGCTTCGCGCCCTTCGGCGACGCCCGCCAGCGCTTCGACGTGCGCTTCTACCTGGTGGCCATCCTGTTCATCATCTTCGACCTCGAGGTGGCGTTCCTGTTCCCCTGGGCGGTGGCGCTCGGTGACATCGGCCTCCTGGGCTTCGGCTCGATGCTCGCCTTCCTTGCCGTTTTGACCGTGGGTTTCATCTACGAATGGCAGAAGGGCGCCCTCGACTGGGAGTGAGCATGGCCAGCGCCGCACCCTCCGCCGACCTGTTCCGCGAGGTCGAGACCAGCCTCGACCGCAAGGGCTATCTCGTGGCCAAGCTCGACGAGCTCGTGGGCTGGGCGCGCTCCGGCTCGCTCTGGCCGATGACCTTCGGGCTCGCCTGCTGCGCGGTCGAGATGATGCACGCCGCGGCCTCGCGCTACGACCTCGACCGGTTCGGCGTGGTGTTCCGCCCGAGCCCCCGCCAGTCGGACGTGATGATCGTGGCCGGGACGCTGTGCAACAAGATGGCGCCCGCGCTGCGCAAGGTCTACGACCAGATGGCCGAGCCGCGCTACGTGCTCTCGATGGGCTCCTGCGCCAATGGCGGCGGCTACTATCACTACAGCTACTCGGTGGTGCGGGGCTGCGACCGGATCGTGCCGGTCGACGTCTACGTGCCCGGCTGCCCGCCGACGGCCGAGGCGCTGGTCTACGGCATCCTCATGCTGCAGCGGAAGATCCGGCGCAGCGCCACGATCCTGCGCTGAGCCGGGGAGCGCCATGGCGGTCGAGACCCCCTCCGAGCGCGACGCCGGGCTCAACGACCTCCTGGCGCTGATCGAGCCGGTGCTGGGCGACCACCTCTTGGCCTCCCGGGTGGCCTTCGGCGAGCTGTCGATCCGCGTGCCGGCCTCGGTGATCCGCCGGGTCCTCGGATATCTGCGCGACGACCCGAACATGCTGTTCAAGGAGCTCGTCGATCTCTGCGGGGTCGACCATCCGGAGCGCGAGCGCCGCTTCGACGTCGTCTATCATCTGCTCTCGCTCAAGCACAATCAGCGCCTCCGGGTGACCGTCGAGACCGACGAGGCGACCCCGGTGCCTTCGGTGGTCGAGCTGTTCTCGACCGCCGGCTGGTTCGAGCGCGAGACCTGGGACATGTACGGCATCTACTTCGCCGACCATCCGGACCTGCGCCGTCTGTTGACCGACTACGGCTTCGAGGGGCATCCGCTGCGCAAGGACTTCCCGCTCACCGGCCATGTCGAGCTGCGCTACGACGACGAGCAGAAGCGGGTGGTCTACGAGCCGGTCCGGCTGCGGCAGGACTTCCGGACCTTCGATTTCCTCAGTCCCTGGGAGGGCGGCGGCGGGGTGCTGCCGGGCGACGAGAAGGCGGGCGGCTGAGCCGGCGCGGCGGGTGCCGCGGCGCGAGCTGGAGGGTGACGGTCGGGCATGACCGAGACGAGGCTCGAGACCTTCGCGATCAATTTCGGGCCGCAGCACCCGGCGGCGCACGGCGTGCTGCGCCTCGTGCTCGAGATGGACGGCGAGGTGGTCGAGCGCGCCGACCCGCACATCGGGCTCCTGCACCGCGGCACCGAGAAGCTGATCGAGTACCGCCCCTACCTGCAGAACATCCCGTATTTCGACCGCCTCGACTACTGCTCGATGCTCTGCCAGGAGCACGCCTACGTGCTCGCGGTCGAGCGGCTCCTCGGCTGCGAGGTGCCGATCCGCGCCCAGTACGTCCGCGTGCTGTTCGACGAGATCACCCGGATCCTCAACCATCTCCTCAACATCACCACCATGGCGCTCGACTGTGGCGCCATGACCCCGCTGCTTTGGATGTTCGAGGAGCGCGAGAAGCTCATGGGCTTCTACGAGGCGGTCTCGGGCGCCCGCATGCACGCCAACTACTACCGCTTCGGCGGCGTGGCGCGCGACCTGCCGGCCGACCTCCCGGACCAGATCGCCGCCTGGATCGAGCAGTTCGGCCCCAAGCTCGACGACGTCGACGCGATCCTCACCGACAACCGCATCTTCAAGCAGCGGACCGTCGACATCGGCGTCGTCAAGGCGCAGGACGCGCTCGACTGGGGCTTCAGCGGGCCGATGCTCAGGGCCTCGGGGATCGCCTGGGACCTCAGGAAGGCGCAGCCCTACGAGGTCTACGACCGCATGGACTTCCTGGTCCCGGTCGGCAGGAACGGCGACTGCTGGGACCGCTACCTCGTGCGGATGGCCGAGATCCGCGAATCGATGAAGATCATGCGCCAGTGCCTCGAGCAGATGCCCGAGGGGCCGGTCCGCGTGCCCGACCAGAAGATCACGCCGCCGCCGCGCGCGCTCATGAAGAGCTCGATGGAGGCGTTGATCCACCACTTCAAGCTCTACACCGAGGGCGTGCGGGTGCCGGAGGGCGAGGTCTACGCCGCGGTCGAGAGCGGCAAGGGCGAGTTCGGGGTCTACCTGGTCTCCGACGGCACCAACAAGCCCTATCGCTGCAAGATCCGCTCGCCCGGCTACGTGCATCTGCAGGCGCTCGACTTCATGAGCAGGGGCCACCAGCTCGCCGACGTGGTGGCGATCATCGGCTCGCTCGACATCGTCTTCGGGGAGATCGACCGATGAGCGCGCCGGCGTCGCCGGGCGAGGCCGCACCGCACGGCCAGATGGCCCCGGACGTGGCGAGCTTCGCCTTCTCGCCCGAGAACCGGGCCGAGGTGGAGCGGATCCTCGCCCGCTATCCCGAGGCCCGCCGGGCGAGCGCGGTGCTGCCGCTCCTCCATCTGGCGCAGGCGCAGCACGGCGGCTGGCTGCCCAGGGCCGTCCTCGACCACGTGGCCGAGCTCCTGGGCATGCCCCGGATCCGGGTCTACGAGGTCGCCTCCTTCTACGACATGTACAACACGGTGCCCGTGGGCCGGGTGCAGGTGCGGGTGTGCACCACCACGCCCTGCTGGCTGTGCGGCTCGGACGCGGTGTTGCGGGCGGCACGCGAGGTGCTGGGCTGCGAGGTCGGGGAGAGCACGGCCGACGGCCGGTTCTTCCTGCGCGAGTTCGAGTGCCTGGGCGCCTGCGCCAACGCGCCGGTGCTCTGGGTCGACGACGAGTTCTACGAGGACCTCACCTACGAGAGCGCCAAGGCGGTGCTCGAGGCGCTGGTCCGGGGGGAGCGGCCCACGCCGGGGCCGCAGTCGGGCCGCAGGGGCTCGATGCCGGCGGGCGGCAAGACCACGCTGCTCGAGGTGGGCGAGTGATGCTGCACGACCGCGACCGGATCTTCACCAACCTCTACGGCGAGCGGCCCTGGAACCTCGAGGCGGCGCGCCGGCGGGGCGACTGGGACGGCACCCGGGACCTCGTCCTCAAGGGCCGCGACTGGCTCGTCAAGGAGATGAAGGAGTCGGGCCTCAGGGGCCGCGGCGGCGCCGGCTTCCCGACCGGCCTCAAATGGTCGTTCATGCCCAAGCAGAGCGACGGGCCGGTCTATCTCGTGGTCAACGCCGACGAGTCCGAGCCCGGCACCTGCAAGGACCGCGAGATCATCCGCAACGAGCCGCACAAGCTGGTCGAGGGCTGCCTCTTGGCCGGGGCGGCGATGGGCTGCACCGCCGGCTACATCTACATCCGCGGCGAGTTCGTGCGCGAGGCCCGGATCCTCCAGGCGGCGATCGAGGAGGCCTACGCGGCCGGGCTGATCGGCAGGAACGCCTGCGGCTCGGGCTACGATTTCGAGCTCTACCTGCATCGTGGCGCCGGCGCCTACATCTGCGGCGAGGAGACCGGGCTCCTCGAGAGCCTCGAGGGCAAGAAGGGCCAGCCGCGCCTGAAGCCGCCCTTCCCGGCGGCGGTCGGGCTCTACGGAAGGCCGACCACGGTCAACAATGTCGAGACGATCGCGGTGGCGCCGACGATCCTCAGGCGCGGTGCCGCCTGGTTCGCCGGCCTCGGCCGGCCGGGCAACACCGGCACCAAGATCTTCTGCATTTCGGGCCATGTGGGCCAGCCCTGCACGGTCGAGGAGGAGATGGGCATCCCGCTCAAGGTGCTCCTCGAGCGCCATTGCGGCGGGGTCCGGGGCGGCTGGGACAATCTCCTGGCCGTGATCCCGGGCGGCTCCTCGGTGCCGCTCCTGCCGAAGTCGATCTGCGACACGGTCCGGATGGACTTCGACTCCTTGCGCGAGGTGCAGTCCGGGCTGGGTACCGCGGGCGTGATCGTGATGGACCGCTCGACCGACATCGTGAAGGCGATCGCACGGCTGTCGCGGTTCTACATGCACGAATCGTGCGGCCAGTGCACGCCCTGCCGCGAGGGCACGGGCTGGCTCTGGCGGATGATGGAGCGGATGGCCAGGGGCGAGGCGGAGGTGGCCGAGATCGACCAGCTCCTCGACGTCACCAAGGAGATCGAGGGCCACACGATCTGCGCCTTGGGCGACGCCGCGGCCTGGCCGGTTCAGGGTCTGATCCGGCACTTCCGCCCGGAGCTCGAGCGGCGCATCCGCGACCACCAGCTCGCCCGGCGGGCGGCGGCCTGAGGCGGGGAGGGGCATGCCCAAGCTCACCATCGACGGCCAGATCGTCGAGGTCCCGCCCGGCTCGACCGTGCTCCAGGCCTGCGAGGCGGCCGGCCGCGAGATCCCGGTGTTCTGCTTCCACCCGCGCCTCAACATCGCGGGAAATTGCCGGATGTGCCTGGTCGAGGTCGAGAAGATGCCGAAGCCGCAGGCCTCCTGCGCGCTGCCGGCGGCCGACGGCATGGTGGTCCGCACCGACAGCCCGGCCGTGCACAAGGCCCGGAAGGGCGTACTCGAGCTGTTGTTGATCAACCACCCGCTCGACTGCCCGATCTGCGATCAGGGCGGCGAGTGCGACCTCCAGGACCTGACCCTCTTCTACGGGCCGGACAAGAGCCGCTTTCAGGAGAACAAGCGGCCGGTCGCCGACAAGTATCTGGGCCCGTTGATCTCGACCCACATGACCCGGTGCATCCACTGCACCCGCTGCATCCGCTTCCTCAACGAGGTGGCCGGGGTCGAGGAGCTGGGTGCCGTGCACCGCGGCGAGCACATGGAGATCACCACCTGGATCGAGGCGGCGCTGACCTCCGAGCTGTCCGGCAACATCATCGACCTCTGCCCGGTCGGCGCCCTCAACTCGAAGCCCTACGAGTACCGGGCGCGGACCTGGGAGCTCAAGAAGACCGAATCGGTCGACGTGCTGGATGCGGTGGGATCCTCGATCCGCATCGACAGCCGCGGCAACGAGGTCATGCGGATCCTGCCGCGCCTGAATGAGGACGTGAACGAGGAGTGGCTCTCGGACAAGAGCCGGTTCGCCTATGACGGCCTCAGGAAGCGGCGGCTCGACGTGCCCATGGTCCGCCGCGGCGGCCGGCTCGAGCCGACCGACTGGAGGACCGCGCTCGCTGCCGTCGCCGAGCGGATCCGGGCCACCGCGCCCGAGCGGATCGCGATCCTCCTCGGCGACCAGGTCGACTGCGAGACCATGGTCGTGGCCCGCGAGCTCGCGGCACGGATCGGCACGCCGCACCTCGACTGCCGCCAGGACGGCTCGGCGCTGGGCCGCGAGCCGCGCGCCCAGTACCTCTTCAACAGCACCATCGCCGGGATCGAGCGCGCCGATCTCTGCCTCCTCGTCGGCACCAACCCGCGGCTCGAGGCGGCGCTGGTCAACGCCCGGATCCGCAAGCGCTGGCGGCGCGGCGGCTTCGAGGTGGCGCGGATCGGCGTGCCGGCCGACCTCACCTACCCGGTCACGGATCTGGGCCAGGGGCCGGCGACGCTCGCCGAGCTCGCCCAGGGCCGCCACAGCCTGGCCGACCGGCTGGCCGCGGCCGAGCGGCCGATGCTGATCCTGGGCGCGGGTGCGGTGGCGCGGCCGGACGGGGCGGCGGTGCTGGCGCTCGCGCACGCGCTCGCCGAGCGGGTCGGGCTCGTGCGCGAGGGCTGGAACGGCTTCAACCTCCTGCACACGGCCGCGGCCCGGGTCGGCGGGCTCGAGCTCGGCCTCCTGCCCGGACCCGGCGGCCGCGACCTCGCGGGGATCCTCTCCGGGGTCGAGGAGGGGGCGATCGAGCTCGTCCTTCTCCTGGGTGCCGACGAACTCGACACGAGCCGGCTCGAGCGCGCCTTCGTGGTCTATCAGGGCAGCCACGGCGACCGTGGCGCACCGGTCGCGGACGTGGTCCTGCCCGGTGCCGCCTGGACCGAGAAGAACGCCACCTGGGTCAATCTCGAGGGCCGCCCGCAGCGCGGCCGGCTCGCGGTGTTCCCGCCCGGCGAGGCCAAGGAGGACTGGCGGATCCTGCGCGCGCTCTCCGAGGCGGCCGGGCTCACCGTGCCGCTCGACACGCTCGAGGCGGTCCGCGCGCGGATGGTCGAGCTGGCACCAGAGCTCGCCACGCTCGAGCGGATCGTTCCGGCCGCCTGGGGAACCTTCGGTCGGGCCGGCCCGCACTTTTCGACGCCCTTCGCCTCGCCGGTGCAGGACCATTACCGCACCTGCCCGGTGACCCGGGCCTCCTCGGTGATGGCCGAGTGCAGCGCGCTCGCGGCGGCGCGCCTCCTGCCGGCGACCGGCACCCATGGCTGAGATCCTGTTCGGCACGATCTGGCCGGTGACCCTCCTGGTCCTGCAGATCCTCCTGATCGTGGTGCCGCTCCTGCTCGCGGTCGCCTACCTGACCTACGCCGAGCGCAAGGTGATCGGCGCCATGCAGCTCCGCCAGGGGCCGATGACCGTGGGCCCCTACGGGCTCCTCCAGCCCCTGGCCGACGGGCTCAAGCTGTTCGTCAAGGAGACCGTGATCCCGACCGGCGCCAACAAGGTCGTGTTCGTGCTGGCGCCGATGGTCACCTTCGTCCTGGCGCTGATCGGCTGGGCGGTGATCCCGTTCGGCGAGGGGCTCGTGCTCGCCGACATCAATGTGGGCGTGCTCTATCTCTTCGCGGTGAGCTCGCTCGGGGTGTACGGCATCATCATGGCCGGGTGGGCCTCGAACTCGCGCTACGCCTTCCTGGGCGCGCTCCGCTCCTCCGCGCAGATGGTCTCCTACGAGATCGCGATCGGGCTGATCATCATCAGCGTCCTGATCAGCGCCGGCTCCTTGAACCTGTCGGCGATCGTGCGCGCCCAGGGCGAGCAGGGCTGGTACGCGTTCTGGCACTTCCCGATGTTCATGATCTTCCTGGTCTCGATCCTGGCCGAGACCAACCGGCACCCGTTCGACCTGCCGGAGGACGAGAGCTCGCTCGTCACCGGCTACAACGTCGAGTACAGCTCGATGACCTTCGCCCTCTTCTTCCTGGGCGAATACGCCAACATGATCCTGATGAGCGCCATTGCGAGCGTGCTGTTCCTCGGCGGCTGGCTGCCGCCGCTCGCGATCTGGCCGTTGACCTGGATCCCGGGGCCGCTCTGGCTGATCCTCAAGATCTGCCTCGTCCTGTTCGTGTTCATCTGGGCGCGGGCGACCCTGCCGCGCTACCGCTACGACCAGCTCATGCGGCTCGGGTGGAAGGTCCTCCTGCCGCTGTCGCTCGCCTGGGTGGTGCTGACCGCCGGGGTGCTCCTGGCCTTCGACCTGTTGCCCGGCGGGGCCGGCGCCTGAGGAGGCAGAGACCATGATCGCCCTCGACAAGGTCGCGCGCACCGTGCTCTGGCAGGAGCTGGCGCAGGGCTTCGCGCTGACGCTGCGCTACATGCTGAAGCGCAAGGCGACCCTCAACTATCCCTACGAGAAGGGGCCGCTCAGCCCCCGCTTCCGCGGCGAGCACGCGCTCCGCCGCTACCCCAATGGCGAGGAGCGCTGCATCGCCTGCAAGCTGTGCGAGGCGATCTGCCCGGCGCAGGCGATCACCATCGAGAGCGAGCCCCGGGCCG
>CAZDFD010000120.1:0-2565 GCA_964504655.1 uncultured Geminicoccaceae bacterium
TCTCGATGAACGAGAACTGCAGGAAGCCCAGGCTGTCGTAGGACCGCCACATCAGCCCCTGCATGATGCCGGAGACCCACATCGCGGTGATGTAGAGGACGATGCCGAGCGTGGCGATCCAGAAGTGCCACTCGACCAGCTTCAAGGAGTAGAGGCGCTGCGCCCGCCACAGCCGCGGCACGAGGTAGTAGACCGCCCCGAACGAGACGAACGCGACCCAGCCCAAGGCGCCCGAGTGCACGTGGCCGATGGTCCAGTCGGTGTAGTGCGAGAGGGCGTTGACCTGGCGGATCGACATCAGCGGGCCCTCGAAGGTGCTCATGCCGTAGAAGGCCACCGAGACCACGAGGAAGCGCAAGACCGGGTCGGTCCGCAGCTTGTCCCAGGCGCCCGAGAGGGTCATGAGGCCGTTGATCATCCCGCCCCAGGACGGCATCCAGAGCATCAGCGAGAAGGTCATGCCCAGCACCTGCGCCCAGTCGGGCAGCGCGGTGAAGTGCAGGTGGTGCGGCCCCGCCCAGATGTACAGGAAGATCAGTGCCCAGAAGTGGATGATCGACAGCCGGTAGCTGTACACCGGCCGCTCGGCCTGCTTCGGGACGAAGTAGTACATGATGCCGAGGAAGCCGGCGGTGAGGAAGAAGCCGACCGCGTTGTGGCCGTACCACCACTGGGTCAAGGCGTCCTGGACGCCGGAGAACAGCGAGTACGACTTGGCGCCGAGGAAGGAGACCGGGAGCGCCAGGTTGTTGACGATGTGCAGCATCGCGATCGTGACGATGAAGGCCAAGTAGAACCAGTTCGCCACGTAGATGTGCGGCTCGCGCCGGGTCAGGATCGTGCCGAAGAACACCACGAGGTAGACGACCCAGACGATCGTGATCCAGAGGTCGACGTACCATTCGGGCTCGGCGTACTCGCGGCTCTGGGTGACGCCGGTGACGTAGCCGAGTGCTGCCATGACGATGAACAGCTGGTAGCCCCAGAACAGGAACGCGGCGAGCTGCGGGCCGCCGAACAGCGGCACCCGGCAGGTCCGCTGGACCACGTAGAGCGAGGTGGCCAGCAGCGCGTTGCCCCCGAAGGCGAAGATCACCGCCGAGGTGTGCAGCGGCCGCAGCCGGCCGAAGGTGGTCCATTCGAGACCGAGGTTGAGGACCGGGTAGGCGAGCTGGAAGGCGATCACCACGCCCACCAGGAAGCCCACGATCCCCCAGAACACGGTGGCGATCGTGAACCAGCGGACGACGTCCTCGTCGTAGCCGGGTGCCACGACCTCGCGGCTCGCCTGGGCGATGCTCGCCATGCACGGTTCCCCGAGTTGGTGCCGACGCTCGGCCACGGGCGCCCGCGTCGGCCGACGCCTTGTTTCCAGGGCCGGGCGTGCCACTCCTTGATCCATATCAAAATCCCCTGCGACCATTCGCGCTAGGAGGGGGCGGCGCTGGGCGGCGGCCGCCGCCCGCGGTAGGATCGGTGTGCGGCGCGGGCGCGCTCGGGGGCGGCCCGCACCGACGGAACGGGGGGAGTGAGCGGCATGGCCGAGGCGACGACGGTCGGGGCGCCGGCGGTGGCGATCCGCATCCGGCAGATCGAGCTCGATCGGCCCTGGCAGTGGCTGGCGGCCGGCTGGCAGGACTTCCGCCGCAACCCGGCGGTGGGCGTGCTCTACGGCGTTCTGGCCGCGCTCACCGGCTATCTCATCCTGGTCGGGCTCTGGTGGGCCGACCTGCTGCATCTGGTGCTGCCGCTGCTCGGCGGCTTCCTCATCGTCGGGCCGATCCTGACGGTCGGCCTCTACGAGGTCGGCCGCCGCCAGGAGCAGGGCCAGGAGACGACCTTCCTCGAGGCGGTCGCGGCCTTCCAGCGCAACCCGAGCCAGATCGCGCTCGTCGGCATGGCGCTCCTGCTCCTGATGTTCGCCTGGGCGCGGCTCGCGGCCCTCCTGTTCTTCCTCTACTTCGGCGGCGACCCGCCGTCGTTCGAGCACCTGTTCGCGCAGACCTTCCTCGAGCCGGACGCCCTGCCGTTCCTCGTGGTCGGCACCGGGGCCGGCGCGGTGCTCGCCTTCATCGCCTTCTCGATGAGCGTGGTGTCGATCCCGCTCCTGCTCGACCGGCCCGAGGTCAACGTGATCGACGCGATGATCAAGAGCTTCGAGGCGGTCCAGCGCAACTTCGCGCCGCTCCTGTTCTGGGCAGCCCTGATCGTGGTGTTCTCGCTCGCGGGGCTGGTGACCCTGTTCCTCGGCC
The DNA here is from genome assembly GCA_964504655.1 of uncultured Geminicoccaceae bacterium. Lineage (GTDB taxonomy): Bacteria > Pseudomonadota > Alphaproteobacteria > Geminicoccales > Geminicoccaceae > JANXAZ01. The sequence continues at coordinate 2,253 of CAZDFD010000120.1, forward strand.
TGGTCGTGGTGCTGCCGCTGTTGGGCTTCGCCTCGTGGCACGCCTATCGCGACCTGATCGAGCGGCCGGCCGGGTGAGGGGCCGCGGAGGGCAGCGGGCGGGGAGGTTCGAGCCATGGGATCGGTGATCTACGGCGTGCTCATGGGGGCACTTTCGATCCTCGGCCTGTTCCTGGCCGCGGGCGCCCGCGACGGCGCCATCCACCTGGCCGGCCTCCTGCTCTTCCTGTTCGGCCTCGCCACGATCTTCGTGCTGATCCACAAGCTCACCGAGCCCGGCGGCGGCCGCGGCGGGCACTAGCGGCCGTCGAGGA
>CAZDFD010000120.1:2665-8152 GCA_964504655.1 uncultured Geminicoccaceae bacterium
CGGCCGCGCACTCGGGTGCCTCAGCGGCCGTCGAGGACGGCCGCGCACTCGGGTGCCTCAGCGGCCGTCGAGGACGGCCGCGCACTCGGGTGGAAGATCGGCGAGCGTCAGCGGCCGGGGCGGCGGGCCCGGGGGCTTCGGCCGCCAGGGCTCCTCGGACAGCCACCAGGCGAGCTCGGCGCCGCAGCCCTCGCCGTCGGGCGGCGGCTCCTGGTCGCGGCAGAGCGGCTCGCCCTCGGGACAGCGCAGGCGGATGTGGAAGTGGCTGTCGTGGCCCCACCAGGGCCGCACCTTGGCGAGCCAGGAGCGGTCGCCGCCGGCCCGCTCGCAGAGCGCCTGCTTGATCCCCGGATGGACGAAGATCCGCGCCACCTCCGGCAGGAGCGCCGCCTCGCGGATCAGCGCCACGTGCGCCGTGCCGAACCGCGCCGGGTCGACCCGGCGCGTGCCGTCCGCCAGCATCGAGACCGCGGGCAGGCTCTCGCGCTCCTCGAGCGTCAGCCGCCGCTCGGGCATGGGTGTCAGCCAGATGTCGGCATCCAGGCCGATCTGGTGCGAGGCGTGGCCGGTGCGCATGGGCCCGCCTCGCGGCTGCGCCAGATCGCCGACGAGCAACCCCGGCCAGCCGACCGCCCGGCCCGCCGCGGCCAGCCGCTCGATCGTCGCGAGGAGCCGCGGATGGCCGAAGGCGCGGTTGCGCGACGGTCGCATCGCCTTCCAGCCCGGCCCGTCCGCCGAAAGGGCCAGGCCGCCGGCGAGGCAGCCCTTGGCGTGGCTGCCGATTACCCGCGGTGCGTCCGGGGCGGCCGGCACCGGCGCCGCGACCGCGCCGAACAGCTCCTTGGCCGGGACCGCCTCGCCGGCTTCGGCCGGAGCGGCGAGCAGCGCCGCGAGCGCCCAGAGGCCGGGGAGCGGCCAGGAGGTCATTCGGTCGGACCCGGCAGGAGCGTGTCGATGTGCCCGAGCAACCGGTAGTAGAGAAGGCCGTACCATTCATAGGCCGCCTCGTCCAGGTCCCAGAGCCGGTCGGCCATGCGCAGGTCGCCCTTGAGCTCGAACGCGCGGGCGGCGCGGTAGTCGACCGGGAAGGGGACGACCGGGAAGCCCACGGCGCGGAAGCAGCCGACCGAGCGCGGCATGTGCTTGGCGGTGGTGACGAGCAGCCAGACCTCGCCCGGCCCGGGGCGGGCGACCGCCGCGCTGTTGCGGGCGTTCTCGAAGGTGTTGCGGGACTCCCGCTCGAGCAGCAGCCGTTCGGGCGGCAGGCCGTGGCGGTCCCAGAGTGCCGCCACCACCTCGGCCTCGGTCACCGGCTGGCCCTCGATCCGGCCGACCCCGCCCGTGAACAGCACCTTGGCTCGGGGGAAGCGGCGGGCGAGCTCGAGCATGGCCAGGTAGCGGTCGCCCGCCTCGTCGAAGTCGGGCCGGCCGTTGCCCACGAAGAGGTGCGGCTCGGTGCCGCCGCCGAGCACCACGATCCCGTCGACCCGCTCGGGCAGGGGCAGCGGCTGGGGAAACCGCGTCTCGAGCGGGCGGCCGAGCCAGAGCCCGAGCGGCAGGAGCGTGGCGAGCGCCATGAGGCCGACCGCGACGCTCGCGAGGACGAGCCCGCCGCGCCGGCCGCGCCAGGCGAAGAGCAGCCCGGCCGCAGCCAGGACCAGGAGGAAGGTGCTCGGCCGGAGCAGGGTCCAGACGAGCTTGCCCAGGACCCAGCTCACCCGCGCCGGCTCCGGCTCTTGGCCCCTGCGCTCGGCGGCGGCATGCTGCGGCCGTACCGGGGGTGGCCGGGTGCCGGGAGGCGAGGGTGACGAGCGGCAGGCTGAGCATCGAGGAGCTGGCCCAGGCGGCGCGCGCCGGCGAGATCGACACGGTCGTCTGCGCGGTCACCGACATGCAGGGCCGGCTGGTCGGCAAGCGGCTGACCGCGCGGCATTTCCTCGAGGCGGGGCAGCACGAGTGGCACGCCTGCGACTATCTCTTGACCGTGGACATGGAGATGGAGCCGGTCCCGGGCTTCGAGGCGGCCTCCTGGGAGAAGGGCTATGGCGACTTCGTCGTCAAGCCCGACCTCGGCACGCTGCGCCGCACGCCCTGGCTCGAGGGCACGGCGCTCGTGCTGGGCGACGTGGTCGACCATCGAGGCGTCGAGCTGCCGCACGGCCCGCGCGCCGTCCTCAAGCGCCAGCTGGCCCGGCTCCGGCAGCGCGGCCTCGTGGCCAAGATGGCCTCCGAGCTCGAGTTCTACGTGTTCGACGACGGCTACCGCGCGGCCCGCGACCGCGGCTACCGCGATCTCCGGACCGCCGGCTGGTACATCGAGGACTACCACGTGCTCGAGACCAGCAAGCGCGAGCCGTTGATGCGGGCGCTCCGCAACGGGCTCGAGGGTGCCGGCATCCCGGTCCAGGAGAGCAAGGGCGAGTGGGGCCCGGGCCAGGCCGAGCTCAACGTCGTCTACGCCGAAGCCCTCGAGATGGCCGACCGCCACGTGATCCTCAAGAACGCCGTCAAGGAGGTGGCGTTCCTGCAGGGCAGGTCGGTCACCTTCATGGCCAAGTGGCGGCCCGATCTCGCCGGATCCTCCTGCCACGTGCATCTCTCGCTCTGGGACGCCGACGGCCTGCGCTCGGTGTTCGCCGACCGGCACGCCGCCGACGGCGGCACGCCCCTGTTCCACCAGGCGCTCGCCGGCATGCTGGCGCTGGTCCCGCATGCGATGCCGTTCCTGGCGCCGACGGTGAACAGCTACAAGCGCTTCCAGGCGGGCTCGTTCGCGCCGACCCGGCTGGTCTGGAGCCGCGACAACCGCACCGCCGGCTTCCGCGTCGTGGGGCACGGGCCGTCGCTGCGGATCGAGTGCCGGATCCCGGGCGCCGACGTGAACCCCTATCTGGCCTTCGCGGCGCTCGTGGCGGGCGCGCTGCACGGCATCGAGAACGGGCTCGAGCCGCCGCCGCCCTTCGGCGGCGACGCCTACCGGGCGGGCGAGCTGCCGGTGGTGCCCACGAGCCTGCGCGACGCGCTCGACCGGATGGAGGCCTCGGCGCCCTTGCGCGCCGCCTTGGGCGAGGCGGTGGTCCGCCACTATGTCCACGCCGGCCGCTGGGAGCAGGCCTGCTTCGATCGGGCGGTGACCGACTGGGAGCTGGTGCGCTACTTCGAGCGCGGGTGAGGGCGCCCGGGCCCGCCGGGCCGGGCCGGGGCAGGGGAGGCCACATGACGACCGTCGATCCGAACCGGGTGATCCTCGTGGGCGAGAACCCGTTCATCCGCCTGTCGGAGACCGACGGGGCACCGTTCTCGACCAACGCCAGCTTCTGGCGGATCCTCACCTGTCCCAAGGGCCCGGGCCACGTGCTCTATCTCAAGAGCGAGCTCACCCGGGGGGCGTGGCGGATCTGGACCGACAATCTGGCCATGGCGCGCTGGCTGCAGGCGACCGTGCAGGGCATGCTCGATGCCGAGACCGCCGATCCGTCGATCCCGGCGGTCGATGCGCGCTTCACGCGCGAGGGCGATCCGGCCTGGTGCTGGAGCGAGCGGGTGACGACGCCGCGCGAGGAGCTCCTGCTCACCTGGCACGAGTTCGGCGACCCGCTCCTCCTCCACACCCGGCCGCACGAGCTGCCGGGCCGGCGCTACGGGGTGTGCACGGTCCTGATCCCGGCCCTGGCCGCCCGGCTCGCGATCGACGGGGTCGAAGCGGTCGGCAAGCCCTGGCCGCGCGAGCGGGAGGGCCGCCCCTTCTCGACCTGCGCTCTGGCCTTCAACGAGAGCTGGACCGAGGAGCGGGGGGCGTAGGGGGCGGAACCGCGTTCGTCCAACGCAGTGGGCCCGGCATTCAGAACTGTCGCAGCCGGTGTCGCGACATGGTCGGCCGGAATTTGGCGGAGACTGCCTCGACGCAAGCCTCACCTTTCAAGTCGACAAGAACTCGCCCGCGCGCTGGCGCCTCCGATCGAGCCGGACGTCCGGAAGTCAAAATTGCGCACCGCCTACGAAAAGGACGCTCGTTTCTACGATAGAGCCGTTCGAAGACGACTAAACCAGCGCCGCCGTGCTAGGTCACAAACCCATCAAGAGACTCTCTCGTGCCTGTACAAAGAGTCCCTTCACGACGTGTGGTCGTCCTCGTTCAAGTCATCCGTTGCATCGGCATCTGCCTTATAGTCTCCGAGGCGACGCTGCGTTTCGTCGCGCGCATCGCTAATGGTTTCGTGAGCGCCCGAAAGCAATGTATCGATGGCGCACCAAACTCTGTGGTTTCTGTAAATCTTTCCAGTCCGAATTGGTTTCATCGGCTGCATTGCCGGGCCAAGTGTGTAAACAAAATGATCAACAACAGTCTCCGGCCACTTCGGATTGACTTCGGATAGGTTTCGAACGACCTTGTATCGATCGATATGACGGACAGCCTGCAATCTGCCGTCGTATCGGAAGCCGATATAATTCGGTGGCAAAGTTGGATAGCGATTGCCTACGGGATGGAAATACATGTTATCCTTTTCGAACACATCGATCCATGTATAGGTGTCGCCTTCTTTGACGGGTTCTCTCGAAAGAGCCACAACATAAACGAGATTATCACGAGGATTTTGCATGGAGACGAAACCCCCAAGATGTCGAACGAGCTCGCGAATCCACAGCTTTTCCTCGAGCCCTCGAGCCTGCGCATAGGCAATTTCGGCCAGGAAGCGTATATCTCCCCATGATCGATGAACGACGAGAATCCCCTCTATTTCTCGGCGAAGACGGCCAGCAGCGTAACGAGCAGTTGCGGCGCTCACCGAGACGAGTCGACATGCGATGTCTCCATCCTTCCTTATGCGTTTGGCGTACCGTTCCAGCTGTTCGGTGTGTGGGAGAGTCCATCCACGTTTAGCTTCGATGATCACATGACAGAAATTGGCACAGTGGATTTCGATATCGGTAATACCGGACTCCTTTTCTCTACGTTGCAAATACACATCAACGTCGTTTCGATTCGACGGAGTTTGTCCTATCAGGTTGGTAAGAAACTCATTGCGGAATTTTGGGCAACGCTCAAAGACCCAACCCAATGCGAAGGTAGCGCTGTTCTCGTCGCTACCGAGCAGGGAAAACACGCTCTGCGGTTCGTTGGCAGAGAGGTATAGGCTCATCCCGGGGCCTGCCGTGAGCAGCCGTTTGGAAACCCCCTGAAGCGCGGGAGCAAGTGCCTCACTGTCCGGAAAGCGAGGTTACGCGCGAGCAGCGACACCGCCAAGGGGTTCGGCTGAACAGGCGACGCCATACGGTTGCGAGGGCATGATTTGCGCCTACGCTTCCATGCCATCTGCCGGGGTTCGCCGCCATCGGCCGGGTGGCCCGTGAGGTTGGTTGCGGGGGCAGGATTTGAACCTGCGACCTTCAGGTTATGAGCCTGACGAGCTACCGGGCTGCTCCACCCCGCGAGACCACCCCGTCCGGTCTGGCGACCGGCCGGGGACCCCGGATGCCACCCCACGA
>CAZDFD010000121.1:0-7491 GCA_964504655.1 uncultured Geminicoccaceae bacterium
GCGGTGAGAAAGCCCACGCCTGCCCGGGGACCGGACGGCCCGACCGCACCGCCCGCTACGCCCGCGGCGGCACCGGCGGTCGAGCGCGCTTGACAGGGATCCGCCGGCAGGTCGAGGAAGCGTGCCGGATCGAGCCCGCGGACACCGGTGCATCCGTGCGCCGGCCGGGATCGGGCGACGAATCGACAATCCGGGCCCGCTGCATGGACACGAGCCGTCGATCGATCGTGGCCGACGCCTGCCCGGGCGAGGTTCCGGGGCCGCGCCGCGCCAGGACGGCGTCGCCGGCCGAGCGGCCGGCGGGGCCACGGGTGGCCCTGGTCGACCCCGGCGACTTCACGCCGCCCTACGACGAGGCGCTGGCCGCGGGCCTCGCCGCGAACGGCTGCCGGGTGCGGCTCTGGGGTCAGGCCGGGCGCCCGCCGGTCGATCCCTCGATCACCAAGGAGGGCCATTTCTACCGGGCCGTGGCCGGGCCGCTCGGGCGGCGCCTGCCGCGCGCCCTCCTGCCGGTCGTCAAGGGCCTCGGCCACGCCGCCGACCTCGCCCGTCTGGCCACCGCCCTCGCGGCCGACGGCACCGAGATCGTACATCTGCAATGGGCGCCCCTGCCGCTGCTCGACCGCCGCCTGGTCGCCCGGCTCACCGGGCGGACGCCGGTGATCCTCACCGTCCACGACACCCGGCCCTACAACGGCAGCCGGGGCGGCCCGGTGCTCTGGGGGCTCGAGGGGCTCCTGGGCGCGGTCGACGCGCTGATCGTCCACACCGAGGAGGCGCGCGAGCGGCTGGTCGCGGCCGGGCACGCCCCCGCCCGGGTGCACGCCATCCCGCACGGGCTCCTGGCGCTGGGTGCCCCGGCGCCGCCGCCGCCACGGCCGCCGCGCCCTGGCGAGCGGCCGCTCGAGCTCCTGATGTTCGGCGCCATCAAGCCCTACAAGGGGGTCGATCTGGTGCTCGAGGCGCTGGCCCGCCTCGAGCCCGCGCGCCGCGCCCGGCTCAAGGTGACGATCGCCGGCCGGGTGTTCATGGACCTCGAGCCGTTCCGCCGGCTGATCGAGAGCGCCGGGCTCGGGAACGTGGTCGAGCTGCGCCCGGGCTACGTCCCCGACGCCGAGGTGGCGGCGCTGATCGCCGGCTCCGACGCGCTCCTGCTGCCCTACCGGCTGATCGACGCGAGCGGCGTGGCGATGGCCGCGGTGGCGGCGGCGCGACCGGTCGTGGCGAGCGCCATCCCGAGCTTCGCCGAGCTGTTCGGCGGCGGCCGCGGCGCCCTCCTGGTGCCACCCGAGGACGTCGAGGCGCTCGCCGCCGCCCTGGGCTCGCTCGCCGATGCGCCCGAGCGGCTCGTGGCGCTCGGCCGCGCGATGGCGGATCTCCGCGACGGCTTCCCGAGCTGGGCCGAGATCGGCCGCCGTACGCTCGCCGTCTACGACCAGGCGCGCCCGCGGATCGAGGCCGGCCGGTGAGGCACCGGGCACCGGTCGCGGCGAGCGCCCGGGGATGAGCACCGGCACCCTCGAGGCGGCGACGCCGCCACCATCCGCGACCCGGTTCGCGAGCGCCGTGGTGGCGCGCAGCGCGGTCTGGCGGGTGATCGAGATCGCCGGCGGCGAAGGGCTGACCTTCGCCTTCACCCTCGTCATGGCGCGCCTTCTGGGCCCGGCCGACTTCGGCCTCGTGGCGATCGCCACGGTGACCGTCACGCTGGCGCTCCTGCTGGTCCGCTACGGCCTCGCCGAGGCGGTCATCCAGCACCCCCGGCTCACCGACCGGCACGTGCACACGGCACTCTGGGCCAATCTCGGCCTGGGTCTCGCTGCGACCCTGCTCGTGGCGGCGGCGGCGCTGCCGCTGGCGACGGTCGCGGGCAAGCCCGACCTGGCGCCGATCCTCTTGGCGCTCGCCCCGCTCGGCCTCGTGCACGCGGTGACCTATCTCTGCGTCGGGCTCCTGCGCCGGCGGCTCGACTATCGCGGGCTGGCGCTGCGGGCGCTGCTCGCCACGCTCCTCTCCTATCTGCTCGGGATCGGGCTCGCGCTCGCCGGGCTCGGGCCCTGGGCGCTGGTCGCGGTGCAGCTCACGAACGGCCTCGTGAGCGCGCTCACCGTGCTCGTCGCGAGCGGCTACCGGCCGCGCGCCGTGGCCGGCCGGGTCGAGGCCCGCGAGCTCGCCGCGGTGGCCGTGCCGGTGGTGGGCCAGGCCCTGCCGAATGCCGCTGCGACCACGGCCGTGCTGACCCTGGGCGTGTTCCTGCCGGCGAGCGCGGTCGGCCTGTTCTACCTGGCCGAGCGGCTGGTGCAGTCGCTGCTGATGCTCACCGGCGGCTCGGTCGCCGACCTGTCGCTGCCGGTGCTGGCGCGGCTGCAGGGCGCGCGCGAGGCGCAGGTCGCGGCCGCCCGCCAGGCGATCCGGCTGGCCGGGCTCGTCTGCCTGCCGACCTTCCTCGGCGTGGCGCTGGTCGCCGAGCCCCTGGTCCTCGTGCTCCTGGGCGAGGGCTGGCGCGGTGCCGTGCCGGCGCTGCGGGTCCTGGCGCTCGCCGGCGTGGCGCTCGGTCTCGCCGCGGTCGCCGGGCAGATCCTGATCGCCGCCGGCCATCCGCGCAGCGCGCTCCTCGCCAACGCGCTGACGCTGGTGCCGGCGGCGGCGGCGACCGCGGCGCTGGCGCCGCTCGGCCTCGAGCCGGCGCTGCTCGCCCGGGTGGTGGTGCAGCTCGGCTGCCTCGCGGCGGTCCTGCGGCTGCTCGGCCGTCGGCTCGGGACCGGCGCCGGCGCGCTCTTCGCCGACCTCGTGCCGTGCCTGGCCGCGACCGGCGCCATGGCGCTCGTCCTCGTGGCCCTGCCGTGGCTCCTCGGCGGAGGTCTGCCGCCGCTCGCCCGCCTCGGCCTCGAGGTGGCGGCCGGCGCCCTGAGCTTCGGGCTGGCGCTGCGGCTGCTCGACCGCGCGCTCTGCGCCGGGCTCTGGACGACCCTCCGGAGCGCCCTCGGCCGCGGCCGGCCGGCCGCGGCGGGCGAGACGGCGGCCGATCGCTGAGCCGATCCGGTCGGGCTTGCCCGAGAACGAAGAAAGAACTAAGAACAAAACATGAACAAATCCTGCGCGACCGCCGGCGACGGCCGGCTCGCGGCGCTGCGCGCCCGCATCCGCGCGCTCGAGGGACGCGGCGAGGGCTTCGCGACCCCGCCCGTGCGGCTCGGCCCGGCGCTCGATCCGCTCCTGCCCACGGGTGGGCTCGCCCGGGCGGCGCTGCACGAGCTGGCCGGCCCGGCCGCGACGCTCGCGGCGCTCGCCTTCGCCCGTGCCGCGCTCGACCGGCCGGGGCTGCTCGTCTGGTGCCTGGACGAGCGGACCGCCCGTGGGCGCGGCCTGCCCTGGCCGCCCGGGCTCGCCGCCCGCGGCCTCGACCCGGCGCGGCTGCTCCTCGTCCGCGCGCCCGATCCACGCGCCGCCGCCTGGGCGGTGGAGGAGGCGCTCGGGAGCCCGGCCGCTGCGGTCGTGGTGGGCGAGCTGGCGCGCGTCGGGCTCGACCTGTCGCGCCGCCTGCAGCTCGCCGCCGAGGCGGGCGGCGGGCTCGGCCTGCTGCTGCGCTCCGGGCGCGATCCGGAGCCGAGCGCCGCGCGCACCCGGTTCCGGGTCGAGCCGGTCGCGGCGGAGGGCGGGGCGGAGCGGCTGCGGCTCGAGCTCTGGCGGGTCAAGGGAGCGGCCCCGGCGGTGGTGGAGGTGGTCGTCGATGGGCGCACGCTGGCTCTCGCTCCTGCTCCCGTGCTGGCCGATCCAGCGGCTCCGCCTGGCCGCACGGCGGCGGCGCGAGCCCTGGCCTGAGGGCCGGCCGCTGGCGCTGGTGGCGGCGGGGCAGGGCGGTCAGCGCCTTCTGGCGGTGAGCGCCGCGGCCGCGGCCCTGGGCCTCACCCCCGGCCTGCTGCTGACCGACGCCCGCGCCGCCTGCCCGGCGCTCCTCGTGCGCCCCGCCGACCCGGCGGCCGACCGCGCCGGCCTCGCGGCGGTGGCACTCTGGTGCACCCGCTGGAGCCCACGGGTCGCGGTCGAGGGCAGCGACGGCGTGCTGCTCGACATCACCGGCTGCGCGCATCTGTGGGGTGGCGAGAGCGGCCTTCTGGCCGCGGTCGGGGCGGCCTTCGCCCGGGCCGGGCTCGAGCTGCGCGCCGGGCTCGCCGGGCGGCGGCTGGCGGCGCGCGCCTGGGCGCGGTTCGGCGCCGGCGGGATCCTGCCCGAGGGGTCGGCCCTCGACCTCCTGCCGATCGCCGCCCTCGACCTGCCGGCCGGGCTCGAGGCGGCGCTCGCCCGGCTCGGCCTGCGCCGGCTGGGCGATCTCCGGCCGCTGCCGCGCGCCGGCCTCGCCCGACGCTTCGGGCTCGATCTCGTGACCCGGCTCGCCGCCCTCGAGGACGACGCGGCGGCACCCCCCTTCGTGCCCCTGGCCGAGCCGGCGCGCTTCTGCGTCCGCCTGGCCTGGCCCGAGCCGGTGGCGAGCCGGGAGGGGATCCTGGCCGCCTGCCGGCGGCTGCTGGCCGATCTTGCCCGGGCGCTCGAGCGGGCCGGGCAGGGGGCGCGGCGGGTCCGGCTCGGCCTGCACCGGGTCGACGGCGCGGTCGCCCGCCTCGAGGCCCGCGCCGCCCGCCCGACCCGCGACCCGGCGCATCTCTTCCGCCTCCTCGGCGAGCGGCTCGACGGCCTCGAGCTCGGCTTCGGCGTCGAGCTCGCGATCCTCGAGGCGGCCGAGACCGCGCCGCTCGCGGCCGAGCAGCCGGGGCTCGGCGAGCCCTCGGACGCGGCCGCCGCGGCGGCGCTGGTCGACCGCTTGGCGGCCCGGCTCGGCGCCGATCGGGTGCTGCGTCCCGAGCCGGTGGCGAGCCACGTCCCCGAGCGCCAGGTGCGCTGGTGCCCGGCCGGGGTCGAGCCCGGCCCCGGCAGCTGGCCGACCGGCCGGCCACGCCCGCTCCGCCTCTTGCCCGAGCCGCTGCCGATCGAGGCGATGGCGATCGTCCCGGACGGCCCGCCGGTCCGGCTCGTCGGGCCCGGCCCGGCCGGGCGGGTGACACTCGCCCGCGGCCCCGAGCGGATCCTGCCCGAATGGTGGCGCCCCGAGGCGGCCGGTCGCCCGTCGCGCGACCTCTGGCGGGCGCGCCTCGCCGACGGCTCCGATCTGTGGCTGGACCGCGCCGGCGCCTGGGGCGGGCCCGCGGCGCCGCACTGGAGCGTGCTCGGCAGCTTCCTCTGAAGGCTCTGAAGGACCGTCCTCGCGCGATCGCGATCTGCCGGCGGCATCCGGGGCGGCTCTCCTGCCCGGGTGGCCCGGTGCCGGTCGGTGGCGACCGAGGTGGGCCCGAGGGGGAGGAGGACGGCATGCGCGCGACCGGTCGACGGATGCGGGCCGGGGCGGCCGTGGCTCTCCTGTTCGCGGCGGCGGGCGGGGCGGCCGCGCAGCAGGCTCCGATGGGCTTCTTCGTGACCAGCGTCGGCTCCGGCAGGGACGCCGATCCGGGCGGCCTCGAGGGTGCCGATCGGCACTGCCAGGCGCTCGCCGCCGCGGCCGGGGCCGGCAACCGCACCTGGCGGGCCTATCTGGGCACCCGGGCCGTCGGCGGCCGGCCCGCCGTCGACGCTCGCGACCGGATGGGGCTCAGGGACGATGCTCCCTCCAGGTCCTGGAACGCCTCGCACATGACCCGGGGCGGCTGCAGCCAGCAGGCCCTCCAGAGCACCGGCGGCGCCGGCCTGTTCCACTGCTTCGCGGCGGACCGAGCGGGGCGGTGGACGGGGTGGGGCGGCGACCGCTCCGGCTCAAACCCCGCTCAGATCGTAGAGCCGCTCGAGGGCGACCTCGCCGCCGAGGACGGGGCTCGGGAAGGTGGCATCGCCCTCGTAGGGCAGATGCGCGATCCAGCTCCCCTCGACCTTGCGCCAGACCAGCACCCAGCGCCGCGCCGCCGAGACGAGCCAGATCTCCTCGACCGTCGGCAGGCGACCGTAGGCCGGGACCTTGACCGTCTTGTCGAGCCGCTCGGTCGAGGGCGAGAGGATCTCGACCACGAGCCGGGGCTCCGCGACGTAAGGCGTCGGGCCGGGCTCCTCGCAGGTCACGAGCAGATCGGGGACGTAGAAGCTCTGATCGCTCGGGCTCACCACCACGCCGGCGCCGGCGAGCGCCCGGCACGGGCGCCGTCGCGCGAGCATGCGCTCCATCATCGTGCCGAGATTGATCGCGATCCGGGCGTGCGGCGCCATCGGCGGGTTCATCGCCACCGGCACGCCGCGCTCGAGCTCGTAGCGCGTGTCGGTGCCGTCGTCCCAGGCGAGGAACTCCTCGATCGTCATCCGCCGGGCCTCGTCGAGCCGCTTGGCCATGGCCGCTCCCCCGTTCCGGGCGCGAGCCTAGCACGCCCCGTCGTTGCCGTCGCGGCGGCGGGGCCTCTTGAGAACAAAACAAGAACATGCTTGATCGCCCGGTGCAGCCCGCGGCCCGGAGCCCATGCCCGCCTACGCCGAGCTCGAGGTCACGACGAACTTCAGCTTCCTCGAGGGCGCCTCCCACCCCGAGGAGCTGGTCGAGCGCGCCCGCGAGCTCGGCCTCGCGGCCCTCGCGGTCACCGACCGCAACAGCCTCGCGGGCGTGGTGCGCGCGCACGTGGCGGGCAGGCGTGCCGGGCTGCGCTTCCTCGTGGGCGCCCGGCTCGACCTCGAGGACGGCCCCTCGCTCCTCTGCTGGCCGACCGACCGGCCGGCCTATGCGCGGCTCGCCTCCCTGATCACCCACGGCCGTCGGCAGGCCGCCAAGGGCTCCTGTCGGCTCACCCTGGCCGACCTCCTGGCGCACGCCGAGGGCCAGCTCCTCGCGGTCCTGCCGCCGGACGAGATCGACGACCAATTCGTCTCGTTTTTGAATCTGTTGCAGGCGAATGCTCGGATCACGGTTCGACTCGTGGTGCGGCATCTCCTGGATGGCTGCGACCGCGAGCGGATCGACCGCCTCGCCCACCTCGCCGCCGCGACCGGCACGCGGCTCCTGGCCACCAACGGCGTGCTCTACCACGACCCGGCACGGCGGCCCCTGCAGGACGTGCTCGCCTGCATCCGCGGCCGGACCACGCTCGCCCGCGCGGGCTTCCTGCTCGAGCCCAATGCCGAGCGCCACCTCAAGGGCCCGGCCGAGATGGCGCGCCTCTTCGCCCGCTGGCCCGAGGCGGTGTCGGAGAGCCTCTGCGTGGTCGAGGCCTGCCGCTTCTCGCTCGACGAGCTCGCCTACGACTACCCGGTCCCGGACTCCTACGACGGCCGCACCGCCGACGAGGAGCTCGCCCGGCGCACCTGGGAAGGGGCCGCCGAGCGCTACCCCGACCATCTGCCGGAGAAGGTGAGGCGGCTCCTCGAGCACGAGCTCGCGCTCGTGAAGGAGCTGCGCTACGCGCCCTACTTCCTCACCGTCCACGACATCGTCCGCTTCGCGCGCGGCCGCGGCATCCTCTGCCAGGG
>CAZDFD010000122.1:0-7479 GCA_964504655.1 uncultured Geminicoccaceae bacterium
TCTTACTCCTCTCTTCCTCTGGTGAGAGATGTTGAGCCGTGACCAGGGGGCGGTGGCGGTTCGCCGCGGGTCTTAATCCCTTCTTCGTCAGGGCAGAGAGCTGGAGGGCCTTCAGGCCGGCGAGATCAGCCGCGAGGCGCTGTCTTAATCCCTTCTTCGTCAGGGCAGAGAGCTGGAGGCAATGGAAGACGAGCAGGAGCGCCAGATGAAAGTCTTAATCCCTTCTTCGTCAGGGCAGAGAGCTGGAGAAGGAGGCGGTCGCCGCCGTTGATCTCATCGTCGAGCGTCTTAATCCCTTCTTCGTCAGGGCAGAGAGCTGGAGCGCGCTCTCGTCGCGTTCGCCTCGCAAGAGCGAGGGTCTTAATCCCTTCTTCGTCAGGGCAGAGAGCTGGAGACTCGGGCTGGCGCCAAGGCGCCGGCCTGGTTGGGTCTTAATCCCTTCTTCGTCAGGGCAGAGAGCTGGAGCTGGTTGGATGCGGCTCTCTCTTCTCGCTCGCCTCGGTCTTAATCCCTTCTTCGTCAGGGCAGAGAGCTGGAGGCGGTCGAGCTCATCGTTGAGCTCGCCAAGGTCGAGTCTTAATCCCTTCTTCGTCAGGGCAGAGAGCTGGAGGGACCCCCCTCGGAAAAGCGAGGCGGGACAAGGGGTTCCGATCCACGATTCCAAAATCCACAGGGAGCGAGAGAGTTGACCCGCAACTCCACCTCCGCGTGGGTGCCGCGCCGGCTCGCCAGCCAGTCTAGCCGGCCCGCCGCACCTGGCAAGGGCGGGCTCAGCCGCCGTCCGGCTCGGCCAGGCTGCGGAGCGCCTCGAGGTCGCGGATCTGCACCTCCGGGCCGTTGGTCTCGACCCCGAGCCTCCGCAGCTTGGCGAAGGCACGCGAGAGGGTCTCGGGCTGCATCCCCAGACGCGCCGCGACCAGCGTCTTGTCGAGCGGCAGGGCCAGGGTCACGGGCGCACTCCGGCCCTCCGACAGCTTGAGGAGGAAGGCCGCCAGCCGCTCGACGGTCGAGCGCCGCGAGAGGGCCTCGATCTGGCGGACGAAGCCCTGCAGGCGGCGCGCCATCGAGGCCATCAGGTTGAGGCAGAGGCGTTGGTCGGCCAGGAGCGCGCCCAGGAACGAGCTCGCCGGCACGAGCAGGAGGCGGCCGGGCTCGGCCACCATGGCCGAGACCGGGAAGCGGCCCGATGCCAGCATCGCCGCCTCGGCGAAGCTCTCGCCGCGGGCGAAGAGGGCGATCGTGATCTCGGCGCCGTCGGGGGTCTCGCGGTACAGCCGGACCCAGCCGTCGAGCACCACGTAGAAGCGGTCGGCCGGGTCGCCCTGGAGGAACAGGAGCGTGCCGCGGGGCGCCTCGCGCGGCCGGGCGTCGGCCAACAGGCTCGCCAGGATCCCGGGCTCGAGGCCGGCGAACAGGGGCACCTTGCGCAAAAGCTGCAACTCGACCGGGGTGAGCCCGGTGCGCCGCACCAGCCCCTCGATCTCGGGCGACGCCCACGCCGGCTCGGCCATGAGGCTCCCTCCCCGGCCGGCATGGTGCCGGAGCCGGGCCGGCTCGGGAAGGGCTCAGTCCGGGGCGGGCTCGGCTGCGGCGCCGCGGCGGGCGAGCTCGCTCCGCCGCTCGGCCCGCTGGCGGCGCTCGATCAGGGGCGGGCAGAGCCGGTCGTCGCTGTAGTTGACCTGGCAGCGCAGGCACCAGACGCACTCACCCGGGTGGATGGCGCCGTCCGGCTGGATCGCCTGGACCGGGCAGGTGGCGGCGCAGATGTGGCACTTCTGGCCGCACTGCCAGCGCCGCTTGAGCCACTCGAACTGGCGCAGCCGGGCGGGCAGGGCGAGTGCCGCGCCCAACGGGCAGAGCCAGCGGCAGAAGAAGCGCTCGACGAACAGCCCGGCCAGGAGCAATGCCAGCGCCCAGAGGAGGTAGGGCCACTCGCGGGCGAAGCGGAGCACGATCGCGGTCTTGAAGGGCTCGATCTCGGCCAGCCGCACGGCCGCCTCGAGCGAGCCGAGCGAGGCCCCGAGGATCAGGAGGACGAGGGCGAACTTGATGCCGCGGAGCCGCTCGTGCAGCGGGAAGGGCAGGGAGGGCTGCGGCACACCCAGCCTGCGGGCCACGCGGTTGGTGAGCTCCTGGAGTGCCCCGAACGGGCAGAGCCAGCCGCAGAACACGCCGCGGCCGACGAACAGGAGGGCCAGGGCCACGTAGCACCAGAGCACGAAGATCAAGGGTTCGAGCAGGAACAGGTCCCAGCTGAAGCCGGTGCGCACCGCCTGGGCGAAGGTCAGGACGTTGACGATCGAGAGCTGGGCGCGCGCCCAGAAGCCCAGGAAGAGGAGGGTGAAGAGGAGGAAGGCCGTGCGCAAGGCCTGCCACAGCCGGCGCCGGGCCACGACCCAGTCCTGGAAGGTCAGGAGTGCGCTGAGCGCGACGAGGCCCACGGCCAGGACGGCGAGATCGACGGCGCGCTCGCGCCAGAGGCCGATCCAGGCGGGCGGGGGTGCGGGCTCCCGGGGCAGGAGGAGGCGCTCGGGCGGCCGCCAGGGCAGCTCGAACAGGGCCACGGCCGCGGGCTCGGCGAGCGAGGGCAGCGCCAGCTGCAGCCGCCAGGGCTCCTCGGCGCGGAAGCCGGTCTCGGCCGGGAGCGCGAAGAGCGCCGTCTCGCGCAGCTCGGGCGCGTCCGCGGGCGCGAGCCGGCCGGGGTCCTGGTGCATCGAGGCGGTGAGGGCGATCGTGCGCTCGCCCTGGACGATCGCGAGGCGCTCGAAGCGGCCGCTGCGGCGCCACTCGGTGCCCTTGATCGACCCCAGCCCGCGGGCCGCGAGGAAGAGGAGGTGGGTATCCGCGGGCAGGCTCGCGCGCAGCCTGGCCTCGGCGCGCTCGCCCAGAAGGTTGCGCAGCACGCGCGGCGGTGTGGCGAGCCCGGCCCAGAGCTCGAGGAAGGTGGCCTCGGGCGGCGGCGGTGCCACGGCCTCGGGCAGGAGGCGCTGGCCGCGGCGGGCGAAGGCCGCCTCGATGGTGGCCACGGGCAGCGCCAGGTGGACGAGCGAGCCCTCGGCCACGAGCTCGGCGAAGCCGGCGGGTGCGAAGCCCTCGAGGTCGAGCCTTCCGGCGCCGCCCAGAAGGCCGCGGCTGCGGGCCACCGCGCGCGCCGACTTCAACACGGCGTCGCTCAGGACCAGCGAGGTCATGGTGGCGCCGCTCACCGCGTCGATCCCGCCGCGGGCCGCGGCACCGCGGCCGATCGCCACCGGGGCGCGCACGTCGCGGCCGACATGGGCGGCCACGAACGCCTCGAGGTCGGCGGCGGTGGCGCCGGTCACCATGATCGGCTCGGTCTGCTCCTGGATCGTGGCGCCGGTGATCCGGCCGTCGCGGTCGAGGCCCACGAGCAGGTCGAGGCGGGCGCCCGAATAGCCGGTCGAGCGCACGGTGAGCCAGGAGGAGAACACCCAGCCCGCGGGCTCGCCCGAGCGGTAGGCGGTGGCCGCGGGCGGCGTGCCCTCGAACGGCCCGAACGCGGTCGCGCCCGGGAAGGCGCGCGCCATCGTCGCGGCCGAGGGCTCCGCCGCCGCCGGCCGCACCGGGAGGAGGAGCAGCACCAGCAGGGCCAGGAGGCGCCGCACGGGACCTCGCAGACGGGGCGCGACCAGCCGTCGCCCGCCCGAAGCCAACGGCGGATCGCCCGCCGCCGCATTGACCTCGGTCAAGGACGGCGCCGCCGCCGCATGGTCGAGTGCCGGCCGACCACAGGAACGGTGGGGGGTAGGGCGATGAGGATCTCCGCAGGTCTGCGGTGGCTCGCGACGTCGGCGGCGGCGGTGGCGCTGCTCGTGGCGGGCGGGGCGCTGGCTCAGCAGAAGCCGACGCCCGCCGAGGCCGAGAAGCACAAGACGACGCCGCCCGGGCAGTACGAGCCGAGCCTGGACGTGCTCAAGGAGAAGGGCCTCGAGGCGCCGGGCGCCAAGCCGGGGGTGCCGGCCCTGTCCAAGGCCGAGTTCGACCGCGCCAACGAGATCTACTTCCAGCGCTGCGCCGGCTGCCACGGTGTCCTGCGCAAGGGTGCGACCGGCAAGCCCTTGACGACCGACATCACCCGCGAGCGGGGGGCCGAGTACCTCAAGACCTACATCACCTTCGGCTCGCCGGGCGGCATGCCGAACTGGGGGAGTTCGGGCGAGCTCGGCGAGGCCGAGGTCGAGCTCATGGTCAAGTACCTCCTGAACGAGCCGGCCACGCCGCCCGAGTGGGGCATGAAGGACATGCGCGCCTCCTGGAAGGTGCTCGTCCCGCCCGACAAGCGGCCGAAGACCCAGCAGAACAAGATCGATCTGGACAACCTGTTCTCGGTGACGCTCAGGGACACCGGGCAGGTGGCGCTGATCGACGGCGGCACCTACAGGATCCACGCGGTGCTGGACACCGGCTACGCGGTGCACATCTCGCGCCTGTCCGCCTCGGGCCGCTATCTCTACGTGATCGGCCGCGACGGGCTCGTCAACCAGATCGACCTGTTCATGGACCCGCCGCAGACGGTGGCCCAGATCAAGATCGGCTACGAGGCCCGCTCGGTCGAGACCAGCAAGATGAAGGGCTGGGAGGACAAGTACGCGATCGCCGGCTCCTACTGGCCGCCCCAGTACGTCATCATGGACGGCGACACGCTCGAGCCGCTCAAGATCGTCTCCACCCGCGGCATGGTCTACGACACGCAGGAGTACCATCCGGAGCCGCGGGTCGCCTCGATCGTCGCCTCGCACTACCGGCCCGAGTTCCTGGTCAACGTGAAGGAGATCGGGCGGATCGACCTGGTCGACTACACCGACATCAAGAACCTCAAGGTCACCTCGATCGAGGCCGAGCGGTTCCTGCACGACGGCGGCTTCGACAAGACCAAGCGCTACTTCATGGTGGCGGCCAACGCCCGGCACAAGGTGGCGGTGGTCGACATGAAGGAGGGCAAGCTCGTAGCGATGGTCGAGACCGGCGGGCAGACCCCGCATCCGGGCCGCGGCGCCAACTTCGACACCAAGGAGTTCGGCCCGGTCTGGGCGACCTCGCATCTGGGCGACGACACGATCTCGTTGATCGGCACCGACCCGGAGAAGCACCCGCAGCACGCCTGGAAGGTGGTCAAGAAGCTCTACGGCCAGGGCGGCGGCTCCTTGTTCATCAAGACCCACCCGAACAGCCGCAACCTCTGGGTCGACACGCCCTTGAACCCGGACGCCGCGGTGGCGAGCTCGGTCGCGGTGTTCGACCTCGACAATCTCGACAAGCCGCACGAGGTGATCCCGGTCGGCGATCTCTCGGGCATCACCCAGGGCGTGCGGCGCGTCGTCCAGGGCGAGTACAACAAGGACGGCAGCGAGATCTGGTTCTCGGTCTGGAACGCCAAGAACCAGGAGAGCGCGGTCGTGGTGATCGACGACAAGACCCGCAAGGTCAAGAAGGTCATCAAGGACCCGGTCATGGTCACGCCGACCGGGAAGTTCAACGTGCTGAACACCCGCAAGGACATCTACTGAGCGGGAGCGGCCGGGTGGCGGGGCGCCGCCGCCCGGCCGTCGGCGGGCGAACTTTCCAGGAAGGACGCGCCATGCAGCCACCGACCGTGCATCTGGTGGGCGCCGGCCCGGGCGACCCCGAGCTGTTGACCCTCAAGGCCGCCCGGCTCCTCCAGCTCGCCGACGTCGTGGTGCACGACCGGCTGGTGGGCGAGGGAGTGCTGGCGCTGGTCGGGCCGCGCGCCCGCCGCATCGACGTGGGCAAGGCGCCGGGCCGCCACGCCCTGGCGCAGGAGGAGATCAACCGCCTCCTGGTCGAGCTCGCGGCACCCGACCGGGTCGTGGTCCGCCTCAAGGGCGGCGACCCGTTCGTGTTCGGCCGCGGCGGCGAGGAGGCGCTCCACCTCCTCGAGCACGGCGTCGCGGTCGAGGTGGTGCCCGGGATCACGGCCGCCGCCGGCTGCGCCGCCCGGGCGCTGATCCCGCTGACCCATCGCGGCCTCGCGAGCGGCGTGCGCCTCGTGACCGGCCATTGCCGCGGCGACGAGCCGCTCGAGCTCGACTGGGCCGGCCTCGCCGATCCCGAGACGACGCTCGTCGTCTACATGGGCCTCGCCCAGATCGACGAGATCGCCGGCCGGCTCCTGGTCGCCGGGCTGCCGGCGGCGACGCCGGTGGCGGCGATCGCCCAGGGCACCACGGCCCACGAGCGCGTGCTCCGCGCCACGCTCGGCACGGTCGCCGAGGCCACCCGCGCGGCCCGGCTCGCCTCGCCCGTGCTGTTCGTGGTCGGCCGGGTGGTCGACGCGCTCGCCCTCCCGCACGAGCGGGCCGACCATCCGAACGTGCCGCTCGCAGCACTCGCGGTCGCGGGCCATGCCTGAGCGGCTGGTGGCGTACGCGCTCGGCCTCGGCCTCGCGGTCGGCGGCGCCGCGGCGGCGGCCGAGCCCGACGGGCCGAGGCGCGCCGAGCTGCGCCACCGCCTGCTGCAGGACTGCGGCTCCTGCCACGGGCTCACCCTCAAGGGCGGGCTCGGGCCGCCGCTCCTGGCCGAGAGCCTCGCCGGCAAGGACCGGGACGGGCTCGTGGTGACCGTGCTCGAGGGCCGGCCGGGCACGCCCATGCCGCCCTGGAAGGTCGAGCTGAGCGAGGCCGAGGCCGCCTATCTGGTCGACCGGCTCATCCGGGGGGAGCTGCCATGAGGCGTCGCACCGCCCTCGCCGCCGGGCTCGCGGCACCCTTGGCCGCGGCCGCGCCCGCTTCGGCCGCCTGCCCGGAGCCGCGCGGCACCGGCGATCTCGTGGTGATCGTCGAGCGCGCCCGCGGCTCGGTGCTGGTCGCCGAGAGCACGGGCCGCAGCCTGCTCGGCCGGGTCGAGGGGCTGGGCGATCTGAGCCACGCCTCGGTGGTGTTCTCGCGCGATGCCCGCTTCGCCTTCGTGTTCGGCCGCGACGGCGGGCTCTCCAAGGTCGACCTGCTCGAGCGGCGGCTCGTGGCGCGCGTGGTCCAGGCCGGCAACGCGATCGGCGGGGCGATCTCCGAGGACGGCCGGATCGTCGCCGTCTCCAACTACGAGCCGGGCGGCGTCAGGCTGTTCGATCCGGCGACCCTTTCTCCCTTGGGCGAGGTCGCGGCGACCGGCGCCGACGGCCGGCGCTCCAAGGTCGTGGGCCTCGTCGACACGCCGGGCGGCGGCTTCGCCTGCACGCTCTACGATGCGGGCGAGATCTGGCTCGTCGACCCGCGCGAGCCGGCGCGGCCCCTGGTGCGCCGCTTCCCGGGCATCGGCCGGCTGCCCTACGATGCCAACCTGACCCCGGACGGCCGCTTCTACTTGGCCGGCCTGTTCGGCGAGGACGGCGTCGTGCTGCTCGACCTCTGGCGGATCGAGCAGGGGCCGCGGCGGATCCTCGCGGGCTACGGCCGCGGCGAGGAGCCGCTGCCGGTCTACAAGATGCCGCACCTCGAGGG
>CAZDFD010000123.1:0-7424 GCA_964504655.1 uncultured Geminicoccaceae bacterium
GTGCCGAAATAGGCCCAGGGCACGAGGCCCAGCCACTTGCCCGACTGGATGCAGGCAAAGCCGCGGCTCTCGAACGCCCGGACCCGTTCGGCCCAGGGAAGATCGCCGCAGGCGAAGGCCACGTGGTGCACGCCCTCGCCGTGCCGGTCGAGGAAGTCTTTGTAGATCGAGGGGCCCTCGATCGGCTCGACGATCTCCCAGAACATGGCCCCGGTCCAGGCCATGCAGAGCTTGAAGGTGAAGCGCTCGGGCCGGCCACGATAGGTCATCTCGGCGCAGGTCTCGGGCCCGAAGGTGTAGACCCGCCAGGGCCCGATCCCGGTCCGGACCATGCCGGCCATGGTCCGCCGGTGGTCGCGCGTCACCACGCAGACCTGGACGGTCTCGGACAGGAAGCTGTTGGAGAGCGTCACCGGCCCGGTGACGTGCGGCTCGGTCATGGCGTGCCTCCCAGCATGCGTCGTGGCGCCCATGGGCGCGCTCCGAGCCTAGCGCCGGCGCCGCCCTCCGTCAGCCCGGAGCCGTGCGCGCGACCGCCCGTTGCAGCGGCGGCGATTGACCCGGCGGCTGGGCCGCGGCAGCGTCGTCACCGGTCGGCACGAACAGGGGGCGGAACGATGCTCGAGGCTGCGGGTCGCGAGGGTTCGGGACACGAGGCTGCGGATCGCGCGGTGGCGCCCGGGCTCGCCCGTCGCGATCTCCTGGGCGTGTCGGCCGCAGCACTGGCGGCGGCGCTCACCGGCTTCCACGACCCGCGCCGGGCGTTCGCCCAGGCCGGGCCCTGGTCGGTCGCCCCGAAGTCCAAGGTCGACGAGGTGAACTTCGTCGTCTGGACCTATGGCGACATCTACACCAAGATCGCCAAGAAGTTCACCGACGATTGGGGCGTCAAGGTCAACGCCACGATCTCGGCGTTCAACGACCATCCGACCAAGCTCATGACCATGTTCGCGGGCGGCGAGACGATCGACGTCTCGCAGAGCTCGCCCTTCAGCTTCGCGAACTTCGTGGCGCAGGGGCTGGCCGAGCCCCTGGACGGGCTGCCCGGGGCGGCCGAGTACGCCAAGGACTTCACCGGCTTCACCAAGCAGGTGGCGATCCAGGGCGGCAAGATGCTGGGCCTGCCCTACTTCTCGGCGGTGTGGGTCTGGAACTACCACCAGGACCTCATGGACAAGGCCAAGATGGAGCCCTTCCGCTCCTACGAGGAGCTGCTCGAGCAGTGCCGCAAGGCCAAGAAGGACGGGATCAGCCAGTATCCGATCCTCTGGGTGGCGGGGGTCGGGCTCGAGCAGCTGCCGGGCACCTGGTACCAGATGACCTGGAACAAGGGCGGCACCTTCTTCGACAAGGACGGCAAGCACCAGCTCGGCCCGGGCTCGATCGCCCGCGAGACGCTCCGCTGGTGGGCCGCCACCTTCAAGGAGGAGCTCGCCGACCCGGAGAGCCTCAAGGTCCAGTTCACCCAGTCGGCCAAGGCGTTCGGCGCCGGCAAGAACCTCTATCGCGGGCCGAACCACCACTACGGGCTGAACGTCGCCAACGACCCGGCGCAGTCGCCGACCGCCGGCAAGGCCAAGGTCTGGGGCTCGCCCGGCGACGGGCGGACGGTCGGCGTCACCCACGTCTACTTCCTGTGCACCGCCAACCGCGACAAGGAATGGGCCTGGAAACTGCTCCAATATCTGGGCGGGAAGACCAAGGACGGCAGGTACACCCAGGCCGAGAACCTCGCCCGCGACGCCATGCTCGGCTCGGGCTACCAGTCGGTCATGGACAGCGACGTCATCCGGACCGGCTGGGCGCCGTGGGGCGATGTCGGGGCGATCCTCGAGATCTGGAAGAAGGCCGCGTATCTCGGCGAGGTCGTGCCTTCGATGTACCAGCCCTGGCACTTCCCCTGGTCGGACCGGCTCAACATCGAGGTGCAGAAGTGCCTCACCGGGCAGATCGACGCCGATCGCGCCTGCGACAACCTGATCAAGGCGATCGAGGAGGTGAAGCGCGCCTGAGCCGGGCGGCGGCGGGTCCGTGACCGGGGCCGGGGTGAGCGGGGCCGCGCGCCGCACGTGGCGGCGCGAGCTCGCCCCGGGGCCGCTCGGCCTCGTGGTGAACCTGCCGACGCTCGCCACCCTGGCACTCGTGCTCGCCTACCCGATCGCCTACGCCGGCTGGCTGTCGCTGCACCGGGTCGGGCCGGCGCAGCTCCGCCGCGGCGAGTTCCCGTGGGTCGGGCTCGACAACTATGGGCGGCTGTTCGCCGACCCGCTGTTCCTGCTGTCCTTGCGGAACACCTTCCTGTTCGTCGCGGTGGTGGTGGTGGCCGAGGTCGTCCTCGCGGTCGCGATCGGTCTGTTGATCAACCAGCAGCGGATCTGGACCTCGCGGATCACCCGGGTGCTGATCCTGCTCCCCTACGCCATCCCGCCGATCGCCAACGGGCTCATCTGGTCGTTCCTGTACAGCTTCCAGTTCGGCTTCCTGAACCGCATCCTGTTCACCCTCGGGCTGATCGAGGAGCCGATCAACTGGGCGGGTGACCCCGACACGGCGCTCTATGCCGTGACCGTGCCCTACATCTGGCGCACCCTGCCCTTCGCCGTGCTGCTCGTGCACGCCGCGCTCCAGGGCATCGGCAGCGAGCTGCACGAGGCGGCGGCGGTCGACGGGGCTTCGACCTGGCAGCGCTTCCGGCACATCACGCTGCCGCTCCTCGTGCCGATCCTGGTCGTGATCCTGGTCCTGCGCACCTCCTTCGCCTTCACCGTGTTCGAGGAGATCCGCGCCATCACCCAGGGGGGGCCGGGCGATGCCACCTGGGTGGCCGCCTGGTACAGCTACAAGAAGGCCTTCGAGCCGCCCAACGACATCGGGCTCGGCGCCGCCTCGGCCTGGGTCCTGGCCCTGATCGTGGGCGCGCTCGCGATCCTCTACGTCAAGACCATCTACCGCCGGATCCACTGAGCGGCCGTGCCCGGCCCGTCGAGCGCGGCCTCGACGTAGAGGCTCGGGCGCCAAGCCAGGGGCAGCCGGTCCGGGTCGACCAGGCGGAGCGCCAGCGCCCCCGCGCGACCGAACAGCCGCCGCATCTTGTCGACGAAGTAGGGGGTCACGATCGGCACCTCGACCGGCCGCGGCGCGAAGCCGTGCCGGCGCAGCCGGCGGAGGAGACCACCGAGGCTGTGCAGCGCGCAGTGGCCGGGCGGCCGAAAGGCATCCGGCACGTAGCGGATGCCGAACTTGCGCGCGAAGGTCAGCGCCTCGACCGGGAGGTTGGTCCATTTGTTGGGCGTCTGGAGGAGGTAATGGCCGGGCCGGTGCAGGACGCGGCCGACCTCGCGCAGGTGCGCGTCGCTGTCCGGGATGTGCTCGAGCACGTCGAAGCTCAGCACCAGGTCGAAGCAGCGCTCGGGAAACGGCAGGGCCGTGCCCGTCGCGACGCAGACCCGGCCTCGGTGGTCCCAGGTGCGCTGGAGCCCCTCGTCCCGATCGATCCCGATCGCCTCGAGCCCACGGGCCCAGAGCGCCTGCAGCATCGGACCGCGCCCGCAGCCGATCTCGAGGATGCGAGCCCCGGGACGCAGCCGGCCGGTCGCCTCGAGGAAGCGGAGGTTGGCGTCCTGGTTGCCCCAGCTCGGGATCGCCCACTCGGCCCGCCAATGCCGCGGATCGTAGGGGTCGAGGCGTCGCGCCCGGCCCTGGCCCCCGCGCCGGGGCGGCGGCTCGCGCTCCGGCCGAGACCCGGGCGCCACCGTCATCGTCTCGGGTGTCGAGCCATCCGATCACGATCGCACGAAAGCGGGCCCGTCGCAAGAACCGGGCGGTGGTCGGACGTGTCGGCGGCGTCCCGTCGGACGCATCAACCTTGGCGCTATTTGCGCCCGCCGGATCGCGATCTCCCCGACCATTCGACGACCTCGGATCGGTGACCTGCCGCCGTCCCCGCGGCGCGGGCTCCTCGAGGTTCGCCGGCACCCTTGCATCGGCCTCCCGTCCTGTTAGCCTCGGTGCAGGCCGGGCGCTCGATCCGGCGACGGGTCCCACCTCGATCAGGGAGCGAACGGAGATGAGCAGGCATCGTGCGGGCGGCTGCGCCCTGGCCCTGGCCGCGGCCGGCCTTCTGGCCGCGGCCGGCGACGCCGCGGCCCAGGACAAGCGCATCAAGATCGACATGCAGGGCGGCTACGGCTCGAACGTCGGCCTCCTGGGTCCGACCCAGCTGGCGCTCGTCGATCGCATCAAGAAGATGTCCGGCGGCTCGATCGACATCCGCTTCCACGAGCCCAACTCGCTCGTGCCCAATCTGCAGTCGCTCGATGCCGTGGCCTCCGGCGCGCTCGATGCCGCCTGGACCTCGCCCGGCTACTGGACCGGCAAGGACACCGCCTTCAACCTGATCGGCGCGGTGCCGTTCGGCCCCTCGGCCGGCGAGTATATCGGCTGGCTCTACTATGGCGGCGGTCGCGAGCTCTGGGACGAGCTCTATGCCGGCTACAAGGTCAAGGCGATCCCCTGCGGGCTGATCGCGCCCGAGGGCTCCGGCTGGTTCCGCAAGGAGATGAAGAGCCTCGACGATTTCAAGGGGCTCAAGATGCGCTTCTACGGCCTGGGCGCCAAGGTGATGGAGAAGCTGGGCGTCTCGACCCAGCTGCTCGGCGGCGGCGAGATCTTCCAGGCCCTGCAGCTCGGCACGATCGACGCGACCGAGTTCTCGATGCCGTCGATGGACGAGACCTACGGTTTCTACCAGGTCGCCAAGCACTACTACTTCCCGGGCTGGCACCAGCAGTCGACGATGAACGACTTCCTGATCAGCCTCGACAAGTGGAACTCGCTGTCCGACGCGCAGAGGGCGATCATCGAGAACGCCTGCTACGCCACCCAGCTGCACGAGTTCGCGCAGGGCGAATCGATCCAGGGCGGCGCCTTGAAGCGGCTCAAGGACAAGGGCGTGCAGGTGCACATGTGGTCGCCCGAGATCCTGGCCGCCATGGAGAAGGCCTGGGCCGAGGTGGTCAAGGAGGAGAGTGCCAAGTCGCCCATGTTCACCAAGATGTGGGCCTCGCTCAGCAAGTTCCGCGACGAGTACAAGAACTGGAAGGACGTCGGCTACCTGCGCTGAGCCGCGCCTGATCGGCGGCCGCGGCCCGGCACGGCCCGGGCCGCGGCCGGTTCCCGCCTTGAGTCGAAGGTCGCCATGCGCAAGCTTCTGGCGGTGAGCCGTGCGATCGACGCCACGCTCGCACGGATCGGCAGGATCACCTCGCTCCTCTTCCTGGTCACCACGCTGGTGATCTGCTTCGACGTGGTGACCCGCAAGTTCGGCTTCCAGCTCCCCGGCATGGGCTCGACCCGGCTGCAGGAGCTCGAATGGCACCTGGCCGGCGTCCTCTTCCTGCTCTGGCTCGGCTACGGCGTGGTGCGCGACGGCCACGTGCGCATCGACGTCTTCACCGGCCATCTGCGGCGCGAGGTGAAGGACCGGATCGACCTCGTGGGCACGATCCTCTTCGCCCTGCCCTACTGCCTCGTGCTGTTGCCCTTCGCCTGGAGCTTCTTCACCACCTCGCTCTTCCAGCTCGAGAGCTCCGACGCCCCGAACGGCCTGCCCGCCCGCTTCGTCATCAAGGGCTTCCTGTTCCTGGGCTACGTGCTCCTCCTGGCCGGCACGCTCTCCTTCCTGTTCCGCAAGCTCGTCCTCGTGTTCGGTCCGCCCGAGCTGCGCGCCCGCGCCCGGGAGGCCGGCTGATGCTCGACTATCTGGTCGAGCATCTGGCGCTGGTCATGTTCTTCGTGACCGTGGCGCTCCTCTTCCTCGGCTACCCGGTCGCCTTCACGCTCGGTGCCTCCGGCATCATCTTCGGCTTCATCGGCTGGATCTTCGGCGAGTTCAAGCTGATCCAGTTCTGGAGCATCATGCCCCGGATCTACGGGTCGGTGATCCAGAACCCGGTGTTGGTGGCCGTGCCCATGTTCATCTTCATGGGTCTGGTGCTCGAGCGCTCGCGCGTCGCCGAGGATCTCCTGCACGCCCTGCAGGTTCTCTTGCGCCGGGTGCCGGGCGGGCTCGCCCTCTCGGTCACCGCGATGGGCACGATCATGGCCGCGACCACCGGCATCGTCGGTGCCTCGGTCATCATGCTGACGCTCATCGCGCTCCCGACCATGCTCGAGCGCGGCTACCAGAAGGAGCTCGCGGTCGGCACCATCGCCGCCTCCGGCACGCTCGGCATCCTGATCCCGCCCTCGATCATGCTCGTGATCATGGGTGATCTGGTGCAGGTGCCGGTCGGGACCCTGTTCGCCGGCGCCACCCTGCCGGGCCTCCTGCTCTCCGGCCTCTACCTCGCCTACATCGCCGCGATCTCGGCGGTGCGCCCGGACTGGGCCCCGCCCCTGCCGTCGGAGGCCGGGCCGTCCTCGCGGCTGGGCCTCCTCCTCCTCGTCCTCACGAGCGTGTTGCCGCCGAGCTTCCTGATCCTCCTCGTGCTCGGCTCGATCTTCCTCGGCTGGGCGACGCCGACCGAGGCCGCGGGCGTGGGCTGCGCCGGGGCGCTCCTCCTGGCGGCGCTCAACCGCCGGCTCGACCACCGCACGCTCGCCCAGGTGCTCGACGGGGCCGCCGCCACCAACGCCCTCGTCTTCTTCATCATCCTGGGCGCCACCGTCTTCGCCTACGTGTTCCGCGCCCTCGGCGGCGACTATCTGTTCGCCGACCTGCTCAGGAGCCTGGGGATCGACACCGGCTGGGAGGTGCTCACCTTCCTGATGGCGCTGGTGTTCGTGCTCGGCTTCTTCTTCGATTTCATCGAGATCTGCCTGATCGTGCTGCCGATCTTCGTGCCGATCCTGCAGAAGCTCGACTTCTCCGGCCATGTCGGCGCCGTGAACGCCTTCATGCCGTGGGTCACCATCCTGATCGCGGTCAACCTGCAGACCTCGTTCCTGACCCCGCCGTTCGGCTTCACGCTCTTCTACATGCGCGGCACGGTCCCGCCCGAGGTGACCATGATGCACATCTACCGGGGCATCGTGCCGTTCGTGCTCCTGCAGGTGGCCGCGGTCGGGCTCTGCATGGCGTTCCCCGAGATCGTCCTGTGGCTGCCGCGCGCGAGCGGCTTCCTCGACTGACCCGGCGGCGCTAGAGGAGGCCGCGGGAGGACCCGTGTTGGCACCCACCCCGCTCGGCCGCGCCCTGCTGCACCTGGCCAACCTCCTGGTGATCGCCTTCCTGCTATTGCCGATCGTGGCGGTCGCGCTCGGCTCGCTGCAGTCCGAGCGGACCCTGCAGGCCGACACCCGGGCGCTGATCCCGCCCGAGTGGACCCTCGACAATTTCCGGGTGATCATCTCGGGTGGCGAGCAGAGGGGCGCCATCTTCGAGCAGGTCACCTACCTCCCCGACAACGTCAAGAAGATCCGCT
>CAZDFD010000124.1:0-7252 GCA_964504655.1 uncultured Geminicoccaceae bacterium
GCTGCCGGTCAAGCCCGGCTCGCCGACCCTGCCGATGCCGGGCTACGACGTGCGCGTCCTCGACGAGGAGGGCCACGAGGTACCGGACGGCAAGCTCGGGGCGATCTGCGTCAAGCTGCCTTTGCCGCCGGCCTGCCTGCCGACGCTCTGGAACGCCGACGAGCGCTACGTGCAGGGCTATCTGAGCCGCTATCCCGGCCACTACCTGACCGGCGACGCCGGCTTCAAGGACGCGGACGGCTACCTGTTCATCATGAGCCGGATCGACGACGTCATCAACGTCGCCGGCCATCGCCTGTCGACCGGCGCCATGGAGGAGGTCCTGGCGAGCCACAGGGACGTGGCCGAGTGCGCGGTGGTGGGCGTCGCCGACCAGCTCAAGGGCGAGCTGCCGCTGGGCTTCGTCGTGCTCAAGGCCGGGGTCGAGCGGCCCGCCGCCCAGATCGAGAAGGAGCTCGTGGCCAAGGTCCGCGAGGAGATCGGGCCGGTCGCGGCCTTCAAGCTCGTGACCGTCGTCAAGCGCCTGCCCAAGACCCGCTCGGGCAAGATCCTGCGCGGCACCATGAAGAAGATCGCCGACGGCCAGCCCTGGACCGTGCCCGCGACGATCGACGATCCGGCGATCCTCGAGGAGATCGGCGCGGCGCTCGGCCGGCTCGGCTATCCGGTTCGCGCGACGCCCTGAGCCGAGCCGCGCGGCGCCGGGGAGAGGCGCGCGCCGGCCGGCCCGCGCCGCTGCGAGCGGCGCGGGTGAGCCCGGATCGGCCCGCGCCCGCCCGCCACCACCCGATCTGCATGGCCGCCATGCGCGCGGGATTGCACTGCCCTGCGATTCGACTATTCTCGAAGCGTTCGAAATCCAGGGAGGCAAGGCATGCAAGCGTGCAAGCGGCTCGTCGAGGTCGGCCGTCGCCGGTTCCTGAGCGGCGGCGGCAGCGTGGCGGTGGGGGCGGCGACCGCCCTGGTGGCGGGAGGCGGGCCCGCAGAGGCCGCGGCGCCGGCGGCCGCCCGGGTCACCTACCCGAGCAGCCGCCTCGGCAACGTCAAGGACCTGAAGCTCAACGAGCCCAAGGACGTCGCCTACCCGGACGGCGAGGCGCCGGGCGTGCTCCTGAAGCTCGGCAAGAAGGTGCCGGGCGGCGTCGGCCCGGACGGCGACATCGTGGGCTTCTCGACGGTCTGTCCGCACAAGGGCTTTCCCCTCTTCTACCGCGCCGACGACAAGACGCTCAACTGCCCGGGCCATTACTCGCGCTTCGACTGCGAGGCCGGCGGGCAGCAGATCTGGGGGCAGGCGACTCAGAACCTGCCGCAGTACATCCTGCGCGTCGACGACAAGGGCGACATCTTCGCCGAGGGTGTGGACGAGCTGCTGTACGGCCGCCTGAGCAACGTGCTCTGAGCCGAGCGGGCTTCGTCGGGCGTAACGTCATTCCAAGTTGGGAGGAAGGCAAATGGCCTTCAAGCGCAACGTCGACCGCCTCCCGATCATCCCCAAGGATGCCAAGGAGCACACCGCGGTCTGCCACTTCTGCATCGTCGGCTGCGGCTACAAGGCCTACACCTGGGACGTGAACCGGCAGGGCGGCACCGCGCCGGGCGACAACAAGTTCGGCGTCGATCTCGGCAAGCAGCAGGCCGCCGAGACGGCAGCTTGGTACAGCCCGTCGATGTACAACATCGTCAAGCAGAACGGCAAGGACGTCCATCTCGTCATCAAGCCCGACCCGGCCTGCGAGGTGAACTCGGGGCTGGGCTCGATCCGCGGCGCCCGGCTCGCCGAGCTGTCCTACAGCCGGGTCACCCAGACCCAGCAGCAGCGGCTGACCGATCCGATGGTCTGGCGCTTCGGCCAGATGCAGCCGACCTCCTGGGACGACGCCCTCGATCTCGTCGCCCGGGTCACCGCCGCGGTGATCAAGGAGCAGGGCGAGGACGGGCTCATCGTCTCCGCCTTCGACCACGGCGGCGCCGGCGGCGGCTACGAGAACACCTGGGGCACCGGCAAGCTCTACTTCGGTGCCATGAAGATCAAGAACATCCGCATCCACAACCGCCCCGCCTACAATTCCGAGGTGCACGCCACCCGCGACATGGGCGTGGGCGAGCTCAACAACTGCTACGAGGACGCCGAGCTGGCCGACACGATCGTGGCGATCGGCACCAATGCCCTCGAGACCCAGACCAACTACTTCCTCAACCACTGGGTCCCGAACCTGCGAGGCGCCTCGCTCGACAAGAAGCGCCGACTGCTGCCCGACGAGCCGCACGAGAAGGGACGGATCGTCATCGTCGATCCGCGCCGGACGGTCACCGTCTCGGCCTGCGAGGCAGAGGCCGGCAAGGACAACGTCCTGCACCTGCAGATCAAGTCGGGCACCGACCTTGCGCTGTTCAACGCCATCTTCACCCTCGTGGCCGAGAAGGGTTGGGTCGACAAGGAGTTCATCGAGAAGAGCACGCTCCGCTCGGCGGCCGCCCGGCCGCCCCTGTTCCCGGCGCGCGGCGTCGGCGACGACAAGCCCGGCCATCTCACGAGCTTCGAGGCGGCGCTCGAGGGCTGCCGAACGACCGTCCAGCAGGCCGCCGAGATCACCGGGCTGGCGCCCGCCGACATCGTCAAGGCGGCCGAGTGGATCGCCATGCCCAAGGCCGGCGGCAAGCGGCGGCGGACGATGTTCGGCTACGAGAAGGGGATCATCTGGGGCAACGACAACTACCGCACCAACGGCGCCATCGTGAACGTGGCACTGGCCACCGGCAATGTCGGCCGGCCAGGCGGCGGCGTGGTCCGCCTGGGCGGCCACCAGGAGGGCTATGTGCGGCCCGGCGACGCCCATGTCGGGCGGCCCGCGGCCTATGTCGACCAGCTCTTGATCGGCGGCAAGGGCGGCGTCCACCACATCTGGGCCTGCGACCACTACAAGACGACCCTGAACGCCATGGCCTTCAAGCGCGCCTACAAGCGCCGCACCGACATGGTGAAGGACGCCATGAGCGCGGCGCCCTCGGGTGACCGCCAGGCGCAGGTCTTCGCCATCCTGCAGGCCATCCGCCAGGGCGGTCTGTTCGCGGTCGACGTCGACATCGTGCCGACCGAAATCGGGCAGTCCTGCCACGTGTGGCTGCCGGCCGCGACCTCGGGCGAGATGAACCTCACCTCGATGAACGGCGAGCGGCGGATGCGCATCACCGAGCGCTACATGGACCCGCCCGGCCAGGCGCTGCCGGACTGCCTGATCGCGGCCCGGATCGCCAACCACATGGAGCGGGTCTTCCGCGAGATGGGCGACGGCGCCCTGGCCGACAAGTTCAAGGGCTTCGACTGGAAGACCGAGGAGGACGCGTTCATGGACGGCTACCACCGGAACGCGCCCGGTGGCCAGCACGTCACCTACGAGCGCCTGCGGGCGATGGGCACCAACGGCTTCCTCGAGCCCGCGACCGGCTTCGAGGGCGGCAAGATCGTCGGCACCAAGCGGCTCTACGCCGACGGGGTGTTCTCCACCGCGGACGGCAAGGCCCGCTTCATGGACGCCCCCTGGCGCGGCTTGCAGGCGCCCGGCAAGGCCGAGCAGCAGGCGCGCTTCCCGTTCCTGATCAACAACGGGCGCACCAACCACGTCTGGCAGAGCGCCTACCTCGACCGCGACAGCGACCTGATCCAGGACCGCTGGCCCTACCCGTTCATCGAGATGCACCCGGCCGACATGGCCGAGCTCGGCCTGCAGCCGGGCGATCTCGTCGAGGTGGTCAACGACGCGGGCGCCACCCAGGCGATGGCCTACCCGACACCCTCGGCCCGGCGGCGGGAGACCTTCATGCTGTTCGCCTACCCGACCGGGGTCCAGGGCAACGTCGTCAATGCCGGCGTGAACGAGCTCGTCATCCCCAACTACAAGCAGACCTGGGCCAACATCCGCAAGCTCGCCTCGGCACCGGAGGGCGCCCGGCATCTGTCCTTCAAGGACCAGCACTACCGGTCCGCCTGAGCCGGCCTCGGCAGGCTCCGGACGGTGCGCTATTCGCGACGGCGGCCCGGGAGCCCGGGCCGCCGTCACCGTTCCGTCACCCCGGTGTGCTGGTAGCTTCACCCGTCGAGGAGGAGACGCATGCAGACCGGTCCAGCGGTCGAGGCGCTCGCGGCGCTGGCCCAGGAGACCCGGCTCAGGGTCTTCCGACTGCTGGTAGCCGCCGGCCCCAACGGCCTGCCGGCGGGCGAGGTCGCCCAGGCGGCGGCGGTGCCGCCCTCGACCCTCTCCTTCCACCTCGAGCGGCTCGAGCGGGCCGGCCTCGTCCAGTCCTGGCGACGCGGCCGGCAGATCCTCTACGCCGCCGAGCTCGAGGCGATGCGCCGCCTGCTCGCGTTCCTGACGGCCGACTGCTGCAACGGCCATCCGGAGATCTGCGGCGGGCTCGTGCAGACGGTCGAATCCTGCGGCTGCGCCGCGCCGGTGAGGGCCACCGAGCCCGAAGGAGCGTCATGACGGATCGGGTCTACAACGTCCTCTTCCTGTGCACCGGCAACTCGGCCCGCTCGATCATGGCCGAATGCGCGCTCAACCGGTGGGGGCAGGGGCGCTTCCGCGCCTTCTCGGCGGGCAGCCATCCCAAGGGCCAGGTGCATCCGACGACCCTCGAGCTCCTGCGCCGGCTCAACTACCTCACCGACGGCCTGCGCTCGAAGAGCTGGGACGAGTTCGCGCGGCCGGGCGCGCCCGAGCTCGACTTCGTCTTCACCGTCTGCGACCGGGCCGCCGCCGAGGTCTGCCCGGTCTGGCCCGGCCAGCCCCTGACCGCCCATTGGGGGGTCGAGGATCCGGTCCTCTTCGAGGGGCCGGACGACAAGAAGATGCAGTACTGGCGGCGGATCTACTCGTTCCTCGAGAACCGCATCAAGATCC
This sequence comes from uncultured Geminicoccaceae bacterium, assembly GCA_964504655.1. GTDB lineage: Bacteria > Pseudomonadota > Alphaproteobacteria > Geminicoccales > Geminicoccaceae > JANXAZ01. The sequence continues at coordinate 4,905 of CAZDFD010000124.1, forward strand.
TGGTGAGCCTGCCCCTGGCCTCCCTCGACCGGCTGACCCTGCAGACCCGGCTCGACGAGATCGGCCGGGCCCGACCGGAACCCGCCGAGCCGGGCTGAGCGCCTTGGCGGTCGACCTCGCCCGCCGCGCCACGGCCGAACTCCTCGGTACCGGCACGCTCGTCGTCACCGTGGTCGGCTCCGGCATCATGGCCGAGCGCCTGGCCGGCGGGAACACGGCGCTGGCGCTGCTCGGCAACACGCTGCCCACGGGCGCCATGCTGGTCGTGCTGATCACCGTTCTCGGACCGGTCTCCGGCGCCCATCTCAACCCGGCGGTGAGCCTCGTGCTGCGGCTGCGCGGCACGCTCGAGGCGGCGGCGCTCGCCCCCTACCTCCTGGCCCAGGCCCTGGGCGGCCTGCTCGGGACCCTCGTGGCGCACCTCATGTTCGACCTGCCGCTCCTGCAGCTCGGCACGAGCCCGCGGACCGGCGTCGGCCAGTGGGCGGGCGAGGCGGTCGCCACCTTCGGCCTCGTGGCGACGATCCTCGGCTGCCTGCGCTTCCGCCCCGAGGCGGTGCCGGTCGCGGTCGGCCTGTTCATCACCGCCGCCTACTGGTTCACGAGCTCGACCAGCTTCGCCAACCCGGCGGTCACCCTGGCACGCGCGCTCTCCGACACGTTCGCCGGGATCCGGCCGATCGATCTGCCCGGGTTCTGGGTGGCCCAGCTCGCGGGCGCCACGGCCGCGCTGGCCGTGTTCGGTTGGCTCCTCGAGACCCGGGCGGTCGAGCCCTCCTCCGGCTCCGGCGCCGGAGCCGTTCGTGAGCCGGCGGCACGGGCGTTCGACAGCGGCTCCTGAACCGCCGGCGTCCGCCGGCCGTCCGCCCGAGGCCAAGCCGGGGCCACTCCCTCGTGCCCGACAGCATTCGACCGACTCCGGTGCAACGAGCCCTGCCGCTCCTCCACTGGCGTCGCCTGCCCGCGCCGGTGCGGGGGCGGGACGCCAGAATCCAGGCCCGTTCTCGCCACGGGGTTCAGAGCCACAACGGCACGTCGCCGCGCGGGCGGGCGCGGCGCTCGGGGGTCAGGGATGGATCGGCCCAGGCGACGGGTGCGGCCGGGATCGGCGGGCCGGACGCATGTCGTGTCGTGGTCTCGGCGCCCGGCGGGGCGGTCGCCGGCCCGGCGCTCCGGCCGTCGCCCGCTCGGCCGGGCTCGCCGCTGGGGGACGGCCCGGCCTGCGCGGGGCCCGGCTCGGGTTCGTTTGGTATCGCCGCCCCGGGTGGCGGCGTGGTGCCGTCGTGCGGTGCGGTCGTCCGCGGGTCGTGTGCCGCTGCGGTCGCGCTCGCCGGCCGAGACGGGTCGGGCTCGGGTTCGTTCAGGCAAATCGCGTCAGTCCGGTTCGCGGCCGGGCAGGCGGTGGCGAGGTCGACGGGCTCGGGTTCCGCACGTGACGCCGAGGCGGCCGGGGGCGGACGGAGGGGCTCGGGTTCGTTCTGCAAGGCGGCCCTGGGCACGGGCGCGGCTGCCGCGCGCGGGCCGAGGGCGGGCTCGCGCGCAGCGGGCCCGCTCGGCGGGGCGGCAGCGGCCGGGCCGGCCTGGCGGAGCTCGCGCTCGAGGGCCATGAAGCCGGCGATGTCGCCCCGGCCGAGCAGCTGCTCGAGCAGGGCCGAGGCGAGCGCCGGGTCGTCGCGGGCGGCACGGCGCAGCTCGGCCTCGAAGCCGGGGCCGGGCGGGGCGGAACTCGGCCGGCCGGGCGCGGGTTCCGCCGGGCTCGCCGCGGCCGCGGCTTCGGCCGCGGCGGGGGCGTCGGGCGCGTTCTCCTCGGCCGGCGCGCCGAGGGCGGGCTCGTCCGCCTCGGCCATGCGGTCGAGCAGCGGGTCGGCGACGAGCTTCAAGAGCCGCTGCAGGTCGCGGCCGAGCTGGCCCTGGTAGCGGACGAGGAGGGAAAGCTCCGGGACACGGGACATGATCCTGGGCAGGCCCGGGTCGGGGAAGAGGCGGCCGGTGGGGCAGTGCGGCTCGATCGTAGCCAGCGTCGCCTCGAGCCGGTCGCAGCGGTCGAGCTTCCAGAACGTGAGGGCGAGGCGTTCGAGGAGCAGGGTTTCGAGGCGACTGCGCGGGGCGGCCTCGCGGCGGAGGTCGGCGAGCAGGGCCCCGAAGGCTTCGGGGTCCTCGCCCGGGGCGAGGCTGCGGCTCGAGCAGAGCCCGTGGCGGAGCGCGTTCCGCGACGCGCGTGCCTTGCCCTCGGGGCTGACCGGACCCCTGGAGCGGGCGCCGTTCCTGCGGGCGGCTTCGCTCTGTGCCGGCGAGCGGGGCCGGGCGGTCGGTTCGACGGGCGCGGCGGACGGCATGGGCGGGCTCCG
>CAZDFD010000125.1:0-6797 GCA_964504655.1 uncultured Geminicoccaceae bacterium
ACGAACGGCGGCACCTCCTGGTCGAGCACGTGGTCCTCGCGGACATAGCCGTGCGCCAGGACGTAGTCGCCGAGCCGCTGGCTGCGGCGGAGCCCGGCGCAGTGGCCGAGCATCAGCCAGCAGTGCGGCCGCAGCACCGCCACGTGGTCGGTGATGGTCCGGGCATTCGAGGGCCCGACGCCGATGTTGACGAGGGTCACCCCGCGGCCGTCCGGGCGCACCAGATGGTAGGCCGGCATCTGCGGCAGGTGGCGCGGCGGCTCGCCCGGCCCGGCGGCATCGGGCGGGGTCACCACGTTGCCGGGCTCGACCAGCCGCTCGTACTCGAGCCCCTCGGCCACGAGCCTGCGGCCGAGCTCGACGAAGTGGTCGACGTAGCGCTGATAGTTGGTCAACAGAACGAAGCGCTGGAACCATTCCGGCCGCGTGCCGGTATAGTGCAGGAGCCGGGCGAGCGAGTAGTCGACCCGCTCGGCGGTGAACAGGGCGAGCGGCGCCGGCTCGCCGGGGGCGCTGCGCCAGGTGCCGTTGGCGATGGCGTCGTCGGTCATCGCCAGATCGGGCATCGGGAAGTGGTGCTGCAGCTCGTGGGCGCGGGCCGCATCGAGCCCGGCCGTGGCCTCCTCGATCACGAACGGCAGGGGCATCGGCCGGCGCGACACGCCGACCACGAGCGGCACCCGGTGGTTGGCGACCAGGATGCCGAGCTGGGTGCGGTAGTAGTCGGCGAACAGCCCCGGCCGGGTCAGCGTGGTGCCGTAGAGGCCGGGCTCGTGCAGGACGCCATAGGCCAGCCTGCCGTCCAGGACGAGGTCCTTGGGGCTGACCTGGACGCCCACGAACGGGTAGAAGGCGTCGAGCGGCCCGCCCGGCGGCTCGCCCCGCGCGAACCGCTGGAAGGCCTCCTTGAGCCGCCCGGCGGCGGCGTCGTAGAGGGCCTGGACGCGCTCGACCGCGAGATCCGGGTCGGCCGTCACGACCGGGTCGCGGACCCCGCAGGCGGCGAAGGCATCGAGGAGCGACATGCGGCGAGGGTCCCTGCGGCTGCTGCCGAGCCTGTACCAGAAAGCGGTGGCGACATTGAGAGCGGCCGTCCGGTCGGCTGCGCGACCGGCCCGGGTCGGGCCGGTGGCGCTCGCCCTGCTGCTCGGGGCGAGCGCCGCTTCGGCGGCCTTCGACCTGCAGGCGCACCGCGGCGGCCGCGGCCTCGCACCCGAGAACACACTCGCGGCCTTCGCCCGGGCGCTCGCCCTCGGCGTCTCGACCCTCGAGCTCGACCTCGTCGCGAGCCGCGACGAGGTGCTCCTCGTGGGCCACGACCCGGAGCTCGATCCGGCCAAGGTGCGCGGGCCCGACGGGCGCTGGCTCGCCCCGCCCGGCCCGGCGGTGGCGGCGCTGGCGGCTGCGGAGCTGCGCGCCCTCGACGTCGGCCGCCTCGACCCGGCGAGCCGCTACGCCCGGCAATGGCCCGAGCAGGTGCCGGCCGACGGCGAGCCGATGCCGACGCTGGCCGAGCTCGCGGCGCTCCTCGAGCGGCGCGGCGCGGCCGGGGTCCGCCTCAACATCGAGACCAAGCTCCGGCCCGACCGGCCCGAGCTCGCCCCCGCCCCCGAGCGCTTCGCCGAGCTCCTGGTGGCCGAGCTGCGCCGGCTCGACCTCGTGGCCCGCAGCACCGTGCAGAGCTTCGACTGGCGGACGCTCCGGGCGGTGCAGCGGCTCGCCCCCGAGCTCGCGACGGCCTGCCTCACCGCCCGCCAGAGCTGGCTCGACAATTTGGCCGACGGCGGCTGGACCGCCGGCCTGCGGCTCGACGAGCAGGGCGGCAGCGTGCCGCGGCTCGTGGCCGCAGCCGGCTGCCGGGTCTGGTCGCCCTTCCACGGCGATCTGGAGCCGCTCGACATCCGCCGGGCGGAGAACCTCGGCCTCCTGGTCGTCCCCTGGACGGTCAACGAGCCCGAGGCGATGCGCCGGCTGGTCGGCCAGGGCGTGCACGGGCTGATCACCGACTACCCCGACCGGCTGCGCCGGGTGCTGGCCGAGATCGGCGTGCCGCTGCCCCGGCCCCACCCCTGAGCGTCTGCCCGGCCGGACGGTCACCGGACCGTCACCGGCGCCCGCCACGAGGAGCCCCATGGAGCCGCCGCCCTCCCGCCTGCCCGAGACCCTGGAGCTCGACGCCTACACGCCGGCCCAGATCGCCGAGCGGGTCGAGCGGGCCGGGGTCGCCAAGGCCCGCCTGCCGGCGCTGCAGACGCTCACCCTGGGCGTGCTGGCGGGTGGCTTCATCGCGCTCGGCGGGCTCTACGCCACCCTCGCCCTGACCGACCACGGCCTCGGCTTCGGGCCGTCGCGGCTGCTCGCGGGCGCGGCCTTCTCGCTCGGCCTGGTCATGGTCGTGGTGGCCGGCGCCGAGCTGTTCACCGGCAACACCCTGCTCGTCATGGCCCGGGTCGACGGCCGCATCGCCACGGCCGAACTCGCCCGCAACTGGACCCTCGTCTACCTGGCCAACCTCGCGGGCGCGCTCGGCCTGGCGCTCCTGGTCTGGCTCGCGGGCGTGCTCGAGGCGGGCGGCGGCCGGATGCTCGAGACCGCCGCCGCCATCGCCCGCGCCAAGGTGGCGCTGCCGCCGGTCGAGGCGCTGGCCCGCGGCATCCTCTGCAACCTGCTCGTGTGCATGGCGGTGTGGCTGTCGCTCGCGGCCCGCGAGGTGGCCGGCAAGATCCTGGCCGTGGTGTTCCCGGTCTCGGCCTTCGTGGCGCTCGGCTTCGAGCACTCGATCGCCAACATGTACCTCGTGCCGGTGGCGATCCTGCACGGCGTCGAGGGTGTGGGGGTCGGCGGCTTCGTGGCCAACCTCGTGCCCGTGACGATCGGCAACGTGATCGGCGGCGGCGTCCTCGTCGGGCTCGCCTACTGGCTCTGCTACCGCTGGCGGCCGAGCCCGCCGACCGCCGGTCGTTGACGAAATCGCAAGCCTTTCCCGGCAGATTGGCTCGGCCGCGTCGCAGCGGCGAGGGGTCCCTCGGGAGCCGGGATGACGGGTCGGGTGCAGGCGGCGGCCGGGTCGAAGGCACGGGTTGCGGGGCCGCGGCCGGCGGCGGGCACCGCTTCGGCCCCGGGCCGGCCGGTCGCGACCGCGCGGCGGCGCGCCGGCAGCGGCCCGATCCTGCTCGTGGTCGCCCTGCTCGCGACCCTGGGCGTCGCCGGCGGGCTCGTCGTGCAGCGTTGGAGCGCCCCGCCGCCGGCCCCTGAGACCGCGCGCAAGCGCGATCCGTTCCGGGTCTACGCGGTCGCCGACGCGATCGACCATCGCCAGATGCGGCCGGTGTGGAACCTCGTGAACATGACCGGCATCGAGCGGCAGTGCGAGAAGGCGCGGGCCTTCACCGTCGCGCGCGAGGCGGACGGCCCCACCTCGGTGCCGACGCGGTTCGTCATCTACTGCCGCGACCAGGGTTTCTGGGTGGTCGAGGCCGACCCGGAGCGGGAGCGGTGGGGCACGGTCGGCCCGCTCGCCACGCGCGAGGAGGCCGAGGCGGCGATCGACCGCGAGGGCGAGTTCGTCTGGGGCGCGCGGCCGCCCCGGCAGCGCAGCTTCATCGGCGGGCTCGCACCCGACCGGTGAGCCGGCCGGCCGCGGACACGGTCGTGGCGGCCCTGCGCGAGGGATCGCGGGAGCGGCGCGGCGGGACGCCGGGCGGGCCGCTCGCCGGGCCCGAGGGGTCCGGTCGGGGTGACGGGCGGCGGCCGGCGGTCTATGTCTTCGCGCGATCGATGGCGGGGCGGATCGAGCGGAGGACGGTGATGCAGGCCAAGGTCGAGGCGGGCGGCGGTTCGGGCGCGCCGGCCCCGCGCGCGGTGTTCGACTGGGAGGATCCGCTCGACCTCGCCGGGCAGCTCGACGCCGAGGAGCGGCTCGTGGTCGAGGCGGCGCGCGACTACGCCCGCGGCCGGCTGATGCCGCGGGTGCTCGAGGCGTTCCGCCACGAGCGGTTCGACCGGGCGATCTTCACCGAGCTCGGCGAGCTCGGCTTTTTGGGCTCGACCCTGCCCGAGGAGTATGGCTGCGCCGGTGGCTCCTACCTGGCCTACGGGCTCGTCGCGCGCGAGATCGAGCGGGTCGATTCGGGCTTCCGCTCGGCCATGAGCGTCCAGTCCTCGCTGGTCATGCACCCGATCTGGGCCTATGGCGACGAGCGCCAGCGCCGGCGCTGGCTGCCCAGGCTCGCCACCGGCGAGCTCGTCGGCTGCTTCGGCCTGACCGAGCCGGACCACGGCTCCGACCCGGGCGGGATGCGGACCCGCGCCCGCAGGGTGGCGGGCGGCTTCAGCTTGAGCGGCTCCAAGACCTGGATCACCAACGCGCCGATCGCCGACCTGTTCGTCGTCTGGGCCAAGGACGAGGCCGAGGAGATCCGCGGCTTCGTCCTCGAGCGCGGCGCCCAGGGCCTGACCACGCCGGCGATCGAGGGCAAGTTCTCCTTACGCGCCTCGACCACCGGTCAGATCGTCATGGACGAGGTGTTCGTTCCCGAGGAGAACCTCCTGCCCAACGTCAAGGGCCTCAAGGGGCCGTTCGGCTGCCTCAACCGCGCCCGCTACGGCATCGCCTGGGGGGCCATGGGCGCGGCCGAGTTCTGCTGGCACGCGGCCCGCACCTACACCCTCGAGCGCCGGCAGTTCGGTCGGCCCCTGGCCGCCAACCAGCTGATCCAGAAGAAGCTCGCCGACATGCAGACGGAGATCGCGCTCGGCCTGCAGGCGGCGCTCCGGGTCGGCCGGCTGATGGACGAGGGGCGCGCCCCGCCCGAGGCGGTCTCGCTCGTCAAGCGCAACAATTGCGGCAAGGCGCTCGAGATCGCGCGGACCGCGCGCGACATGCACGGCGGCAACGGCATCGCCGACGAGTACCACGTGATCCGGCACGTCTTGAACCTCGAGGCGGTCAACACCTACGAGGGCACGCACGACATCCACGCCCTGATCCTCGGGCGGGCGCAGACCGGCATCGCGGCGTTCGGGGCGTGAGCGACGGAGCGCGGGCGGCCGCCGGGCCCTGCCTGGATGCCGGGCTCCTGCGCCGCCACAGCGGCCTCGAGCTCATGCGGATGCTGCTCGACGGTGTCCTGCCGATGGCGCCGATCGCGGCCACGCTCGGCTTCCGCCTGGTCGCGGTCGAGCGCGGCCGGGTCGCCTTCGAGGGCGTGCCGGGCGTGCGGGTCCACAATCTGCACGGCACGGCGCACGGCGGCTGGGCCGCGACGCTGCTCGACAGCGCCATGGGCTGCGCGGTCCTGAGCGTGCTGCCGCCCGGCGTCGGCCACACCACGACCGAGCTGTCGATCCGCTACGTGCGGGCGATCGGCGAGGCGACCGGGCCGCTGCGCGCCGAGGCCACGATCCTGCACGCCGGGCGCCGGCTCGCGACCGCCGAGGGGCGGCTGGTCGGGCTCGCCTGCGGACGCCTCTACGCGCACGGCCAGACGAGCTGCATGATCCTGCCCTTGGGCGAGGACGCGACGCCGTCCGCGGCACCTCAGGGCGGCGGGTCGAGGCCGTAGCCGAAGGGCAGGGGCCCGCGCGCCCGCAGCCACGCCTCGATGCGGGTGGCGGCCTCGCCGAGCTCCTCGCGCCAGCCGCCGACGCTGCCCTTGCGGGTCTTGAAGCTCGCGGGATTGAGGGCGTCCTTCGGCCGCCCGCGGATGCCGGTGAAGCCGAGCGCGCCCTCGGCCTCGAGCCGGCGCATGTTGTCGAGCCGGGCGTAGGCGACCGCCGCCTCGATCTCCGGGGCGGTCGCCGGCGTGCCGAGGAAGGCGGCGAGCCGGGCGAGCTCGCCCGCCGTGTCGCGCCGCAGGTCCTCGTAGCGGACGAGGTGGTGGGCGCGGATCGCCCCGAGTTCGCGCTCGAACAGCTCGAGCCAGGCGAGGATCGCGGGCAGGCCGACCGACGGGTCGAGCACGAACTCCTCGAGGCCGGTCGGCGCGCCTGGCGGCGGGTAGCGGTTGAGGACCGTCTTCCAGGGCCGCATGCGGTGCCGCCACTGGTGGTACTGGGAGACCGCCACGTCGCAGGGATGGCGGATGAGGAGCACGGTCCGCACGTCGCGGAAGTGCCGGCGGCCGTCCCACTCGCCGGTCCAGTCGCGGATGTAGTTGGCGTGGGTGAACAAGAGCCGCGGGATCGCCGGCACGCGCCGGTGCAGGTTGTCGAACTCGAGCATCGACCCGGCCGGCAGGCCGTGCCGCAGCGTGTAGAGCCGGGACAGCATGACCCTGAGCCAGGTCCGCCCGGACTTGCCGTAGGAGACGATCGCGGCATCCGCGAGCGCCAGCCGGCGGGCCTCCTCGCGGCCGCGCAGCCAGCGGTCGATCCGCCGCCGTCGCTCGCGCGGCAGCACCCGCAGCGGGCCGTGCACGAGGGCCTCGCGCAGCGCGTCGCGCCAGACCTCGCGGAGGGGTGGGAGCTCGGGCATCGCCTACCGGGCCGGGGACGGCTGCGCCTAGCCCGCCGGCCGGCCGCCGTCGAGCGGCCGCGCGGTCGCGGGCGGCGGTCCGGCCGAAGCTGGGCTCGGAGCGGGCGCTCGAGAAGGCGGGCGATCTCGCCCGACGCCGGCATCAGCTACCCCGCCGAGGGCCTCAGCCGAGCTGGTCGAGCAGGGCCTTGGCCTCGATCAGGTCGGGGGTGTCGAAGCCCTCGGTGAACCAGGCGTGGATCGGGGCCAGGAGGTCGTGTGCCTTCTGCCGCTCGCCCTGCTCGGCCCAGAGGCGGGCGAGGGAGGTCGAGGCGCGGAGCTC
>CAZDFD010000126.1:0-6723 GCA_964504655.1 uncultured Geminicoccaceae bacterium
TGGTCGGCCACCGAGGCGTAGCCGCGCGCGAGCTCCTCCATCACGACCGCGTAGCCGAGCACATCGAGCCCGGCCCCGCCCATCTCGGCCGGCACGGTCAGGCCCAAAAGCCCGAGCCCGGCCATCTCGGCGTAGAGCTCGGCCGGGAACCGCTCGCTCCGGTCGAGCTCGCCCGCGATCGGCCGGATCCGCTCCTCGGCGAAGCGCCGGACCATGGCCTCGATCGCGCGGTGCTGCTCGCCGAGCATCGCCGGCTCCAAGCCTCCCGTCCCGGGCTTGCCCGGCCGGCGCGGCTCCGGCAAGCCTGCCTGCGCGCGCCCCGGGGAGCCGCCGACGCATGGCCACCATCCTCGTGATCAACCCGAACAGCAACCCCGAGGTCACGGCCGGCCTCGACCGGGCGCTCGACCCGTTCCGCCTGCCGGGCGGCCCGGCGATCCGCTGCGTCCAGCTCGACGCCGGTCCCTTCGGGATCGAGAGCGAGGCCGACGTCGCGGCGGTCGGTCCCCTGCTCGTCGAGCGGGTGCGGAGCGAGCCGGCGGCGGCCTTCGTGATCGCCTGCTACAGCGATCCGGGCCTCGCCGCCTGCCGCGAGGCGACCCCTGCCCCGGTCTTCGGCATCCAGGAGAGCGCGGTCGCGACCGCACTCACGCGGGCCGACCGCTTCGGCGTCGTGGCGATCCTCGCGCGCTCGATCGAACGGCATCGCCGCGCGCTCCGGCAGATGGGGGTTCTGGAGCGGCTCGCGGGCGAGCGCGCCCTGGAGCTCCGGGTGCACGAGCTCGCCGAGGAAGCGACGACCTGGCAGCGGCTGGTCGAGGTCGGCCGGGCGCTCGTGGCCGAGGACGGGGCGGGGGCGGTGATCCTGGGCTGCGCCGGCATGGCCCGCTACCGCCGCCGCCTCGAGGCCGAGCTCGGGGTGCCGGTGATCGACCCGACCCAGGCCGCGGTCGGCCTGGCGCTAGCGGCGCTCTTCGCCGCCCGGAGCTGAGCCGCCGCGGTCGGCGAGCCAGTGCCGGTAGGTCTGGCGCACCAGCTCGAAGCGGTCGCGGGTGCGGCAGTAGAGATTGCCCATCAGCCGGCCCACCGGCCGCCAGCGCTCGAGGTCGAGCCGCAGCGTGGTCGGGTCGATCAGGGCGTCGCGGACCTGGACCGCCAGGATCCGGCCGACCACGAGCTCGCGCCCGCCGCCCGGCAGGAGGGTCACGAGCTTCGTGCACTCGAGCGCGGCCGGCGCCTGGGCGAGCCGGGCGGGCCGCACCGTGGCGCTGGGTGCGAGCGTGAGCCCGGCCATTTCGACCTCGGAGATCTCGGGCGGGAAGTCGATCGCGCAGATGTTCATCTGAGCGGCCAGGTCCTCGTCGACGAGGTTGACGACGAACTCGCCGGTGGTCTCGATGTTGCGGCCGGTGTCCTTCTGCACGGTGCCCTCGCGGCGCTCGATGCCGAGCACCACGAGCGCCGGGTCCTGGCTGAAGAGATTGAAGAAGCTGTAGGGCGCGGCGTTGACGACGCCGTCCGGGCCCTGGCTCGTGACGAGCGCGATCGGCCGCGGCACGACGAGCGCGGTCAAGAGCTTGTAGCGGCGGGTGCGGTCGAGCTCGTCGAGCAGGAGCTGCAAGGGGTGACCTTTCGCTGGAGGCAGCGTGCAGGGGCCGAGCGCCGCCCGGGGCTCAGCCGTGCGCCCCTGCGAGCCGCCGCTCGAGGCGGGAGAGCAGCAGCTCGACCTCGGCCCGGGTCTCGCCCGTGAGCCGCGGCGCCGGCTGTCGGGCGAACGGGTCGGCCAAGGCGCCGCGGCGGTGCAGGATCCACTTGCGCACCACGAGCCCGATGCCGGGCTGCTGCTCGTAGCGCAAAAGCGGCAGGTAGGCGTCGAACAGATCCAGCGCCGCCTCGCTGCGCCCTTCGGCCACGAGCCGGCAGACATCGACCAGCATCTCGGGAAAGGCGAAGCCGGTCATCGCCCCGTCGGCGCCGCGCAGGAGCTCCATGGGCAGGAACAGGCCGCCATTGCCCACGAGGATCCCGAGCCGGCGGGCGCCGGCCGCCTCCTGCGCCCGAAGTGCCGTGATCTTGTCGAGGCCCGGCCAGTCCTCGTGCTTCAAGGTGACCATGGCCGGGCAGGCCTCGGCGATCCGGCGGATCAGCCCGGCGCCCATGGGCGGCCCGCCCGCGAGCGGGAAGTCCTGCAGCACCCAGGGGATCGCCCCGAGCACCCGGTCGAGCTCGGCGCACCAGGCGAGCACCGCCTCGTCGCCCTTGAGGTTGCCGGGCGGGGCCACCATCACGGCCGCCGCACCCCCCTCCTCGACCGCCCGGGCGAGCTCGCCGATCTGGGCGAAGCCCGGGGCGGTGGCACCCACCACCACCGGCACCCGGCCGTCGACCCGGACCAGCACCCGGCGCGCGAAGGCCCGCTGCTCCTCGGCCGTGAGCTTGGCCGCCTCGCCCATCTGGCCGAGGATGGTGAGCCCGCTCACCCCCCGCTCGAGGTACCACTCGACCAGCCGGTCGGTCGCGGCCATGTCGAGCGCGCCCGATGCGTCGAACGGTGTCGCGGCGATCACGAGGACGCCGCGCTCGCGGCCGGTCAGCGCCGCCACGGCCGCCGCCCCCTCAGCCCGGCTCGGAGCGCGGCCGCGCCGGGTCGAGCGGCAGCGGCACCACCTTGCGCCGCTCGGCCGCGGCCTCGCGCGCCGCGCCCATGGCCGGTGCCGCGGCGGCGTAGCGCCGGCGGGCCTCGCGGCGCCGCTCGAAGACCACGGCGCCCTGCCAGATGCGCTTCTCGGCCTCGACGATCACCACCCCCGACAGCTCCTTGGCGAGCTTGAGCCCGAGCCGCTCGATCGGGATCGCCGCCTTGAGCAGCAGGCTCGAGCGGGTCGGCCACAGATAGAGGGCGCGCTCCTGGGCGATCGGCTGCAGGAGCCGGCGCGCCAGGAGCCGCTCGAGCTGGCCGCAGGAATAGGGCTGGCCGTGCCCGAAGGGGGTGCGCTCGAGCAGGCTCCAGGCGCCGTGCCGGTTGGGCACCACGGCGAGCAGCCGGCCGCCGTCGGCCAGCACCCGCCAGACCTCGCGCAGCACCTTGTCGACGCGCTCGGAGAGCTCGAGGGCGTGCACGAGCAGCACCCGGTCGACGCTGCCGTCGGCCAAGGGCAGCTCGTCCTCGCGCACGAGCGCGGTGCGCGAGCGGCCGCCCGCCGGCCAGGCGCGCGCCCCCTGCGCCGCCGGCATCAGCGCCACGCAGCGCAGCGCCTCCTCGAACAGCGGCAGGAAGGGTGCCGCGTAGCCGAGCCCGACCAGGCGCTGGCCGGCCACGTCGGGCCAGAGCGCGCGCAGCCGCGCCGCCACGAGCCGCCGCGCGAGCTGCCCCTCGCGGCCCTGGTAGAACGCCACCAGTTCGTCGACCTCGGGTCGCATGTCCCCTCCGGACCCCCGGTGGGTGGAAGATAGCGCGCCCGGCCGCTAGATGCATCCCGTCGCCGCGCCCGCCCGCCCCCGCCCGGAGTGCCGCCATGCCCCTCCTCGTCGAGACGGTCCCCCTGCTCTCCGACAATTACGGCTATCTCCTGACCGACCCCGCGACCGGCACGGTCGGCATGGTCGACCCGGCCGAGGCGGGGCCGGTCCTGGAGCGGCTCCGGGCGCGCGGCGGCCGGCTCGACTGGATCCTCCTGACCCACCACCACGGCGACCACGTGGCCGGGGTGCCCGAGCTCGTGGCGGCGACCGGCGCCCGGGTCGCGGGTGCCCGAGCCGACGCGCACCGCCTGCCGCCGCTCGACCGCGCGCTCGCCGACGGCGACCGCCTCGAGCTGGGTGCGGCCGTGGCCCGGGTTCTCGCCACGCCCGGCCACACCTCGGGCCACCTCTCCTTTCTGTTCGAGGCCACGGGCGATCTGTTCTGCGCCGACACGCTCTTCGTCCTCGGCTGCGGCCGGCTGATCGAGGGCGACGCCGAGCAGATGTGGGCCTCGCTCGGCAAGCTCGCGGCGCTGCCCGAGGCGACCCGGGTCTGGTGCGGCCACGAATACACCCAGGCCAATGCCCGCTTCGCGCTCTCGGTCGACCCCGACGATCCGGACTTGCGCGCGCGCGCCCAGGAGATCGACCGGCTGCGGGCGGCGGGCCAGCCGACCGTGCCCTCGACCATCGGCCGGGAGCGCGCCACCAACCCCTTCCTGCGCGCCGCCGACCCCCTGATCCGGGCCCGCCTCGGCCTCGAGGCCGCGAGCGACGCCCGAGTGTTCGCCGCACTCCGCGCGGCCAAGGACCGGTTCCGGGGCTGATCGGCCCGCACCGACGGCCAGCCCCGCGCCGCCCGCGAGCCCTGCCGCCGGCGCAGGCGGCCCGCGCGGCCGTCGCGCTTGACCGCCGGGGCCCGGGCGGCGAGCCTTCGATCGGGCAGGCAGACCCGAGGGAGGCTTCGATGCGGCGCAAAGGGATGCTGCGGGCAGGGGTGGGCCTTCTGGCGCTCGCGGCGGCGGCCGGGGCGGCGAGCGGCGCGGCGGCCGAGACCTGGCGGGTGCAGACCGCCATCCCGGCGGCGCATCCGGTGCACCAGGCGACCGAGCGCTGGGCCAGGGACGTGGCGCGGATGACCGGCGGCCGGCTCGTGATCGAGGTCCTGCCGGGTGGCGCCGTGGTGGCGCCGACCGAGCTGATCGACGCGGTGAGCCAGGGCATCCTCGACGGGATGGCCACGTCCTCGGTCTACTTCACCGGCCGCGACCGCGCCTTCGCGATCCTGGGCGATCTGATCGGCGGCTACCAGGACTGGGCGACCGCCCTGGCGTTCTGCGAATATGGCGGCGGCAAGGAGCTCTACCGCGAGCTCTATGCCGGCTACGGCGCCTTCACCATCGGCTGCGCCAACAGCGGGGTCGAATCGCTCGTGGCCTCCAAGCCGATCCAGGCCGTCGACGACTTCAAGGGCGTCAAGATCCGGGCACCCGAAGGCATGGCGGCGAGCCTGTTCCGCAAGATGGGCGCCTCCCCGGTGGCGCTGCCGCCGACCGAGGTGTTCACCGCGATCGACAAGAAGGTCGTGGACGGCGCCGACTACTCCTCCTACGCGATGAACCACAGCCTGGGCTTCCACAAGATCGCCAAGAACCCGATCCTCCACTTCCACTCGCTGCCGATCTACGAGGTCACGGTCAACAAGGCCAAGTGGGACAAGCAGCCGGACGACATCAAGGCGATCCTCGAGATGTCGGTGCGCGATCTGGCGGTGCGGATCAACCTCGAGGACATGATCGCCGAGCGCGCGGCCCTCGCCGCCGACCGGGCGGCCGGGATCGAGGCGATCGTCTGGTCGGCCGCCGAGCTCGCCAAGATGCGCAAGCTCGCGGCCGAGGTCTGGGCCGAGTACGCCCAGGGCAGCCCGATGGCCCAAAAGGCCTTCGCCGCCCACAAGGCCTTCCTCGAGAAGCTCGGCCTGCTGCAGTGAGCCGGCCGCCGCGGTCGGCGCCGGTCCCGCCGCGGAGGGCGCGGCGCGGCCGGCGCCCGCGCGGCAGCGCCCGCAGAGGTCCTGCAGGAGGCCGAGAACCAGCCACCACCCCCGCTCGATCGCCTCGCGCAACGCCTCGCTCCCGCTCGTGCACCCGGCGCACTCTGACGAGCACAGGTTAACGAAGCGTTGCGCTCCACCCGAGCGGTTCCCTCGCGATCGACGGTGCCGTCGGGGCGGGCTCGGGGCGCCGGGCGACCCATCCCTGGCAGGCGCGGGCAGACGCGGCAGAGCCCCTGCGTCCAACCGGTGGCCGCCCGCGACCATCGTCGCCGTCCCGGCCCGGGCGGCCCGCAGATCGCTGACGCGGTACCCCGTCGAGCCCGGCCGGCGCAGCCCGCCGCCGCGCCGGGCCAGCTTGACATCCCCGATTTTTTATGACAATGTTCCTTTAGTTGAGACAACGGGGCTATGCGCATGTCGCTCGAGCACCCCTCCCCCCGCCGCGGCGGGCCCAAGACCCCCGAGGGCAAGGCCCGCGCCGCCCTGAATGCCACCCGGCACGGGCTCCGCGCCCGCCACTTCCGCCTGCTGCCGCACGAGGACCCGACCGAGTTCGAAGCCCTGGCGCTCGCCACCCGCGCCGCCTACCGGCCGGCCGACGCGATCGAGCGCGAGCTCGTCGAGGCCGTGGCCGTGGCGCTTTGGCGCGAGCTCCGCGCCGACCGGATCGAGGCCGAGGCCTTGGCCGACATCGCCCCCGCCGACGGCTCGCGCTCCTGCGGCTCCGACCTCGCCGAGCCGGCGCACCGGGCGAGCCTCGCGGTGGTGCTCCGCTACCGCGCCCAGGCCACGGCCGGGGTGCGCCGCGCCCAGGACGCCTTGGCCCGCCACCGCCGCCTCGTCGCCGAGACCGCGGCCCGCACCGCCGAGCCGGCCCCCGCCGAGCCCGCCGCCCCGCGCCCCCCCGCGCGCGCCGCCGACCGCGAGCCGGCGTGCACGAACGAACTGCCCGAGCCGCGCTCGGGGCCGGTGCGGCTCGAGCTGCGCGAGGCCGTCCGCAAGGCCGCCAACCCCCTGGACACGCCGCTCCTGCGCGCCCTCGGCCGCGACCCCGATCTGGTCCTGCCCGTGCCGGGCCTCACCCCGGCCGCCTGGCCGGCGGCGCAGGCCCATGCCGACCCGACCGGCACCCCGGTCGACGGCCAGGGCCCCTACCGCCGCGTCCCGCACGTCCCCTGGGGCGAGTGGCTGCGCTTCCAGCACCTCCT
>CAZDFD010000127.1:0-6721 GCA_964504655.1 uncultured Geminicoccaceae bacterium
AACCGCTCGCCGCACGTCGACAAGAAGAGCCGCGAGCAGTTCGAGATCCGCACGCACAAGCGGCTCTTGGACATCGTCGACCCGACCCCGCAGACCGTGGACGCGCTCATGAAGCTCGATCTGGCGGCGGGCGTCGACGTCGAGATCAAGCTCTGAGGGGACGAGGATGCGCACGGGGCTCCTGGCCCGCAAGCTGGGCATGACGCGGCTCTTCGGCGTGGACGGCAGCCACGTGCCGGTGACCGTGCTGCGGGTCGACAAGTGCGAGGTGGTGGCGGTGCGCACGCCCGAGAAGGACGGCTACACCGCGGTCCAGCTCGGCGTCGGCGCCGCCAAGACCAAGAACGTCACCAAGCCGATGCGCGGCCATTTCGCCAAGGCCAAGGTCGAGCCCAAGGCCAAGCTGGTCGAGTTCCGGGTCTCGCCCGACGCCCTGCTCGAGGTCGGCCAGGAGATCCACGTCGGCCACTTCGTCGCCGGCCAGTATGTCGACGTCGCCGCGGTGTCGATCGGCAAGGGCTTCGCCGGCGCCATGAAGCGGCACAATTTCCGCGGGCTCCGGGCGAGCCACGGTGTGTCGATCTCGCACCGCTCGCACGGCTCGACCGGCAACCGGCAGGATCCGGGCAAGGTCTTCAAGGGCAAGAAGATGGCCGGGCACATGGGGGCCCGGCGGGTGACCGTGCAGAACCTCGAGGTGTTCGGCGTCGACCCGGCCACGGGCGTGATCCTGGTCAAGGGCGGGGTGCCCGGAGCACCCGGCGCCTGGGTGCAGGTGCGCGACGCGGTCAAGCGGGCCCTGCCCAAGGAGGCACCCTTCCCGGCGGCCGTGGTCCGGGCCGGCGTCGAGTCGCAGGCCATCGTCCACGAGGAGCCGGAGGCGTGAGCATGCAGCTCCCGGTCAAGAACCTCGAGGCCCAGGAGGTGGGCACGGTCGAGCTCGACGAGGCGATCTTCGGCGTCGAGGTGCGGCCCGACATCCTGCAGCGGATGGTGGTCTGGCAGCTCGCCAAGCGCCGGCGCGGCACCCACAAGGTCAAGACGCGGGCCGAGGTCAACCGCACCGGCGCCAAGCTCTACAAGCAGAAGGGCACCGGCCGCGCCCGCCACGGCTCGCGCCGCGCCAACGTCTTCCGCGGCGGCGGCGTGGTGTTCGGGCCGCAGCCGCGCAGCCACGCCGTCGACCTGCCCAAGAAGGTGCGGGCCATGGCGATGCGCTGCGCGCTCTCGGCCAAGGCCAAGGAGGGCAAGCTCCTGGTGCTCGACCGGCTGGCGCTCGACGAGCCCAAGACCCGCCACGTCCAGGCGGCGATGGCGCGGCTCGGGCTCGGCTCGGCGCTGCTCGTGGGCGGTGCCGAGATCGACCGCAACTTCGCGCTCGGCGCGCGCAACCTGCCGGGCATCGTGGTCCTCCCGGTGCAGGGTGCCAACGTCTACGACATCCTCAGGCGCGACACGCTCGTCCTCACCACCGAGGCGGTCCAGAACCTCGCGGAGCGGCTCGGATGATCAAGCCCTCGACCTACGACGTCATCCTGGCGCCGGTGATCACCGAGAAGGCGACCCTGCTCTCGGAGAAGAACCAGGTCGTCTTCAAGGTCCGGCCCGACGCCACCAAGCCCTCGATCAAGGCCGCGGTCGAGGCGCTCTTCAACGTCAAGGTCACGGCCGTCAACACGATGAACGTCAAGGGCAAGGTCAAGCGGTTCCGCGGCCGCGCCGGCCGCCGGCCGGACGTCAAGAAGGCGATCGTGACGCTCGCCGAGGGCGCGCGCATCGACGTCACCACGGGGATCTGAGGCGATGGCCCTCAAGAGCTACAAGCCGACCAGCGCCGCCCGCCGCCAGCTCGTGCTCGTGGACCGCTCGGAGCTGCACAAGGGCAAGCCGGTCAAGGCGCTCACCCGCGGCAAGACCTCCTCGGGCGGGCGCAACAATCACGGCCACGCGACCGTCCGCTTCCGCGGCGGCGGCCACAAGCGCGCCTATCGGCTGATCGACTTCAAGCGGCGCAAGTGGGGGGTCGAGGCGACCGTCGAGCGGCTCGAGTACGATCCGAACCGCACCGGCTTCATCGCGCTCCTGCGCTACGCCGACGGCGAGCAGGCCTACATCCTGGCGCCGCAGCGGCTGGCCGCGGGCGACCGGGTGGTCGCCGGCGAGAAGGTCGACGTGAAGCCCGGCAACGCCGCACCGCTCAGGAGCATCCCGGTCGGCACCATCGTCCACAATGTCGAGCTCAAGCAGGGCAAGGGCGGCCAGCTCGCCCGCTCGGCCGGGACCTTCGCGCAATTGATCGGGCGCGACGGCGACTACGCCCAGGTGCGGCTGAT
Organism: uncultured Geminicoccaceae bacterium; assembly: GCA_964504655.1. GTDB lineage: Bacteria > Pseudomonadota > Alphaproteobacteria > Geminicoccales > Geminicoccaceae > JANXAZ01. The sequence continues at coordinate 2,334 of CAZDFD010000127.1, forward strand.
GTCGGGCGAGATCCGGCTCGTGCACCAGAACTGCATGGCGACGGTGGGTGCCGTCTCCAACCCCGACCACCAGAACGTCAACTGGGGCAAGGCCGGGCGGATGCGCTGGAAGGGCCGGCGGCCGCACAATCGCGGGGTGTCGATGAACCCGATCGACCATCCGCACGGCGGCGGCGAGGGCCGCACCTCGGGCGGCCGCCACCCGGTGAGCCCCTGGGGCCAGCCGACCAAGGGCCACAAGACGCGACGCAACAAGCGGACCACCGGGATGATCGTCAGGAGCCGCCATCTGGCCAAGAAGAGGGGTGGCTGAGCCATGCCGCGCTCGGTCTGGAAGGGCCCGTTCGTCGACGGCTACCTGTTCGACAAGGTCGAGAAGGTGCGCGGCTCGGGCCGCAACGACATCATCAAGACCTGGTCGCGCCGGTCGACCATCGTGCCGGACTTCGTCGGCCTCACCTTCGCCGTGCACAACGGCAAGAAGTTCGTGCCGGTCTACGTCACCGAGAACATGGTCGGCCACAAGCTCGGCGAGTTCGCACCGACCCGGACCTTCCACGGTCACGGCGCCGACAAGAAGGTCAAGAGGAAGTAGCATGGGCAAGCCCAAGCAGGAGCGGCGGCTGGCCGAGAGCGAGGCGTTGGCGCAGGGCCTCATGCTGCGCATGAGCCCGCGCAAGCTCGATCTCGTGGCCGGGCTGATCCGCGGCCTCCCGGCCGGGCGGGCGGTGACCGCGCTCACCTTCTCGCGCAAGCGCGCCGCCTCGACGGTCAAGAAGGTGCTCGAATCGGCGATCGCCAACGCCGAGAACAATCACGGGCTCGACGTCGACCGCCTCGTGGTGGCCGAGGCCAGCGTCGGCAAGCAGCTCGTCATGAAGCGGATGCACGCGCGCGCGCGCGGCCGCTCCGGCCGGATCCACAAGTTCTGGAGTCGGCTCAGGATCGTCGTGCGCCAGGCGGAGGAGGCGGCCTGATGGGCCAGAAGGTCAACCCGATCGGGCTCCGGCTCGGCGTCCACCGCACCTGGGACTCGCGCTGGTACGCCGACGGCGACTATGCGAAGCTCCTGGCCGAGGATCTCAAGATCCGCTCCTATCTCGAGCGGCGACTGGCCCAGGCCGGGGTCAGCCGGGTGATCGTCGAGCGGCCGGCCAAGAAGGCGCGGGTGACGATCCACACCGCCCGGCCGGGCGTGGTGATCGGCAAGAAGGGCCAGGAGATCGAGAACCTGCGGCGCGAGCTGGCGCAGCGCTGCTCGGGCGACGTCACCTTGAACATCGTCGAGATCCGCAAGCCCGAGCTCGACGCCAAGCTCGTGGCCGAGAACATCGCCCAGCAGCTCGAGAAGCGGGTGACCTTCCGGCGCGCCATGAAGCGGGCGGTGCAGTCGGCGATGCGGCTCGGCGCCCAGGGCATCAAGGTGACCTGCGGCGGCCGGCTCGGCGGGGCCGAGATCGCGCGGACCGAGTGGTACCGCGAGGGGCGGGTGCCCTTGCACACGCTGCGCGGCAACATCGACTTCGGCCGCGCCACCGCCAAGACCCCCTACGGCACCTGCGGGGTCAAGGTCTGGGTCTATCGCGGCGAGATCCTCGAGCACGACCCGATGGCCTACGACCGCAAGCTCGCCGAGGCCGGGCCGTCGCAGCGCTCGGAGAGCCGGCGCGGGAGCGAGGCCTGATGCTGCAGCCGAACCGCACCAAGTTCCGCAAGGCCCACAAGGGCCGCATCAAGGGGCTCGCCAAGGGCGGCTTCACGCTCGACTTCGGCGCCTTCGGGATGAAGGCGCTCGAGCCCGAGCGGGTCACCGCCCGGCAGATCGAGGCGGCCAGGCGGGCGATCACCCGGCATCTCAAGCGCGCCGGGCGGGTGTGGATCCGGGTGTTCCCGGACCTGCCGATCAGCCGGAAGCCGGCCGAGGTCCGGATGGGCAAGGGCAAGGGCTCGGTCGAGTACTGGGTGTGCCGGATCAAGCCCGGGCGGATCCTGTTCGAGATCGACGGGGTGCCGGCCGAGCTCGCGGCCGAGGCGATCGCGCGCGGCGCGGCCAAGCTGCCGATCCGCACCCGCTTCGTGGCGCGCGTGCAGGAGGGAGCGTGAGGCGATGACGGCTGCGGACCTTCGCGCCCAGACCGACGACCAGCTCGGGGCCAGGCTGTTGGACCTCAAGAAGGAGCAGTTCAACCTGCGCTTCCAGAAGGCCACGGGCCAGCTCGAGAACACGCGCCGGGTGCGCGAGGTGCGGCGCGACATCGCGCGCCTTCTGACGATCGTGGGCGAGCGCCGGCGCGCGGCGAAGGCTCGAGGGGTGTGAGACGATGCCGAGGCGGGTGCTGCAGGGCACGGTGGTGAGCGACAAGGCGGACAAGACGATCGTCGTGCGGGTCGACCGCCGCGTCATGCATCCGATGTACGGCAAGACGGTGAAGACGTCGAAGCGCTACATGGCCCACGATCCCGACAATCGCTGCAAGGTCGGCGACGTGGTCAAGATCCGCGAGTGCCGGCCGCTCTCGGCCCGCAAGCGCTGGGAGCTGGTGGTCGAGGGCGGCGACGCGGCGGCGGCGCAGGGGTGAGGGTGCAGCCATGATCATGCCCGAGACCGATCTCGACGTGGCCGACAATTCGGGTGCGCGGCGGGTCGAGTGCATCCGCGTGCTGGGCGGCTCGCACCGCAAGTGGGGCACGGTCGGCGACGTGATCGTCGTCGCCATCAAGGAGGCGATCCCGCGCGGCAAGGTCAAGAAGGGCGAGGTCGCCAAGGCGGTGATCGTGCGCACCGCCAAGGAGATCCACCGCCCGGACGGCAGCTCGATCCGCTTCGACAAGAACGCCGCGGTGCTGATCAACAACCAGGGCGAGCCGATCGGCACGCGGATCTTCGGCCCGGTGACGCGCGAGCTCAGGGCCAAGAAGTTCATGAAGATCATCTCGCTGGCGCCCGAGGTGCTGTGATGGCCGCCAAGATCAAGAAGGGCGACAAGGTCGTGGTGACGACCGGACGCGACAAGGGCAAGCAGGGCGAGGTGCTCAAGGTGCTGCCCGAGGAGGGGCGGGCGGTGGTGCAGGGGGTGCGGCTCGTGAAGCGGCACACCAAGCCCTCGGCCAAGAACCCGCAGGGCGGGATCCTGACCAAGGAGGCGCCGATCGCGCTCGCCAACCTCGCCCATCTGGATCCCAAGGACGGCAAGCCGACCCGGGTCGGCTTCCGCTTCCTCGAGGACGGCCGCAAGGTGCGCTTCGCCAAGCGCTCCGGCGAGCTGATCGACCGCTGAGGGACGCGCCATGGCACGGCTCAAGGAGCATTACGAGGGCACGGTCCGGCCGCAGCTGGTCGAGCGGTTCGGCTACAAAAGCGCGATGCAGGTGCCGCGTCTCGACAAGATCGTCTTGAACATGGGGGTCGGCGAGGCGGTCGCCGACAAGAAGAAGCTCGACAACGCCATGCGCGACATGGCCAAGATCGCCGGCCAGAAGCCGGTCGAGTGCCGGGCCCGCAAGTCGGTCGCCAACTTCAAGGTCCGCAAGGGCATGTCGATCGGCTGCCGCGTGACGCTGCGCCGCGAGCGGATGTACGAGTTCCTCGACCGGCTGATCAACATCGCGCTGCCGCGGGTGCGCGACTTCCGCGGCGTGCCGGAGAAGAGCTTCGACGGCCGCGGCAACTACGCCTTCGGGATCAAGGAACAGATCATCTTCCCGGAGATCAATTTCGACGAGGTGGACGAGGTGCGGGGGATGGACATCATCATCTGCACCACCGCCCGCACCAACGAGGAGGCGAAGGCGCTCCTCTCCGGTTTCAACATGCCGTTCCGGAAGTGAGCGATGGCCAAGAAGAGCGCGGTCGAGAAGAACGAGCATCGCCGGCAGCTGGCGGCCAAGTTCAAGGCCAAGCGGGCGGCGCTCAAGAAGCTGGTGATGGACAAGAGCCGCGACCCGGAGGAGCGGTTCGAGGCCACCATCGCGCTCGCGGCGTTGCCGCGCAACGGCGCCGCGGTGCGGGTGCGCAACCGCTGCTCGCTGACCGGCCGGCCGCGCGGCTACTACCGCAAGTTCGGCCTGTCGCGGATCGCGCTGCGCGAGCTGGCGTCGCAGGGCCAGGTGCCCGGCTGCGTCAAGTCGAGCTGGTGAGGGCGGGGAACGGTGATGGTGGGCTCTGATCCGCTCGGTGACATGCTGACGCGCATCCGCAACGGCCAGCGCGCGCAGAAGAGCGCGGTGCGCTCGCCGGCCTCGAAGCTGCGCGTGAGCGTCCTGGATGTGCTGAAGCGCGAGGGCTACATCCGCAACTACGAGACGGTCGACATCCGCCCGGGCATCCGCGAGCTGTCGATCGAGCTCAAGTACCACAATGGCGAGCCGGTGATCCGCGAGCTCAAGCG
>CAZDFD010000128.1:0-6002 GCA_964504655.1 uncultured Geminicoccaceae bacterium
CATCCTCCCCTCGCCCCGCCCCCCGGCCGGCGCGCTCGAAGCTTCGGTTGTAGCCGGACCTCGACTGCGTCTATGCTAGGTTATGGTGAGGAACGACCCCGTGGCCGAGCTCAAGCGACGGCTCGCCGAAGTCGGGCTCGCGGATCTGGCGGAACCGCTCGCCGCGCAGGATGTCGGCCTCGACGTCCTGGCCGAGATCGGCGAGAGCGAGCTCAAGGAGCTCGGCTTGAGCCTCGGCCAGCGCAAGCGCCTCCTCAAGGCCCTGCCGACCCTGCTCGGCGGCGGCGCCCAGGGGCCCGCCCCGGCGCGCGAGCGGAGCCCGGGCGACGCCGAGCGGCGGCAGATGACCATCATGTTCTGCGACATGGTCGGCTCGACCGCGCTGTCGCGCCGGCTCGACCCCGAGGACATGTTCGCGGTCGTGGCCGCCTACCAGCGCTGCTGCGTCGAGGTGATCCAGCGCTACGGCGGCCACGTCGCCAAGTATCTGGGCGACGGCATCCTCGCCTATTTCGGCTTCCCCGAGGCCCGCGAGGACGATCCCGAGCGGGCGGTGCGCGCCGGCCTCGAGCTGGTCGGCGCGCTGCGCGGCCTCCGCGTCCGCGCCGACGTCGAGCTGCACGTGCGGGTCGGCATCGACACCGGCCTCGTCGTGATCGGCGATCTTTTGAGCGCCGGCATCGGCGACGAGGAGACGGTGGTCGGCGACACCCCGAACCGCGCCGCCCGGCTGCAGTCGGCGGCCCCGCCGGACGGGGTGGTGATCGGTCCGAACACCCGGCGGCTCCTGGGCGGGCTGTTCGCCTGCGAGGAGCTCGGCGCGTGCGAGCTCAAGGGCTTCGAGGAGCCGATGCGGCTCTGGCGGGTGGTCGGCGAGGGCCGCGCCGAGGGCCGCTTCGAGGCCCGCTCGGTGGACGGGCTGACGCCGCTCATCGGCCGCGAGCACGAGCTCAAGATGATCCTGCAGCGCTGGGAGCTCGCCCGCGCCGGCGAGGGCCAGGTGCTCCTCCTGAGCGGCGAGGGCGGGATCGGCAAGTCCCGCCTCCTGGACGCGCTCGGCCGCGGGATCGCCCACGAGCCGCACGGCCGGCTGCGCCATTTCTGCTCGCAGTTCTTCGCCGGCACGGCACTCCACCCGGTGGTCGAGCGGATCCGCAGGCGCGCCGGCCTGTCGCGCGACGATCCGCCGGAGACCCTGCTCGCCAAGCTCGAGGCCGGCCTCGCGGAGGCCGGGCTCGATCCGGAGCGATCGGGCGCGCTCCTGGCCACCCTCTGCTCGGTGCCGTTCGACGGCCGCTACCCGCTCGTCACCATGACCCCGGCCGAGCGCCGGGCCGCCACCTTCGCCCTCCTGCTCGCCGAGATCCGCGCGCTCGCGGAGCGCGCCCCGCTCCTGATCGTGTTCGAGGACGTCCACTGGATCGATCCGACCACGAGCGAACTGCTCGGCCTGATCATCGACGCGGTGCGCGGCCTGCCCGCCCTCGTGGTCGCCACCTTCCGGCCCGAGTTCAAGCCGCCCTGGAAGCAGCACTCGCACGTCACGGCGCTGCAGCTCAACCGCTTCGGCCGGCAGCAGGCGGTGACCCTGATCGGCCGGGTGACCGGCGGGCGGCGGCTGCCGCCCGAGGTGGTCGAGGTGATCCTCGAGAAGACCGACGGCGTGCCGCTGTTCGTCGAGGAGCTCACCCGGATGCTGCTCGAATCGGGCGCGCTGGTCGACACCCCCGAGGGGCTCGCCTTGGCCGGCCCGCTGCCGCTGATCGCCATCCCCTCGACGCTGCACGCCTCGCTGATGGCGCGCCTCGACCGGCTGGGCGCGGTCAAGGAGGTGGCGCTCTGGGCCTCCGTGCTCGGGCGGAGCTTCACGCCCGAGCTCCTGGCGGCGGTCTCGCCGCTCGCCCGCGCCGAGGTCGAGCAGGGGCTCGCCCGGCTGGCCGACGCCGAGCTCGTGTTCAAGCACGGCAGCGGCCGCGACGAGGTCTACGAGTTCCGCCACGCGCTCCTGCAGGAGGCGGCCTACGCCAGCATGCTGCGGGGCCGGCGCCAGCAGATGCACGCCCGGGTGGCCGAGACGCTCGAGACGGGCTTTCCGGAGACGGTGGCGAGCCGGCCGGAGATCATGGCGCACCATTTCGGCGAGGCCGGGCTCACCCAGAAGGCGATCGACTACCATCTGGCGGCGGGCGACGCCGCGGCCGCCCGCTACGCCTCGCCCGAGGCGCACGCCCGCTTCGCGCTCGCAGCCGCGCTCGCGGCCGGCCTCGAGCCCACGCGAGAGGCCCGTCGCCGCGAGCTCAAGGCCCTCCTCAAGCGGGCCTCGGTGGCCGTGGGCGGCGCCCAGCTCGAGGCCGACCTCGAGGGGCTCGCGCGGGCCCGCGAGCTGGCGACCGGCCTCGGCCTCGAGCCGCGCCGGGCCCAGGTGCACTACTGGATCGGCCGGCTCAACTACGTGGCCGGACGGTTCGACGAGGCGGTGGGCGAGGCCCGCCGGTGCCTCGCGATCGCCGATGCGATCGGCGACGAGCGGATCGCGGCGGCGGCGGCCAACCTGCTCGCCCGCATCCACTGCCTGCGCGGCGAGCCGGCGGCCGGCATCGCGCTCGCCGAGCGCAACGTCGAGCAGATGGGCCGGATCGGCAACCGGATCGAGCAGGCCTCGATCTGCGGCGTGCTCGCCTTCGCCTTGGCCCTCGCCGCGCGCTTTCCCGAGGCGCACGCGGCCGGCGAGCGGGCGATCGCCTTCGCCGAGGCGCTCGACCACCTGCCGACCCGGGCCGCCTGCTGGTTCTTCCGGGCGGTGGCCGAGGGCTGGCAGGGCCGGATGGAGGTGGCCGAGCCCTGCTTCGCCCAGGCGCTCGAGCTGGCTGCCGCCGGCCGGGACGAGTTCCGTCGCTACCTGGCCTTCGGCTGGCGCGGCGAGGCCCGCCTGCGGGCGGGCCGGATCGCCGAGGCCACGGCCGATCTCGAGACCGCGCTCGAGCTCGCGAACCGGGTCGGCAGCGGCTTCCATCGGGGCGGGTTCGGGGCGCTCCTGGCCGAGGCGAGGCTCGCCGCCGGCGCGGTCGGCGAGGCGCTGCGGGCGAGCGAGGCCGCGCTCGGCGACGCCGAGCGGGCCGAGGGCGGCTGGGGCCGATCGCTGGCGCTTCGGGCCCGGGCCGAGGCGCTCGCCCTGGGCTCGCCGGCCGACCTCGAGGCGGCCGTGGTCCTCCTCCGCCGCGCGATCGCGATCCAGAGCGAGCAGGGCCTCGCCTGCGATCTCGCCTGGTCCCGCCTCGCCCTGGCCCGGCTGCTGCGGCGCACCGGCGACGCGGCCGCCGAGGCCGAGCGGATGGCCGCGTGGCGCACCTTCCACGAGGCCGGCATGATGCACGGCGTCCGCGCGGCGGCACCCACTTGATCGGGATCGGCCGGAGCGCCGGCCGACGGCCCGGGACGACCCGTCGACAGGGAGACGAGCGGTGGCGAAGCGGACCGACGAGGACTATCTGCGCGAGGGCAAGCACGCCCTGGTCCTGGGCGGCGGCGCGCCGACGCTGACCTTGATGGCGGGAGCACTCCTGGCGCTCGACGAGCTCGGGGTCGAGTTCGACGTGGTCTCGACCTCGGGGGCCGGGATGCTGGTCGGCCTGCTCTACGCCGCCCCCAAGGGCGGCGACCGGCGGGCGGCCCTTCGGGCGACCGTCCACCTGGGCGTCCACGACGACATCTATCGGCACTTCCCGATCAACTACAAGGTCTTCTACAAGCCCGGACCGCTCGCCGAGATGTGGCTGAAGACCTACATGCCCTGGCTGCAGGCGATGCCGCAGGAGACGAGCGAGCAGCGGCTCTTGCGCGACCTGGTGCATCTCTGGTGCGCTTCGGTCTCGCCGTCGAGCCTGACGCCGGACAGCCTCGGCATGTGCGCGCCCGCGCCGTGGCTCGAGGAGGTGGTCGACTTCGCCGCCCTGAAGCGCTTCGCGCCCGACTTCTTCATCAACGCCTGGAACATCCGCGAGCGGCGGATGCGGGTGTTCGAGAAGGAGGAGATCACCCCGGCCCACTTCCGGACCGCCCTGGCCTTCCCGCTGATCTATCCGCCCTTCGAGCTCGACGGTGACTGGTACATCGAGGGCTCGGCGATGGACACCTTGAACCTCAAGGGCCTCCTGGCCTACGACCGGCACTACGACCAGGCCTATCCCGAGCTCCTGCGGGCCGAGCTCGCGCGGCGCTGGCCCGAGATCCGCCGCTACCGGGACGAGACCGGCCTCGAGCCGCGCGAGCGGGCGCAGGCGATCGAGGAGCTGGTCGACGAGGCGGAATGGGCGGCGCACGAGGCGAGCCTCAGGGCCCGCGTCCGCGGCGAAGCGAGCGAGCGCGCCCTGCAGGAGGCCTCGGCGACCTTCGCCCAGGTCGAGGAGCGGGAGCTGCGCTCGATCAAGGCGGTGGCCGACGCGCTCGACTACGAGCGCAAGTCCGCGGGCGAGATCAACGCGATCAGCCGCATCGTCGTGTTCGACGTCCTCGGCACCGATCGGCTGGTCCGCAAGCCGCGCAATCTCTACGACGCCTGGGTCCTGCAGATGATCGTGCCGCTGGTTTCGATCTCCAACGAGAACATCAAGGCGTTCGAGCGCGACTACGACTATCCCGAGGGGCACGAACTCAAATACCTGCATCGGCTGCGCTTCGACGATCAGATCTCGCACGAGGACTGGCCGAACGTGCTCGACTGGTCGTACAGCAACCTGAAGACGCTGTTCGACGCCGGCTATCGCGCCGGGCGGCGGTTCCACGCCGAGCACGCCTGGCTGCGGCGGGGCGGGCCGGGCTGAGCGCAGGATCCCTCGGGCAATCGGCCGGGCGGCGGGGGCGGATCCATGCGCATCGAGCGGCTGCGGGCGTTCCTCACGCGTGACGGCGCGCGGCCGCGGGTGGTCGTGGCGATCGACGCCCAGGGCCTGACCGGCTGGGGCGAGTGCTACAGCCACGGGCCCGACCGGGCGCTCCTGCCGCTGCTCGAGCATCTGGCGCTGCAGATCCAGGGGCACGACGCCACCCGGGTCGAGTTCCTGGTCCACAAGCTCCTCCAACAGGCCCGCTTCCCACCCGGTGCCTTGGGCCTCGCCGCCATCTCGGCGATCGACCACGCGCTCTGGGAGCTCTCGGCCAAGGCGCTCGGCGTGCCGGTCTTCCGGCTCCTGGGCGGCACCGTCCGCGACCGGGTGCAGGTCTATGGCGGCGTCTATGGCGAGGCCGAGCCCGAGCGGCTGCGCGACCGGATGGAGGAACTGCGCGCCCGCTGGGGTCTCGGCGCCTTCAAGCTCCACCCCTTCCCGCTCGACCCGGCGACGCATTCCTGGCGGGAGGCGCTGCGCGCGGCTGCCACCCGCGCCGAGCGGCTGCGGCTCCTCTGTCCCGAGCTCGAGCTCGCCTTCGACGCGCATGCCCGGCTGTTCGAGCCCTGGCAGGCGGTCCAGCTCGGCCGGGTGCTCGCGCCCACGGACCCGCTCTTCCTCGAGGAGCCGATCCGGCCCGAGCACGTCCCGGCCTGGGCGGCCGTCAAGGCGCAGATCCCCTGCCCGCTCGCCACCGGCGAGTGCCTCTATTCCCGCTTCGAGTTCCTCCGCCTCGTGGCGGCCGGGGGCTGCGACATCGTCCAGCCGGACGTCTGCGCGGTCGGCGGGATCAGCGAGATGCGGCGGATCGCGGCGATCGCCGAGGCCCACTACGTGACGCTCGCCCCGCACAACCCGATGGGACCGCTCGCCACCGCCGTGAACCTCCACTTCTGCCTGAGCCAGCCGCACTTCAAGATCCTCGAGTACCGCCTGCCCGGGGAGGCCCCCTGGGTGGCCGACCCCTATCTGCCCGAGGACGGCCATCTCCTGCCGCGGCCCGACCGGCCGGGCTGGGGTGTGACGATCGACGAGGCGGCGCTCGCCCGTGAGGGCTACGTCCACTGGGAGCGGCGGCTGCCGATCCGCCCGGACGGCTCGACGGGCTACGTCTGAGCG
>CAZDFD010000129.1:0-5791 GCA_964504655.1 uncultured Geminicoccaceae bacterium
CATGGCCGCAGAAGTGCGGCGGCGGCAGGGACCCGTCAAGGCGACGCGACGGCGCCCGGGTCCCGGCGGGGGCGGAGCCCCGGGACGGGCCGCACGATCGGCGCCACCACACGATGCGCCGCGCTGACGCACCCCGATTTGACGTGGATCAACGCGCAGCTCGCGCCGGTCGCCAAATTGCCGCCCGGCAACGGCCCCGATGGGGTCGCACGGTTCGGCAGGAGCGGCGGAGCATGCGGAGCACGAGGCACGCTGGGCGATCGCGGATCGGCGGGCTGGCGCTGGCGATCACGCTCTCGGGGAGCGGGTCGGACGTCCTGGCGGCGCCGGCCTTGGCACCGCTGCCGGACCCGCCCAAGGTCAACGAGGCACGGGCCGAACTCGGGCGTCTGCTGTTCTTCGACAGCCGCCTGTCCGGCGACACCAACTGGTCCTGCGCCTCCTGCCACGATCCCGCCAAGGGCTGGGGCGACGGCAAGGCCCTCGCGGACGCCTACACCGGCTCCCTCTACTTCCGGAACGCACCGGCGCTCTTCAACAGCTGGGGCAAGCGGTACCTGACCTGGGACGGGCGGCTCGACGGCTCCGATCCGGCGACGCTCGTTCGCGACATGATGACCGAGGCGCACACCATGAACATCGACACGCGCCTCGCCCAGGAGCGCCTCAAGCAGGTTCCCGCCTATGTCGGCCGCTTCACCGCCGCGTTCGGCGCGGGCGACCCCTACGGCGGCAAGATCTACGGGTCGATCGCCGAGTATCTGAAGACGATCCGGACCAAGGGCGCGCCGGTCGACCGCTTCCTGCGCGGCGACGCCACGGCTCTGGACGCCCGCCAGCAGCAGGGCATGGCTCTGTTCACCGGCAAGGCCGGCTGCGTGCAGTGCCACAACGGCCCGCTCCTGTCGGACGGGTCGCTGCACGTGACGGGTGTGCCCGAGAACCCCGAGATCGGGACCACGCCGACGCGCCAGGTGACCATGCTGCGCCATTTCGCCACGATGGGCGTGCCGGCCTACATGAACCGGCGCGAGGACGTCGGCCACTACGTGGTCAGCAAGGACGCCCGCGATCTCGGCCGGTTCGCGACGCCCTCGCTCTGGGACGTCGGACAGACCGCACCCTACATGCACAACGGCGTGTTCGGCTCGCTCGCCGAGGTCGTCGAGTTCTACGATCGAGGCGGCGGCGAGCGGGCCAATCGCAGCCCGATGCTCAAGCCGCTGCGCCTGACCCCGAGCGAGAAGGGCGCGCTCGTCGCCTTCCTCGAGGCGCTCACCGGAGAGCGGCCCGCGGTCCAGCCGCCGGCGATCCCCGACTACGAGCTCCGGCAGCACGGCACGAACTGAGGAGTCCCGCGATGTCGAAGAGCCTCGTGCGTCTCGTGTCGATGATGGCGCTCGCCGCGGGACTGGCACCACCGGCCGCCCCGGCCGCGGAGTGGCCGAAGCTCGCGCCGCTGCCGCCGGTGCCGACGCCGGCCGACAACCCCACCACGCCGGCCAAGGTGGCGCTGGGCAAGCTGCTGTTCTGGGACGGCCGGCTGTCCGGCAACGGCGCCATGGGCTGCGTCGCCTGCCACCGGCCCGATCTCGGATGGGGCACCGGCACGCCGATCTCCTTCGGCTATCCGGGCACCCAGCACTGGCGCAACTCGCAGACGGTGCTGAACAGCGCCTACTACAACAAGCTCTTTTGGGACGGTGCGGTGACCAGCCTCGAGGTCCAGGCACCGGCAGCCGCCGAAGGTGCGGTGGCCGGCAACGGCGACACCGCCATGATGGAGACGCGGCTGCGCTTCGTCCCGGCCTATGTCGAAGCGTTCCGCCAAGTGTTCGGCACGCCGTTGCCGAACGTCAACGATGCCTGGAAGGCGATCGCGGCGTTCGAACGCACGATCGTGAGCGATCCGGCCAAGGTGCCGTTCGACCGGTTCGCCAAGGGCGACGCCGGGGCACTGTCCGACGCCGCCAAGCGCGGCCTGGCGCTGTTCGAGGGCAAGGCCGGCTGCATCGCCTGTCACAACGGACCGCTCGCCTCCGACCAGCGCTTCCACGCCACCGGCGTGCCGTCGAGCCCGCTGTTCCGCGAGGATCCGCTCTTCCAGATCACCTTCCGCTGGGAGGTCTATCAGAAGGGCGTGACGGAGGCGCACTACCGCGCGGCGGACGACGACGCCGGCCTCTTCTACGTCACCAATCGGCCCGAGGACCGCGGCAAGTGGCGCACCCCCTCGCTGCGCGAGCTGCGCTGGACCGCCCCCTACATGCACAACGGCGTGTTCGAGACCCTGGCCGAGGTGGTCGAGTTCTACGATCGGGGCGGCGGGCCGGGCAACACGGTGCTGAAGCCCCTGGGCCTCGACGCTGGGGAGAAGGCCGATCTCGTCGCCTTCCTCGAATCGCTCAGCATGGACGAGCCGTTGCTCGTCGACGACCCCGAGTTGCCGCCCGACGCGACCTGGCAGGAGCTGCCGCGATGACCCCCACCCCCCGTCACGCCTGTCTCGGCCGCCGTGAGCTCTTGATCACCGGTGGCACGGCGGTCACGGTCCTGGCCACCTTCGGCCGGGCCGGGCCGGCCATCGGGCAGGGGATGCAGCTCGTCATGAGCCGCTATCCGCGCCGCCGGGTGGCGGCGCTGGCCGAGCTCGCCCCCAAGCGGCCGATCCCCTTCCGCTACCCGACCGAGGAGGTCGAGAACCTCTTGATCAAGCTCGGCGAGCCGGCTGGAGGCGGGATCGGCCCGGCCGCCGACATCGTGGCCTTCCACACCGTCTGCCCGCACATGGGCGGGGTGATGGATGCCACGACCTACAAGGCCGCGCACGCCGTGCTCGGCCCATGCCCGCTGCATCTCTCGACCTTCGATCTCACCCGCCACGGGATGGTCGTCTCCGGCCACGCCACGGCGAGCCTGCCGCAGATCGTGCTCGAGGTCGAAGGCGGCGACATCGTCGCGACCGGCGTCATGGGTCTGCTCTACGGCTACAGCGTCAACCCCGGAGCCTGAGGCGGAGAGGCCGAAATGACCAGCTCGCTCACCAATCCGATCGGCGACCGGGTGCCGCTGCCGCCGCCGGACGCCGAGGTCCTGACGACCGCCTGCGCGTACTGCATCGTCGCCTGCGGCTACAAGGTCTACCGCTGGCCGGTCGGGCGCGAGGGCGGCACCCGCGCCGACCAGAACGCGCTCGCCGTGGACTTCCCGACCGGAAGCGCGCTCCAGGCGTGGATCAGCCCGGCGCAGCACAACATCGTCCGCCACCGCGGCCGGCTCCACCATGTGGTGGTGATACCGGACAGCACGACCGAGGTCGTGAACCCGCAGGGCAACCACTCGATCCGCGGCGGGACCCTGGCGCAGAAGTGCTACAACCCGGACACGCCGACGCGCGAACGCCTGCTCTATCCGATGGTCCGGGTGGCGGGCATCCTCACCCCGGTCTCCTGGGAGCTGGCGATCGACGTGATGGCCGAGGTCAGCAAGCACGTGCTGGCGCGGCACGGCGAGCACGCCTGGGGGATGAAGACCTACTCCTACGAGTACTTCGAGAACACCTACGCGATCAGCAAGCTCGTCGACGTCGCCATCGGCACGCCGGTCTACGCGCCGCACGACAAGCCGCAGGCGGCCGAGGACGCGGCCGGCCTGGACGACGCCGGCATCAACTCCTTCTCCGCGTCCTTCGCCGACTGGGGCGCCTGCGAGGTCGCGTTCCTCTCCGGGGTCGATCCCTACGAGACCAAGACCGTCCTGTTCACCCATTGGCTCATGACCGGTGACAATCCCGGCAAGACCCTGATCTTCGTCACGCCGCACCGGACCATGGGGGTCGCCTGGGGCGAGCAGAACGGCGGCCTGTGGCTGCCGATCGTGCCGGGCACCGACACCGTCCTGCACCTGGCGCTGGCCCGGCTGATCATCGAGAACGGCTGGCAGGACCAGGAGTTCATCGACCGTTGGGTCGCCAATCAGTGGGAGATCGAGGCCGGCTACGGCCGCGGCACCCGCAACACGCGCTGGCAGTGGCGGACCACCTGGGGCCGCTGGCAGTCCGATTGGCAGGACTACAGGAAGTTCATCATGGCCGAGGAGGCGGCGAAGCTCGAGAACGCCGCCGCCATCACCGGCCTCGATGCCGCGCTCATCCGGCGCACGGCCGAGCTGATCGCCAAGCCGCGGCCGGACGGCTCGCGGCCCAAGACCAGCTTCATGCTCGAGAAGGGCAATTACTGGTCCAACAACTACATGAACACGGCCTCGATCGCCTCGCTCGGCCTGATCTGCGGCGCCGGCAACCGGCCCGGCCGGGTGATCAGCCGCGGCGGCGGCCACCAGCGCGGCTGGATGGGGGCGGGCGGCGGCAAGGGCTGGTTGAGCCCCGAGAAGCACCCCGGCCGGCGCAAGAAGGCGCTGAACGTCGATCGCTGGGTGGTCGACGGTCAGGTCCGCTTCATGTGGGTGATGGGCTCGACCTGGTTCCCGGCCATGCTCGCCTCGCAGGAGCTGGCGCTCGCGGTCGAGGGGCTCACCCGCGGCAACCGCAACCATCCGCGGCGGGTCGACCGCGATCATCTGGTCGAGACCTACATCGAGCGGGTCGAGAGCGGCGGCATGGTGCTGGTCAACAGCGACATCTACCCCGTGGAGCCGCTCAACACGCAGTTCGCCGACATCGTCCTGCCGGCGGCCGGCTGGGGCGAGGAGGACTTCACCCGCTGCAACGCCGAGCGGCGCCTGCGGCTGTACTCGAAGTTCTACGATCCGCCGGGGCAGGCCAAGCCCGACTGGTGGGCGATCGCCGCCTTCGGGCGGGCGATGGGCTTCGACGGCTTCGACTGGCGGAGCTCGAACGAGATCTTCGAGGAAGCGTCCCGCTTCGGCCGGACCGGCGTGCTGAGCTACCACCCGCTGGTCGTGCACGCCAAGGCCGAGGGCAAGCGCGGCCACGACAAGCTGCGCGAGTTCGGGACGACCGGCATCCAGACGCCGATCCGCGAGCGTAACGGGCAGCTCGTCGGCACCGCGCGCCTGCACGATCCGACCAACGAGCCGGGCGAGGTCGAGGGTGTCGGCTTCGATGCCAGATGGCTCTACGCCTTCGATACCCACAGCGGCAAGGCGCTGCTCCTCAAGACTCCCTGGAAGAACGACAGCTGGAGCGACTTCTACGAGGCGATCAAGCCGCGCGCCGAGAAGGGCGAGATCTGGATCACCAACGGCCGGGTCAACGAGACCTGGCAGTCGGGCTTCGACGATCGGCGCAAGCCCTATCTGGCCAAGCGCTGGCCCTGGCCGTTCATCTTCATCCACCCGGCCGACGCCGCGCCCAAGGGAATCGAGAGCGGCGATCTCGTCGAGGCGGTGAACGACGAGGTGTTCGTCCAGATCGGCGCGCCCGTGGGCGTGCGCGATCCCGATCTCTCCTTCACCGAGCTCCGCCGGCAGGGCCACATCAAGACGACCAGCGGCCAGTTCGTGGCGGTGGCCATCGTCAGCGAGGAGATGCGCCCGGGGGTGGCGCTCGCGAGCTTCAACTATCCGGGCTCGATGGCCAACTCGGTCTGCCACGCCGTCCCCGACCCGGTGAGCGGCAACTACCGCTACAAGCTCGGCCGCGGCGTGCTGCGCAAGGTCGGGGTCTCGGCCTACAAGGACTCCTTCGAGGAGATGTCGCTCAAGCCGCGACCGATCGTCTGAGCGCGGTCCGGCCGGCAGCGCCGAGCTGCCGGCCGCTCAGACGTAGCCCGTCGAGCCGTCCGGGCGGATCGGCAGCCGCCGCTCCCAG
>CAZDFD010000130.1:0-5543 GCA_964504655.1 uncultured Geminicoccaceae bacterium
GACTTGCGGCTCACCGAGGTCCAGCAGCCGAAGGTGGCGGCGACCTTCTCCTTGGCGATCAGCTCGCGCGCCTTCTCGGCGAACAGGGGCCAGTTGGAGGCCGGATCGACGACCACGGGCTCGAGCTTCTTGCCCAACAGCCCGCCGTTCTTGTTCTGCTTGTCGATCAGCATGAGCATGACGTCCTTCAAGGTCGTCTCGCTGATCGCCATGGTGCCGGAGAGCGAATGGAGGATGCCGACCTTGATGGTCTCGGCGGCCGTGGCCGGACTGGCAAGGAGGGCGAGGGAGCCGGCGGTGGCGAGGAGCCAGCGTCGACTGAAAGCGATGGCGAGCATCGGTGCGATCTCCCCTCGATGGGTGCTGCGGCGCAGCGGTCGCAAGCCTTGCAGCAAGGCCCGTGCCAGCGCCCGGTGACCGTCCGCGAACGGAGCCGTCGACCGTCACTGCCCGAGGAATCGGCAATGTCACGCTCGCCGGGGCAAAGCTGCCCACGAGACGGGCAGCCGCCGGCCTGCCCTTGACCCACCGGCTGGAGTCGGCGAGGAGGCGACCCATGAGCGTCCACGCCGCCCCGCTCGAGGCCCGCATGCGCGCGCGATCCGCGCCGCTCGGGGTGATCGGTCTCGGCTATGTGGGCCTGCCCCTCGCGCTCACGGCGGCCGGGGCCGGCCTTTCCGTGCTCGGCTTCGACATCGACCGGCCCAAGGTCGCGGGACTGAACCAGGGCCGCTCGCCGCTGGCGCACATCGGTGATGCCGCGGTCGCGGCCGCGCGGGCGAGCGGTCGCTTCGCTGCGACCGCCGACTTCGCCAGGCTCGTGGAGGTCGAGGCGATCGCCATCTGTGTGCCGACACCCCTGGGCAGGCACCGTGAGCCCGACCTCTCCTTTGTCGAGGGAACCGCGCGGGCGATCGCCCGGCACCTGCGGCCGGGCCAGCTCGTCATACTCGAATCGACGACCTTCCCCGGCACCACCCGCGAGGTGGTGAAGCCGATCCTGGAGGCCGGCGGCCTGCGCTCAGGCGTGGACTTCTTCTTGGCCTACAGCCCGGAGCGCGAGGACCCGGGCAATCCGGACTTCACGACCTTCCGCATTCCAAAGCTCGTCGGCGGGGACGGTCCTGCGGCGCGCGACCTCGCGACGGCGCTCTACGGCTCGTTCCTCGAGCGGGTGGTGCCGGTCGACACCTGCGAGGTGGCCGAGGCTGCCAAGCTCACCGAGAACATCTTCCGGGCGGTCAACATCGCGCTCGTCAACGAGCTCAAGCTCGTGTTCGCGCGGCTGGGGATCGACGTCCATCGGGTGATCGATGCGGCCGCCACCAAGCCCTTCGGCTTCATGCCCTTCCGCCCGGGCCCCGGGCTCGGCGGCCACTGCATCCCGATCGACCCGTTCTACCTCACCTGGAAGGCGCACGAGGTGGGCGTGCACACCCGCTTCGTCGAGCTCGCGGGCGAGATCAACGCCGCGATGCCGCGCTGGGTGGTCGAGCGGCTCGCCGAAGCCGTCGACCGGCGCTTCGGCAAGGGCCTCTCCGCCTCGCGGATCCTGCTGCTCGGTGTGGCCTACAAGAAGAATGTCGACGATGTGCGCGAGAGCCCGGCCTTCGCGATTTGGGAGCTGCTCGAGGCGCGCGGTGCCATGGTCGCCTTCTACGATCCGGAGGTGCCGGTGATCCCGCCCACCCGCGAGCATGGCGCGCTGGCCGGACGGCGCTCGCTGCCGCTCGACGCGGCCACCCTCGAGGGCTTCGATGCGGTGCTCGTGGTCACCGATCACGACGCGATCGACTGGAACCTCGTGGCGCGCCGGGCGCGGCTCGTGGTCGACACCCGCGACCGGCTCCAGCCAGCGACGAACGTCGTGGCGGCCTGAGGCGACACAACCTATGATTGTGCTTGCTCGGTTGCTACCCGGCCGTTAGTGTCATCTACCGCGAGCATGGGGTCGAGCGATGTTCGGGCTCTCGAGCAGGCGGGTCCTGGTCACCGGTGGTGCCGGATTCCTCGGCAGCTTTCTGTGCGAGCGCCTTCTGGCCCAGGGTCACGAGGTACTGTGCGCCGACAATTTCTTCACAGGCCGCCGGCGCAACATCGCCCATCTGCTCGACCACCCGGGCTTCGAGCTCTTGCGCCACGACGTCACCTTCCCACTCTACGTCGAGGTCGACGAGATCTTCAACATGGCCTGCCCGGCCTCGCCGATTCACTACCAGCTCGACCCCGTCCAGACGACCAAGACGTCGGTGCATGGGGCGATCAACATGCTGGGCCTGGCCAAGCGGGTCCGGGCCAAGATCCTCCAGGCGAGCACCAGTGAGGTCTACGGAGATCCCGCGGTCCATCCGCAGCGCGAGGACTATTGGGGCAACGTCAATCCGGTCGGCCCGCGCGCCTGTTACGACGAAGGCAAGCGCTGCGCCGAGACGCTGTTCTTCGACTATCGCCGCCAGCACAGGCTCAAGATCAAGGTGGCTCGCATCTTCAATACCTATGGGCCACGCATGCATCCGAACGATGGGCGGGTGGTCTCCAACTTCATCGTCCAGGCCCTGCTGGGGCGGCCGATCACAGTGTACGGTGACGGCAGCCAGACACGATCCTTCTGCTACGTCGACGACTTGGTCGAGGGGCTGCTGCGGCTGATGGCCACGCCGGACGAGGTGACGGGCCCGGTCAACCTCGGCAACCCGGGCGAGTTCACCATCCTCGAGCTCGCCGAGAAGGTGATCGACATGACCGGCTCACGCTCGCGGATCGAGTTCCGTCCCCTTCCCGAGAACGACCCGACCCAGCGTCAGCCCGACATCGGCCGCGCCCGGGAGGTCTTGGAGTGGCAGCCGACGGTCCCGCTCGACGAAGGGCTCGTGCGGACGATCGCCTATTTCGACGAGCTGTTGCGCGAGGACCCGGAGGCGGCCCGGCGCCTCGGCCCTCGCAGCTGACGGCCGCGCCATGGGCCGCGGCACGATCCTCGTCACGGGTGGTGCCGGCTATGTCGGCAGCCATGCCTGCAAGGCGCTCGCGCGAGCCGGCTTCGAGCCCGTCACCTTCGACAATCTCTCGACCGGCAACCGTTGGGCGGTTCGGTTCGGCCCGCTCGAGCCCGGCGACGTGCTCGACCCGCACGCGCTGCACCTGGCCTTCAAGCGGTACCGACCGGTGGCGGTGCTGCACTTCGCCGGCGCCGCGCTCGTCGGGGAGTCGGTCCGCGAGCCCGCGCTCTACTGGAGGCAGAACCTCGCGGGCACGCTCAACCTGGTCGAGGCCTGTCGGATCCACGACGTCGCGGTGCTGGTCTTCTCCTCGACCTGCGCGGTCTACGGCACGCCCGAGCGGATCCCGATCGACGAGGCGACCCCCAAGGCGCCGATCAACCCCTACGGCGCCAGCAAGCTCGCCGTCGAGCGGCTGCTCGCGGACGCGGGCGCGGCGCACGGCCTGCGGTACGCGGCACTGCGCTACTTCAACGCGGCGGGTGCCGACCCCGAGGGCGAGATCGGCGAGCACCGGCCCGTCGAGACGCATCTCGTACCGCTGCTGCTCGATGCGGTACTCGGCCTTCGCCCGCCCTTGCAGGTGCTGGGCAGCGACTACCCGACCCCGGATGGCACGGCGATCCGCGACTATGTGCACGTGGCGGACCTGGCCGTGGCGCACGTCCGTGCGCTCGAGCATCTGCTCGCCGGTGGGGCCTCGCTCTGCTGCAACCTCGGCACGGGCGAGGGCCACTCGGTGCGCGAGGTGATCGCGGTCGCCGAGCGGGTGACCGGGCGGCCTGTGCCACGTGTCGAGGCGCCGCGCCGACCGGGCGACCCGGCCGCGCTGGTGGCCGATCCGACCCGCGCCCGGCGCGAGTTCGACCTGCTCCCCTCGAACTCGATGGGGCTCGAGCGCATTCTCGAGACGGCCTGGGACTGGCACGCCCGGCACCGCGGCCGGCGCCTTTTGGGCGGTTGAACGAAGGGCTGCCCAGCTCGCTCGGGATCCATATGCGCGCGCAAGATTCGCCGATCGGTGCAATTTAAGGTTGCACCCAGGCCCGCTTCTACCATAAGCTTCACTCGGGAGGGGTTCGACGGCCCAGGGTTGTGGCCTCGACCTCCGGGTAGGTCCGTTGGGACGGCCGGGCGGGAAGCCGCGTCGGCGCGAGGGAAGGCCCGCACGCAGGTGAGCCTGACGCGAAGCGAGCTGCGTCCTTTGATCGCTGCCGGTGCCGGTCGGCTCGCGCATCCAGGTCCGCTCCTGAGCCGACCCGTCGTCGCCGGCCTCGTCCGGGCCGCTGACGTGCTGGTCATCGTCGTGGCCGGCTTCCTCGCCGCCTCGTTGCGCTACGGCGCGGTGGAACCGGAACTCCCGGATCTCGTCCGGCTCGTGCATTTCTCCGGCACGCTGGCTGCGGCCCTGAGCTTCGCCCTCGCCCTGTCCTATGACTTCGAGGCCCTGCGCGACCCCGCCCGCGAGCTGGGTCGGTTGGCGGCCGCCTGGTCGCTCTCCGTGGCCGGGGTGCTCGTCCTCCTCTACGCGCTCAAATCGGGCGAGGCCGTCTCGCGTCTCTGGATCGGCTACTGGTGGCTCGCGGGCATCGTCGGTTCTATCGCGCTCAGGGCCGGGGTGGCGCTCGCGGTCGCCGCTGCGCAGCAGGCCGGGCACCTGCGCCGTGCCATCGTGCTGATCGGGGACGAGGAGGCGCGCGAGCGGCTCGCCCGAGAGCTGCGGACGGCTGGTGGAGCCGGGATCCGGCTGGTGGCCGGCCTGCCGTTCCCGGTTGTCGGGGAGGGGCACGGCGGGGTGCACCCGCTGCTCCGCCACCCGGAGCTCGCCGCGACCCTGCGTGCCGATCATGTGGACGAGGTCGTCGTCGTCACCGACGGTGTTCCGGCGAGCGCGGTGGACGCTCTCGTGCGGTGGCTGCGAACATTCCCGGTCGCTGCGAGCCTGGTGGCGGAGGGCGTGGGCGGGCGTACTCCGATCCTCGCGCTCACCCGGATCGCCGAGACCCAGGTTCTTCGCGTCATCGAGCAACCCCTCGACGGCTGGAAGCGGGTGGTCAAGGCGCTCGAGGACAGGATCCTGGGCGGCCTGTTCCTGATCCTGGCGCTGCCGCTGATGCTGGTGATCGCGGTCGCCGTGAAGCTCGGCTCGCCGGGTCCGGTGCTCTATCGACAGCTCCGCCACGGCTTCAACCAGGAGCCGATCGAGGTCTTGAAATTCCGCACCATGTACGTGGACCGGTGCGACGCGCCGGACGCCGCGGTGGTCCGCCAGGCGACCCGCGACGATCCGCGCGTGACACCGGTCGGCCGGTTCCTGCGGCGAACGAGTCTCGACGAGCTGCCGCAGCTCATCAACGTGGTGCGGGGCGAGATGAGCCTCGTGGGCCCGCGGCCGCACGCGCTCGCCCACAACGACGCCTATGCTGCCGTGATCGACGGCTATCTCGCGCGCCACCGCGTCAAGCCCGGGATCACCGGCTGGGCGCAGGTCAACGGCTGCCGCGGCGAGACCGCGAGCCTCGGCGACATGGAGCGACGGATCCG
>CAZDFD010000131.1:0-3535 GCA_964504655.1 uncultured Geminicoccaceae bacterium
CGGCATCATGAACATCATGCTGGTCTCGGTCACCGAGCGCACCCGCGAGATCGGCATCCGTCTCGCGATCGGCGCGCTCGAGGGTCAGGTGCTGGCGCAGTTCCTGGTCGAGGCCGTGGTCCTGGCCCTGCTCGGCGGGCTGATCGGCGTGCTGCTCGGCCTCGCCGTCGCCTGGGCCGCGACCGGTGCCATCGGCGTGCCGTTCCGCCTCGACCCGACGGTCGCCGCCGGCGCCTTCGCCTTCTCCGCCGCGATCGGCATCCTGTTCGGCTGGCTCCCCGCCCGCCGCGCCGCCCGCCTCGACCCGATCGAGGCGCTCAGGCGGGAATAGCGGGGCTCGGCCCGCGCGGCCGCGGCGGCCGATCGCTCGCCACGCGGCGCCGACGTGGGTCCCGGCCGCGCCCTCGCGAAGCCCGGCCTACTCGCTCTCGAACTCGTTCGCGGTGAAGCCCAGTTGGCGGCCGTTCTCGCGGACGATCTGTACCACCCGCTCGGGGAACCCCTCGGCCGCGCCGGCCCGGGCGGAGATGTCCAAGGTGACCTCGACCTCGGCGCAGCCGGCCAGATGCGCCACCACCTCCTCGGCGATCTCGGCCGCCCTGCGGCCGACCCGGTCGGTGGGGATCCGCACGGTGGCGTGGTAGCGGCGGAGCGCCGGTCGCTCCGTCGTCCGCGCCGTCGCCCGCGACCCCGCCGCCGGGTCCTCGCGGGTGGACCCGGCCGCGGCCACGGCCGGCGGGACCGCCGGCGCCTCGCCCGCCCGCTGCCGCATCGCCGCCTCGGCTCGGACGAGCAGGCCACTGTCGCCAATCGCGCCCGGCGCCTCGGCGGGCCCGCAGCGCAAGCCACGATAGCGGCCGGCCCGCTCGTCGAACGAATCGGCCCAGGCGAAGCCGTCGCGGTCCCAGCTCAAGGAGCGCAGACCGTCGCCCACCGCCTCGCGCAGGACGTCCGGGCCGAGCAGCCGCGGCAGGTAGAGGTAGCGCGCGAAATCCTCGACGAGCTCGCGCAGCGCGACATGGTCGCCGCGCCAGAGCGGCACCCGGTCGAGCTCCATCCGCAGGCGCGAGCCCGCGAGCCGGGCCACCACGAGTTCGCCGTTCTCGAGCCGCCTGAAGGCACGCGCGGCGAGCGCCGCCTGGCCGGTGAGCCGGTGCGTCTGCCAGCGGATCTCGGGGTCGGTCGGTTGCGCCTGCTCCGGCACGACCAGCCAGGCATAGGCCTCGGGCAGCCGGGCCTCGACCGCGTCGTTCCACTCCTTGGTGCGCTGCTCGGCCTGGCGCTTCTGTTGCGCATCGAGGTTGAGCGCCTCGTGCTCCGCGACGATCGACGACCAGGCCAGCTGGCGGCGGACCGCCTCCTCGAGCTCGGCGAGCCGCGTCTCGTCGGCGGCGAGGAACACGAGCGCGTTGCGGCACAGACGCGGAGCGTTGCCGCGCTTCTCGAGCAGCCCGCGCGCCGCCTCGAGCGCCTTGCTCGCCTCCGCCCTGCCGTGCGGCCGGTCGGGACCGAGCACGACGAGCCCGAGCTCGGGCCCGTCCTCGACGTCGCCCGGTTCCTGCGGCGCGACGTGGATCCGGGGAAAGCGCCCCCGGTCCCGGAGGTTGGCCACGAGCCGGGCACGGATCGCCTCCTGCAGCCGGTCCGGCTCGCGCGCGAGCTGGGCGGCACGATCCTCGGCGAGCCGGGTGACCGTGGGTTGGGTCGCGTACCAATAGCGCGAGCCGTCCTGGTAGAGATAGGTCGCTTCGCTCGTGAGCCGACGGAGGGCGTCGCCGAACACCGCCAAAGGCTCGCCCGGCAGCGCGCAGCCCAGGCGGATGCGGCGGTCCTCGACGCCGCGGTGCGCCACCCCCTGGTGCGGCGCCGAGCCCAGGAACACGGCGCGGGCGACCCTCCGGGTCGCGGCGAACCGACCGAGATTCGGCACGTCCCTGTCGAAGCGCAGCGGCAGAGCATCCGGCCCGTCCACGTCGCGGTCGACGATCGGCTTCCACAGCTCGGGCTGCGGCAGATAGCCCGTGAGCATGTCGCGCACCCGCGGCTCGTCGATCGGCACGAGCCCGGGCAGGATCAAGGCGTTCCTGTCGCCGTCCCGCCAGAGGGCGTGGATCACCGCGGCCATCAGGCGCAACACGCCGCGCGTGCGCTGGAAGCGGACCAGCGTCGACCAGTCGCCGTAGAGCCGGTCGAACAGCTCGGGATGGATCGGGTAGGCGGCGCGCAGCCGCTGCTCGTAGTCGGCCTCGCGGCACTCGCCCGGGAACTCCTGCGACTGGTTCCGGTAGAGCTCGGCGAAGGCACGGGCCACGTTGTCGCGCGCGGTGAACTGCTCGCGCCGCGTGATCGGCTCGAACAGGCGACGGCGGACGATCTCGAAGCTCTCCTCGGCGGTCGCCGGCGACCAGGGTGTCTCGAGCCGGCCGACCACGTTGCGCAGCCGCCGCAGCGCCTCGCGGCCGCGCAGCCCGCCCACCTCCTCGTCCTCGGCGGTGGCCGAATCCGAGGCCGGCAGGCTCACCACCAGGAGCGCCCGCGGGACCGCCCTGACCGCCTCGGTAAAAGCCTGGGCGAAGGTGAAGTGGGTCTCGAAGGTGCCGCCCGGCAGCTCGCGCTCGTCGTGCAGCTGCCGGGCATAGGCCACCCACTCGTCGATCAGCACGAGCGCCGGCTGCTGCGCCCGCAGCAGCTCGACCAGCGCGCCGCCCGGGTTGGTCGCCGTCTCGTCGGCCTCGCGCAGCCGCTCGAAGGCGGCCCGCCCGCCGAGCTGCCAGGCGAGCTCGCCCCAGAGCGTGCGCACCACCGTGCCGTCGGCCTCGACGCGCGGCTGGCCGGGCGAGAGCCGGGTGCCCACGAGCACCACCCGGCGCACACCGTCCGGCAGCCGGCCGAGGCCCTCCTCGGCCATGACCGCCTCCACCCCGGGCAAGTCCTCGATCGGCCGGCCGCTCGTCAGGTGGTAGAGGGCGAGCATGGCGTGGGTCTTGCCGCCGCCGAAGCTCGTCTGCAGCTGGACCACCGGATCGCCGCCCGCGCCCGAGAGCCGGCGGACCGCGTTGGCGAGCAGCCGCCGGAGCGCCGCGGTCGGATAGGTGCGGCGGAAGAACTCGCCCGGATCCTGGTATTCCGGCCCGGCCGTGCCGGCCTGCACCTCCGCGAGGTCGGCCGCGAACTCCGCCTCCTGGTAGCGGCCGCTCGCCACGTCCGGGTGCGGGGTCACCAGCTCCCGCCAGGGGGTGAGGCCGCCCGTGGCCGGGCTGTCGATCGCG
This sequence comes from uncultured Geminicoccaceae bacterium, assembly GCA_964504655.1. Lineage (GTDB taxonomy): Bacteria > Pseudomonadota > Alphaproteobacteria > Geminicoccales > Geminicoccaceae > JANXAZ01. The sequence goes on from CAZDFD010000131.1 coordinate 3,270, forward strand.
GCACCCAGGCGCCGCCGCTCCTGCCGCGCCTGCTCCTCGTAGACCTGCCGGCGCAGCTCCATCTTGAGCTTGCCGACCTCCTCGGCCTGCGGCGCCGAGACCGCGCTCAGCAGGCGCTGCACCGAATCGAGCGCCCGGTCGGTGTCGTCGCTCGAGAACGGCTCCTGGTGCGCCCAGCGGTTGCGCACCTCGCGCAGCTCGGCCACGAGCGAGCGCTCGGCCCGGCCGAGCGTCGCGGCGAACACCTCGTTCCAGCTCTCCCAGAG
>CAZDFD010000131.1:3635-5161 GCA_964504655.1 uncultured Geminicoccaceae bacterium
GGCCAGCTCTGCACGAGCGCGTTGTAGGCGAGCGCCTCGGCCGGCCGCTTCTTGCGCTCGGCGATCACATAGAGCCGGTAGGCGAGCTCGCGCGCCCGCTCGGCCTCGCCGCCGAGCGCCGCCACGAGCTCGGCCGCGGCATGCTCGCCGCCCGTCTCGAGCGCGCGGACCAGATGGTGCACCATCTCCCAGACCGTCCGCCGCGCGTCGCGGCTCGGGTCCCAACCCGCCTCGAGCTCGGCGGCGCGCAAGAGCCGCACCTTGCCCTGCCGGGCCTCCAGGATCCCGGCCTGGACCATGCCCGCCACGCTCGTGTTCTTGGCCTTGGAGAGGGTCTCGGCGGTGCCGAACTCGCCGGTCTCGAACCCCTTCTGCTCGAACCAGGCGATCGCCCAGCGGGTGTCGGGGTCGAAGTCCCCCTCCTGGGCGGCCAGCACCCGGTCGAGCGTCTCGTTGATGGCAGCCAGCGCCTCGCGCACCGAGAGCGGCCGGCCCTGGGCGTCGACCACCGCGGCGTAGCGGGTGAAGATCGCCATGCCGGGGCCGATCGCGGCTTGCGCGAGGTCGACCGGGGCGATGTTGCTCGTCTGGAGCTCGTGGAGCGCCGGCGGCAGCTCGGCGTCCAGGGCCTGGAGGAACTCGCGGCGGGTGGCCTTGGGGGCATCGACGGGCCGCGGCCGGCAGACCAGCACGATCGAGGAGGCGAGGGCGTTGGTGCCGGAGCCGATCATCCGGTTGCCGAGCTCGGTCCGCATTGGCCAGGTGCCGGTGACGGCGAAGCCGGCGCGGATGACGCCGGCCAGGAAGGTCTCCCAGCCGGTGCTCGCGGTGCCGGTCTCGCCATCGGTCTCGGCCTGCTTGAAGGCGTACCAGATCGTCGTGGGGAAAGCCGGGTGGGCCTGCTCGGCGAGCCGGTGGAGGGCACGCGTCATCCCCTCCAGGAAGAACCTTTCCGCCTCCTCCTTGCTGCCGTGGCGGTAGGGGGTGGCGACGAGCTCGCCGGCCTTGGGCACGGCAAGCGTGGCGAACAGCTCGGGATAGACGCCTTTGAGCGTCCGCCGCAGCCAGACATAGAAGTAGTCTGACAGATCGGCATAACCGACGTTGTCGTAGTAAGGCGGATCGGTACAGACAATTTTACCGCTACCGCAAGTTTGCACGCCTGCATCTGATAGCACGACTTTTGCCCTGTCAATGCCATCAAAGACTGCAAGTCCCTCCAGGCTTTCCGCAGTCCATGAAACTGCGCCATCGAAGCTACCCGTCCCCGATAACAACATATTCAACTCGGCAAAATCCCATGTCATGGGGATCGCTTGGCGTGCGAAAGTGTTACGCGTCGAATCGCGTTCGGTGAACCATGTGCAAATCGTGGATCCACGGTCAGCGAGCTTGTCAAGCGCGAACGCCAAATACACACTCACCGCATCGGCGTAGGCCTGGGCGCCGGTGCCGCCTTCGGCGAGCGGGCGGCCGTCGTCGGGCAGGCCCGCGGCGATCGCGTCCGCCTTCACCCGCTCGCGCGC
>CAZDFD010000132.1:0-5152 GCA_964504655.1 uncultured Geminicoccaceae bacterium
CGCTCCAGGCGGGCCGCGAGCTCGACGTCGCCCGTCCCCGGCAGCTCGGCGGTCAGCCGCTCGAGGTCCAGGCCACCCGCACCCGGCAGCCGGGCGTCCAGGTGCAGCAGCCGGGCCTCCTGGCCGGCCCGGGCGAGGACGCCGATCCGAATCGTGAGGGTGCCCACCAGATCGGCCGGCGGCTCCCGCCAGAGGAGCTCGGCGAGCCGTGCCGGCGCCGGTCCCGGCGGCAGCTCCAGGCGACCCGCCTCGAGCCGGAGCCCGAGCTCGCGCGGGCTGCCGAGGCCGAGGCCGGCCTCGAGGGCGAGCTCGCCCGCGGCGGTGGCGAGCCGCAGCCCCTCGAGCGCCACCCGCGCCGGATCGAGCCGCAGCCGCCCGCGCGCCGCGAACGGGCCCATCGGCGGCAGCCACGCCGCCCAGTCCGGCCGGCCGAGCTCGTCGAGCAGGCGGGCGAGCCGGGCCGTGTCGGCCGCCAGCTCGAGCTCGCCGTCGAGCCGCGGACCCTGGCCCTCGACCGCGAGCGCGCCCTCGCCGGCCAGCCGCGAGGCGGCGGGTCCGGCGCCGAGGCCGAGCTGCGCCCGCAACGAGGCCGGCCCGACGGCGGCCGGGCGCAGCTCCGCCTCGACCGCCAGCGGCTGGTCGCGCCAGCGGCCGCCGCCGCTGACCACGAGCGGGCCGCCGCCGGTCTCCTGGGCCGCCTCGAGGTTGAGGTCGGCGAGCTCGAGCGGCTGCGCGAGGCGCGGGTCGCGCAGTACCGCCCGGCCGCCGACCACCGAGAGGGCGCCGACCGGCATCCCGCCACCGCGCAGCCCGTCGAGGACGGCACCGAGCAGTGCCGCGGTCGGCACCGCCCGCGCGCGCAGCAGCGGGCGCACCAGCCGCAGCTCGCGGACCGACCCCCCGGCACCGACGAGCCCGGCGAGCCCGAGCACGAGGTCGACCCGCTCGACGTGGAGGGACGGCCCACCCTGCTGCGGATCGCCCACGACCAGCTCGGACAGCGACAGGCGCGGCTCCGGCACGAGCGCGAACTCGGTCCGGCCGAGCACCTTCGCGGGCTGGCCGGTGCTCGCCTCGAGCCGCGCCAGGATCCGCTCGCGGACCGCCACGCCGTCCACCAGGCGGGGGCCCAGGAGGACCGCCACGACCAGAGCGGCGACGAGGCTCGCCAGGATCACGAACAGAGCGCGCACGGCCGTCAGGCGACCCGAGCGGGCGCAGACCCGCAACCATCCCGTCCGGACAAGCTCTTAGGTGGCGGGTCGACGGCGCGCAATCGGCCGGGCCGGGGCCGCGCGTCAGCCGCGCGGATGGTGGGCGGCGTGCACCGCCAGGAGCCGCGCCGCGTCGACCTTGGTGTAGAGCTGGGTCGTGGACAGGCTGCGGTGGCCGAGCAGCTCCTGGATCGAGCGCAGATCGGCGCCGCCGCCCAAGAGGTGGGTGGCGAAGCTGTGGCGGAGCGCGTGCGGGGTCGTGGTCTCGGGCAGGCCGAGCGCCACGCGCAGCTCGCGCACCAGTCGCTGCACGATCGCCGGCTGCAGCCGGCCGCCGCGGGCGCCGCGGAACAGCGGCCCGTCGGCGGCGAGGGTGAAGGGGCAGGCGGCGGCGTAGCGGGCGAGCGCCCGGGCGACCTCGGGCAGCAGTGGGACGACGCGCTCGCGACCGCCCTTGCCGCGCACGGCGAGCGACCGGGCCGCGGCCGGGTCGGCCCCGAGCGCGCCGCGCGGCAGGGCGAGCGCCTCGCCGATCCGCAGCCCCGAGCCCCAGAGGAGGAGCAGGAGCGCCCCGTCGCGGAGCGCGATCCAATTCTCGCCTCGGGTCTCGACCGCCGCCTCGGCCAGCGCCTCGGCCTCGGCCGGCGCCAGCGCCCGCGGCAGGGCCCGACGCACGCCGCCGACCCGGACCGCGCGCGCGGCCGGGCAGGCGAGCCCGTGGCCGCGCTCGAGGAAGCGGAAGAAGCTGCGCAGCGCCGCCATCGCCCGCGCCGTCGAGCTGCGCGCCGAGCCGCGGCGGTGGCGCTCGGCGAGCCAGGCGCGCAGCTCGGCCGGGCCGAGTCCGGCCAGCTCCGGACGCCCGACCGGGCCGCCCAGGTGGCGGGCGAGGAACGCCAGGAAGGCGGTCAGGTCGCGGCGGTAGGCCACGACCGTGCGCGCCGCGAGGCGGCGCTCGCCTTCGAGCCGCTCGAGCCAGGCGCGGGCGAGCCCGGCGATCTCGGGGGTGGCCAGGGCGAGCATGGGCCTGTCCTTCGCTGTCGGCCGCCAGCATGGTAGGAGCGCGGCCGCCGTCAACCGGACGGCGCGGCGCCGAGCACGGGCGACCCCAGGCGACATGTCGGCGAGCCCCCTTCCCGTGCTCCTGCCGGTCCCGCTCGACCGGCCGCTCGACTACCGGGCGGAGGGCGAACTGCCGGCCGGTACGCTGGTGCGGGTGGCGCTCGGGCCGCGCGAGACGGTGGGCGTGGTCTGGGACGGGCCGGCCGCCGGCGGCTTCCCGCCGGAGCGGCTGAAGCCGGTGCTCGCCCGCATCGAGGCACCGCCGCTGCCGGCGGCGCTGCGCCGCTTCCTCGAGGCGGCCGCGGGCGAGACGCTTGCGCCCCTGGGCGCCCTGCTGCGGCTCGTGCTGAGCGTCCCGGCGGCGCTCGAGCCGCCGCCTTCGCCGATCGGCTACCGGCGACCGGCCGCGGCACCCGTGCCCGGGAACGCGGTCGAGCGGCGGGTCGTGGCGGCGCTCGAGGCCGGGGCGGTCCTGCCCGCCCGGACCCTCGCCCGGGCCGCCCGGGCGAGCGTGCCGGCGCTCGCCCGCTTGGCCGCGGCCGGCCTGATCGAGGCGGTGGCGCTGCCGCCGCCGCTCGAGCCGGCGCCCGACCCGAGCCGGCCGGGGCCGGCCCTGAGCGACGGCCAGAGGGCGGCCGCGGATGCCTTGGCCGAGCGGGTCCTGGCCGGCTCGGGCGTGGTGCTCCTCGAGGGCGTGCCCGGCAGCGGCAAGACCGAGGTCTATCTCGAGGCGATCGCGGCGGCGCTCCGCCTCGGCCGGCGGGCGCTCGTGCTCGTGCCCGAGATCGCCCTGACCGCGCAGTGGCTCGAGCGGTTCGTGCGGCGCTTCGGCGTCGAGCCGCAGCTCTGGCATTCGGGCCTCGGCGCCGCGCAGCGCCGCAGGGGCTGGCGGCGCGTCCTCGAAGGCGCGGCGCCGGTCGTGGTCGGCGCCCGCTCGGCGCTGTTCCTGCCGATCGCGGAACTGGGCCTCGTCGTGGTCGACGAGGAGCACGATCCGAGCTTCAAGCAGGACGAGGGCACCCTCTACCACGCCCGCGACCTGGCGCTCCTGCGGGCCCGCCTCGAAGGCTGCGCGGCGGTGCTGGCGAGCGCCACGCCCTCGCTCGAGACGGCGGTCGCGGCGGGTGCCGTCCGCGGCGGGCCGGCCGCCCGCGCCGGCTGGTCGCGGCTCGTGCTCGAGGACCGCTTCGGCGGTGCCGCCCTGCCCGCGGTCGAGCGCGTCGATCTGCGCCGCGAGCGGCCCGCCCGGGGCGCCTTCCTCGCTCCCAGGGTGCGGGCGGCGCTGCTCGAGACCACGGCGCGCGGCGAGCAGGCGCTGCTCTTCCTCAACCGTCGCGGCTTCGCGCCGCTCACCCTCTGCCGGGCCTGCGGGCATCGGCTGCGCTGCCCGAACTGCAGCGCCTGGCTGACCGCGCACCGCCTGCGACGGCGCCTGCTGTGCCACCATTGCGGCTGGTCGGCCCCCGAGCCCGAGCACTGCCCGTCCTGCGGCAGCGTCGGCAGCCTCGTGGCCTCGGGACCGGGAGTCGAGCGGATCGCCGAGGAGGTCCGGGCGCTCCTGCCCACGGCGCGGGTGCAGGTCGCGACCAGCGACACGGTCGGCACCGCCAAGGCCGCGGCCGAGCTCGTCCGGGCCGTGCTCGCGCGCGAGCTCGACGTCCTGGTCGGCACGCAGATGCTCGCCAAGGGCCACCACTTCCCCGACCTGACCCTGGTCGTCGTGGTGGATGCCGACCTCGGCCTCGCCGGCGGCGACCCGCGCGCCGCCGAGCGCAGCTTCCAGCTGCTCTACCAGGTCGCCGGCCGGGCCGGCCGGGCGGAGCGGCCGGGCCGCGTGCTGCTGCAGACCCACGATCCCGACCACCCGGTGATGGCGGCGCTCGCCGCCGGCGATCGCCAGGGCTTCCTCGCGGCCGAGCTGCAGGAGCGGGCCGAGGCCCGGCTGCCACCCTTCGGCCGGCTGGCGGCGCTCGTGGCGAGCGGTCCCGACGCCGAGGCGGTGCGCGCCTTCGCCCGCGCGCTCGTGCGGGCCGCCCCGGTGGTCGAGGGGATCCGGGTGCTCGGTCCGGCCCCGGCCCCCCTGGCGCTCTTGCGCGGCCGCTGGCGCGAGCGGCTCCTGGTGACGGCGCAGGACGGCGAGGCGCTGCCGGGCTATCTGCGCGGCTGGCTGGCCGGGCGCCGGCTGCCGGCCCGGCTCGCCCTCGAGGTCGACGTCGACCCGGTGAGCTTCCTCTAGGGCCCGGGCCGCCCGGCTCCGCGCCCGGGCTTTACAATCGCCGGTCGGATCGGCGATCATGCTCGCGCGGAGGCCCGCCGGGGGGCCTGCGTCCGCGGGGCGGGCCGACCCGGTGGAGCGGATCCTTGCGGCTGACCGAGGCTCGGGTCTGGACGATCGACCGGCTGCGGCGCGCTCGCGCCGTCGCGGCCCCGCCGGTCGCCCCGATGCCTGCGGTCGCGTGCCTCGGGCTGCGACTTAGGGTCCCCTGAGCGAGGGGTCGGCGGCGCCGGCCCGCGTTCAGGGGAGGGCGTACGCAGTCGCAGATCGATCCGGTCCGAGGAGTGCCCGAACATGTCCGATCCCGTCCAGACGCTGGCGAGCCAGGCGGCCGAGGCCGCCCGGGGCGAGCGGGTCGTGATCTTCGACACCACGCTGCGCGACGGCGAGCAGTCGCCCGGCTGCTCGATGACCGTCGAGGAGAAGCTCAAGGTCGCCGAGGTCCTGGAAGGCATGGGGGTCGACGTCATCGAGGCGGGCTTCCCGATCGCCTCGGAGGGCGACTTCCAGGCGGTCCAGGCGATCGCGCGCCGGGTCCGCCGGAGCGTGGTCTGCGGCCTCGCCCGCGCCGCCGCCGCCGACATCGACCGGGCCGCCGAGGCGC
>CAZDFD010000133.1:0-5075 GCA_964504655.1 uncultured Geminicoccaceae bacterium
CCGCCGCGGCGGGCGATCGCGGCCGAGAGGCTCTCGAGCGCGCCCGCGAGGAACCAGCGCGCCGCGCCACCCGGCCGCCAGGCGCCCGGGGTCTCCTCGTCGAGCACCCAGAGCGCCACGATCGGCCGGCCCCCGCGCGCGGCGGCATCGAGCGCCGGATGGTCGGCGAGGCGGAGGTCGCGGGTGAGCCAAAGGAGGGTCGAACGGGTCATCGTGCGTTCCGCTGCCGCTTCGGCCCCTCTTACGGCTCGCCCGCGGGCGAGGATCGCTCGAGGGACAGGCGATGCCGGCGCGGGTCGAGCTCGGGGAGGAGCCGGCTCGCGGGGATCGGGAACAGCCGGTCGGCGCCCGAGAGAAAGGCCGTGAATCCGGCGGGGAAGAGGCCCGCGATCGCCGGGTCGAGGACGTTGAGCCCGCCCGTGAGCGAGCCCGCCGCGGGCAACAGGAGCCGCCCGCCGTCGCTCGCGAAGCAGCGCCGCCTTTGGACCCGGCCGGCCCGGGTGGCGATCCGGGCGACCGGGTGGAGGTGGCCCGCGACCTCGCCCGCGATCCCCGACGGCACGTGCCGGAAGGTGAGCCCGTCGAGCTCGAGCCGATCGAGCACGGCGCCGCCCAGGGCGAGCGGGACGGCCGGGTCGTGGTTGCCGGTGATCCAGAGCCAGTCCTGGCGGCGCACGAGGGCGGCGAGCCGATCGAACGCCTCGCCCTCGAGGCCGCGGGCCGTGCGCCGATCGTGGAAGCCGTCGCCGAGGCTCACGACGAGCCGCGGCCGGTGCCGTGCGACGAGCGCCTCGAGCCGGGCGAGCGTCGCGGCGAGCTCGTAGGGCGGGGCGAAGAGCCCACGCCGCGCCAGGGCTTCGGCCTTGCCGAGATGGAGATCGGCCACCACGAGCACGGCGCGCGCCGGCCAGACCACCGCGCCCGCGGGGTCGAGCAGGAGCTCCCGGCCGAGCAGACGATGGGGCTCCGGCCTCATCCCATCGCCTCGGCGACGAGCTCCTCGACCGCCGCCTCGAGCTCCTGGTCGAGCGCCTCGCCGCCCACGAACTCCTTGCCGATCCCGGCCACGATCGCGACCGCGAAGGGCGAGATCCGGGGAAGCCGGACGTGCCGGATCCGCCCCTCGACGGCGTTCAACAGGTCGGAGAGCCGGCGGATGTCGGTCATCCCCTGCGCCGCCTCGGCCCGCGCCGCGCGCAACAGCACGTGATCGGGCTCGTACTTGCGCAGGACGTCGTAGATCAGATCGGCGCTCATCGTGAGCTGCCGCCCGGTCTTCTGCCGGCCCGGATGGCGCCGTTCGACGAGCCCCGCCACGACCGCACCGTTGCGGAAGGTGCGCTTCATGAGCGAGCTCTCGGCCATCCATTCCTCGAGATCGTCGGCCAGGAGATCGACCGTGAAGAGCGCGTCCGGTCGCTCGACCGGCTTCCGCCCCCAGACCGCGAGGCAATAGTCGGAGGCGACGAAGCCCAGGGGTGCGAGGCCCAGCCGCTCCATCCGCCGGGTCAGGAGCATGCCGAGCGTCTGATGCGCGTTGCGGCCGGCCATGGGATAGGCGACCAGGAACTGCCGGCCCCCGCGCGGGAACGTCTCGACCAGGAGCTCCTCGGGCTCGCCCGTGGTCGAGCGGCGGGCCTGCGCGTCGAGCCATTCGCGCACCGGCGCCGGGAGGGCCGGCCAGCGCCGGGGATCGGCGAGCATCGCCTTGACCCGCTCGGCGAGCGCACTCGTGAGCGGCAGCTTGCCGCCGGCATAAGCCGGGACTTTCGGATCACCGCCACGGCCTTTGCGGACGATCACCTCGTCCTCGAGGATGCCGACGAACTCCAGGACCCGTCCGGCGAAGAGGAAGGTGTCGCCGGGCGCGAGCGTGCTCACGAAATACTCCTCGACCTCGCCGAGCCGCCGGCCGCGCGGGCCGAGCCGGACCTTCATGACCGGCGCCTCGACGATCGTGCCCACGTTCATCCGGTACTGCCGGGCGAGGCGCGGGTCGGCGAGCCGCCAGAGCCCGTCCGCCCCGCGGGCGAGCCGGCGGAAGCGCTCGTAGCGGCCGAGCGCGTAGCCGCCCGTGGCGGCGAAGTCGAGCACCGCATCGAAATCGGCGCGGGCCAGATCGGCGTAGGGAGCGGCCGAGCGCACCTCGGCGAACAGCCGATCGGCGTCGAACGGCCCGGCGCAGGCGACCCCGACGAGATGCTGGGCCAGGACGTCGAGCCCGCCCGGGGCGATCGCCCCGCCGTCGAGCGCACCCTCGGCGACCGCCTCGCGCGCGGCCAGGCATTCGAGGACCTCGAAGCGATTGGCCGGGACGAGCACGGCCCTGGACGGCTCCTCGAGCCGGTGGTTGGCACGGCCGATCCGCTGCAGGAGCCGGGCCGCCCCCTTGGGTGCGCCCACCTGCACGACGAGGTCGACGTCGCCCCAGTCGATCCCGAGGTCGAGCGAGGATGTCGCGACCACCGCGCGCAGCCTGCCGGCGGCCATCGCCGCCTCGACCTTGCGGCGTTGCTCGAGCTCGAGCGAGCCGTGGTGGAGCGCGATCGGCAGGTTGTGCTCGTTGAGCCGCCAGAGGAGGCCGAACAGGACCTCGGCCTGGGCGCGGGTGTTGACGAAGACGATGCTCGAGCGGTGGCGGCGGACGAGGTCGAGGATCGCCGCCGCGGCATGGCTCGCATAATGCCCGGCCCAGGGCAGCCGCTCGTCGGGGATCAGGATCTCGACCTCGGGCTTCGGTCCCGGTTCGCCCTCGACCAGCGCCACCCGCTCGGGTTCGGGCGAGAGCCAGCGGCGGAGCGCTCCCGGGTCGGCGACGGTCGCCGAGAGGCCGAGGAAGCGGGCGCCCGGGGCGAGGCCGCGCAGCCGGGCGAGGCCGAGGGCGAGGAGCACCCCGCGCTTGCTCTCCGCGAGCGCGTGCAGCTCGTCGAGCACCACGGCGCGGAGACCCGCGAACCGCTCGGCGGCGTCCGGGTAGGAGAGCAGGAGCGCGAGCGACTCGGGCGTGGTGAGCAGGATGTCGGGCGGCCGCCGGCGCTGGCGGGCGCGGGCCGCGGCCGGGGTGTCGCCGGTCCGCACCGCGATGGTCACGGGAAGGCCGGTCTCGAGGATCGGCGCTTCGAGGTTGCGCGCGACGTCGGCCGAAAGCGCCTTCAGGGGCGAGACGTAGAGCGTGTGGATCCCGCGCCCACCGCCTGTGGCGGCGAGCTCGACGAGGCTGGGCAGGAACCCGCCGAGCGTCTTGCCGCCGCCGGTCGGCGCCACGAGCAGCGCGTCGCGGCCGGCCCGGGCCGCCTCGAGCATGGCCAGCTGATGGGCCCGCGGCCGCCAGCCGCGCGCCCCGAGCCATGCGGCGAACGGCTCGGGCAGGTGCGGCCCGCGCGGCGGCTCGGCTGCCGGAGCCCGGCCCGACCCGGACAGACCCTCCATGCGGCCGATCTAGCGCGCCGGCAGCGGCCGGTCACGCGGCCGGGCGCTCGACCAGGCGGGAGCGGCCGCCTAGAGTGGTTGCGCGGCTGGAGCGGAGCGCCCTCATGGGCAGGCGGGTCTTCATCGACGGCGAGGCGGGCACCACCGGGCTCGGCATCCGGGATCGGCTCGCCCGCCTTGCGGGCGTCGAGCTCGTGACGATCGCGCCCGAGCGCCGCAAGGACCCGGCGGCCAAGCGCGCGGTCCTCGAGAGCGTCGAGCTCGTGGTGCTGTGCCTGCCCGACGAGGCCGCCCGCGAGGCCGTGGCACTCGTCGACGCGCTCGGCCCGGGCGGGCCGCGCGTGCTCGATGCGAGCACCGCGCACCGGGTGGCCGAGGGCTGGGTGTTCGGCCTGCCGGAGCTGACCCCCGAGCAGCCCGCGGCGATCGCCCGCGCCGGCCGGGTCGCCAATACCGGCTGCTATTCGAGCGGTGCGGTGCTGCTGATCCGGCCGCTCGTCGACGCCGGCATCCTGCCGGCCGACCAGCCGCTCTCGATCAACGCCGTGAGCGGCTATTCGGGCGGCGGGCGGAGCCTGATCGAGGCCTACGAGGGCGGCGGCGCGCCGCCCTTCGAGCTCTACGCGCTCGGCCTCGAGCACAAGCACCTGCCCGAGATCCAGCGCTACGCCGGGCTCACCCGGCGGCCGCTGTTCGTGCCGTCGGTCGCGGCCTTCCGCCAGGGCATGCTGGTCTCGATCCCGCTGCATCTCGACGAGCTGCCGACCCGGCCGCGGGCGGCCGACCTCGAGGCGGCGCTGGCGGCGCGCTACCGCGCCACGCCGCTCGTCCGGGTCGTGCCGGCGCCGCGCGACGGGCGGCTCGACGCCACCGCACTCGCCGGGACCGATCGCCAGGAGCTGTTCGTGATCGCCAACGAGGCCCGCCGCCAGGCGGTGCTGGTCGCCCGCCTCGACAATCTGGGCAAGGGCGCCTCGGGCGTGGCGGTGCAGAACCTGGCCCTCATGCTCGGCCTCGGGCGGGAGGGCTGAGGCGGTGCGCTACGCTCTCGGCCCGCACGCCCTCGCGACCGAGAGCGAGGAGTACTGGATCGCCCCGGGCGCGGTCGTGATCGGCCGGGTCAGGCTCGGCCACGAGGCCAGCGTGTGGTGGGGGTGCGTCCTGCGCGGCGACGGCGAGCCGATCGAGATCGGCGCCCGCACGAACATCCAGGACGGCACGATCTGCCACACCGATCCGGGCTTTCCGCTCGTGGTCGGAGCCGACGTCACGGTCGGCCACGCCGCCGTCCTGCACGGCTGCACGATCGGTGAGGGCTCGCTGATCGGCATCGGCGCGATCGTCCTGACCGGCGCCCGGATCGGCCGCAACTGCCTCGTCGCGGCCAGGGCGCTGGTGGCCGAGGGCAAGGAGATCCCGGACAACTCGCTGGTCATGGGCAGCCCGGGCCGGATCGTGGGCGAGGTGCGGCCCGAGCAGCTCGCGCGCATGGCCCGCGGCACCCGCGCCTATGTCGAGAACTGGAAGCGCTACCGCCGGGAACTGCGCGCCGAGCCCTGAGCGCGACGGTCGCGGCTCTGGCCGACGGCGGCGGTTCCGATATGGTGGCCGGCGCCGGGCCGGAGCCGCGCCGGAGCGGCCTCCCG
>CAZDFD010000134.1:0-4997 GCA_964504655.1 uncultured Geminicoccaceae bacterium
GGCGCGGCGCGGAGGGGGCGTGGGCGGGGCCGGGGAGCGGCCGCGGGTGCTCGTGGTCGACGACGAGCCGGAGATCCGCGAGCTGCTCGCGGACTACCTCCCGGGCCAGGGGCTCGAGGTCCGGACCGCCGCCGACGGCACGGAGATGCGCCGGGCGCTCGAGGCCGGGGGGATCGACCTCGTGGTCCTCGACATCGGCCTGCCGGGCGCGAGCGGGCTCGAGCTCGCAGCACTCGTCCGTCGCGCCCCGGGGCCGCCCGGGCTCGTCTTCCTGACCGGCGCCGGGGCCCTGCCGGACCGGCTCGCCGGGCTCGCCGCCGGCGCCGACGACTATCTCCTCAAGCCCTTCGAGCCGCGCGAGCTCCTGGCGCGGATCCGGAGCGTGCTGCGCCGGCTGCCGGCGCGGCCCACGGCACCGGCGGGCGTGCCGTTCGGGCGCTGCCGGCTCGACCTCGAGGGCCGCCGGCTGCTCGGCCCGGACGGCGCCGAGATCGCGGTCACCGCGATGGAGTGGGACCTGCTCCTGGCCTTCGCCCGCCACCCGCGCCAGGTGCTCGGCCGCGAGCAACTCGCGCGCCTCGCGCACGGCCGCGGGCTCGGACCCGGGGACCGGAGCGTCGACGTGCGGATCGCCCGGCTGCGGCGGCGGATCGAGGCCGATCCCGCCCGCCCGCGCACGATCCGGACGGTGCGCGGCCTGGGCTATGTGTTCGAGCCGGCGGGCGAGGAGGCGGCTCAGTAGTCCCAGCGCCACTCGAGCCCGAAGCCGGTCTGGCTCGTCTCGCGCACCTCGCTCGTGCCGCGGACATTGTTGCCGAGGTCGACCTCGACCCGGGCCCGGCCGCTCTCCGGCGTGACACCGCGCTGCATCTCGACGAACACCCGCTCGCTCACATACTTGCCGGCACGCAGTGCGGCCGCACCGTCGGCGTCGCCGCCGACGTCGAGCGTGTCGAGCCCGACCGCCTGGCGGACCGGGCTCAAGGCGTCGATCCCGCCGCCCTGGAGGGTGGCGATCGAGTTGGCGAGCATGGCGCCCTGGAGCGGCGTGATCCGCGCCATCTCGCGGCCGAACAGGACCCGCGAGAGGACCTCCTCGCGCGGCAAAGGCGGCTCGCTCTCGAGCACCACCTCGAACTTGGGCAGGCGGCCGCGCAGGCCGACCCGGGCGGCGATGTCGGCCCGCCGCGCCTCGCCCAGGACCTCGAGGCGGGGCAGGGGCGGGCGGGCGCCGTCGAACTCGATCAGGCCCTGGCGGAGGGTGAAGCGGCTGCCCAGGAGGTCGAGGAAGCCGCGCCGCAGCTCGATCCGGCCGACCACGTCCGGCTCGGCGAGCGTGCCGCGCGCCCGGACCCGCCCGGCCCATTCCGAATCGAGCCCGCGGCCGCGCACGAACAGCCGCTGGGCGGCCACGACGCGCACATCGAGCGCGATCTCGGGCGGCGGTCCGGCGCCCGGCTCGAGCCCCGCCCGGGCCCCCTGGCCGACCTCCTCGACCGGGATCGTCGCGGGTACCGGCGGCGGCGGGTCGGGCAGGCGCAGCTCGCCGCGGTCGATCTCGAGCCGGGCCTCGAGCGTGGTGGCACCGCCCCGGCCGCGGGCCGTGGCCGTGCCCGAGAGCGTGGCCGTGCCGAACTCGGCGGCGAGCGCCCGCAGCCCGCGGAGCTCGAGCGCGAGCTCGAAGGCACCCGTGGCGAGGTCGAGCCCGCCCGAGCCCGACAGGCGCCCGGAGGCGCGGTCGCGGGCCTCGAGCCGCTCGAGGCGGATCCGGCCGCCCTCGGCCCGGGCGGTGGCGCGGACCGCGCGCAGCCGGAGCCCGCTCGCCGCATCGGCGAGCTCGCCGCCCTCGAGGCGGACGCTGCCGGCGAGCCGGGGTGCCCCGAGCCGGCCGGAGAGCGCCAGATCGACCAGCACGGGGCCGGCGAGGCTCTGCCCGTCGAGCGCCAGGAGCGGGGCCAGCCGGGCGAGCTCGAGCCGGCCCCGGGCGCGACCGCCGAGCGGCGCCTCGGCCAGGGGCTCGACCCGCCCGGCCTCGAGGTCGACGCGCAAGGGCGTCCGGAGCTCGAGCGTCAGCGGCTCGGTCCCGAACCCCTCGGTGCGCGCCTCGAGCGCCAGCTCGCGACCGCCCGTGAGGCGGAGGCTCGCCTCGAGCCCGGCCGGCGCGCCCGGCCGGCCGAGGCCGCTCAGGGTGAGCTCGAGCCGCGCGTCCGGGGCGCGGGCCGGGCCGGAGATCCGGAGGCTCGCCGCGGCCGTGCCGGGCAGCTCCGGCAGGCCCAGGGCGGCGAGCCGGGCGAGCGCCAGCCGCTCGAGGGAGACCTCGGCGCGCACCGTGCCGCCGCCGAGGCCGGCGCGGATCCGGGCGGTCGTCTCGCCGACCTCGAGGTCGAGGGTGCCGAGATCGAGCACACCCTTGTCGAGCGTGATCCGGGCCGGCTGCCGGAGCCGGATCGCCTGCCCGGCGAGGCGACCCTCGAGGCGGGCGAGATCCAGCCGGCGCGGCTCGGCGAGGGCCGCGAGGCGCCCCTGCGCCTGAAGCGCGAGCGGCTGTCCGGCCTGCTGCCCGGCGGCCTCGAGGCGCAGGCCCAGATCGGCCATGGTCCCGTCGAGCGCGAGCGCGGCGCGCTCGAGGCCGAGCTCGGCCGTGGCGAGCCCCTGGATCACCGCCTCGCCCTGGACGCCGCCGCGGCCGAGCAGATCCGCCACGGAGAGCTCGACCCGCGCCTGCTCGAGGCTGCCGAAGGCGCCGCCGAGCTGCTCGCCCCGCAGCCGGGCCCGGACCTGCTGCCGCCCGCCCTCGGCACTGGCCGACGCCTCGAGCTCGACGGCACCCGCCAGGGGCTCCGGGGTGAAGGCGGCGAGCCGCGCCAGGTCGCTGGCGCCACCCTCGATCCGCCCGCTGAGGAGGCCCCGGTCGAGCTCGGCGGAGCCGGCGGCATCCAGGGCGAGGCCGGGGCCCACCAAGCGCGCACGCGCGAGCTCGAGCCGCTCGCCGGCGAGACGGCCCGTGGCGGCCAGCCGCAGCTCGTCCGGGCCGAGCCGTGCCGTGGCCTCGAGCTCGAGCTCGGCTCCGGCGGCGGCGACGCCGACCCCGCCCTCGAGCGTCACCCGGTCCAGCCGGTGCCGCCCGAGTCGGGGCTCGCTCGCCGCGCCGCGCAGGCTCAGCCGCGGCACCTCGAGGGTGCCCGCGAGGCCGAGCTCGAGCTCGGCCCGGCCCGCGAGCGTGTCGCCCGCGAGGCCCGAGAGCGGCCCGAGATCGGGGACCTCGAGCCGGAGCGCGCCCGCGAGCTCATGGTCCTCGAGGCCGAGTGCCGCGTCGCCCGCGAGCCGCGCCGCGGCACCCTCGAGCGCGAGGGATGCGAGCTCGAGGCGGCCGTCGCGGAGCGCGAGGCGTCCCTTGGCCACCGGTGCCGCGCCCAGGAGCTCGGCGGCGCCGGGTGGGAGGCCCGCGAGCCGCTCGGCCGCGAGCTCGAGGTCGGCCGCGAGCGCGCCCGGCCCGTCGAGGCCGAGATCGGCGCCGAGGCGGAGCGCGCCCTCGGGCAGCGCAGCGCCGCCCAGGAGCGGGGCGAGGGTGGCGAGCTCGGCCGCGCGCGCGTCGATCCGGAGCATCCCTTCGAGCGAGCGCGGGTCGATGTCGCCCGAGGCGCGCAGCTCCAGCCCGGCGACCGTGAGATCGAGCGAGGCGATGCGCGCCGGGCCGTCCGCCCGGACCTCGCCCGCGGCCTCGATCCGGGCGCTGCCGTCCGCGCCGAGCGGGCCGCCGTCGAGGGTGAGGCCTCGGGCCCGGCCCGAGATCCGCGCCGCGAGCGTGCCCGCCGCGGCCGAGGCGTCGGGCGGTGCGGCCGCGAGCGCCAGCTCGAGGTCCCGGGCGCCGAGCCCGGCGACGCCGAGCGCCTCGCCATTCAGGGTCAGGCCGAGTTCGGGCGCCCGGCTGCTGCCGCGCGCCTCGAGCGCGAGGCGCAGCCGGCCTGCGAGCGGGACGCCCGCGAGCGGCGCCAGCCGGCCGAGATCCGGGGCCTCGGCGTCGAGCCGGCCGTCGAGCCGCTCGGCCGCGAGGTCGAGCCAGCCCTCTCCGTCGAGCGCGAGCGCCGGGGTGGCGAGCCGGAGCGTGGTGAGGCGCAGCCGCTCGGGGCCCTCGGGGCGGAGCGTGAGCGCGAGCTCGGGCCGCTCGCCCAGGGCTTCGAGCAGCGGTCCGGACAGGCCGTCGGGCTCGAGCCGGGCGGCGAGCGCGAGCTCGACCCCGGGCAGGCCCTCGAGGTCGAGCCCGAGCCGGCCGTCGAGCGCGCCGAGCCCCTCGACCGCGGCGGCGAGGGTTCCCTGCCACTGCGCGAGCGGCCCCCTGCCGGCGAGGGCGAGGCGGGCGGCGCCGGCCCGCTCGAGGCCGCTCGCCGCGGCGACGAGCCCGCCCCACTCGCTGCCCCGGAGACCGAGGTCGAGGCTCTCGGCCGCGAGGTCGAGGCCGGCCTCGAGGGTGAGCTCGGCGGTGCGCTCGTCGATCCGCTCGACCGCGAGCCGGGCATCGAGGCTTCGGCCGTCTTCCGCCACGCCGGCCCGGCCCTCGAGGGCCAGGACGGCGGCGCGGCCGAGGAGTGGTGCGCCGAGCTCGATGCGCGGCACGGTCAGACGCTCGACCCGGACCGGCGGCAGGCTCTCGGGCAGCGTGGGCAGCTCGGGCAGTCCGGCGGACGGGGTCGTCGCGTCCCCGGCGGGCGGCAGACGGTGGAGTGCCACCCGCGCGGCGCCCGCCTCGCGGACCTCGAGCCGGCCGGTCAGGAGGGCGCCGGGCGCCAGATCGACCCGGGCGTCGTCGACCTCGAGCCAGACGCCCTCGGCATCGGCGAGCCGCAGCCGCTCGAGCCGGACCGCGAAGGGGAGGAGCCCGGTGAGCCCGCTGACCTCGGCGCCGCCGGCCTCGCCGGCGAGCCGGCGCTCGAGCATGCTTTCCAGGGCGGACTTGGCGAAGCCCGTCTGCACGAAGCCGAACGCCGCCGCGACCCCGG
>CAZDFD010000135.1:0-4961 GCA_964504655.1 uncultured Geminicoccaceae bacterium
ACTCTTAATCAGCGGGTCCAAGGTTCGAGTCCTTGTGCGCCCACCAATCCGGCCGGCCGGCGAACCTGCCGAAGGCCGGGCTCGGGGCGCGGTCGCGTCGGTCGGCAACGGGCGCTGCGTTAACGGTCGCGCAACCTTTCCGGCCCATCCTCCGGTGTGTCACCGGGGACCCGCATGGCCGACGTCGCACTCGTGCTCGTGTTCTTGTCGCTGTGGCTCGCCCTGGCCGCCGGCCTCGCGGCCGCCCGCGGCGCGGCCGGACGGGGCGCGCGGCGCGGCGCGGTCGGGCACGGCCGGGCGGGCCGCCGCTCAGTGGCGGAAATGGCGGCGGCCGGTGAAGACCATGGCCACGCCGGCGCGGTCGGCCGCCTCGATCACCTCGCCGTCGCGCTTCGAGCCGCCCGGCTGGATGCAGGCCGTGGCCCCCCCGGCGATCGCCGCCTCGAGGCCGTCCGGGAAGGGGAAGAAGGCGTCCGAGGCGACCACGCAGGGGCCGCGGCCGGGTCCGCGCTCCATCCGCTCGACCGCGTGGCGGGCGGCGTCGACCCGGCTGGTCTCGCCCATCCCGATGCCGACCGTGGCCCCGTCGCGGGCCAGGACGATCGCGTTCGAGCGGGTGTGGCGGACGACCTTCCAGGCGAAGGCGAGGTCGGCGAGCTCGCTCGGGCTCGGGGCGCGGCGGGTGACCACGCGCCAGGCGTCGCGCGGATCGCGGCCGGCGTCCCGGCTCTGCACGAGGAGGCCGCCCGCGAGCGAGCGCAGGACCAGCCCGGTGGCGCCGGGATCGGGCAGTGCCGCCGGCACGAGCAGCCGGAGCGCGGGGCGCCGGGCGAGCAGCTCGGCTGCCCGCGGCTGCACGGCCGGCGCCACGACCACCTCGAGGAAGAGCCCGCCCATGGCTTCCGCGGTGTCGGCATCGAGCGGGCGATTGACCGCCACGATCCCGCCGAACGCGCTCACGGGATCGGAGGCCAGCGCCTTCCGCCACGCCTCGAGCAGGGTCGGTGCGGTGGCCGCCCCGCAGGGATTGGCGTGCTTGACGATCACGACGGCGGGCTCGTCGTGCTCGGCGACCGCCTCGAGCGCCGCGTCGGCGTCGAGGAGGTTGTTGTAGGACGGCTCCTTGCCCTGGACGCGCCGCGCGGTCGCCACGCCGGGTCGGCCGTCCGCCAGGCCGTAGAGGGCCGCCGCCTGGTGCGGGTTCTCGCCGTAGCGCAGGCGCTCGAGCCGCTCGCCCACGACCACGAGACGCTCCGGCAGGAGCTCGCCCGCGCTCTCCACGAGGAAGGCCGCGATCGCGGCGTCGTAGGCGGCGGTCAGGGCGAAGGCCTTGGCGGCCAGCCGGCGACGGGTCTCGAGGGTCGTGCCGCCGAGCCGGTCGAGTTCGTCGAGGAGCGCCGGGCGGTCGGCGGGATCGGTCAGCACGGCCACGAGCGCGTGGTTCTTGGCGGCGGCGCGGATCATCGCCGGCCCGCCGACGTCGATCTGCTCGAGGCAGGCGTCGAAGGGGGCGCCCGCGGCACGGGTCCGGGCGAAGGGGTAGAGGTCGACCACGAGCAGGTCGATGCGCTCGATCCCGTGCTCGGCGAGCTGCGCCTCGTGGGCGGCCGCCGCGGTCGCGAGCAGCCCGCCGTGCACCTTGGGGTGCAGCGTCTTCACCCGTCCGTCCAGGATCTCCGGAAAGCCCGTGAGCGCGCTCACCTCGAGGAGCGGGAGCCCGGCCTCGCGCAGGGCCCGCGCCGTCCCGCCGGTCGACAGCAGGGTGGCACCGCGCCCCACGAGCGCCCGGCCGAGCTCGACGACGCCCTCCTTGTCGGAGACCGAAAGCAGCGCGCGACGGATCGGCCGGACGGTCACGGGCGGGCTCCGGGGCGGTCGGGATCAGGGGGTGCTCGCCAGACGGGCGATGAAGAACCCGTCCATGCCGCCGCGCTCGGGCCAGTGGCTGGGCAGGGTCCGAAGGTCGCCCTCGGCGGTCGGGGTCACGGGCAGGCCCTCGAGCTCGGCGGCGCGGATCGGCGCGCGCGACAAGGCCGGCGTCCGGGCGAGGAGCGCCGCGACGCGCTCCGGGCCCTCCTCGGGCTGGAGCGAGCAGACCGCGTAGACGAGCCGGCCGCCGGGGCCGAGCATCGCCGCCGCGGCGTCCAGGAGACGATCCTGCAGCTCGGCCATCCGCAGGACGTCCTGCGGCCGCTTGTGGTGGGCGATGTCGGGATGGCGGCGGATGGTGCCGGTGGCGGTGCAGGGCGCGTCGAGCAGCACGAAGGGTGCCGGGGCCGGCGGCCGCCAGGCGGTGACGTCGGCCTCGACGAGCTCGGCCTCGAGCCGGGTACGGGCGAGGTTGGCGCGCACCCGCCCGAGGCGCTCGGCCGACCGGTCGACCGCGGTCACCCGCCCGCCGCGCGCGGCGAGCTGCAGCGTCTTGCCCCCGGGCGCCGCGCACAGGTCGAGGACCGGTCGATCGCGGATCTCGCCCAGGAGCCGCGCCGGCAGCGTGGCCGCGACGTCCTGCACCCAGAACCCGCCCTGGGCGAAGCCCGGCAGCTCCTCGACGGAACCCCCGGCGCGCCGGCGCACCACGTCGTGCCAGAGCGGCTCGGCATCGAGGGCCGCGGCGGTCGCGACCGGGTCGTCACGGACGACGAGGTCGAGCGGCGGCTCGGCCAGATGCGCGAGGGCGATCGCCCGGGCGGTCGCCTCGCCGAAGGCCAGGGTCCAGCTCCGCCACAGCCAGTCCGGCGTGTCGAGCCGCGCCGGGTCGAGCTCCGCCAGTCGCTCGGCGCAGTGCCCGGCGACGCGCCGCAGCACCGCGTTGATCATCGGCAGGGCCTTCTCGTGGCCGTGCCGGGCGAGCTCGACCGTGGCGTGCACGGCGGCGTGCGGCGGGGTGTGCAGGAAGGCGAGCTGAGCCACCCCGAGCCGCAGGATGTGGCGCAGGCGCGGCGGCTCGGGGACGAAGCGCAGGAACGGGGCCGCGAGCGCGTCGAGCTCGCCCAGGCGGCGCAGGACGGTCAGCGCCAGCAGGCGGGCCAGCTGGCGGTCGCGCGGCTGCAGGCGGGCCAGCTCCGGATGCCCGGCGAAGGCGTCCTCGAGCGGGCGGCGCGCCGGTCCGAGCACCTCGTCGAGCACGTCCAGGGCGAGCGAGCGGGCGCTCGCCGGCGGCCGGCGCGGCTCCAGGAGCGGCGGCCCGCCGTGCGCCGGGCCGCGCCGCGGCGGCGGCTCGGGCGGGCCCTTGCGTCGCCGCGGCGGCTCCTCCGCCCGGCCCCTCATGCCGGCTCCGCCGCGCGGCCGAGCGCCGCGTCGATCAGCGCGAGGGTCTCCGGGATCCCGTAGAGCGCCACGAAGGTGCCGAACCGCGGGCCCTCCGACTGGCCGAGCAGCGTCTCGTAGAGGGCCCGGAACCAGGCGCGCAGCGGCTCGAAGCCGTGCGCCCGGCCGATTTCGTACAGGAGGTCCTGGACGGTCTCGCCCGAGACCCCGGCCGGGCAGGCCTCGAGGCGGGCGCGCAGCTCCGCGAGCGCCGCCCGCTCGTGCGGCTCGGGCACCCGCAGGCGACGGGTCGGCAGCACGAAGTCGCGGCAGTAGGCGAGCGCATGCTCGACCAGCCGGGCGAGCTTCGGATGGGTCGCCGCGGTGACCCCCGGCGCGTAGCGGGTGATGAAGGCCCAGAGCAGCTCGGCCGACCGGGCGTTGAGCACGGTCGCGAGGTTGAGCAGCATGGCATACGACAGCGGCAGCCGGTCCACCGGCGGATCGCCGTCGTGCAGGTGCCAGACCGGGTTGGCGAGCCGGCGCTCGACGTCCTGCTCCGGGTAGGCCTCCAGGTGCTGCTGGTACTCGTCGACGTGCCGCGGGATGACGTCGAAATGCAGCCGCTTGGCGGCCTTGGGGTCCTTGTACATGAACAGGGCCAGGCTCTCGCGGGTGCCGTAGCGCAGCCACTCCTCGATGGTCAGGCCGTTGCCCTTGGACTTGCTGATCTTCTGGCCCTGCTCGTCGAGGAAGAGCTCGTAGGTGAACCCCTCGGGGGGCGTGCCCCCGAGGATCCGGCAGATCTGCGCGCCGAGCCGGACCGAATCGATCAGGTCCTTGCCCGACATCTCGTAGTCGACGTCGAGGGCGACCCAGCGCATCGCCCAGTCGCACTTCCACTGCATCTTGCAGTGGCCGGCTGTGACCGGCAGCTCCGTCAAGGTGCCGTCCTCGTCCTCGAAGACCACGGTGCCGGCCGTGGGCCGGGTCTCGAGGATCGGCACCTGCAGGACCCGGCCGGTCTTGGGCGAGATCGGCAGGATCGGCGAGTAGCTGGCCCGCCGCTCCGGCCCGAGGGTCGGCAGGACCACGGCGCGGATCGCCTCGTGGCATTCGAGGACGCGGCGCAGCGCCACATCGAAGGCGCCCGAGCGGTAGCACTCGGTGGCGCTCTTGAAGGTGTAGGGGAAGCCGAAATCGTCGAGGAACGCCTTGAGCCGGGCGTTCATGTGGTGGCCGAAGCTCTCCTGCGTGCCGAACGGGTCGGGGATCGCGGTCAGCGGCCGGCCGAGATGCCGGGCCACCATCTCGCGGTTGGGGACGTTGTCCGGGACCTTGCGCAGCCCGTCCATGTCGTCGCTGAAGGCGACGAGCTCGGTCGGCAGGTCGCACAGGCGCGCGAAGGCGCGGCGCACGAGGGTGGTGCGGAACACCTCGCCGAAGGTGCCGATGTGCGGCAGGCCCGACGGGCCGTAGCCGGTCTCGAACAGCACGAAGCCCTTGCCCGGCGGCCGGCGGCGGACCCGCTCGACCACCTTGAGGGCCTCGACCACCGGCCAGGCCGGGCAGCGGGCGAACAGCTCGGGTGGCACCATCGTCATCAGGCCTCGGGCGCGCGGGAGGCCGCTCCGGCGCGGCTCCGGCCCGGCGCCGGCCACCATATCGGATCCGCCGCCGTCGGCCAGAGCCGCGACCGTCGCGCTCAGGGC
>CAZDFD010000136.1:0-4781 GCA_964504655.1 uncultured Geminicoccaceae bacterium
GCCTCGCCGCCTTCGTCTGGGCGCTGCGCTCGGGCCAGTTCGACGACCTCGACGGCGCCGCCCAGCGCATCCTCCTCGACGAGGAGGAGGACGAGGAGCATCGGCCGAAGTCCCGCTGATCGGGACCCGCGGGCAGCTCAGGCGCGGGCCCGCAGCTCCGGCGGGTACTGGTCGGAGGGGACGAGGGTGCGGATCCGGTCGCGGCGCAACAGCCCGTCCAACAGATCGCGCGGATACTCCTTCCAGTTCGCCTTGATCGTGGCGAGGCCGAGGGCTTGCCAGGCCGCCCCGGCCGAGCCCCATTCCTCGAACTGCAGATGCGCGCCCCCCGAGGTGTCGGTGACGAACCAGCCATAGTCGCGCAGCGCCCGGGCGATCACCCGCGCCGAGCGGCGGGTGGCCGTCGGCAACTGGGCGGGCAGGGTCGCGATCCAGCTCTCGATGTCGGCGTCGCTCACATCCAGCACGAAGCGCAGGCCCTCGGGGATGCCGTTCACGATCGCCGAGCTCTTGCCCTCGAGCTTGGTGGCCGGTGCCACGTAGACCTGGCTGTCCGGGTTCATGACCGGCATCGAGAGGGCGTGGCGGATCTCGCCCGCTTCGACCTCCTGCGGCCGCACGAGCATGGCGAGGTAGGGGATGCCGCAGCCGCGCGAGGGCGGGAAGCCCACCTCCCGGGTCCAGTAGCTGCCCGGCACGAGATTGCCGTTGGTGCAGGAAAGCTTGCCGTTCTTGTAGGCGACCTGCCAGAGGTTCCACTCCCGACCCGTGGGCGGATCCAAGAGGATCACCTGGCGGTCACTGCCCGAGGGGATCTTCCAGGCCGGGTTCCAGGGCAGCTTGCTGCCGTGCAGCGCGGTGCGCCACTTGACCGAGACGGTGGCCTCGAGGGTCGCGTCGCGCACGTCGTAGACCGGGTAGGTGTAGCCCGCGAAGGTGAGGTTGATGTTCCCCGCCGTGGCCGAGCCCAGGCTCCAGAGCCGTTCGGCGTAGAGCGCGCTCTGCGGGTGGGTCGCCACGAGGGCTGCGGGCACGTTCCAGGGCGCGTTCGGCCCATAGGGTCGACTGTAGGTCTCGGCCCGCGCCAGCGCCGGCCACAGCCCCGAGCCGACCGCTCCGAGCGCGCCGAGTACGGTCCGACGGTCGAATCCTTCGCGCATGGCTCCTCCGCAGCCCGGTCCGGCGCGGCCACCTCCTGCCGGCCCCCGCCGAGACGGAGGGAGCATAAGACAGCGACCGTTGCGAGCCCGTGAAGCGCCACGCTTGACCGGCGTAAACGTTATACTATAACATCATGCGTCGGGGAGGGTCGGAATGTCCGATCCGCGCCTGCCGGTCACCGTGCTCACGGGCTTTCTCGGCGCCGGCAAGACCACCCTCCTGAACCACCTGCTCGCCAACCGCGAGGGCCGCAGGCTCGCGGTGATCGTCAACGACATGAGCGAAGTCGACGTCGATGCCGAGCTCGTGCGCGCGGGCGGGGCGCTCCGGCGCGGCGAGGAGCGGCTCGTCGAGATGACCAACGGCTGCATCTGCTGCACGCTGTGCCTCGATCTCCTGCGCGAGGTGATGGGGCTCGCCCGCGCGGGCCGGTTCGACGGGCTCGTCGTCGAATCGACCGGGATCGCCGAGCCCTTGCCGATCGCCACGACCTTCGCCTTCCGCGACGAGGCCGGCTTCTTGCTCGGCGACGTGGCGCGGCTCGACAGCATCGTGACCGTGGTGGACGCGGCCAACCTCACGCGCGACTTCGGGAGCGCCGACTTCTTGCGCGACCGCGACGAAGTCGGGGGCCCCGAGGACGAGCGCACGCTCGTCGATCTCCTGGTCGAGCAGATCGAGTTCGCCGACACGATCGTCTTGAACAAGGTCGACGCCGCGAGCCCCGAAGCGCTCGCGGACGCCCGCGCCATCGTCCAGAGCTTGAACCCCGTGGCCCGCCTCGTCGAGGCGCGCTTCGGCGCGGTCCCGCTCGACGAGGTCCTCGGCACCGGGCGGTTCGATCTCGAGCGGGCGCAGCGTTTCCCCGGGTGGGGCGCGCGAGCTCTACGGCTTCCAGGAGCACGTGCCGGAGACCGAGGCCTACGGCATCCGCTCGCTCGCCTTCCGGGCGCGCGCACCCTTCCACCCGGAGCGGTTCGCGGCCTTTCTCGCCGAGGACTGGCCGAACGTGGTGCGCGCCGAGGGGTTCTTCCGACTCGCCTCGCGGCCCGACTTCGTGGGTGCCCTCGAGATGGCCGGGGCGATGCGTCGGACGCGGGCGCTCGGCCGCTGGTTCGCGGCCGTGCCGCGCGAGGCCTGGACCGACGACCCGAGCACGCGCGCGCGGCTGCGGAGCCTCTGGCACCCGCGCTTCGGCGACCGCCGCCAGGAGCTCGTCTTCATCGGCCCGAGGCTCGATGTGGAGGCGCCGCGGGCGCGGCTCGAGGCCTGCCTGTTGCGCGAGGACGAGCTCGCCCGTGGCGAGCGGGCCTGGCGGGCGCTGCCCGACCCGTTCCCGCGCTGGAGCCGAGCCGGGTGACCGCTCGCGCCGCCTCGCTGCGCGCGCGACAGGTCCCGGGCGCCCCCGAGGCGCTGATCGTCGACGAGCCCCAAGGGCTCGGGGCGATCGGCTGGCCCGGCACGGCGCTCGTTCTCTGGCGCCGGCCGGTACACCCTGAGCTCGCGGCCCTCGTCGACGGCCTCGCCTTCGCCGAGCGGCCGCAGCTGCGGCTCGAGGCGATCGCCGCCGATCGCGTGGGCGAGGCGATCGCGGCCGGGCTCGGCCCGCGCGCGTCGAAGCTCGCGCCGCTCCTGGCCGACGTGGCCGATCTCGCCCGGCTCTACGCCCGGGTGACCGGCAGCGCGCCGATCCGGCTGCGGCTCGAGGCGATCCGCGACGACGCCTGCCGGCGCTCCCACGCCGACCAGGTCCGCGCACGTCTGCTGTGCACCGATCGCGGGCCCGCGACCGAGTGGCTCGCCGCACGCGACGTCCGGCTCGCCGCCGACGGGTTCGTGGCCGACCCGGAGCCCGCCCTGATCCGCCGGCTCGAGCGCTTCGAGGTGGGCCTCTTCGGCGGCGCGCGTTCGCCCCGGCCCTGCGTGCACCGCTCGCCACCCCTTTCCGGAACCGGCCGCGATCGGCTGCTGCTCGTGATCGACGAGGGCGGCGAGGCGGCCGGCTGCACCTTCTGAGACCATCGGGAGGAACCTTCGTGCCGAAGCTCTCCGCACTCCTGGGATCGGTGGCCGCGCTGGCACTCGCCGCGGGAACGGTGGGAGCCCACGAGGTGCCCAAGGGGCGCCTCTTCTTCACCGACGACGACGCGCCGGTGCTGCGCGTGCTCGACCTCGACGAGGCCAGGGTCACGCACGAGGTCGCGATGCCGAAGCCCTCGGCGCGCCTCGTCGCGCTCTCCGGCGGGGAATATCTGGCGGCGAGCGTGGGCGACGAGGCCGGCACGGTCCTGTTCGTCGACACCGGGCTCGCCTTCGAGGAGCACGGCGATCATCGCGACGTCGAGAAGAGCGAGCCGAAGCTGCTCGGGCTGCGCCTTTCCGGGGTGAAGCCGGGCCACCTCGTCGAGGGGCACGGGCGGGTCGCGGTGTTCTACGACGGCGGCCGCGAGCCGCGGGTCGACGCCGTCGTGCACCTCGTCGATCTGGTCGGCCTCGCCGAGGCGAAGGCGCCCGTGGGCCGCTGGGACAGCCCCGGCCCGCAGCACGGCGTCGCCGTGCCGCTGCGCGACGGGCGACTGCTCGTCTCGACCCCGAACCCGGCCTATGTCGCGGGCGAGAAGGACGCGAGCTCGCTGCCGATCGGGTTCAAGCTGCTCGACGGGAAGGGCTCGGTCCTGGCCGAGCTCGATCGCGCCGACGACCCGGATCGGCGCTGCCGCGGCTATCACGGCCACGCCGCCAAGGGGGAGCTGCACCTGTTCGGCTGCTTCATGAACGAGCCGGGCCACCCGCTCGCCGACGGCGGCATCCTGCTCGTGCGCGACGCGGAGACGGGGATCGGCTCGCGCAAGATCCCCTATCCCGACGGCCGCCGGGTGAGCACCCTCGGCTACGGGGGTGGTCGCTGGTTCGTGGGCAATTACGGCAAGCCCGGCGACTATCGGGCGTTCCTGCGGGTCGATCCGGAGGCCGCGGCCCTCGCCGCCGCGGACCTGATGCCGGTCGCGGGCGGGCAGATCGTCTGCCAGTTCACGGTGGCCGGCGACCGGCTCGTCGACCTGACGGCCGACGGGACGCTCCGGCTGTACGAGCTGGCGGACTGGCGCGAGGTCGCCAGCCGACCGGTGGTCGGGCCGTTCGACTGCGCCTGGAACGCGGCGATGCGGCCCGAGCTCGCGCGCATGGGCGAGCGGCTCTTCGTGAGCGATCCCGCCAACGGCCGGATCCACGAGCTCTCGGCGATCGATCTGGCGCCGCTGCGCCGGCTCGAGGTGGGCGGCCGGCCGACGCGGATGGCCGCACCCGACGTGCATTGAGCGGCGCGCCGCGGGAAGCGGCACGGCCGGGCAGCGGGTTTAACGGCTCGTTCATCCTCGCTCGCTAGGGAGGGGGCGGGTTCACGAGGCGGGAGCCGATCCCCGTGCCGTTGGTGGTCGTCCTCGTCCTGATGGTCCGGATCGCCGCGGGGCTCACCCGGCTCGGATCGCTCCTCGGCTCCGTCCGTACGCTCGCCGCGCGAACGTGCGGGCCCGCCGAGGCCCTCGCTCGGCGGCCGGCTGGAGCCGCGGCCACCGGGCCGCCGGCCCCGCTCTCAGCCGCCGACCCAGCTCCGGCAGGTG
>CAZDFD010000137.1:0-4621 GCA_964504655.1 uncultured Geminicoccaceae bacterium
GGGTCCAGGCGTAGAAGTCGCGCTCGTAGAGCTCGGCCGGGTCGAGGTCGGCGAGCTCAGAGATCGCCTTCATCGCGCGCTCCCTTGCGGCGGAGACGGGGATCCTCCTCCTCGACCGCGCGCGGATCGGCGTCGAAGACGAGCCGCTCCTCGCCCGCGAGGGCGAGGAAGCGGCGGCCGCGGGCGCGGCCCACGAGGGTGAGCCCGGCCCTGCGCGCGAGCTCGACGCCCCAGGCGGTGAAACCCGAGCGCGAGACGAGGATCGGGATGCCCATCTGCACGGTCTTGATCACCATCTCGGAGGTGAGCCTGCCCGTGGTGTAGAAGATCTTGTCGGCGGGCTCGATCCCCTGCCGCCACATCACGCCCGCGATCTTGTCGACCGCGTTGTGGCGGCCGACGTCCTCCATGTAGAGGAGGATCCGGTCCGCGCGGCAGAGCACGCAGCCGTGGATCGCCCCGGCCTTGAGGTAGAGCGAGGGCGTGGTGTTGATCGCGCGCGTGAGGGCGTAGAGCCAGGAGGTCTTGAGCACCGCGTCCGCGGGCAGACGGACCTGCTCGAACCGCTCCATGAGATCGCCGAACACGGTGCCCTGGGCGCAGCCCGAGGTGCGGATCTTCCTGGCGAGCTTCTGCTCGAAGTCGGTCTCGCGGGCGGTGCGCACCACCACGACGGCGAGTTCGGCATCGTGCTCGATCCCGGTCACCACGTCGTCGGGCCGGAGCATGCCCTGGTTCAGGAGATAACCGAGTGCCAGCTCCTCGGGATGGTCGCCGATCGTCATGACGGTGACGATCTCGCGGCCGTTGAGGAACAGGGTCAGCGGCCGCTCGTGGACGATCGCCGCCTCGACCCGGCGGCCCTCCTGGTCGAGCCCGACCACCGGCTGGGTGAGCGCCGGATCGTCCGGGTCGGGCAGGAGGAGTGGCGTACGCATCGGCGTCCCGGGGCTCGGGGCGACCGCGCGGGGTTTGCGGGGCGACCCCGGCCTAAGGTATGGATCCGGACGGGACCTGCAAGCGGCGCGCCCGCGCGCCCGAGACGATGGCCACACCCGACCGCGCGCCCCGCCCGCTCCTCTGGCGCCTCCTGGCGGCGCTGCCGACGCTCCTCGTCGTGCTGCTCGTGGCCTGGGCGGCGCTGTTCCTCCTGGTGGCCCCGGAGCTGCCGGACACCGACGCCCTCTTCGCCGACAGCGAGCAGCGCACCGTCAAACTGCTCGCGGCCGACGGCAGCACGCTCGCCGAGCGCGGTGCCACGGGCGCCCGCTTCGTCCGCCTCGACGCGGTCGCCCCCCGCCTCGTCCAGGCGGTCCTGGCGACCGAGGACAAGCGCTTCTGGAGCCATTTCGGGGTCGACCCCATCGGTCTCGCCCGGGCCGCGCTCGCCAACCTGCGGGCGGGCGAGGTGGTGGCCGGCGGCAGCACCATCACCCAGCAGCTCGCCAAGAACCTGTTCCTCACCCCCGAGCGCTCGCTCAAGCGCAAGCTGCAGGAACTCGCACTCGCCCTCTGGCTCGAGGCGCGGCTCTCCAAGGAGGAGATCCTGACCCTCTACCTGAACCGGGTCTATCTCGGCGCCGGCGCCTGGGGGGTCGAGGCCGCGGCGCAGCGCTACTTCGGCAAGCCGGCCAAGGAGGTGACGCTCGCCGAGGCGGCCATGCTCGCGGGCCTGTTGAAAGCGCCCTCGGCACTCGCGCCCACCCGCGAGCTCGACCGCGCCCGCGAGCGGGCGGCGATCGTGCTCGGCCGGATGGTCGAGGAGGGCCACATCGGCGCCGAGGAGGCGGCGGTGGCGCGCGGCCGGCCGGCCCGGCTCGCCCCGGAGACGCGGACCGATCTGGCCGGCCACTTTCTCGACTGGGTGCTCGACGATCTGACCGAGCATCTGGGCAAGCACGGCCGCGACCTCGTGGTCCGCACCACCCTCGACCGCAGGCTGCAGCAGGCCGCCGAGCAGGCGCTCCGCCAGGCGCTCGCGGCCGAGGGCGCCGCGGCCGGGGTCGAGGAGGGGGCGGTGGTCCTGCTGGATGCCTCCGGCGCGGTCCGGGCCATGGTCGGGGGCGAGAGCTACCGCGCCAACCGACTCAACCGTGCCGCGAGCGCCCGCCGGCAGCCCGGCTCGGCCTTCAAGCCGTTCCTGTACCTGGCGGCACTCCGCCAGGGCTGGACCCCGGAGCGGCGGCTCGAGGACGCGCCGGTGGCGATCGGCGACTGGCGGCCGGCCAACCTCGATGGCCGCTACCGCGGCCGGGTCAGCCTCGAGGACGCCTTCGCCTTCTCGCTCAACACCGCGGCCGTGCGGCTGATCCAGAGCGTGGGCCCGCGCGAGGTGGTGCGCACCGCGCGCGAGCTCGGCATCGCCTCGCCCCTGCCCGAGGTGCCGTCCCTGGCGCTGGGTACCGCCGAGTTGACGCTGCTCGAGCTGGCGGGCGCCTATCTGCCGATCGCCACCTTCGGCCTGCGCCGGCCGGTCTTCGCGGTGAGCGAGGTCCGGGACGACCGCGGCCGGGTGCTCTACCGGCACGTCGGCTCGGAGCGGCGCGTCCTCGACGAGCGGGTCGCCGCCACCATGCAAGGGCTCATGGCGGCCGTGGTCGAGCGCGGCACCGGCAGGGCGGCGCGCCTGCCCGACCGCGCCGTGATGGGCAAGACCGGCACGAGCCAGGACAACCGCGACGCGCTCTTCGTGGGCTTCGCGGGCGACCTTCTGGCCGCGGTCTGGGTCGGCAACGACGACGGCCGGCCGATGAAGGGGGTCACCGGCGGCGGGCTGCCGGCCCGGATCTGGCGCGAGATCCTGCGCCAGGCCCCGGCCACCCCGCCGGCCGCCGCACCGGCGGTGGTGGCCCGCGCCACGGCCGGGCCCGAGGGCGCGGCGGAGCGCCCGGAGAACGGCCTGGCCCTGATCCTGGACTGGGTGCAGCGGACCTTCGGCGACCGCTAGAGGGTGCGCTTGACGCGCGGGGTGCGAGCGCGTTGCCTCGCCACGTGGCGAGGAAGCCCCCGAGGTGGCCATGGCGCTCGCGAGCGTGAGCCTCGAGGACCGCTGGACCCGCGAGCGCGGCCCGGTCCTCCTCTCCGGCATCCAGGCGCTGGTGCGGCTGCCGATGCTGCAGCGCCGCCGCGACCGGGCGCGCGGGCTCGCCACCGCCGGTCTCGTCACCGGCTACCGCGGCTCGCCGCTCGGCGGGCTCGACCAGGTGCTCTCGCAGGCGCGCCGGCACCTGGACGCGCACGAGGTCCGGTTCCAGCCCGGGCTCAACGAGGACCTGGCCGCGACCGCGGTCTGGGGCAGCCAGCAGGTGGGGCTGTTCCCGGGTGCCAGGGTCCAGGGCGTGTTCGCGCTCTGGTACGGCAAGGGGCCGGGCGTCGACCGCTCGCTCGACGTCCTCAAGCACGCCAACCACGCCGGCACGGCCCGCCACGGCGGGGTGCTCGTGGTCGCCGGCGACGACCACGCCGCCAAGTCCTCGACCCTGCCGCACCAGTCGGACCACGTGTTCGCCGCGGCGATGATCCCGGTGCTGCAACCCTCGGGCGTCCAGGAGATCCTGGACATGGGCCTGCACGGCTGGGCGATGTCGCGCTTCGCCGGGCTCTGGGTGGCGCTCAAGACCATCACCGACACGGTCGAGAGCACGGCCGTGGTGCAGGTCGACCCGGAGCGGATCGAGGTGCACGTCCCGGACGATTTCGAGATGCCGGAGGGCGGGCTGTCGATCCGCTGGCCCGACCCGCCGCTCGTCCAAGAGGCGCGGATGCAGCGCCACAAGGCCTACGCCGCGCTCGCCTATGCGCGCGCCAACGAGCTCAACCGGATCACCCTCGACAGCCCGCGGGCGCGGCTCGGCATCGTCACCGCCGGCAAGTCCTATCTGGATGTCCTGCAGGCGCTCGACGATCTCGGCATCGACGCGGCGCTCGCCGCCGAGATCGGCCTTCGGGTCTACAAGGTCGGGATGACCTGGCCGCTCGAGAGCGAGGTCACCCGCCGCTTCGCCCACGGGCTCGAGGAGATCCTCGTGGTCGAGGAGAAGCGCCAGCACCTCGAGTACCAGCTCAAGGAGCAGCTCTACAACTGGCGCGAGGAGGTGCGGCCGCGGGTGATCGGTAAGTTCGACGAGAAGGGCGAGTGGGCGCTGCCGCAGGGCGGCTGGCTCCTGCCGGCGGCCTCCGAGCTCACGCCCGCCACGATCGCCCGGGTCGTGGCCGGGCGCATCCGCCGCTTCTTCACGAGCGAGCGGATCGAGGACCGGGTCCGCTTCCTCGAGCAGAAGGAGCAGGCGCTCGCCCGCCAGCGGCTCGCGGTGCAGCGGGTGCCGCACTACTGCTCGGGCTGCCCGCACAACACCAGCACCAAGGTGCCCGAGGGCAGCTTCGCCCTGGCCGGCATCGGCTGCCACTACATGGCGACCTGGATCTACCCGGAGACGACGCGGACCTTCAGCCAGATGGGCGGCGAAGGCGTCGCCTGGATCGGCCAGGCGCCGTTCACCGAGCGCCGCCACGTGTTCGCCAACCTCGGCGACGGCACCTACTACCACTCGGGCATCCTGGCGATCCGGGCGGCGGTCGCGGCCGGCGTCAGCATCACCTACAAGATCCTCTACAACGACGC
>CAZDFD010000138.1:0-4592 GCA_964504655.1 uncultured Geminicoccaceae bacterium
GAACTCCGCCCGGAGCGCCGCCCCGTGCGCGTCGAGGGCGGGGACCGGGCCGGGCTCGAAGGCCTCCTCGCGGACCCGCGCCCCGGGCCCGATCACCCGCACCGGCCCGGCCGCGGTCGGCACCTCGAGCCAGCGCATCTGCGGGTGCCCGGCCAGATCGGCCAGGCTCGACAGCCGCCCGTAGGCGATCCCGGCCGCCTCGAGCGCCGCCACCACCAGGTCCCGGTCGCGGCCGCGGAAGGCATCGGCGATC
Source organism: uncultured Geminicoccaceae bacterium (assembly GCA_964504655.1). Taxonomy (GTDB): domain Bacteria; phylum Pseudomonadota; class Alphaproteobacteria; order Geminicoccales; family Geminicoccaceae; genus JANXAZ01. The sequence continues at coordinate 254 of CAZDFD010000138.1, forward strand.
ACCGCGTCCAACAACAGCCGGTTCTTGACCCGCTCGGTGTTGGAAGCGAAGCGGGCGTCGTGGGCGAGCTCCGAACGGCCCAGGACCTGCGCGCAGAACCGGCCCCACTCGCGCTCGTTCTGGATGGCGATCAAGATCATCTTGCCGTCGCCGCAGCCATAGGCGCCGTAGGGCGCGATCGTCGGATGGTGCAGGCCGAGCCGGGGCGGCTCGAAGCCACCACAGGCGAAGGTCATCCAGGGCACGTTCATCCAGTCGCCGATCGCATGGAACAGCGAGACCTCGATACCCTGGCCCCGGCCGGTGCGCTCGCGCGCGAACAGCGCCCGGAAGATCGCCGCGGCGGCGGTGATGCCCGCGGCGATGTCGCAGATCGAGACCCCGACCCGCGCCGGCTCGTCGCCGAGCCCGTTGACCCAGGCGATGCCGCTTTCCGCCTGCACGAGGAGATCGTAGGCCTTGAGGTCCCGGCGCGGGCCTTCCTCGCCGTAGCCCGTGATGTCGCAGGTCACGAGCCGCGGGAAGCGCGCCCGCAGGGCCTCCGAGCCGAAGCCGAGCCGCGCCATGGCGCCGGGAGCGAGGTTCTGGATGAGCACGTCGGCCCGCGCCAGGATCCGCTCCAACAACGCCCGGTCCTCGGGCCTCTTGAGGTCGAGCGCGATCGACTGCTTGCCGCGGTTGAGCCAGACGAAGTTGACCGACAAGCCCTTGACGTAATCGTCGTAAGAACGGGCGAAGTCACCTTCCGGACGCTCGACCTTGACGACTCGGGCGCCAGCATCGGCGAGAAGCCGCGCCGCGTAAGGTGCCGCCACCGCTTGTTCTACGCTGACGACCAGAATCCCGGCCAGATCGTTCGACATGGGTCCCCCCGTCGATCATCGAACGCTCTGAAATCAGCGGTAGAATACTTGCCGTGGCCGCCTTGGTCCAGGCGAAGATCGGGTGCGATCGGTCACCTTCAGATAGCGGCCGCCGCGTCCCCGCCCGCCTCGCTCTCGAGCGGCACGCCCTCGTAGATCGCGGCGAGCGGCAGGGCGAGCCCGAGCCGGTCGAGGGGAACGACCTGCCCGGGATCGGTGTAGAACACGCTCCGCCAGGAGCCGTCGTCGGCCGGCACGGCATGCTCGACCTTGATCCGGTCGGTCGCGACGAACAGGAGGTCGCCGAGGCTCGCGAGCTCCTGGTAGGCCCAGCGCTTCGCCCCGAGGTCGATGCCGGCGGTGCTCGCCGAAAGGACCTCGACCACCAGCACCGGATCGCCGAACCCCGTCTCCCGCCCGGTCCAGGGACCGCAGCGCACGAACACATCGGGATAGAGCCAACGCCCGCTCGGTAAGACGACCTTCACGTCGGCGAGGAAGGTCCGGCAGTCGCGGCCGCGCAGCCGCTCGCGCAGCCATCCCGCGATGTTTTGCGCGAGCTGATTGTGCCCGGCGGTCCCTCCCGCCATCATGCGGGGCTCGTCGCCGAGGAGCTCGTGGCGCTCCGGCTGGGCCTGCTCCCACGCCCGCCATTCGGCGACGGTGCGGCGGACCTTCACGGCCGGCTCGGCCATCGCTCAGCCCTCCCGCCGCAGCACCTGGGTCATCTGGGCCAGGATCGAGATCGCGATCTCGGCCGGGCTCACGGCACCGATGTCGAGCCCCGCCGGCCCGTGGATCCGCGCCAGCGCCTCGGGCCCGTGGCCCATGGCCGAAAGCCGCTCGAGCCGGGCCGCGTGCGTGCGCTTGGAGCCGAGCGCACCGATGTAGAAGGCCTCCGAGCGCAGCGCCACGTCCAAGGCCGGATCGTCGAGCTTGGGATCGTGGGTCAGGGTCACGACCGCGCTCCGGCGGTCGGGTGCGAGCTCGGCCATGGCCTCGTCCGGCCAGGCGTCGAGCAGCGCCACGTCCGGGAAGCGGGCATCGGTGGCGAAGCCGCGCCGCGGGTCGACCACGGTGACCGCGTAGCCGGCGAGCGCCGCCATCGGCACGAGCGCCTGGGCGATGTGCACGGCACCCACGACGAGGAGCCGCAAGGGTGGGTTCAGGACCTGCAGGAAGACCCGGCCGCGCGGGCCCGTGACGGTGGTCGAGCGGTCGCGGCGGACCGCCTCGAGGGCGGCCTCGAGCAAGGCCGGCTCGAGCTCCGCGCCGGCCACCCGCTCGCCGTCGACGAGCAGCGTCTCGCCCGGCGCGTCGAGCAGGCGGACGAGGCACACCCGGCGTTTGCGCGCCCGCGCCTCGACCAGCCGCTCGAGCAGCTCGGTCCTCACGCGACCGGCTCCACCCAGACCTGGACCTTGCCGCCGCAGGCGAGCCCGACCTCCCAGGCCTGCTCGTTGGTGACGCCGAAGTCCAACAGCCGCGGCGGTGCGCCTTCCATCACCTCCTGCGCCTCCTTGACCACCGCCCCCTCGATGCAGCCGCCCGAGACCGAGCCCGCCATGCGGCCCGCCTCGTCGACCACCAGCATCGAGCCGACCGGCCGGGGCGAGGAGCCCCAGGTCGTGACCACCGTGGCGATCGCCACCTTGCGCCCCTCGCGCCGCCAGGCCAGCGCCTGCTCCAGAAGCCGCTCCTCGACCATCAGGCCGCCCTCCCCTCGCGCGAGGCCGCCACCCACTCCGAGAGCCCCTCGGCCCGCCGCGGCGCCTCGGCCGACAAAAGCCGCGTCAGCTCCTCGAGACTCTCGAGATTGTGCGCCGAGCGCAGCTCGTCGACGTGGCGGATCATCGCCCGGGCGCCGGCGCTGATCGGCTGGTAGGCGTCGAAGCGCAGGAGCGGGTTGAGCCAGACCAGCCGCCGGCAGCTCTTGTGCAGCCGCTCCATCTGCGCGGCGAGCCCTTCGCCGGCGTCGCGGTCGAGCCCGTCGGTGATCAACAGCAGGACCGCACCCTGGCCCAGGACCCGGCGCGACCAGGTGCGGTTGAACTCCTCGAGGCAGGCACCGATCCGCGTGCCCCCCGACCAGTCCTGGACCACCTCGCCGACCTTGGCGAGCGCCTGGTCGACGTCCCGGAAGCGCAGATGGCGGGTGATGTTGGTGAGCCGCGTGCCGAACACGAAGCTCGCCACCCGGTCGCGATCGGTCGCGAGCGTGTGCATGAACAGGAGCAGCATGCGCGAATAGCGCGCCATCGAGCCCGAGATGTCGCACAGGATCACGAGCGGCGGGTGCCGCGTGCGGGGCTTCTTGCGCACGAGGTCGATCGCCGCGCCGCCGCCCCGGAGCGAGCGGCGCAGCGTGCGGCGGAGGTCGATCCGCGGCGCCTTCGGATCCGGGGCGAAGCGGCGGGTGCGGACCTCCCGGATCGGCAGCCGCAGCCGGGCGATCGCCTTCCTGGCCTCTTCGAGCTCCTCGGCCGACATCTGCTCGAAGTCCTTGCTCGCGAGCTGCTCCCGGGCCGACCAGGTGAGCACCGCGTCGAGCTCGATCTCCGGCTCCTCGGGCTCCTCCTCGCCCTCGCCGCGGCCGGGCAGCTTGTCGGGCCCCATGGCCTCGCCGACCCGCCGGCTGATCTCCTCGCGCTCGGCCGGCTGGTCGGTCTCGAGCTGCGGCAGGAGGAGCTGCATCATGCGCTCCAGGATCTTCGGATCGCGCCAGAAGACGTGGAAGCACTGGTCGAAGATCGGCTGCTGGTCGCGCCGGTTCACGAGCACCGCGAACAGGGTCCAGTAGAGGTCCGAGCGTCGCTCGAGGCCGACCACCTGGACCGCCTCGAGGGCGCGCAGCGCGTGGCCCGGGCCGAGCGGCAGGCCGGCCGCGCGCAGCGCACGGACGAAGTGCACGACGTTGCGGGCGAGCCTGCCGCCGCCCGCGCCGGGCAGGAGCCCCTCGTCCCTCAGCGCGACACCCCCTCGAGCTTCATGTTGATCTCGGCCAGGATCTTGGCCGCCTCCGAGCCGCGGATCTTGGCGATGTCGTCCTGGTACTTCAAGAGCGTGCCGAGCGTGTCGTTGATCACGCCGGGCGTGAGCTCGAGACAATCGAGCGTGGTGAGCGCCCGGGTCCAGTCCAGCGTCTCGGCCACCCCCGGCAGCTTGAACAGGTCGCGGCGGCGGAGGTCCTGCACGAACGCCACGATCTGCCGCGACAGCCGCTCCTCCACACCCGGCTGCTTGACCCGGACGATCTCGAGCTCGCGCTCCATCGAGGGATAGTCGACCCAATGATAGAAGCAGCGGCGCTTCAACGCGTCGTGGATCTCACGCGTGCGGTTGCTCGTGACGACCACGATCGGCGGGGCCGGTGCCTTGACCGTGCCGATCTCGGGGATGGTGATCTGGAAGTCCGAGAGCACCTCGAGCAGGAACGCCTCGAACGGCTCGTCGGTGCGGTCGAGCTCGTCGATCAG
>CAZDFD010000139.1:0-4592 GCA_964504655.1 uncultured Geminicoccaceae bacterium
GCGCGCGCCTCGATACTGGCTCGGACACGCATGCGGGCGCGCCGGCCGGGCCGGCGGCCGGCGAGGGAGGTCGTGATGAGGCTCGGACATCTGCTCGCGGCGAGCGCGCTCGCCACCGCACTCGGTGGCGGCGGCGCGTTCGCGCAGACGCTCGTCTACTGCTCGGAGGGCTCGCCCGAGGGCTTCGACCCGGGCCTCTACACCTCGGGCACCACCTTCGACGCCTCCTCGCGGCCGCTCTACGACCGCCTGCTCGAGTTCGAGATCGGCACCACCAACATCGTGCCCGGCCTCGCCGAGAGCTGGACCGCCTCCGACGACGGCCGGCAGTACACCTTCAAGCTCCGCCGCGGCGTCAAGTTCCACAGCACCGCCAAGTTCACGCCCTCCCGCGAGCTCGACGCGGACGACGTGATCTTCAGCTTCGAGCGGCAGCGCAAGCCCGACCACCCGATGCACAAGGCCTCGGGCGGCACCTGGGAATACTTCAAGGGCATGGACATGCCCGGGCTGATCGCCTCGATCGACAAGGTCGACCAGCACACCGTGCGGTTCGTGCTGACCCGGCCCGAGGCACCCTTCGTGGCCAACATGGCGATGGACTTCGCCTCGATCCTGTCGGCCGAGTACGCCCAGAAGCTGCTCGCGGCCGGCACGCCCGAGCTCCTCAACCAGGAGCCGATCGGCTCGGGTCCGTTCAAGCTCGTGGCCTATCAGAAGGACGCGGTGGTCCGCTACGCCCGCAACGCCGACTGGTGGGGCGGCGCACCGCCGCTCGCCAATCTGGTGTTCGCCATCACCCCCGACGCCTCGGTCCGCTACCAGAAGCTCAAGGCGGGCGAGTGCCACGTCATGCCCTACCCGAACCCGGCCGACCTCAAGGCGATGAAGGCCGACCCGAACCTCGTGGTGATGGAGCAGGAGGGCCTCAACGTCGGCTATCTGGCCTACAACACGCTGCAGCCGCCGTTCGACAATCCGCGCGTGCGCAAGGCCCTCAACATGGCGATCGACAAGAAGGCGATCATCGACGTCGTCTTCCAGGGCTCGGGCCAGATCGCCAAGAACCCGATCCCGCCGACCATGTGGTCGTACAACGACGCGGTCAAGGACGACCCCTACGATCCCGAGGCGGCCAAGGCGGCGCTCGCCAAGGAGGGGATCACGAACCTCTCCATGAAGGTCTGGGCGATGCCGGTGCAGCGCCCCTACAACCCGAACGCGCGCCGGATGGCCGAGCTGATCCAGGAGGACTTCGGCAAGGTCGGCGTCAAGGTCGAGATCGTCAGCTACGAGTGGGGCGAGTATCTGAGCCGCTCGCGTGCCAAGGACCGCGACGGCGCCATCCTCCTGGGCTGGACCGGCGACAACGGCGATCCCGACAACTTCCTGGCGGTGCTGTTGGGCTGCGCCGGCGTCGGCAACTCGAACCGGGCGCAGTGGTGCCACCAGCCGTTCGAGGACCTGATCCAGAAGGCCAAGGTCTCGACCAGCAAGGCCGAGCGCACCAAGCTCTACGAGCAGGCGCAGGTGATCTTCAAGGAGCAGGCACCCTGGGCCACGATCGCGCATTCGGTGGTGTTCATGCCGATGCGCAAGGAGGTGCAGGGCTACAAGGTCCACCCGATGGGCGGCCACATCTTCACCCGCGTCAGCCTCGCCAAGTGAGGCCCGGCGGCCGGGGCGTCGCCGCCCCGGCCGGCCGCGTCCGGGGAGGGGCGCCGGGAGGGAACGATGGAGGACCGCTACCGCGAGCTGCGCGCGGTCGCGCGCGGGCTCGGCGTCGAGGCCGTGGCGCTGGTGCCCGGCCCCAACCTGACGCGGATCCTGGGCCAGGCCTTCCACACCAACGAACGGCCGCTCGTCGTCCTGGTGCCAGCCGAGGGGCCGCCGGCGGCGATCGTCCCCAACCTCGAGCTCCGCTCCTTCGATCTCGTCGGCTTCGAGGGCGAGGTGCACGACTGGCGCGACCAGGCCGGATACCAGGGCGCCTTCGACGCGCTGGCGCGGCGGCTGCCGCTCGCGAGCCTGGCGGTCGAGGGCCAGGTCATGCGGGTGTTCGTCCGGGACGCCCTCGCCCGGGCTTGGCCGGGGCTCCGGGTGGTCGACGGCGAGCGGGCGATCTCCGGGTTGCGGATCCGCAAGACGGCGGCCGAGATCGCCGCCCTCGAGGAGGCGATCCGGATCTCCGAGGCAGCGCTCGCCGAGGTGCTCGACCAGGTGCGGATCGGGCAGAGCGAGAAGGAGGTCGAGCGGCTGTTGACCCGGGCGCTGTTCGCGCACGGTGCCGAGGAGCACGCCTTCCCGCCGATCGTGGCGGCCGGCGACAACTCCGCCCGGCCGCACGCCAGCGCCCGGGCCGACTACGCCATCCGCGCGGGCGACGCGCTCCTGCTCGATTTCGGCGCCCGCTTCGGCGGGCTCGCCGCGGATCTGACGCGCACCGTCTTCGTCGGCCACGCGAGCGAGGAGGCCGCGGCCGTCTACGACACGGTGCTGCGCGCCAACCTGCGCGGGCTCGAGGTGGCGGCGCCCGGGATCACCGCGCACGCGGTCGACGACGCCGTCACGGGCGTGCTCGAGGCCTCGCCCTTCGCCGACCGGATCCGCACCAAGACCGGCCACGGGCTCGGCCGCGAGGTGCACGAGGCGCCCTGGATCATGCGCGGCAATCACGAGCCGCTCGAGCCCGGCATGGTGTTCACCGACGAGCCCGGGCTCTACCGGATCGGCGGTTTCGGGGTGCGGATCGAGGACGACGTGCTGGTCACCGAGGCGGGCTGCCGGTCGCTCACCCGCTTCCCCAAGGAGCTGCGCGTGGTCGGCCGATGCTGAGCTTCGTCCTCGGCCGGCTCGCGACCTTCCTGCCGACCTTCCTCGGCGTCACCGTGGTGGCGTTCGGCTTCATCCGGGTGCTGCCCGGCGACCCGATCATCGTCATGGCGGGCGAGCGCGGCATCACCGCCGAGCGCTACGCCGAGCTCGTGCGCGAGCTCGGCTTCGACCAGCCGCTGCCGCTCCAGTACCTGGGCTATCTGGGCGGCGTCCTGCAGGGCGACCTCGGCCGCTCCTTCGTCACCAAGCGGCCGGTGTTCGACGAGTTCTTCGCACTCTTCCCGGCCACGCTCGAGCTTTCGATCTGCGCCATCCTCCTGGCGGTGGCGATCGGCCTGCCGGCCGGGGTCGTGGCCGCGGTCCACCGCGGCCGCCTGTTCGACCGGCTGTTGATGTCCTCGGCCCTGGTCGGCTACTCGATGCCGATCTTCTGGTGGGCGCTCCTCTTGATCATCCTCTTCTCCGGCCAGCTCGGCTGGACGCCGGTCTCGGGGCGCATCGACCTCCTGTACTTCTTCGAGCCGGTGACCGGGCTCATGCTGGTCGACGCGCTGCTGTCGGGCGAGCCGGGTGCCTTCGGCTCGGCGCTGCGGCACCTGATCCTGCCCACGATCGTGCTCGCCACCATCCCGCTCGCGGTGATCGCCCGGCAGACGCGCTCGGCGATGCTCGAGGTCCTGGCCGAGGACTATGTCCGCACCGCCCGCGCCAAGGGGCTCTCGCCCCTGCGCGTCAACGGCCTGCACGCGCTCCGCAACGCCATGATCCCGGTGGTCACCGTGATCGGGCTCTCGGTCGGCACGCTCCTGGCCGGGGCGATCCTGACCGAGACGATCTTCTCCTGGCCCGGGATCGGCAAGTGGATGGTCGATTCGATCTTCCGCCGCGACTACCCGGTCGTCCAGGGCGGCCTCCTGCTCACCGCCGCCATGGTGATGGTCGTCAACCTCACCGTCGACCTGCTCTATGGTCTGATCAACCCACGCATCCGCAGGCGTCGATGACGGCCGCAGAGGCGCCGACGACGACCGTGCGCCGGCCGAGCCCGCTCGCCGAGTTCTGGCACTATTTCCGCGAGAACAGGGGCGCCGTGATGGGCCTCTGGGTGTTCGCGGTCTTCGTGGTGCTGGCGCTCGGCGCCGACCTCGTCGCACCGTTCGACCCGGCCGAGCAGTTCCGCGAGCACGCGCTCAGGCCGCCGGCCTGGGCCGAGGGGGGGCTCTGGACCTTCCCGCTCGGCACCGACCCGCTCGGCCGCGACATGGTCTCGCGCCTGGTCCACGGCGCCCGCTACTCCTTCTTCGTGGGCATCGTCGTCGTGGTCCTGGCCGCCTCGAGCGGGATCGTGATCGGGCTCCTCGCCGGCTTCGCGCCGGCTTGGCTCGACACGCTCGTCATGCGGCTGATGGACGTCATCCTGGCCTTCCCCTCGCTGCTGCTGGCACTCGTGCTCGTGGCCATCCTCGGCCCGTCCCTGACCAACGCCATGATCGCGATCGCGGTGGTCCTCCAGCCGCACTATGTCCGGCTGACCCGCGCCTCGGTCCTGGCCGAGCGGACCCGCGACTACGTCACCGCCGCCCGGGTCGCGGGCGCCGGTCCGCTCCGCCTGATGTTCGTGACCGTGCTGCCCAACTGCCTCGCACCCATCATCGTGCAGGCGGCACTCTCCTTCTCGACCGCGATCCTGGACGCGGCGGCCCTCGGCTTCCTCGGCATGGGCGCGCAGCCGCCGGCGCCGGAATGGGGCACCATGC
>CAZDFD010000140.1:0-4459 GCA_964504655.1 uncultured Geminicoccaceae bacterium
CGCTGCGTGGCGCTGGTGGTCCCGCCTGGCCAGGGGATCCGGCGCGGCGGCGAGGTCCCCAAGCAGTCCCGCCGGTTTGCCGGCCGGCCGGTGCTGCGGCACAGCCTCGCCACGTTCGTCGGCCATCCGCGGATCGACGCGGTGCGCGTGGTCGTGGCCGCGGGCCACGGCCCGCTCTACGCCCGGGCCGCGCGCGGCCTCGCGCTGCTCGAGCCGGTCGAGGGCGGGCCGAGCCGGCAGGCCTCGGTCCGGCTCGGCCTCGAGAGCCTCGCCGCCGACCCGCCCGACCTCGTGCTGATCCACGACGGCGCCCGGCCGTTCGCGAGCCCGGCCCTGATCGACCGGGTGGTCGCCGCGCTCGACCGTCACCCGGCGGTGCTCCCGGCCCTGCCGGTGGTCGACAGCCTGCGGCGGACCCGCGGCGAGCGGGTCCTCGAGGACGTCGACCGGGCCGACCTCGTGCGGGTCCAGACCCCGCAGGGCTTCGCCTTCGGGGCGATCCTCGACGCCCACCGCCGGGCCCCGGCGGCCGGCTTCGGCGACGACGGCGCGGTCGCCGACTGGGCCGGGCTGCCCGTGGTCCACGTGCCGGGCGAGGAGGGCAACGTGAAGCTGACCCTGCCCGAGGACCTCGAGGCGGCCGAGCGCCGCCTGGCCGCGGCCGCCGTCCGGCGCACCGGCCAGGGGATCGACGTGCACCGGCTGGTGCCCGGCCGGCGGCTGGTGCTGGGCGGGCTCGAGATCCCCTCCGAGCTCGGCCTCGACGGCCACTCGGACGCCGATGTCGTGCTGCACGCGCTCACCGACGCGCTCCTCGGCACGATCGGCGCGGGCGACATCGGCAGCCACTTCCCGCCCACCGATCCGCGCTGGCGCGACGCCGAGTCGAGCCTGTTCGTGCGCCACGCGCTGGCGCTCCTGGCCGAGCGCGGCGGCCGGGTCGAGCATGTCGACGTCACGATCCTGGCCGAGCGGCCGCGGATCGCGCCGCACCGGGCGGCGATGCGCGCGCGGCTGGCCGAGCTGCTCGGGCTCGGCGAGGAGGCGGTGAGCGTCAAGGCCACGACCACCGAGGGGCTCGGCTTCACCGGCCGGGGCGAGGGGATCCTGGCCAGCGTGCTCGCCACCTGCCGGCTCGAGGCGGCCGGCTGATGTTCCCCGAGCCCTGCCTCGCCGCCGCCCGGCGCCTGCTCGAGGCCTGTTCATCCCGGGGTGTGCGCCTCGCCACCGCCGAGAGCTGCACCGCCGGCCTCGTGGCGGGCTGCCTCACCGAGCACGCCGGCAGCTCTTCGGTCGTCGACCGCGGCTGGGTGGTCTACGACAATCGCGCCAAGACCGAGCTCCTGGGCGTGCGCCCGGAGACGCTCGCCCGCTTCGGCGCGGTGAGCGAGCGCTGCGCCCGCGAGCTCGCCGAGGGCGCCCTCGAGCGCTCGGCCTGCGGGCTCGCGCTCGCGGTCACCGGCATCGCCGGGCCGGGCGGCGGGACGGCCGGGAAGCCCGTGGGCCTCGTCCATCTGGCGGCGGCGCGGCGGGGCGGGCCGCTCCTCCACCGCCGCTGCCTGTTTCCGGGCGATCGCCGGGCGGTGCGGCTGGCCTCCGTCGAGGCCGTCCTCGGGCTCGGGCTCGCGGCCCTCTCGGGCGGGCCGGCCGGCCCCGAGGCGGGTCTCGCCTGAGCCCGCGGCGCAGCCCGGTAGGCACGGGCCACGGTCGCTGCCCGGCTGCGAGGAAGCGTTCACCAGGGCGGTCCAAGCTGCGGCCGCGTCGGGCGAACCCGCCCGGCCGCGCGACCGAGCGGAGCGACCGCCATGTCCTACCGTTCCTCGGCCGGCTGGTTCTGGCCGGACTTCGACGCGATCCCGGTCGAGCCGGCGCGGCCGCCGGCCGCGGTCCCGGCTGGAGGATCGGCGACCCCGCCGCCCGTGGCACGGGTCGATCGCTGGGCGCAGCCGGCACCGCCGACCGCCCGGCCCGGCCGGCGGCCGGGCGAGGCCCCGGCCGCCCCGGCCGCGGCGCCGCCCCGGCTCACTCCCGCAGGCGGCTGAAAACGAAGTCGCTCGCCGCCTGCCCGGCGTGGCAGCCGAAGCAGGCCTCGGCCGCCTTGGCGCCCACCACCCGCTTGCCCGGGTCGCCGCCGGCGAAGCCCTCGAAGCCCCAGCCGCCGGTGGCGGCGAAGGCTTTCGAATCCTTCTGCATGACGCCCACGACCTTGCGGGCGCCTTCGACCACCGCGGCGTCCTTCCGGACCGCCTCCAACAGATCGAAGATGATCACCGCACCGTCCGGGAATTTGCCCGTCCGGTAGCCCTCGAGAGCCTTCGGGTTGGCGTAGAGGTGGTGGATGCCGCCGAAGGATTCGTAGAGCGGGTGACCGGGCTCGATCACCATGCTCTTGACGTGCGTCCACGCCCGCCAGCCCTCGGGCCAGGCGACCTCGGCCGCATCGGCCGTGACGGCCGCGGCCGATGCGGCCAGAAGAAGTCCGGACGCGGCCGTCGTGATCCTGCGCATGGCTTGCTTCCTCCGAACCGTCGTGCTGTTGGAGCGGTCCTCCGGCTCCGTTCGCCATGCAGCCCCGAATGCGGCGGTCGGACAAGCGGGCACCTTCCGGTGCGGTACGAACCTTTCGGTGTTTCTTCTTGAAGGAGAAGGGAAACCAGGTGACGGTCGAGAGCCGCGGCCGGCTCGCCGAGGTGGTCGGGTGCAAATGGTCGGTGGAGGTGCTCCGCGCGGTCCGCCGCGGCGTCCGCCGCCCCGGGGCGCTCGAGCGGGCGATCCCCGGCATCTCGACCAAGGTCCTGAACGAGCGGCTCGCCAAGCTGGTCCGGCTGGAGCTGCTCGCCCGCACGGCCTTTGCCGAGGTGCCGCCCCGGGTCGAGTACGCGCTGACGCCTGCGGGCGAACGGCTGGCGCGGCTTTTGGACGAGCTCGACCGGCTCGAGGCCGAGCTCGGCGGCCCGCCTCAGCCGACCGCGGCCGGGGCCGCGCCGGCCGCCGCCACGCCCTCGCCGTAGAGCCGGCGGGCGCGGGCCTCGAAGGCCCCGACCATCCGGCTCACCGCCTCGTTGAACAGGAGACCGATGACGTTCTGCAGGATCTTCGAGCGGAACTCGAAGTCGACGTAGAAGTCGACGACGCAGCCGCCGTCGGCGGCCCGCTCGAACCGCCAGTGATTGTTCAGGTAGCGGAACGGTCCGTCGATGTAGGCGACGTCGATCCCCAGGTCCGGCAGGAGCGTCACCCGGCTGGAGAACCGCTCGCGGAAGACCTTGAAGGCGATGACCAGATCCGCATAGAAGACGTTGCCGTCACGGCGGGTGATCCGCGCGGCCTTGCACCAGGGCAGGAACTCCGGATACTTGTCGACGCCGGCCACGAGCGCGAAGAGCTGCTCGGGCGTGTAGGGCAAATGGCGCTTCTCGGCGTGCGTCGGCATGGCGGCGGGCCTCAGGCCTGGGGGCGCGGGCCCGCCCCGGCGAGGCCGGCCCCGGAGAGACCAGCGAGGCGGGCCGCCCGGAGCCGGGCGAAGTCGGCGCCGGCGTGGTAGGAGCTGCGCGTCAGGGGCGAGGCCGCGACCAGGAGGAAGCCCTTGGCCCGGCCGTGCCGGCCGAGCGCCTCGAACTCCGCCGGCTCGACGAACCGCAGCACCGGGTGATGGCGCGGCGTCGGCTGCAGATACTGCCCGATCGTCAGGAAATCGACCTCGGCGGAGCGCAGGTCGTCCATGACCTGGAGGATCTCGCGCTTCTCCTCGCCGAGCCCGACCATGATGCCGGACTTGGTGAAGATCGAGGGATCGAGCTCCTTGACCTTGTGGAGGAGGCGCAGCGAGTGGAAGTAACGCGCGCCGGGCCGGACCGTGCGGTACAGCCGCGGCACGGTCTCGAGATTGTGGTTGTAGACGTCCGGCCGGGCGGCCACCACGGCCTCGACGGCGCCGGGCTTGCGCAGGAAGTCCGGGGTCAGGATCTCGATCGTGGTGGCGGGGGAGGTGGCGCGGATCGCCTCGATGCAGCGGACGAACTGGGAGGCGCCGCCGTCGGGCAGATCGTCGCGGTCGACCGAGGTGATCACCACGTGCTCGAGGCCCATGGCGCGGACGAGCTCGGCGAGCCGCCCGGGCTCGCCCGGGTCGAGCGGACCCGGCAGCCCGGTCTTGACGTTGCAGAAGGCGCAGGCGCGGGTGCAGACCTCGCCCAGGATCATCACCGTGGCGTGGCGGTGCGCCCAGCATTCGCCGATGTTCGGGCAGGCGGCCTCCTCGCAGACCGTGGCGAGCCGCTGCTCGCGCACGAGCCTCCGGGTGGCGTGGTAGGCCTCGGATGTCGGGGCCTTGACGCGGATCCAGGCGGGCTTCCTGGGTGCACCCGAGGGCGCGGCGGCGCGGTCGAGCAGCGTGATCGCGGTCATGGCCGCAGAAGTGCGGCGGCGGCAGGGACCCGTCAAGGCGACGCGACGGCGC
>CAZDFD010000141.1:0-4380 GCA_964504655.1 uncultured Geminicoccaceae bacterium
ATCTGCCAGGGCTTCACCGGCGCCCAGGGCACCTTCCACTCCGAGCAGGCGATCGCCTACGGCACCCGCATGGTGGGCGGGGTGACGCCCGGCAAGGGCGGCGAGACGCATCTCGGGCTGCCGGTGTTCGACACGGTGGCCGAGGCGCGCGAGCGGACCGGCGCCGACGCCTCGGTCATCTACGTGCCGGCGGCCTTCGCCGCGGACGCCATCCTCGAGGCGATCGACGCCCGGATGCCGCTCGTGGTGTGCATCACCGAGGGCATCCCGGTGCTCGACATGGTCAAGGTCAAGCGGGCGCTCGAGGGCTCGCGGACCCGGCTCGTCGGCCCCAACTGCCCGGGCGTCATCACCCCCGGCCAGTGCAAGATCGGGATCATGCCGGGCCACATCCACACGCCCGGCCGGATCGGGATCGTCTCGCGCTCGGGCACGCTCACCTACGAGGCGGTCGCCCAGACGAGCCGGCTCGGGCTCGGCCAGTCGACCTGCATCGGGATCGGCGGCGACCCGGTCAAGGGCATGGAGTTCGTCGACGCCCTCGAGCTGTTCCTGGCCGACCCGGCGACCGAGGGCATCGTGCTGATCGGCGAGATCGGCGGCTCGGCCGAGGAGGACGCGGCCGAGATGCTGCGGCGGTCCAAGGTCAAGAAGCCGGTCGCGGGCTTCATCGCCGGGCGCACGGCGCCGCCCGGCCGCCGCATGGGGCACGCCGGGGCGATCATCTCGGGCGGCAAGGGCGGGGCCGAGGAGAAGCTCGCGGCGATGCGCGCGGCCGGCATCACGATCGCCGAGAGCCCGGCTGCGATCGGCGAGGCGATGGTCGAGGCGCTCAGGCGCTGAGGGACGACGCGGGCGCCGGGCGGCGCCGACCGGCTGAGGGAGCGGGCATGGCGACGCGGCGCGAGCTCGAGCAGACCTCCTTCCTCTATGGTGGCAACGGCGGCTTCCTCGAGGAGCTCTACGCGCTCTATCTGGCCGACCCGCGGACGGTCGACCCGTCCTGGCGGGCCTATTTCGACGAGCTCGGGCCGGACAACCGCCAGCTCTTCGAGCGCGCCCGGCGGGCCCTGGCGCCGCGCCCGCGCGAGCTGCGCCTCGTGGTCGACCACGGCGCCCAGCCGCCGGCCGCGGCGCTCGCCCCCTCGCTGCAGTCGCCCGCCGTCAAGGCGCTGGTGCGCGACCATCTGCGGGTGATCATGCTGATCCGCGCCTTCCGGGTGCGCGGCCATCTGATCGCCCGGCTGGATCCCCTGGGCCTGACCGGCAACGAGGAGCACCCCGAGCTCGACTGGCGCACCTACGGCTTCAGCGAGGCCGACCTCGACCGCGAGTTCCACCTCGACTACGTGCTCGGCCTCGAGACCGCCACGCTCCGGCAGATCGTCGAGGTCCTGAAGCGCACCTACTCGGGCACGATCGGCATCGAGTTCCTGCACATCCAGGACCCCGAGCAGAAGGCCTGGATCCAGGCGCGGGTCGAGGGACCGGGCGGCTTCGCCGCGGCCGCGACCGAGGAGAAGCGCGAGATCCTGGAGCAGCTGACCCTCACCGAGGCGTTCGAGCAGTTCCTGCACGTCAAGTTCCCGGGCACCAAGCGGTTCGGGCTCGACGGCGGCGAGAGCGCGATCCCGGCGCTCGAGACGATCATCCGCACCGCGGCCGGCCTCGGCGTCGAGGAGATCGTCCTCGGCATGCCGCACCGCGGCCGGCTGAACGTGCTCGCCAACGTCATGGGCAAGCCCTACGCCGCGATCCTCTCGGAGTTCCAGGGGGCGGCGGTCTACGACCGGTTCCTGGGCTCGGGCGACGTCAAGTACCATCTCGGCACCTCGACCGACCGCAGCCTGCCCGACGGCCGCAGCGTGCACCTCTCGCTGACCGCCAACCCCTCGCACCTCGAGGCGGTCAACCCCGTGGTCATGGGCAAGGTCCGCGCCAAGCAGCGGCAGCGCGGCGACACCGCCGAGCGCTCGCGGGTGATGGGCCTCCTCATGCACGGTGACGCCGCCTTCATCGGCCAGGGCGTGGTGCACGAGTGCCTCGAGATGTGCGAGCTCAAGGGCTACCGCATCGGCGGGGTGGTGCACCTGATCGTCAACAACCAGATCGGCTTCACCACGAGCCCGCACGCCTCGCGCAGCTCGCCCTATCCCTCCGACGTGGCGCGCGGCGTGCAGTGCCCGATCTTCCACGTCAACGGCGACGACCCGGTGGCGGTCACGCGGGTGGCGCGGCTGGCGACCGAGTTCCGCCAGAAGTTCAAGAAGGACGTGGTCATCGACCTCTGGTGCTACCGCCGGCACGGCCACAACGAGGGCGACGAGCCGTCCTTCACCCAGCCGCTCATGTACCGGAAGATCGCCGCGCATCCGACCGTGCGCCAGGTCTACGCCCAGGCGCTCGAGGCCGAGGGGGTGCTGAAGCCGGGCGAGGCGGGCGAGCTTCTGGCCGCGGTCAACCGCCAGCTCGAGGCGGCGCACGAGGCCTCGCGGACCTACAGGCCCAACCAGGCCGACTGGCTCGAGGGCGCCTGGAAGGGGCTCAGGCGCGCGCCCGAGGCCTACGAGCGCGGCTCGACCGCGGTGCCGCTCGAGAAGCTCGTGGAGCTCGGCGAGCGGCTGACCGAGCTGCCCGAGGGGCTCAAGGTCCACCCCCGCCTCAAGCGGATCCTCCAGCAGCGGCGCGAGGCGATCCGCTCGGGCGAGGGGATCGACTGGGCGACGGCCGAGCACCTGGCCTTCGCCACGCTCCTGGCCGAGGGCTTCGCCGTGCGGCTGTCGGGCGAGGACGTCGGCCGCGGCACCTTCAGCCAGCGCCACGCGATCATCCACGACCAGGAGACCGAGGAGCGCTACGTCCCGCTCCAGACGATCCCCGAGGACCCGCTCGACTTCGAGTGCTTCGACAGCCACCTCTCCGAGGAGGCGGTGCTCGGCTACGAGTACGGCCACAGCCTGGCCGACCCCAACTGCCTCACCATCTGGGAGGCCCAGTTCGGCGACTTCGCCAACGGCGCCCAGGTCTATTTCGACCAGTTCATCAGCTCGGGCGAGTCCAAGTGGCTGCGGATGTCCGGGCTCGTGTGCCTGCTGCCGCACGGCTACGAGGGCCAGGGCCCGGAGCACAGCTCGGCCCGGCTCGAGCGGTTCCTGCAGCTCTATGCCGAGCACAACATCCAGGTCTGCTACCCGTCGACGCCGGCCAACTACTTCCACATGCTGCGCCGGCAGCTGCACCGCGACTTCCGTAAACCTCTGATCGTCATGACGCCCAAGTCGCTCCTGCGGCACAAGCGCTGCCAGAGCACGCTCGCCGAGATGGGCCCGGGCACGAGCTTCCACCGGGTGATGTGGGAGCGCCCGCCGTCCGAGGCCGACCGGGCGGTCGAGCGGGTCGTGCTCTGCTCCGGCAAGGTGTTCTTCGAGCTCCAGGCGGCCCGCGAGGAGGCCGGCCTCGACCAGAAGGTGGCGCTGGTCCGCCTGGAGGAGCTCGCCCCCTTCCCCGAGGAGGCGCTCAAGGCCGAGCTCGCCCGCTACCGGGCCGAGGCGACCTTCGTCTGGTGCCAGGAGGAGCCCCGCAACATGGGCGCCTGGTTCTTCGTGGCGCCGCGCCTCGAGAACCTCATGGAGGCGCAGGGCACGGTGCAGCGCCGGCCGCTCTACGCCGGGCGTCGGCCCTCGGCCTCGACCGCCACCGGCTTCCACGCCGAGCACGAGCGCGAGCAGCGCCGGCTCGTGGCCGAGGCCTTGGGCCTCGCTTGACGACCGCCCGGGGAGGACCCGCGATGAGCATCGAGATCCGCGTGCCCACGCTCGGCGAATCGGTGAGCGAGGCGACCGTCGCCCGCTGGCTCAAGCAGCCGGGCGAGGCGGTGGCGCAGGACGAGCCCCTGGTCGAGCTCGAGACCGACAAGGTCAACCTCGAGGTCCCCGCACCGGCCGCGGGCGTGCTCGAGGCGATCCTGGTCGAGGCCGGCACCGACGTCGCGGTCGGCACCGTGGTCGGACGGATCGCCGAGGGCGCCGCAGCCGTCGCCGCGCCGGCGGCCGCGGCCTCCGCCGCCGCTTCCCCGGCGCCCGCGGGCGAGGTCCGGGCCGGCCCCGCCGCCCGCAAGGCCGCGGCCGAGGCCGGCGTGACGCTCGCCGCGGTGACCCCGACCGGGCCCAGGGGCACGGTCTCCAAGGCCGACGTGGCGGCGGCGGCCGCCCGGGCACCCGTCGCGGTCGCCGCACCCGCGCCCGCCCCGGCACCGGTCCCCGTCCCGGCACCCACCCCGGCTCCGTCCGCCCCGGCGGGGCGCTCCGGGCGCGAGGAGCGGGTGCGCATGACGCGGCTGCGCAAGCGCATCGCCGAGCGGCTCAAGGAGGCGCAGAACAC
>CAZDFD010000142.1:0-4344 GCA_964504655.1 uncultured Geminicoccaceae bacterium
GCGCGGGCCGGGCCGCCGCCGCGCAGCCGCAGCCGGCCCTCGCACGGACGGCCGCGGCGCCGCGGCCGGGCGAGCGCGCGGGCGGCGCGGTCGTCGGCGAGCAGGCGGCCGAGGGGGCCGCCCAGGGCCGCGCCCGGGAGCCCCCCGGCGGCCGCGTTGGCGGCCACCACCCGACCCCGCCGGTCGAGCAGGACCGCCGGATCGAGGCTCGCCTCGAGCAGGGCGAGCGCCGCTCGCTCGACGGAGGCTGGCGGCAAGGGCTGCGGCTCCCGTGGCACGCCCGCGACTCTGACCTGCCGTTCTTAAAGAACGGTTGACGCCGACGGCCCGCCTGCGCTCGCCTGCGCGAAGCCCGCCGACGCGCGAAGCGGGCCAGGGGAGGGTCCCACCGTGGCCGAGATCGAGGCGGTCGAGGCCGCCTGCTACCGGATCCCGCTGCCGGTGGTGCTGTCGGACAGCACGCACGGCGCGATCGCCGCCTTCGAGCTGGTGACCGCCCGGGTGCGCGACCGCGAGGGCGCGGTCGGCACCGGCTACACCTACACGGTCGGCACCGCCGGCACGGCGGTGGCCGAGCTGATCGGCCGCTACCTCGCACCCGTGCTGCGCGGCGAGGAGGCGACGCGGATCGAGCGCTTGTGGCAGCGCATGTGGTGGGCGCTCCACTATGGCGGCCGCGGCGGCACGGTGAGCCTCGCCGTCTCGGCGGTCGACATCGCCCTCTGGGACCTCGAGGCGCGCCGCCAGGGCCGGCCGCTCTGGCGGCTGCTCGGCGGCCACGACCCGCAGGTCGCCGCCTATGCCGGCGGCATCGACCTCGACTTCCCGCTCGATGCGCTGTTGCGGCAGACCGACGACAACCTCGCCAAGGGCTTCCGCGCCATCAAGATGAAGGTCGGCCGGCCGCGGCTCTCCGAGGACGTCGAGCGGGTGCGGGCGATGCGCGCCCATCTGGGCGCCGACTTCCCGCTCATGGTCGACGCCAACATGCGCTGGACCGCCGATCAGGCGATCCGCGCCGCCCGGGCGCTCGCCGCCTTCGAGCCGCTCTGGCTCGAGGAGCCGACCATCCCGGACGACATCGCCGGCCACGTGCGGATCCTGCGCGACGGCGGCCTGCCGGTCGCCACCGGCGAGAACCTGCACACGCTGCACGAGTTCGCCAACCTGATCGCGGCCGGCGGGGTGAGCTTCCCGGAGCCCGACGTCACCAACTGCGGCGGGATCACCGTGTTCATGAAGGTCTGCCACCTGGCCGAGGGCTTCAACCTGCCGGTGACCTCGCACGGCGCCCACGACCTGACCGTGCACCTGCTCGCGGCGGTGCCCAATGCGAGCTTCCTCGAGTGCCACGGCTTCGGGCTCGAGCGCTACATCCGCGAGCCGTTCGAGCTGCGCGACGGCAAGGCCGTGGCACCGGACCGCCCGGGGCACGGTCTGAGCTTCGATCTGGACGCGCTCGCGCCGCTCCGGGTCGCCTGAGCGGGCGCCGCCCGCCTCAGGCGGCGTCGGCCGTGGGTGCCGCCGCCGGCTCCTCGGGCCGGCCGTCGACCAGGAGGAAGGGCGGGCGCGGCGGGGCCGCGAGCGCGCTCACCCGGGGCGGCGTGCCCCACGCCACCGCGCCGAACCGGCCGCTGGTCGAGAACGGCGCCCAGGCCGCCAGGACCTCGCCCGTATCGGTGCACATCCAGGCCGGATCCGGGTCGACCTCGCCGGCCCGGGCGAGCCAGCCCTGGACGGTCGAGGGCGCGGCGCCGGCCGCCCGTTCGAGCTCGGCCATCAGCCGGCAGGCGCGCGCCGTGCCGCCCTTGGCGAGCACCAGGTCCAGATGCTCGCGGGCGGCGTCCAGGCGGCCGGCCAGGAGCGCCAGCTCGGCGAGCGCCAACCGGGTCTCCGGATGGTCGGCGGCGCGCGCCCGCAGCCGCTCGAACCGCCGCAGCCGCTCGCCCGGGCGCTCGTTCGGCGCGAGGTCGGCATAGGCCCGCGCCAGCTCCGGGTGCGGCGCCGCCTGCCACGCCTCCTCGATCAGCCGGCGGGACTCGCGGTCACGGCCCAGCCGATGCGCCAGCCGGCCGGCCTGGGCCGCGGCCGGGGCGAAGCCGGGCAGCACCTTGAGGGCGCGGCGCTCCTCCTTGAGCGCCTCCATCGGCCGGCGCTCCAGGGCGAGCTCGTCGGCGCGCAGATGGTGCAACGCGGCGCGGTGGCGGACCACCTCCTCGGCCGTCGCCAGCCCGAGCGCCGCCAGCCGGTCGACCACGCCGAGCGCCTCGCTCCAGCGGCGCGCCCCGGTCAGGAGCTCGAACAGCGCGCTCACGGCCCAAGGCGCCTCGGGCGCCCGCGCATAGGCCCGGCGGGCGAGCGCCAGCGCCTCCTCGCGGTCGCCGCCGCGCATCGCCTGGCTGAGGAGGCCCCGCAGCCCCATGAGCTCGCTCGCGGGCGCCTCGAGCATGCGCCGGAAGCTCGCCGCCGCCGCCCGGTCGTCGCCGGTGAGCTGCGCCGTCTGGGCGTCGAGCAGGAGGATCGCCGGGGCGTTGCCGAGCATGCGCCGGGCCTCGGCGCCGAGCGCCCTGGCCCGGAGCGCGTCGCCCGAGGCGGCCGCGAGCAGGCCGTTGCCGAGCGCCTGGTAGCCGCGCAGCGTGCGCACCTCCTGGCGGTGGCGGCGGATCCGCCGCGGCGCCCCGACCAGCCAGCGATAGAGCTCGACCAGCGCCGCCAGGACGAGGCCGAGCGCCAGGACCGCTCCGACCAGGACGCCCAGGCTCGAGCCGATCTCGTAGCTCTGCCACTCGATCTTCACCACGGCCGGGACGTCGGCGAGCCAGGTCGCGGCGACGGCCACGAGGCTCGCCACCACCACGAAGACGATCACGCGCAGCATGGTGGCCTCAGCCGGCGGCGGTGAGGAGGGTGCGCAGATGGCCGCGCAGGCGGGCGAGCCCGGCCTCGGCGTCGAGCCGGGCGCGGGCCTCGGCCAGCCAGCCCGGCAGGGCCGGGTTGTCGGCCGGCGGCACGCCGGCGAGCGCCGCCACCGCACCGCCCAGATCGTCGCGGGCGAGCGCCGCCCGCGCCGCGTCGAGCGCCTTGCCGTGCGGCCCGGCGGCCGGCCGCTTGACCGTGACCACGGTCGAGAGCGTGCCGAGCAGCCGCTCGCCCAGCCCACCCTCGGCCGCGGGCTTGGCCGGCTCGGGCTGGACGAAGGCGGCGGCGACGGTCTCGAGGCTCTGGCGCAGCGCCGCCAGCGTCGCCACCCCGGAGGCGGCGGGCTCGAGCAGCTTGAGCGCCTCGCCGATCGCCGGATCGTCCTTGCCGGCCTCGGCGAGCGTGCGCAACGGCTCGGCCAGGGCGCCGCCGCGCGCCAGCGCCTCGCCGAGCTCGCCGACCGCGAGCGCCACGGCCTGCGGCCGGGTGTCCTTGGGCCTGGTGAGCGCCGCCAGGCCCGCCTGCAGCTCGCCGAGCTGGGCGTCGTGCCGGGCGAGGCCGCTCGCGAGCGTGCTCTGGGCGCCCTTGGCCTCCTCCCGGGCCGCGCCGAGCTCGCCCGCGAGCCGGCGCTCGGTCTCGGCGAGCCCGGCCGCGAGCTCGTCGCGGGTCGCCGAGAGCCGCCCGGCCAGCGCCTCGCCGGCGCGTGCCAGCTCGAGCTGGGCGGCGCGCAGCTCGCGCAGCCCCTGGTCGACGGTGCCGAGCCGGGTGCCGAGCGCCACCTGCTCGCCCTTGAGTGGCGCGAGCTCGCCCTTGAGGGCGCCGAGATCGGCCTTGACCGAGCCGAGGTCGGCGCGGCCGCTCGCGAGCTCGCCCTTGACCGCCCCGACCTCGTCGGTCAGCCGGGCAAGCTCGGGATGGGTGCGGCGCAGATTGTCGAGGGCCAGGGCGAGCGCGTCGACCTGCACGTCGGCGGCGCGGACCTGCTCGCGCAGCTCGCCGAGGGCCGCGTCCTGGGTCGAGCGGTCGCGCGCCAGCTTGGCGTCGATCTGGGTCAGCCGCTGCTCGAGCGCCTTGAGGGCACCGCCGATGGCGGCGATCTCGCCCGGCTGCTGGAGGGCCAGCTTGACCCGCTCCTCGAGCTGCGCCACCGCCACCTCGAGGCCGCGGGCGCGTTCGGCGGCGCGGCCCTCGGCCGCCCGCAGCGCCGCGTCGGCGCGCTGCGACAGGCCCTCGAGGGCGGCCGGGAAGCCGGTCACCGCCTCGCTCTTGAGATCGACCGCGCGCAGCCGCTCGGC
This sequence comes from uncultured Geminicoccaceae bacterium, assembly GCA_964504655.1. Taxonomy (GTDB): domain Bacteria; phylum Pseudomonadota; class Alphaproteobacteria; order Geminicoccales; family Geminicoccaceae; genus JANXAZ01. The sequence continues at coordinate 4,215 of CAZDFD010000142.1, forward strand.
GAGCTCGCCGCGCGCCTGATCGAGCTGGGCGAGCTTCTGGCCGAGGCCGGAGAGCTCGCCCGACTGCCGGGCCAGGTCCTGCTCCAGGCGGGCCAGCCGGGCGAGGTCCTGGCGGGCGCCGGCGAGCGCC
>CAZDFD010000143.1:0-4260 GCA_964504655.1 uncultured Geminicoccaceae bacterium
ACCCGGTCGAGCTCGTCGATCAGCACGACGATCGGCCAGTCGATCGCGCTCAAGGCCGCGCGGACGTCGCGGCGCAGCTCCTCGAGGCCCGGCTGCGGGCGGCCGAGGGCCGCGCGGACGAGGCCGACCACGGCCTTGCCGGCGCCGGGCACGAGCGTCTCGGTCGCCGGGGCCAGCCGCTCGACGAACAGGGCGATCCGCTCGAGGACGCGCCGTTGCTCGCGGTCGAGCGGGCCAGGGCGGGTCTCGGCGAGCAGCTCGCGGGCGAAGGCGCGCACCAGATCGTCGCGTCCGGAGATCAGCCAGGGGTCGAAACGGACGACCGTCAGCTTGCCGCGCGCCTGCTCGAGCACCTGCCGCTCGAGGCTCGCGTGGACGAGGTTAAGGACGGAGCTCTTGCCCGAGCCCCACTCGCCCTCGAGGCCCAGGACCACGCCGCGGGCGTAGCGACGATCGTCGGAGAGGAGCGAGCGCGCCAACCCGTCGACGAAGGGCCCGAGGCCCAGTCGGTCTTCGGCGGGGGTCGCGATCGGCCGGTCGGCGACCCGGGCGGGCACCGGGGGCTCAGGTCTTGGTGGCGCCGGCGGTGAGCCCGGTCACCATGTACTTGCGGACCGCGTAGTAGAGGGCCGCCGGCGGCAGGGCGTAGATGATCGCGGTCGCCATCAGCAGGGACCACGGGCTGTCGTCGGTGACCAGGAAGTAGCCCATGGTCAGCGGGATCGTGTGCTGGGTCTCGGTGGACAGCAGCAGGAAGGCGTAGAGATACTCGTTCCAGGCGAGCAGGAGGGCGTAGGTGCCGATCGCGATCAGCGCCGGGCGGAGCAGCGGCACGTAGACCATCCAGAGGATCTGCCAGGGGGTGGCGCCGTCCACCTTGGCCGCCTCGTCGAGCTCGAAGGGCACGTTCTCGCTGTACTGCCGCAGCACCCAGATGGCGTAGGGGATGGCGAAGGTCGACATCGCCAGCACGAGCGAGGTTCGGGTGTTCAAGATCCCGTACTGGCTCATCACCCGGTAGAACGGGATGGCGAGGAACGCCATCGGGATCAGGTAGGTCAACAGCGCCATGTTGGAGATCACGTGCCCGCCCGGCATCTTGAGGCGGCCGATCGCGAAGGAGGCCAGGGTCGCCACGAACAGCACGAGCAGCATGGTGGCGATCGCCACGAGGAAGCTGTTGCCGAGCTGCAGCCAGAAGCGCTGCAGGAAGAAATGGTCCTGCGCGAACACGATGCGGAAGTTCTCGAGGGTCGGGTGGTCGGGCCAGAAGCGGCCGCCGAACGCATCGTTGATCGGCGTCAGCGCCAGCATCACCATGTGGTAGATGGGGAGCAGGGTCCAGACCAGGATCAGGACGCCAAGGGCGAGCTCGCCCGCGGAGCCCGCCAGCCGACGCAGCGCGTAGAAACCGGCGCTGCGGATCACCGGAACGCGCGGCAGGCCGGCGGTCGCCATCACTGCACCCTCCCGCCGAGCCGGCGCACGAGGAGGATCACGAGCGGCACGAGGAACGGCAGCGCGGTCATCACGCAGGCGACCCCGACGTCGATCTGGGTGAGGTTGAAGGCGTAGCGGATGCCGAGCGTCGCCAGGACGTGGGTCTTCTCCGCCGGGCCACCGCCGGTCAGGAGATAGACGCTGTTGAAGTCGCCCAAGGACCAGATCGTCGAGAGCAGGGTCGAGGTGATGTACAGGTTCTTGAGCTGCGGCCAGGTGACGTAGGCGAACTTCTGTGAAGGCCGCGCCCCGTCGATGGTCGCCGCCTCGTACAGATCGGTCGGGATCGCCATCCGCCCGGCGAGCAGGATGAGCGTCCAGAACGGCAGATATTTCCAGATGTGGACGAAGATCACCGAGCCGAAGGCGAGCTGCGGGTCGACCAGCCACCAGGGCCCTTCGATCCCGAACAGCTCCCAAAGGAGGCCGTTGATCATGCCCCACTCGGAGTTGAGCATCCAACGGAAGGAGAAGATCGTCGGGATCGAGGGCACCGCCCAGGGCAGGATGAAGATCACCGACAGCCAGCGGATCCAGGTCCGGGTCCGTGCCAGGAACCCGGAGAGCAGCAGCGCCATGAAGAGCTTGAGGTTGATCCCGACGGCGAGGAAGACGACCGTGTTCCAGGCGGACTCGGCGTAGATCGGGTCGGCGAGCAGGGTGCGGAACGCCGCCGGGTCGCTGCCGAGCCAGAGGCCGTAGGCCACCGGCCAGACGACGAAGGCCAGGAACACGAGGACGTAGGGGATCACGAGGACGATCCCCCAGGTGACCTCCGGGCCGAAGGGCACCCGGCGGCGCGGCGGCGCGGCCACGCCCGCCGTCTCGATGCCCGCTGCCGTCACCGCCATGGCCGGATCCTCCCGCAGGTCGCCGGGGAGCGGGGCCGCCGCTCCCCGGCCGCGCGCGCCCGCCTCAGCCGGCGAGCTCCTTCATCCGCGCGATCATCTCGTCGACCGCCTTCTCGGCGCTCCAATTGTCGAGCACCACGCGGGTCACGGCCTTGCCGTAGGTGTTCTCGGCGTTGACCGCGATCAGACGGTGATTGAACACGTGCGGGAACGGCACCTGCGGCCGCTGCGTGAACTGACGCACCTCGACGGCCTTGTGCGGATCGCTCTGGTCCTTCCAGTAGGGCGTGTCGATGATCCGCTTGTCGACCGGGAACCAGCGGGCCAGCGAGCCCTCCAGGTACGGTCCGAGATTGGCCGGCTCGAGGAAGAACTTCATGAAGTCCTTGGCCAGCGCCTTGTTCTTCGACTGCTTGAAGATCAGCGCCGTCTTGATCGAGGTGGTGTACTCGATCGGCCGCCCGTCCGGCTTGTCCGGCCACTCGATCGTGACCATCCGCTTCAGATACTTGTCCTTGTCGTTGAACGACGCGGCCGGGATCGACAAGGACGGGTTCGGCACCATGATGGTGACGCGATTGAGGAAGTTGACGTTGTTGTCACCGTCGCCCCAGTTGACCGCGCCGGGCGGGGTGCAGCGGTCCTTGAAGGGCTGGGTGTAGCTCTCGAGCGCCTTGATCATGCCGGCGCGCACCTTGGGATCGTCGACCGTGAGCTTGCCGGTCGCCTCGTCGACGATCCTGGTGTCGAACGCGTTCAGGAACATCATGTAGGCGAAGATGGTGTCGGAGGCCGAGGAGCTCATCGGCTGGCCGACGCCGAAGATCTGCCGGTTGCCGGTGGCCTTGCGGACCGCCGGCTGCGCCGTCTTGCACCACCAGTCCCAGTACTCGTTCCACTTCTTGGGCACCTGGTCCATGCTCAGACCGGCCTGCTCGACCATGTCCTTCCAGACGTGGACGTGCTCGATCTGCTGCGCCACCGGCATGGCGTAGACGCCGGTCGTGCCGGTCTTGCCGTTGCGCAGGGTCACGCCCTGCAGGGCGCTCGGCAGCAGGTGCGGGCGGATCGTGTCGACCACGTCGGAGACGTCCTCAAGCACGTCCTCGAAGGCCCAGCGGGCAGTGTGCTGCAGGTCGAACAGGAAGGCGTAGGAGAGATCCGGCGGCTCGCCCGCGGTCAGCGCCGCCAGCACCTTCCGCGGCACGTCCTCGTTCGTGTACATGACGTACTCGACCGACTTGCCGGTCTTCGCCTGGAAGTCCTTGACGATCTTGTCGAACTGCTGGTCTTCCTCGGGATAGTAGGACTTGTTCCACCAGATCGTCAGATCGGCGGCGACCGCGGTGCCGGCGGCCGTGACCAGGCAGGTGGCGGCGAGCAGGCCGCGGAACCAAGGTTTCATGCCGAGGTGCTCCCTGATGTCATGAACCGGGCGCAGCGGGGCGTCCGCCGCTGGCTCGCTCCTATCTACCGTTCGCCCGCCGACCCCGTCAAACGCCGCTCCCGGCGGACTCCCCCGCCGAGGCTGCAGAGGCGGCGCGAACCGCCCGACCTTGCCGGCGCCGGCGGCGCGTGTCATCTCGGCGACAACGGGCCCGGGGAACAGGGAGGGAGCGCGTCCGTGGCCCGTCCGCAGCATGCGGGGCGCGCGCTCGAGCGGGAGGGATCCGCGCATGGCCTCGGTCGACGTCCGCAAGGTGGACAAGTTCTTCGGCTCGGTGCAGGTCCTGCACGGGGTGCAGGTCGACATCGCGGACGGCGAGTTCGTCGTGCTCGTGGGCCCTTCCGGCTGCGGGAAGTCGACGCTGTTGCGGATGATCGCCGGCCTCGAGGAGATCAGCCGCGGCGAGATCGCGATCGGTGGCCGGGTGGTCAACAACGTGCCGCCCAAGGACCGCGACATCGC
>CAZDFD010000144.1:0-4223 GCA_964504655.1 uncultured Geminicoccaceae bacterium
TTCAACGCCGACTTCGACGGCGACCAGATGGCGGTGCACGTGCCGCTGTCGCTCGAGGCGCAGCTCGAGGCGCGCGTCCTCATGATGTCGACCAACAACATCCTCTCGCCGGCCAACGGCAAGCCGATCATCGTGCCGACCCAGGACATCGTCCTGGGCCTCTACTATCTCTCGCTCGAGCAGGAGGGCGAGCCGGGCGAGGGCGCCACGCTCTGCGGGCTCGACGAGGTCCAGCACGCGCTCGCCACCGGTGCCGTGTCGCTGCATTCGCGCATCAAGGCGCGGATCCAGGAGGTCGGGCCGGACGGCGAGCTCGTCACCCGGGTCGCCTCGACCACGCCCGGCCGCATGCTGATCTACGAGATCCTGCCGCAGCATCCGGCGATCAGCTTCGAGCGGCTGGTCAACCGGGTCCTGACCAAGAAGGAGGTGGGCCAGGTCATCGACGAGGTCTACCGCCACTGCGGCCAGAAGGAGACCGTGATCTTCGCCGACCGGCTGATGAACCTCGGGTTCGCGCACGCCTGCCGGGCCGGCATCTCCTTCGGCAAGGACGACATGATCATCCCCAGGAGCAAGTGGGAGCACGTCCGCCGCACGCAGGAGCTGACCCGCCAGTACGAGCAGCAGTACACCGACGGGCTGATCACCCGCGGCGAAAAGTACAACAAGCTGGTCGACGCCTGGAACAAGTGCTCGGAGACCGTCGGCACCGAGATGATGGCCGAGATCCAGAACGTCCGGCTGCGGGTCGGACGCGACGGCGAGCGGCGGCAGCCGAACGCCATCTGGATGATGGCGCACTCCGGCGCGCGCGGCTCGGCCGCCCAGATCAAGCAGCTGGCCGGCATGCGCGGGCTCATGGCCAAGCCCTCGGGCGAGATCATCGAGAACCCGATCGTCTCGAACTTCAAGGAAGGCCTCACCGTGCTCGAGTACTTCAACTCGACGCACGGCGCCCGCAAGGGGCTGGCCGACACCGCGCTCAAGACGGCCAATTCGGGCTATCTGACGCGCCGGCTCGTGGACGTGGCGCAGGACTGCATCATCGTCGAGGAGGACTGCGGCACGAGCCGGCATCTGACGATCACCGCGGCCTCGGCCGGCGACGAGCTGGCCGAGCGGCTGCTCGGCCGCACCGCGGCCTCCGACATCCTCGATCCCAAGAGCGGCGAGGTGCTGGCCGAGGCCGGCACGCTCCTGGTCGAGGAGACGGTGCGGCGGATCGACAAGGCCGGGGTCGACAAGGTCGAGGTCCGCTCGGTGCTCACCTGCGACAGCACCGGCGGGGTCTGCGCCAAGTGCTACGGCCGCGACCTGGCGCGCGGCACGCCGGTCAACCTCGGCGAGGCCGTGGGCGTGATCGCCGCCCAGTCGATCGGCGAGCCCGGCACCCAGCTCACCATGCGCACCTTCCACATCGGCGGGGCGGCGCAGAGTGCGGTCGAGCAGTCGCAGATCGAGAGCCCGTGCGCCGGCCAGGTCAAGCTCGTCAACCCGCGCCTCTTGAAGGACAGCGACGAGCGGCTCGTCGTGCTCGGCCGCAACAGCGAGCTCGTGGTCTACGACGAGGTCGGCCGCGAGAAGCTGCGCCAGAAGCTGAGCTCCGGCACCCGCCTCCTGGTCGAGCCCGACGAGCGGGTCGAGGCCGGCCAGCTCCTGGCCGAGTGGGACCCGCACACCGTGCCGGTGATCAGCGAGGTCTCGGGGCGGATCGTGTTCGTCGACATGATCGAGGGCACCTCCTACCGCGAGGTGATCGAGGAGAGCACCGGCAAGGCCTTCAAGGAGGTGATCGACTGGCGGCAGAGCGCGCGCACGGCGAGCCTGCGCCCGGCGCTTCTGATCCAGGACGCCCAGGGCAACCCGATCGTCCTGCCGTCCGGTGCCGAGGCCCGCTATCTCCTGCCGATCAGCGCCATCCTGAGCGTCGAGAACGGCAGCGAGATCAAGGCCGGCGACGTGCTCGCCCGGCTGCCCAAGGAGGCCTCGAAGACGCGCGACATCACGGGCGGCCTGCCGCGCGTGGCCGAGCTGTTCGAGGCGCGGCGGCCCAAGGACGCGGCGATCATCGCCGGGATCGAGGGCAAGATCGAGTTCGGCAAGGACTACAAGAACAAGCGGCGGGTGCGGATCCTGCCGACCGACCCGGACCTCGACCCGGTCGAGGAGCTGATCCCCAAGGGCCGCCACGTGGTCGTCCAGGAGGGCGATCTCGTGAAGCCGGGCGATCTGATCGTCGAGGGCAACCCGGTGCCGCACGAGATCTTGAAGGTGCTCGGCGTCGAGGCGCTCGCCCAGTTCCTGGTCAACGAGATCCAGGACGTCTACCGGCTCCAGGGCGTCAAGATCAACGACAAGCACGTCGAGGTGATCGTCCTGCAGATGCTGCAGAAGGTCGAGATCACCGACCCGGGCGACACCACGTATCTCGTGGGCGAGCAGGTCGACGCGGTCGAGTACGAGCGGGTCAACGAGCGGATGCTGACCGAGGGGCGGCGCCCGGCGCAGTGCTTCCCGGTGCTGCAGGGCATCACCAAGGCGAGCGTGCAGACCCAGTCGTTCATCTCGGCGGCCTCGTTCCAGGAGACCACGCGGGTGCTGACCGAGGCGGCGTTCGCCGGCAAGGTCGACAATCTGGCGGGCCTCAAGGAGAACGTGATCGTCGGCCGGCTGATCCCGGCCGGCACGGGCGGCGTGCTGCAGCGGCTGAAGAAGGGCGGCTCCGAGCGGCCCTTGGCGCAGGCCGAGGGCGAGGGCATGCTGCGCATTCCCGAGCTCGAGCTGCCGGCCGGCGAGTGAGGTGGACGGGCGGCGTGCGGCCCTCGGCCGCCGCCGCCCGCGCCGGGCGCGGGGCTTGACGGCCCGGGCGACCCGGCCCTAGAAAACCGGCCGCCATTGTCTTGGGTGCAGGCGGTGACCCTCGCGGATCAGACGCTGCACCGAACACAGGCGGCAGGTCTTGCAGGACGGGACGACCGGGGCCGGGTGGCCGGCTGGCGGTCGTTTCGTGTCGGGAGCGGCACCGCGCCGCGGGGACGAGGGTCGAGGACGGTCACGCATGCCGACGATCAACCAGCTCGTGCGCAAGGGGCGGGAGCCGAAGCCGGAGCGCAACAAGGTCCCGGCGATGCAGGCCTGCCCGCAGAAGCGGGGGGTGTGCACGCGCGTCTACACGACCACGCCCAAGAAGCCGAACTCGGCGTTGCGCAAGGTGGCGCGCGTGCGGCTCACCAACGGCTTCGAGGTCACGAGCTACATCCCGGGCGAGGGCCACAATCTGCAGGAACACTCGGTGGTCCTGATCCGCGGCGGCCGGGTCAAGGACCTGCCGGGCGTGCGCTACCACATCATCCGCGGCACGCTCGACACCCAGGGCGTGCAGGGGCGCAAGCAGGGCCGCTCCAAGTACGGCGTCAAGCGGCCGAAGTGAGGAGGGCCTGAGATGCGTCGCCGCGCCGCCCTGAAGCGCCAGGTCCTGCCCGACCCCAAGTTCGGGGACCAGGTCCTCGCCAAGTTCATCAACTGCGTGATGCGCGAGGGCAAGAAGTCGGTCGCCGAGGCGATCGTGTACGGCGCCTTCGACCGCATGTCGAAGCGCACCGGCAAGGATCCCTTGCAGACCTTCCACGACGCGCTCGAGAACGTGAAGCCGGCGCTCGAGGTGCGCTCGCGCCGGGTCGGCGGCGCCACCTACCAGGTGCCGGTCGAGGTCCGCCCGGAGCGCCGCCAGGCGCTGGCGATCCGCTGGCTCATCCAGACCGCCCAGGGCCGCTCGGAGAAGACCATGATCGAGCGCCTCGCGGGCGAGCTCCTGGACGCCGCCAACGGCCGCGGCGCCGCCTTCAAGAAGCGCGAGGACACGCTCCGGATGGCCGAGGCCAACCGGGCCTTCTCGCACTACCGCTGGTAACGACGGTCAGGGCCGAGGCATCGACCATGGCGCGACAGGTCCCGATCGACCGCTACCGCAACATCGGCATCATGGCCCACATCGATGCCGGCAAGACCACCACGACCGAGCGCATCCTCTACTACACCGGACGGTCCTACAAGATCGGCGAGGTGCACGAGGGCACCGCGACGATGGACTGGATGGAGCAGGAGCAGGAGCGCGGCATCACCATCACCTCGGCGGCGACGACGACCTTCTGGCGCGACCATCGCGTCAACATCATCGACACGCCCGGCCACGTCGACTTCACGATCGAGGTCGAGCGCTC
>CAZDFD010000145.1:0-4059 GCA_964504655.1 uncultured Geminicoccaceae bacterium
GTGACCGCCACGTGGTTGCCCATGACCTGGCAGCAGACCATGGTCATGGCCTCGCACTGGGTCGGGTTGACCTTGCCCGGCATGATCGAGGAGCCGGGCTCGTTCTCGGGCAGCCGCAGCTCGCCCAGGCCCGAGCGCGGCCCCGAGCCCAGGAGCCGGATGTCGTTGGCGATCTTCATGAGGCTCGCGGCCGCGGTGTTGAGCGCGCCCGACAGCTCGACCAGCGCGTCGTGGCCGGCGAGCGCCTCGAACTTGTTGGGTGCGGTGACGAAGGGCAGGCCGGTGATCTGCGCGATCTCGGCCGCCACCGCCTCGGCGAAGCCCTTCTTGGCGTTGAGCCCGGTGCCGACCGCGGTGCCGCCCTGGGCGAGCTCGTGGATCCGCGGCAGCGCCGCCCGCAGCCGCTCGATCGCCATCGCCACCTGGTGGGCGTAGCCGGAGAACTCCTGGCCGAGGGTCAGGGGTGTCGCGTCCTGGAGATGGGTGCGGCCGATCTTGACGATCTCGGCGAACGCCTTGGCCTTGCCGGCGAGCGCCCCGTGCAGGTGGTTGAGCGCCGGCACGAGCGACCTCTGGACCTGCTCGGCGGCCGCCACGTGCATGGCGGTCGGGAAGGTGTCGTTGGAGGACTGGCCGCGGTTGACGTGGTCGTTCGGGTGGACCGGGCTCTTGCCGCCGCGCTGGCCGCCGAGGAGCTCGTTGGCGCGCCCGGCGATCACCTCGTTGGCGTTCATGTTGCTCTGGGTGCCGGAGCCGGTCTGCCAGACCACGAGCGGGAACTCCTCGTCGAGCCGGCCGTCGACCACCTCCTGCGCGGCCCGGGCGATGGCCTCGCCGAGCCTGGGCTCGAGGGCGCCCAGCCGCACGTTGACCCGGGCGGCTGCGAGCTTGACGACGGCCAGCGCGCGCACGAGCGGGATCGGCATGCGCTCGCCGCCGATCTTGAAGTTCTGCAGCGAGCGCTGGGTCTGGGCACCCCAGTAGCGCTCCGCCGGCACCTCGATCGGCCCGAAGCTGTCGCTCTCGACCCGCACCGCCCGCTCGCCGGCCATGTTCGCCCCTCCGCGCTCGACCGGCCCCGCGCCTAGCGCAGCGCCGCCGCCCTGTCGACGCGACCCGGCGCGCGGGATCAGCCGATCTCTTCGAGCAGGGCCTTGGCCTCGATCAGGTCGGGGGTATCGAAGCCCTCGGTGAACCGGGCGTAGACGGGCGCCAGGAGGTCTTGGGCGCGCTGGCGCTCACCCTGCTCGGCCCACAGGCGGGCCAGGGAGGTGGCGGCGCGGAGCTCCCACCAGCGGGCCTCCTGGGCACGGGCCACCGCAACGGCGCGCTCGAGGCAGGCCTCGGCGGCCGGCCGGTCGGCCCGGTCGAGCGCCCGGAGGGCGGCCGCCCGGAGCCGCAGGAGCTCGGGCAGGCTCAGCCGCTCGTTGGTCCGCTCGGCCCGCTGGAGCCCCTCTTCGAGGGCGGCGAGCGCCGCCTCGGGCCGGCCGAGCCGGAGCCAGGCCTCGCCGATCAGCATCCGGAGATGGGTCTGCGCGAAGGCCGTGCCCATCGCCACCCGGAGGTCGAGTTCGCCCTGCATGACGGTCGCCGCGGCGGGGTCGCCGTCGCGCGCCAGCCGCAGCCAAGCGGCCAGGATGCGCGCCTCGGACCGGTAGATCGCGAGGCCGTGCCGCTCGGCCAGGCGGGCGAGCGCGTCGATGCGCCGGCCAAGCTCGTCGAGCTCGCCCGCGACCTGGAGGAGCAGCAGGCTCCAGTTGAGGGCGTGCGCCAGGATCTGCGGGTGCCCGAGCCGCTCGGCATGCTCGAGGCCGGCCCGGTTGCGGGCCAGGGCTTGGTCGGGAAAGCCCAGGAGAAAGAGCGCGTTGGCACTTTGGGTAAGGCCGCACTCGCGGGCGTCGTGGCCACCATAGACCATGGCGTCGGCACCGTGCCGGGCCGGGTCGTAGAGCGCGAGGCCGCGCTCGACATGAACGCAGGTGCGGGCGAGATCGCCGCGGAACAGGCAGGTGGACCAGAGCGCGTGCTCGGCCTGCAGCTGCAGATCGTCGCTGCCGGCCGCCCGGGCCTCCCGCTCGAGCTGCTCGCCGAGCCCGAGCGCGGCGTCGAGGTCGGCGTGCACGTTGGTGGTCCGCCAGAGCGTCCAGAGCGCCCGGAACCGGCCGATCCGGTCGCCGAGCGCCTCGGCCAGCTCGGCGGCACGGCGCTGCGCCCGCTCGACCTCGACCGAGCCCGGGCCGCGGGTGTTGGCGAGCGCCACGGCGAGCCGCCCGAGGATCGCCTGCTCGGCGCAGTCGCGCGCCGCGGAGGCCGGCTCGAGCAAGAGGAGCTCGTGGGCCCGCTGGAGCGCCGCCTCGGCCTCGCGCATGGCCGCCCGCTCGAGCGCCCGCTCGCCGGCCCCGTCCCAGGCTCGGGCCGCCTCGCCGTGCCGCCGGGCCCTTTCGAGGTGGCGCGCGAGGAGCTCGGGCTGCTCTTGGGCGCGGGCGGGGAACCGGGCGGCGAGCGCGTCCGCGATCCGGCCGTGGATCTGGCGACTGCGGCTCTTCAAGAGGCTCTCGTAGGCGGCGTCGCGGACCAGTGCGTGCTTGAAGCTGCAGGCGGCCTCGGCACCGCCCCGGCGCCGGACGAGCTCGGCCGCCACGAGCGCATCCAGGCCCGCGGCGAGATCGGTGGGCTCGAGATCGGCGACCGCGGCCAGGAGCGCCGGGTCGAAGTCGCGGCCGATACACGCCGCGATCTGCGCCACCGCCTTCATGCGCGGGTCACGGTCGAGGCGGGCCAGGAGCGTGTCCTGGAGGGTCGCGGGCACGCCCGCGCCGCGGCCGGCCGGGGCGGCTTCCAGCACCGCCTTGGTGAGCTCCTCGACGAACAGCGGCACGCCATCGGTCCGTGCCACGATCTCGGCCCGGACCTCGGCCGTGAGCGCCCGCGCCTCGACCAGCCGCCCGACCATCGCCTCGACCGCGCCGCGGCCGAGCCGGCCGAGGGTCAGCCGGGCGACCCCGGGGAGCGCGCCGAGCCGCCCTTGGCCCTCCGGCCGGGCGGTCAGGATCAGGAGCACGGGCGCGCCCGCGATCGCATCGAGCGTGCGCTCCACCAGCTCGATCGTCGACGGGTCGAGCCAGTGCACGTCCTCCATCAGCACGAGCACGGGGGCGCGGGCGGCCAGATCCAGGAGCTCGTCGACCAGCGCCCGAAGGGTGCGGTGGCGACGCTCGCCCGGGTCGAGGGCGGCCAGCGGATCCGGATCGGCGGCGATGTCCAGGAGCGCGGCCAGGAGATCGAGCCGCCCGGCCGCGCTCACGATCCGGGCGAGCTTGGCGCGCCGGGTCGCGGCGTCGTCGGCCGTGGCGAACCGCGCCGCCAGGGCCAGCTGCCGGGCGACCGGCCACAGGGGGCTGTCGGCGTGGAACGGCGAGCCCTGGTAGACGAGCACGATCGGCCGCTCGGGCAGCACCGCCTCGCGCAGCGCCTCGGCCAGCCGCGACTTGCCGATACCGGCCTCGCCCACCACCAGCACGGCGCGGCCCTCGCCGGCCGCGGCCTCGCGCCACTGGCGCAAGAGCAGCGCCAGCTCCTCGTCGCGGCCGACCATCGGCGCGACCGTCTGGCCCGTGCGCGAGGCGAACCGGCTCTCGACCGTGCGCTCGCCCAGCACCGCGAAGGCCGGGACGGGCTCGGCTAGGCCCTTGACGGACCGAGCGCCGAGCTCGCCGACCTCGAATAAGTCGCCCAGAAGCCGCCGGGTCGCCAGGGCCACCACCACCTGCCCGGGCTCGGCCAGCTGCTGCAGCCGCGCCGCGAGGTTGGGGGTCTCGCCGACCACCGCCTCCTCCTGCGCCGCCCCCTCGCCCACCAGATCGCCCACCACCACGAGCCCGGTGGCGATGCCGACCCGCGCGGCGAGCGGCGCCCCGCCGGCCAGGAGCCGCCCGACCGCGGCGGTGATCGCGAGCCCGGCCCGGACCGCCCGCTCGGCCTCGTCCTCCTGCGCCTCGGGCCAACCGAAATAGACCAGCACCCCGTCGCCCATGAGCTTGGCCACGAACCCGCCGAACC
>CAZDFD010000146.1:0-3917 GCA_964504655.1 uncultured Geminicoccaceae bacterium
CGGGCGGGCTGGCGCGAGCGCGCCGGGCGCGCCATGTTCCGCGCCGCTCGACCGCCGCGGGAACCGTCATGATCAACGACCTCGTCACCCGCACCGCCGGCGCCGGCAGCTTCCTGGCCAAGCTCTGGCAGCTCGCCCGGCCCTACTGGTTCGCGCCCGAGAAGGCCGAGCTCCGGCTCCTCGGCCGCACCCTGCTCGTCCCCGAGCGCTGGATCGCGCGCGGCCTCCTGGCCCTGATCCTCGCCATGAACTTCTTCCTGGTCTGGATGAGCAAGCAGCTCAATTCCTGGAACGCCCAGTTCTTCAACGCGCTCCAGGAGAAGAACGGCCCGCGCTTCTGGGAGCTCCTCTTCTCGCTCGACGGGTTCTCCGCCTTCTTCTTCTCGTTCACCGGGCTGGTCGTGGTGTTCATCGTGATCGCCGTGTACCGGCTGTGGCTGCGCCAACTCCTGACCATCCGCTGGCGGCGGTGGATCACCGAGATCTACTTCAAGGACTGGCTCGCCGACCGCACCTACTACCGCATGGAGCTCGTCAACCACGGCACCGACAATCCCGAGCAGCGGATCGAGCAGGACGTCGCCCAGTTCGCGAGCCAGACCCTGTCGATCACCCTCGGCCTCGTGTCCGAGGTCGCCACGCTCGTGACCTTCACCTTCGTGCTCTGGAACCTTTCGGGCAGCCTCGCCCTGCCGTTCCTGGGCGTCGAGCTGCCCGGCTTCATGGTCTGGGTGGCGCTCGTCTACGCCGTCGTGGGCTCGCTCCTCACCTGGTTCATCGGCCGCCGGCTGGTGCGCGTCAACTTCCTCCTCGAGCGCTACAACGCCGACTTCCGCTACCGCATGACCCGGGTCCGCGAGAACGCCGAGAGCATCGCCCTCTACGGCGGCGAGCGCGACGAGCGGCGCCGCCTGTCGGAGGCGTTCGGGCGGATCTACGCCACCTGGTGGGACTACATGACGCTCAACAAGCGGCTGACCTGGCTCACCGTGTTCTACAACCAGGTGGCGAACATCTTCCCGATCGTGGTGCAGGCGCCGCGCTACTTCGCGGGCGAGATCCCGTTGGGCGTGTTGACCCAGACCGCCGGCGCCTTCGGCCAGGTGCAGGGCTCGCTCTCCTGGTTCGTCGACAGCTTCTCCCAGCTCGCCGACTGGAAGGCCGTGGTCGATCGGCTCACCACCTTCGCCGAGGCCATGACCAAGGCCAAGCAGGCGGTCTCGAGCGAGCACGCCTTCGCCAAGACCGCGGCCACGGCGGCGCTCGAGCTCGAGGGCGTCGACGTCGAGCTGCCCGACGGCAGCCGCCTGCTCGAGGGCGTCGGGCTCGTCGTCCGCCCGGGCGAGGCGGTGGTCGTCCAGGGCCCCTCGGGCAGCGGCAAGACCACCCTGTTCCGGGTGCTGGCCGGGCTCTGGCCGTTCGGCCGCGGCCGCATCGACCTGCCGGCCGGAGCCCGGATCCTGTTCCTGCCGCAGAAGCCCTACCTGCCGATCGGCACGCTCCAGGAGGCGCTCGCCTACCCCGACACCCCGGACACCCACGGCGAGGCCGACTGCCGTGCCGCGCTCGAGGCCTGCCGGCTGCCGCACCTGGTCGACCGGCTGGCCGAGCAGGCCAACTGGTCGCTCGTCCTCTCGCCCGGCGAGCAGCAGCGCCTCGCCTTCGCCCGCGCGCTCCTCTACCGCCCCGACTGGCTATTCCTCGACGAGGCGACCTCGGCGCTCGACGAGCCGACCGAGGCCCACATCTACCGGTTGATCCGCGAACGGCTGCCGGGCGTGACCCTGGTCTCGATCGCCCACAAGCCCTCGGTGCTGGCCTTCCACGGCCGAAGGCTGCGGATCGACCCGGCCGAGCGGCGGGTCCTGAGCGAGGCCCTGTCCCCGGCCGAGTGAGCCCGGGCGCAGCACCCGGCCGTGGCCGGGCGTGGGGCCGGCGTGGCCAGTGGTCCGGCGAGGTGCCGGATCCTTTTGCTTGCATTTCATCCTAGAGCGGATTAAGGTCCGCCTCCAGGATCATCAACCGGAGGCTCGCCATGCGCGCCGCCAGCTCCGCCGCCTCGCCCGACCCCGTCCCGCCCCTCGCCACCGCCCCCGGCCCGGCCTCCACGGGCCAGGCGCCCACCGGACCGACCACCACCGGACCGGCCGCCCCCGGCCCCGCCGGCGGCCCCGGCCGCCCGCCCCACCCGGACACGGCCGGCCGCCTCGCACCGGCGCACGCGCCGCTCCTGCCCGGCCTCGCCGCCACTCTCGAGCCGGACGAGCGCGCCGCCTTCGACGCGCTCCGCGCCGCCTGGCACGCCCGCGCCACCCCGATCGACGCCGCCGAGCGCCAGGCGGTCGACGCCATCGCCGCCTGCGCCTTCCGCCTGGCCCGACTGGACGCGCTCGAGGCGGTCGTCACCCGCCGGCTGATCGAGGGCGGCCCCACCCAGGGCCTGCCGGCGCTCGCCACGCTCGTGCGCGCCCGCGCCGGCCTCGCCCGCGACCAGGCCCGCGCCGAGGCCGACCTCATGCATCTGCGCGACATCCGCCCCGAGGCGCCCGCCTATCCGGGGCTCACCCCGGCGCGCCTGCGCTGGCTCGCGGCGCGCATCGAGGAGGGCCGCCTGCGCCCCTGGCGGCCGCCGGCACCCGACCCCGAGGAGGCCGCGGCCGAGCCGGCCGCTGCTCCTGCCGCCCCGGTGCACGCGGCTCCCGAGCCGGCCCGGACCGGCGCGCCGGCCCCCGCCCGATCGGCCGCGACCGCCGCCCCGGACGCGGCCGTGCACGCGGCTCCCGAGCCGCCGCCGGCCGGCCGCGATCGCGCCGCTCCGCCGCCCGCCCCGGGCCTGTTCGTTGACCGGGCCGCTTATTCGTGTCAGATGGGCTGACACCAATGAGCGGGAGGGTGGCCGATGCCGGCGCGGAGGGACGAGGCGGAGGGTAGCGGCGA
Organism: uncultured Geminicoccaceae bacterium; assembly: GCA_964504655.1. GTDB lineage: Bacteria > Pseudomonadota > Alphaproteobacteria > Geminicoccales > Geminicoccaceae > JANXAZ01. Next base: position 2,938 of record CAZDFD010000146.1, read on the forward strand.
GGCGGCCGCCTGGACGGTGCTCGGCCATCGGGTGCGGCTGCGCGCCGCCGGCCCGGACGGCGCCTGGAGCCTGTTCGAGGTCGAAGCCGAGGCGGGCGGGCCGCCGCCGCACCGGCACCTGTTCGACGAGCTGTTCCTCGTGCGCGAGGGCGCGCTCGAGGTGCTCGTGGGCGAGCGCTGGATCGGCTGCGGGCCGGGCGGGCAGGTGCACGTCCCGTCCTGGGCGGTGCACACCTACCGGCCGGGGCCGGGCGGCGTCCGCATGGACGTGCTCGCGACACCGGCCGGGCTCGAGCGGTTCTTCGCCGAGCTCGCCGCTTCGGTGCCGGGGCTGCCGCCGGATCCGGCGCGCCTGCTCGAGGTGATGCACCGGCACGGGCTCGAGCTGGCCGTCCCCTCGGGCGGCTGAGCCGTGGCCGAGCCGGCGCCGGCGCGGCGCCGCTATGCGAGCCCCTTGCGCGCGGCGCGAGCCCGGGCGACCCGCGAGCGGATCCTGGACGCGGCGCTGGCGCTCATCGAGGCCGTGGGGCTCGAGGGTCTGAGCCTCGCCGCCGTCGCCGCCCGCGCCGGGCTGCCGGAGCGCACCCTCTACCGCCACTGGGCGGGCCGCGAGGCGCTGCTGGATGCGCTCTGGCAGCGGATCGCCGAGCGGGTCGGCATGCCCGAGGCGCCCACCGATCCGGCCGGCTGGGCGGATCTCCCGCGCACCACCTTCGCGGGCTTCGACCGGCACGCCGCGCTGATGCGGGCGCTGCTCGCGAGCCCGAGCGGGCGGGCCTTCGCCCGCCGCGACCTCGAGGCGCGCACGGCCGCGCTCGAGCGGGCGCTGGCGCCCGTGACCGCGGGCCTCGCGCCCGAGGACCGGGCGGCGCTCGTGGCCCTGGTCCAGCTCCTCAACACCGCGACCGCCTGGGCGACGCTGGTCGCCTACCGGGGCATCGACGGGCCCACCGCCGGCCGGATCGCCGCCCGCGGCCTCG
>CAZDFD010000147.1:0-3910 GCA_964504655.1 uncultured Geminicoccaceae bacterium
CTGTGCATGGACATCATCCGCGAGGAGAACAAGAGCGCGGTCGCCAAGAGCCGGGCGGGCGTGCCGACCCCGGCCGAGATCAAGGGCGTGCTGGACGACTACGTGATCGGCCAGGAGCACGCCAAGCGCGTGCTGTCGGTCGCGGTCCACAATCACTACAAGCGCCTGGCGCACGGCTCCAAGGGCGGCGAGGTCGAGCTCGCCAAATCGAACATCCTGCTGATCGGTCCCACGGGCTGCGGCAAGACGCTCTTGGCCCAGACGCTCGCCCGGATCCTCGACGTCCCCTTCACCATGGCGGACGCCACGACGCTCACCGAGGCGGGCTATGTCGGCGAGGACGTCGAGAACATCATCCTCAAGCTCCTGCAGGCCGCCGACTACAACGTCGAGCGGGCGCAGCGCGGCATCGTCTACATCGACGAGGTCGACAAGATCAGCCGCAAGTCCGAGAACCCCTCGATCACCCGCGACGTCTCGGGCGAGGGGGTGCAGCAGGCGCTCTTGAAGATCATCGAGGGCACGGTCGCCAGCGTGCCGCCGCAGGGCGGCCGCAAGCATCCGCAGCAGGAGTTCCTGCAGGTCGATACGACCAACATCCTGTTCATCTGCGGCGGCGCCTTCGCCGGCCTCGAGAGGATCATCGCCGCCCGCGGCAAGCAGAAGTCGATGGGCTTCGGCGCCGAGGTCAGCGGGCCCGACGATCGCCGCACCGGCGAGGTGCTGCGCGAGGTCGAGCCCGACGACCTCCTCAAGTTCGGGCTGATCCCCGAGTTCATCGGCCGGCTGCCGGTGATCGCCACGCTGCACGACCTGGACGTGGCGGCGCTCATCAAGATCCTCAAGGAGCCCAAGAACGCGCTGGTCAAGCAGTACCAGCGGCTGTTCGACATGGAGGGCGTGCGGCTCGCCTTCACCGAGGACGCCTTGAAGGCGATCGCCGAGCGGGCGATCCAGCGCAAGACCGGCGCCCGCGGCCTGCGCTCGATCATGGAGGCGATCCTGTTGGACACCATGTTCGAGCTGCCCTCGCTCCTGGGCGTCACCGAGGTCGTGGTCAACCGCGAGGTCGCGGAAGGCCGCGCCAAGCCGTTGATGATCTACGCCGAGCAGAAGGCCGGCGTCTCGGCCTCCTGAGCCGGCCGGCTCGAGCCTTCGCCCGCCCCGCCGCGGCGCGCCCGGCGCATGCTCGCTGCGCTCGAGATCGCGGCCGGAATGGCGCTCCTCCTGGGTGGCGGCGAGGCGCTCGTGCGCGGCGCCGTCGCGATCGCCCGCCGGCTCGGCGTCTCGCCGCTCCTGATCGGCCTGACGCTCGTGGGCTACGGGACCTCGACCCCCGAGCTCGTGGCCTCCCTCGAGGCCGCCCTGGCCGGCGTCCCCGACGTGGCGCTCGGCAACGTGGTCGGCTCCAACATCGCCAACGTGCTGTTGATCCTGGGGCTGGCCGTGCTGATCTCGCCGGTGCGGGTCGAGCCGCGCTCGTTCCGGCGCGACGCCCTGGCGCTCGCGGGATCGGCGCTCGCCGCCCTCGGGCTCGCAGCCACCGGCGAGATCGGCCGGAGCGCCGGAGTGATCCTCCTCGGCCTGGTCGTCCTCTACACGGTCGCCACCTACCGGGCGGAGCGCGCCCGGCCGGACGCCCGGGGCGCCATCCTCGAGGGCGAGGGCGAGCTCAAGGACGGCGCCCGGCCGCTCGCCCCGGGCGTCGCGGCGGCGCTGGCCTTGGGCGGGATCGTCGCCACGGTGCTGGGCGCCGGGCTCCTGATCGACGGCGCCGTGACGTTCGCCCGCGGCATCGGGGTGAGCGAGCTCGTGATCGGCCTCACCCTCGTGGCGGTCGGCACCTCGCTGCCCGAGCTCGCCACTTCGCTGGTCGCCGCCTGGCGCGGCCAGACCGAGCTCGCCTACGGCAACGTGGTCGGCTCGAACATCTACAACATCCTGGGCATCCTCGGGATCACGGCGCTCGCTAGCCCCCTGCCGGTGCCCGCGGGGCTGCTCGCCTTCGATCTCCCGGCGATGCTCGCGGCCACCGCGGCGCTGATCCTCTTCGCGCTGACCGGCTGGCGGATCGGGCGGCGGGAGGGTGCGGCGCTGCTGGCCGGTTACCTCTTCTACCTGGGCGTGCTGTTCGGCGCGGCCCGCTGAGGGCGGGGCGCCGCCCCGGGTCCCCGCACGGCTTCCTTGAAAGCGCCGGGTCAGGGCGCCACCTGTACGCCGTATCCAGCCGGTCCGCGATCGCCGCGGCCCCAGCGAGGTGACATGAGCGAGCATCCCACGAGCGCGATCTTTCCCGTCCTGCCGCTCAGGGACATCGTCGTTTTCCCGCACATGATCGTGCCGCTGTTCGTCGGCCGCGAGAAGTCGATCCATGCGCTCGAGGAGGTGATGAAGGAGGACAAGCAGATCCTCCTCGTGGCGCAGAAGAACGCCGCCCAGGACGACCCCGGGCGCGACGACATCTACCGGGTCGGCACGATCTCGAGCGTGCTGCAGCTGTTGAAGCTGCCGGACGGCACGGTCAAGGTGCTGGTCGAGGGGCAGGGCCGGGCGCAGATCACGAGCTTCATCGACAATCCGCGCTTCTTCCAGGTGCGCGCCCAGCTCCTGCCCGAGCGGCCGAGCGAGGCGCGCGAGATCGAGGCGCTGGCGCGGGCGGTGACCGGCCAGTTCGAGCAGTACATCAAGCTCAACAAGAAGGTGCCGCCCGAGGTCCTGGTCAGCCTCCAGCAGATCGACGAGCCGGGCAAGCTCGCCGACACCATCGCCGCGCATCTGACCCTGAAGATCCCGGAGAAGCAGGAGCTGCTCGAGACCGGCTCGCTGAGCGAGCGGCTGGAGCGGCTCTACGGCTTCATGGAGGGCGAGATCTCGGTCCTGCAGGTCGAGAAGCGGATCCGCTCGCGGGTCAAGCGTCAGATGGAGAAGACCCAGCGCGAATACTACCTCAACGAGCAGATGAAGGCGATCCAGAAGGAGCTGGGCGAGCTCGAGGAAGGCAAGGACGAGCTGGGCGAGCTCGAGGAGCGCATCAACAAGACCCGGCTCTCCAAGGAGGCGCGCGAGAAGGCCCGGGCCGAGCTCAAGAAGCTGCGGACCATGAGCCCGATGTCGGCCGAGGCCACGGTCGTCCGCAACTATCTCGACTGGATCCTGTCGATCCCGTGGCGGAAGCGGACCAAGGTGTCGACCGACCTCAAGAAGGCCGAGGCGATCCTCGAGGCGGACCATTACGGGCTCGACAAGGTCAAGGAGCGGATCGTCGAGTATCTCGCGGTGCAGCAGCGGGTCGAGAAGATGAAGGGCCCGATCCTCTGCCTGGTCGGCCCGCCGGGCGTCGGCAAGACCTCGCTCGGGCGCTCGCTCGCCAAGGCCACCGGCCGCAACTTCATCCGGGTGAGCCTCGGCGGCGTGCGCGACGAGGCCGAGATCCGCGGCCATCGCCGTACCTACATCGGCTCCATGCCCGGCAAGATCATCCAGAGCATGAAGAAGGCCAAGAGCTCGAACCCGCTCTTCATGCTCGACGAGATCGACAAGCTCGGTGCCGACTTCCGTGGCGACCCGTCCTCGGCGCTGCTCGAGGTGCTCGATCCCGAGCAGAACAGCAACTTCAACGACCACTATCTGGAGGTCGACTACGACCTGTCGGACGTGATGTTCGTCTGCACGGCGAACACGCTGCGGATGGCGCAGCCGCTCCTGGACCGCCTCGAGGTGATCCGCATCCCCGGCTACACCGAGGACGAGAAGGTCCAGATCGCCAAGCGCCACCTGATCCCCAAGCAGCGCAAGCAGCACGGGCTCACGGACGAGGAGTGGTCGATCACCGACGAGGCGCTCGTCGACCTGATCCGCTACTACACGCGCGAGGCCGGCGTCCGCAATCTCGAGCGCGAGATCGCCAACC
>CAZDFD010000148.1:0-3310 GCA_964504655.1 uncultured Geminicoccaceae bacterium
TCAACATCATCGACACGCCCGGCCACGTCGACTTCACGATCGAGGTCGAGCGCTCGCTGCGGGTGCTCGACGGCGCGGTCGCGGTGTTCGACGGGGTGGCCGGGGTCGAGCCGCAGACCGAGACGGTCTGGCGCCAGGCCGACAAGTACCGGGTGCCGCGGATCTGCTTCGTCAACAAGATGGACCGGACCGGCGCCAGCTTCTGGCGCTGCCTCGACATGATCAAGGACCGGCTCGGCGCCAATGCCGTGGTGGTCAACTTCCCGATCGGGCACGAGGCCGAGTTCACCGGCGTGGTCGACGTGCTGCGCAACAAGGCGGTGGTGTGGCTCGAGGAGACGCTGGGCGCCAAGTTCGAGGACCGGCCGATCCCCGAGCATCTGAAGGCCCGGGCGGCCGAGTACCGCACCAAGCTGATCGAGGCCGCGGCCGAGATGGACGACGCGGTGCTCGAATCCTATCTCGGCGGCGAGGAGCCGGACGAGGCTACCTTGATCCGCTGCCTGCGCAAGGGCACGGTCGAGTTCAAGATCGTGCCGGTGCTGTCCGGGGCGGCGTTCAAGAACAAGGGCGTGCAGCCGCTGCTGGACGCGGTCGTGGACTTCCTGCCCTCGCCTCTGGACCTGCCGCCGGTCGAGGGCACGAGCCCGCGCGGCGCCGAGAAGGTGGTGCGCCGGCCGGACGATGCCGAGCCCATGGCGGCCCTCGCCTTCAAGATCATGTCCGACCCGTTCGTCGGCACGCTCACCTTCGTGCGGCTCTACTCCGGCCGGCTCGAGAGCGGCTCTTATCTCCTCAACACGGTCAAGGACCAGCGCGAGCGGATCGGCCGGATCCTCTTGATGCACGCCAACAACCGGGAGGAGATCAAGGAGGCGCACGCCGGCGACATCGTGGCGCTCGTGGGTCTCAAGAACACCACCACCGGCGACACGCTGTGCGATCCGCAGAAGCCCGTGGTCCTCGAGCGGATGGAGTTCCCGGAGCCGGTCATCGAGGTCGCGGTCGAGCCCAAGTCCAAGGCCGACCAGGAGAAGCTCGGCGTGGCGCTGTCCCGCTTGGCGGCCGAGGACCCGTCCTTCCGGGTGTCGAGCGATCCCGAATCGGGCCAGACCGTGATCAAGGGGATGGGCGAGCTCCATCTCGAGATCATCGTCGACCGGATGAAGCGGGAGTACAAGGTCGAGGCCAATGTCGGCGCCCCGCAGGTCGCCTACCGCGAGACCATCACCCGGCGCGCCGAGGTCGACTACACGCACAAGAAGCAGACCGGCGGGTCGGGCCAGTTCGCCCGGGTGCGGCTGGTGCTGGAGCCGGCGGAGAAGGGCCAGGGCTTCAGCTTCGAGAACAAGGTGGTGGGCGGCGCGGTGCCCAGGGAGTACGTGCCGGGCGTGCAGAAGGGCCTCGAATCCTCGCTCGGCAACGGCGTGATCGCGGGCTTCCCGATGATCGACCTCAAGGCCACGCTCGTCGACGGCGCCTACCACGAGGTGGACAGTTCGGCGCTCGCCTTCGAGATCGCGGCCCGGGCCGCCTTCAAGGAGGGTGCGGCCAAGGCCGGCCCGCAGCTCCTCGAGCCCGTGATGCGGGTCGAGGTGGTGACGCCCGAGGAGTACATGGGCGACATCATCGGCGATCTGAACAGCCGGCGCGGCCAGATCACCGGCATGGAGCCGCGCGGCAACGGCCAGGTGGTGAGCGCCATGGTGCCGCTCGCCACCATGTTCGGCTACGTCAACACGCTGCGCTCGCTCTCGCAGGGGCGGGCGCAGTTCACCATGCACTTCGACCACTACGAGCCCGTGCCGCAGATGGTGGCCGAGGAGATTCGGGCGAAGTACGCCTGAGGGGCTCGCAGCGGGCGCGGGTTTCAGCGGAGGACCGGAGATGGCCAAGGCAAAGTTCGAGCGGACCAAGCCGCACTGCAACATCGGCACGATCGGCCACGTCGATCACGGCAAGACGACGTTGACGGCCGCCATCACCAAGGTCCTGGCCGAGCAGGGCCGCGCCCAGTTCACCGCCTACGACCAGATCGACAAGGCGCCGGAGGAGAAGGCGCGCGGCATCACGATCAACACCGCGCACGTCGAGTACGAGACCGACCAGCGCCACTACGCGCACGTCGACTGCCCGGGCCACGCCGACTACGTCAAGAACATGATCACGGGTGCCGCGCAGATGGACGGCGCCATCCTCGTGGTCTCCGCCGCCGACGGTCCGATGCCGCAGACCCGCGAGCACATCCTCCTGGCCCGCCAGGTGGGCGTGCCGGCGATCGTCGTCTACCTCAACAAGGTCGACATGGTCGACGATCCGGAACTCCTGGAGCTGGTCGAGCTCGAGGTCCGCGAGCTCCTCTCCAAGTACCAGTTCCCGGGCGACGACATCCCGATCGTCAAGGGCTCGGCCTTGGCCGCCCTCGAGGGCCGCGACGATCCGCTCGGCAAGAACAGCATCCTCGAGCTCATGAAGGCGGTCGACGGCTACGTGCCGCAGCCGGTGCGCGAGAAGGACAAGCCGTTCCTGATGCCGGTCGAGGACGTGTTCTCGATCTCCGGCCGCGGCACGGTCGTCACCGGCCGGATCGAGCGCGGCGTGATCAAGGTCGGCGAGGAGGTCGAGATCGTCGGCATCCGCCCGACCACGAAGACGGTCTGCACCGGCGTCGAGATGTTCCGCAAGCTGCTCGACCAGGGCGAGCCCGGCGACAATGTCGGGCTCCTCCTGCGCGGCACCAAGCGCGACGACGTCGAGCGCGGCCAGGTGCTCTGCAAGCCCGGCTCGATCACCCCGCACAAGAAGTTCACGGCCGAGACCTACGTCTTGACCAAGGAGGAGGGCGGCCGGCACACGCCGTTCTTCTCGAACTACCGGCCGCAGTTCTACTTCCGCACGACGGACGTCACCGGCTCGATCAAGCTGCCCGAGGGCACCGAGATGGTGATGCCGGGCGACAACGTGACGATGGAGGTCGAGCTGATCTCGCCGATCGCGATGGAGCAGGGGCTGCGCTTCGCGATCCGCGAGGGCGGGCGGACCGTCGGCGCCGGCGTCGTCGCCGCGATCATCGAGTGAGCCGGACGGGATCGGACCGCACCCATGGACACGCAGAACATCCGCATCCGCCTCAAGGCCTTCGACCATCGCGTGCTCGACCAGTCGGTGCGCGAGATCGTCGGCACGGCGAAGCGGACCGGCGCCCGGGTGCGCGGTCCGATCCCGCTTCCGAACCTGATCGAGAAGTTCACGGTCAACCGCTCGCCGCACGTCGACAAGAAGAGCCGCGAGCAGTTCGAGATCCGCACGC
>CAZDFD010000149.1:0-3258 GCA_964504655.1 uncultured Geminicoccaceae bacterium
CCTCGCGGATCTCGGGCCAGGTGAGACGCTCGTAGAGGATCTGCCGCTCGGCCATCGAAGCCTCCTCGCTGGCTGCCGGCTCCCTCTAGCGCGCTGCCGCCTCGGGGGCCACCGGACCGGCCGCGGTGCCGCCTTGCGTCGGGCCGGGGCCGCGCCGGCGACGGGCATCGTCCTTGCGGTTGACCGGCGAAGGACCGAAGATCAAAGTAAAGTTGCCGGATCGGCGTCGGGGAGGGCGCCGCAGGAGCGGGGAGGGGACCATGAGGGCGCTGCCGGGCGTGCGGCTCGCGGGTGTCGCTTTGGCGCTGCTGCTGGCGGGCTGCACGACCTCCGGCTTCCAGCCGAACGTCGCACAGGGCGGGCGGGCCACGGTCGTGGCCCGCCACCCGAGCGACGATCGGATCCTGCTCGTCGGTGCCGAGACCGGCGGGCTGTTCCGCAGCGAGGACGGCGGCACGAGCTGGCGGAGCGTCGAGACCTTCAAGAGCTACGCCGTCACCGACGTCGAGTTCGCGCCCGACGATCCGACGATCGTCCTGGCGACCACCCAGGCCGACTTCCGCACCACGCCCAAGAGCGTCTGGCGCAGCACGGACGGCGGCCGGACCTGGGCCTGGGCCAAGGGCAGCACGCCCCCCGCAGGGCCGCGCTGCGGCGAGCGGCCGAGCGCCTGGAGCGTGTCGTTCGCGCCCGCGGGCGGCACCGTCCATGTCGGTCACGATTGCGGGCTCGCCTCGAGCCCCGACCGCGGCGCCAGCTGGACCCACACGGCGCTCGACCCGACCCGGGCGGTCGACGGCGACCGCACCCAGAACCGCGTCTGGTCGGTGCTGGCGCAGGGCGGCGGCCGGCTCAACGTCGCGGCCGAGGACGGTCTCTGGTTCCGCCCCAACGGCGCCACGCCCTTGGCGCGCGCCACGACCGGGCCGGCCGCGGCCATGCCGGGCGTCGTGCACGCCTTCGCAGCCTCACCCTTCGACGCCCGGCACCTGTTCCACGCCGGGCGCTGGAACCAGCTCTGGCTCACCACCGACGGTGGCGCCACCTGGACCATCGTGCCGGTCACCATCAACGGCGGCCGGCCGATCTGGGTGCGCAGCGCGCTCAGCGTCAGCGGCGTGGCCAACCGCTTCGACCTCTATCTGGGCGACGGGGTCTGGCTGCAGCGGCGCAGCTTCGACCACGGGCCGGGCGGGCCGAGCGGCGGCAGCTGGGCCAACCTCACGATCGACCACGCCGATCCCTCCGATGTGGCGTTCCGCAGCGACGGCCGCACGCCGCTCCTGCTCGCCACCGACGGCGGCCTGCACCGCACCGCCGACGGGGGCGCGAGCTGGACGCTCACCGGCGGCGGCGCGGGCGGCTACAACGCCTTGCAGATCACCGAGGTCACCGGCCAGCAGGTCGGCGGCAGCGAGGGGCACCAGGACCTCTACTACGGCACCCAGGACAACAACGTGGTGGCCTCCTCGGACGGCGGGGTCACCTGGGGATCGCAGGTCTGCTGCGAGGGCTTCTTCCTGCGGACACCGTCGCGCGAGGTCGCGGCCGACGCCTTCGTCGAGATCACCGGCGTCACCTGTGCCGGCTGCATGAACTTCATCGCCGGTGCCCACCTCGCCAACTTCCGCGCCTGGACCAACGCGCCGGACAACGACGCCAACGCCACCGACGTCGACGGCAACATGTTCCCGATCCGGCCGGGCGGGCACTACATCCAGAACACGCGGGACAACGACCTGACCTCGCCACCCAACAACTTCAAGCTCACCAAGGACAGCGGCTCGAGCTGGAACTCGGCGTTCCTCGTGAACGAGGAGCTGCGCGGCGTGCCGATCGTGGCGGGCCCGCCGGGCGACCCGACCGTCTACCATCCGGTCCGCCGTCCGGGCGCCACCGCGGCGGGCGTCAGCCGCATCGGCCTCGTGCGGGTCCGCAACCTCTACGGGCCCGGCCCCGCCACGGTCGAGCCGGCCGACCGCGGCCTCGGCAGCCTCGGCATCTTCCCGACCATGTTCGCCTGGTACCCGGTCCTGGGCGTCGATCCGCGCAACCCCGAGCGGCTGATCGCCCCCGACGTCGAGAGCGGCACCATGAAGCGCTCCTTCGACGGCGGCCGGAGCTGGGTCGAGGACCCGGAGCTGACCCGCCGGGTCACCGAGGACGGCCTCTACCGCTTCCACGTCGTCGGCGGCGACGTCGGCTTCCCCTTGGTCCACGCCGTCGCCTTCGATCCGGACAACGAATGCCACATCCTGGTCGGCACGGCGCAGAACGGCGTGATCCGCAGCACCGACGGCGGCGGCACCTGGGAGCGGGTGAGCCGCTCCAAGCGGATCTTGAACCTGTCCTCCTTCTGGTTCCCGCCGTCCGGCTCGGTGATCGTCTCGAGCTACGGCCGCGGGCTCTGGCGGCTCGGGGTCGGCCGGACCGCGAGCCGGCCCTGCCCGCCGCCGGCACGCCCCGTCACGGCCTTCCCCGAGCCCTGGCTGATCGAGCTCGCGACCGGCGAGCGGCGGTCCTTCGCGAGCCCGCGGCTGGAGTGGTGCCCGCGCTGCGATCTCATCCTCGCCCGCAACGGTGCCGTCACCGCGCTCGATCTGGTCGAGGGGCGGCTGCGCGGCTTCGCCGTCTCGGGCGGCAGCGTCGAGCAGCGCGACAGCCGCGGCCGGCCGGTGCCGCTCGCGGTCCCGAACCGCTACCGGCCGGGCCCGTTCGACGCGGGGCAGGACCGGCGCCTCGCCGAGGCCGTGGCGGGCGCTCCCGTGCGCGGCCTCGTGCTCGAAGACGGGCGGCTGCGCGCCCTCCTCCTGGGCGAGGGCGAGCTCCCCGGGATCGAGGGGCCCGTGCCCTATGTGCGGGTGATCACCGCGACCATGCTGGCCGGGATCCCGACCCTCGAGCGCGAGGGTCGGATCGAGGTGCACGGCGAGGGCTTCGTGCCGGGTCGGCCGGTCCGCGTCACGGTGCTCGAGCAGGCGGCCGAGACGCGGGTGGGCAGCGACGGCCGCTTCCGGCTCGGCCTCCAGGTGCGCGGCCCGCTCGGCGAACACCCGGTCGTGGTCGAGCAGCAGGACGGCCGCCGGCTGACGCGCGAGACCACCCAGCTCAAGATCCGCCCCCGCGACGACGGCGAGGTGTGGCGCAAGGGCGGCGTGCCGGTGCCGGGCCCGCCGATGCCGCCCGCGCGCTAGCCGCCCGGCGCCGGCCCGGGGGCCTCAGGCGACCTCGACGATGCACTCGATCTCGACCGAGATG
>CAZDFD010000150.1:0-3031 GCA_964504655.1 uncultured Geminicoccaceae bacterium
GCGGCGATGCAGGTGCGGTCGGCGGCGACGCTGCCGTTGCTCTTGAGCCAGAGGCCCCTGCTGTTGGTGGAATGACCGTGCATCTCGCAGCCGCTCAGGCTCAGCCGCGCGTTCGAGTCGAACAGGAGGCTGGCCGAGGTGCTCGGGTGGAGCGCCACGATGCAGGCCGGCGGCGAGCCGCGGCCGGCAATGGCCGAGGCGGTCACCTCGATCCCGTCGATGCCGGCCAGCCGCGCGAACCAGGTCGGGACCGCATTGCCGCGCGCGCTCGAGCGCCGTGCGGTCACCCGGACGGCGCTCGGCTGGTCGCTGCTCACGACGAAGCTGTCGCTGGCCGCGTTCCAGTGGCCGAGCTCGACGTCGGCGGCCTCGGTGGCGGTCCCGTGGACGTCGGCATCCAGGTTGCGCGCCACGAAGTCGACGGCCGCGCTCCGCGTCGCCGTGCCGTCCGGCAGGCGTGACGCCGCGGCGATCGCGGCGAGGTCGACGGCCGCCTGGAGGCGGGAGCGAACCGCCCGCGCGTGGCCGACGTCGACGGCCACCGCCCCGACCCCGGCAAGGACCGGCAGCGTCAGCGCCAGCATGGCGGCGACGGCGCCCCCGCGATCGGCGAGGAACGCCCGAACGATGCTGTGGAACGTGGCCATCTCAGCCTCCGGGCTTCAGGGTGCGGACGGTCGTCCGGATCGAGCCGAGCGCCTCGCCGATCACCGGCGACCAGAGCAGATCGCGGAGCGGGACCGTGACGTCGACCACGACCGCGTCCGCCTCCTCGCTCACGACGACGGTGGGCTCGGCCGGCTCCTCGCCGGGCTCGAGCGAAGCGTCCGGCAGCAGGTTGTCGAGCTCGGCCTCGAGGACGTCCGCGGCCTCGCTGGTGCCGAGCCGGCCGAGCGAGACGGCGCGGGCGACGTCGCGGGCGGCGTCGGTGACCGCGGTGCTGTACACCACGACCAGCCCGACCTGGGCGATGCCGAGCAGGAGGCCGATCAGGAGCGGCGCCACCAGCGCGAACTCGACCGCCGAAGCGCCGCGCTCACCGAGCCGGTCGACCGTCCATCGCCGAAGCTCCCGAGATTGGGGGGCGAACATCGGACCTCCTCGATCGCGCCACGAGCGCCACGTCCGGTCTATCGCGTCCCTCCATAGCCCGAACGGCTGAAGAACCGGTTAACGGCGGAGAACATTCGCGCGACCCGATGGTCGGGCCTTGACCCGGGTGGTCGGTCGATCCAAGGTTATGCTGCGTTGCAGCAGGAACTGCCGCGACGCGATCGATCGGACCTGCGATGTCGTCCTCGGCCACGACCGGCCGGGCCCGGTTCCGGCGCCTCGACGCCCGGGACCGGGCCGACCGGCTCGCCCATCTGGCCCGTCTCGGCCGCGAGGCCAGCCGGGCCCGCTTCCTCGCGGAGGGCGTGCCCACGAGCCCGCCCGAGCCGCTGCTCGCGGTCGGCTGCTGGCTCGACGGTCGGCTGCGCGGCCTGGCCGAGCTCTACGACCTGCCCGGCCGTCCGGGCCGCGCCGAACTCGCCGCGAGCGTCGAGCCGCCGTTCCAGGGCCGTGGTCTGGGCACGATCCTGCTCGACCGGCTGCTCGTGCTCGCCAGGAACCGCGGCCTGCGGCACCTGCTCACGCTGTGCGCGGAGGACAATGGTCGGCTGATCGCGCTGTTGCGTCGGGCCGGGGCGACCATCACCATCGAGGCCGGCGAGGCCCGTGCCGAACTCGAACTCCTGCCGGCCACGCCCGCCACCCTGGCGCTCGAGCGGCTCGAGCAGTGGGGCGAGATCCTGGCGCGCGCCGCCGCGCTGCAGCGGGCCTGGTCGAGCGGCTCCGACGGGTCGCGCCCGCCGGCGCTCGCCTCGAGCGCCGGCGCCAGGTCGCCGGCGGCGAGCGCCTCGATCCGGGCGCGGGCGACGGCCACGGCGCGCTCGAGCCGGGCGCGCGCCTCCCCGGTCGGATCCTTGGCGTCCGCCAGATCCTCCTCGGCGTCCTTGAGCGCCTGCTCGGCGGCGGTCCGGTCGAGCTCGTCGAGCGCCTGGGCGCCCTCGGCGAGCACCACGCAGCCCTCCGCCCCGACCTCGACGAAGCCGCCCGCCACGAAGATCCGCCGGGTGACCCTGGTCCCCTCGTAGAGGCTGATCACGCCCGGCCGCAGCAGCGAGACCAGGGGGGCGTGCTGCGGCAGGACGCCGAAGTCGCCCTCCGCCCCGGGCAGGACCACCATCTCGACGGCCTCGCTCGCCAGCACCCGCTCGGGATCGACCAGCTCGAGGGTCAAGGTCTCGGCCATCGGCTCAGGCCTCGGCGGCCAGGCGCTTGGCCTTCTCGACCGCCTCCTCGATCGTGCCCACCATGTAGAAGGACGCCTCCGGCATGTGGTCGTAGGCGCCGTCGCAGATGCCCTTGAAGCCCTTGATGGTGTCCTCGACCTTGACGAACTTGCCGGGCGAGCCGGTGAACACCTCGGCGACGTGGAACGGCTGGGAGAGGAAGCGCTGGATCTTGCGGGCACGGGAGACGGTGAGCTTGTCCTCCTCGGACAGCTCCTCCATGCCGAGGATGGCGATGATGTCCTGCAGCGACTTGTAGCGCTGCAGGATCTCCTGGACGCGGCGGGCGACCCGGTAGTGCTCCTCGCCGACCACCGCCGGCTCGAGGATGCGCGAGGTCGAATCGAGCGGATCGACCGCCGGGTAGATGCCGAGCTCGGCGATCTGCCGCGACAGCACGGTCGTGGCGTCCAGATGCGCGAAGGTCGTGGCCGGGGCCGGGTCGGTGAGGTCGTCGGCGGGCACGTAGACCGCCTGCACGGAGGTGATCGAGCCCTTCTTGGTCGAGGTGATCCGCTCCTGCAGCGCCCCCATGTCGGTGCCGAGGGTCGGCTGGTAGCCCACCGCCGAGGGGATGCGGCCGAGCAGGGCCGACACTTCCGCGCCCGCCTGGGTGAAGCGGAAGATGTTGTCGACGAAGAACAGCACGTCCTGGCCTTCCTGGTCGCGGAAATACTCGGCGACCGTGAGGCCGG
>CAZDFD010000151.1:0-2945 GCA_964504655.1 uncultured Geminicoccaceae bacterium
GCGGCCACCGGGCCGCCGGCCCCGCTCTCAGCCGCCGACCCAGCTCCGGCAGGTGGCGAGCACCTGGCCCAGGCCCTGCACCACGCAGTGATGGTCGAGGCCCCAGTTGATGAAGCGGAAGCCCTGGTCGAGGCGGCGCCTGGCGATCTCGGCCGAGCCGCAGACATAGCCCGCGGCCACGCCCGTGGCCTTGGCGGCACGCGCCACCTCGAGGCAGAGGCGCTCGTGCTCGGCCGCACCCTTGCCGCGCGATTCGAGGTCGAGCATCAGATCGCCCGGGCCGATCAGCACCACGTCGATGCCCGGCACCTTCATGATCGCGTCGATCCGGCCGATCGCGGCCTCGCTCTCGACCATGACGACGAGCAGGATCTCGTCCGAGCCCTTCCGCAGATACTCGTCCTCGCTGTCGGCCAGGAGCCCGAGCCGTACGCCGCCGCCCGACCGCCGCCCCTTGGGCGGGTAGAAGGCCGCCTGCACGGCGGCCGCGGCCTCCTCGGGCGTCTCGATCATCGGCACGATCACGCCCATGGCACCGGTGTCGAGGGTGCGGCCGATCGTGCCCGGCTCGTTCCACTTGACCCGCGGCAAGGGCACGGTCGCAAGGCCGCGGAAGCGCGCCACCTGGTTCTTCAAGGTGGCCTCGTCGTTCTCGCCGTGCTGCCAATCGAGCCAGACGAAGTCGAAGCCCAGGAGTGCCACCTGCTCGGCCAGATCGGCCGAGCCGTAGATCAAGGCCGGGCCGAAGATCGCCTGCCCGGCCCTGAGCTTCGCCAGCGCCGGGTTGCGCAGCACCGCCATCGCGAGACCTCCCCCTGGCACGGGCGGCGCCGGCCGCTCGCCTTGACGCTCCGCTACCCGGCCTCCACGATGGCCGCCAGCGTTTTCCGCAGGGAGGCTTCCATGCAGGATCGGAACGGCGCCGGCACGACCCGGCGGCGGCTGCTCGGCGCCACGGCCGCGGGTGCTCTGGGCGCGCCCTGGGTCGCCCAGTTCGCGCTCGGCCAGTCGAGCTTCGACTGGAAGCGCTTCAAGGGCGAGAAGATCGAGGTGCTGCTCGCCAAGAGCCCGCGCTCGGACTTGCTGCAGAAGCACGAGAAGGAGTTCACCGAGCTCACCGGCATCCAGGTCGGCTCCGAGCAGGTGCCGGAGCAGCAGCAGCGCCAGAAGCAGGTGATCGAGTTCACCTCGGGTGCGACGAGCTTCGACGTCACCGGGGTCTCCTGGCACGTGCAGAAGCGGCTGTTCGGCAAGGGCCGCTGGCTGTCGGACCTGAAGCCGCTCCTGGCCGATCCGACGCTCACCGCACCCGACCTCGACATGGAGGACATCTCCAGGGCCGGGATCGTGTTCGCCACCCAGCCGGACGGGCGGATGGACACGATGCCCAAGTTCATCGACTACTGGATCCTCTACTGGAACAGGGAGCTGTTCCAGCAGGCCGGGATCAAGTACCCCGACACCTACGAGGAGATGGTGGCCGCCGCCAAGGCGCTCACCGACCCGGGCAAGGGCCAGTTCGGCTGGGTCAGCCGCGGCCTCAAGAACGCCAACGTGCCGGTCTGGACCTGCTTCATCCAGGGCTTCGGCATCGACGCGATCGACCCCGCGACCGGCAAGGTCAACTGCGAGAGCGAGGCGGCGGTCAAGGCGGCCGAGCTCTACAAGGAGCTCAACGCCAAGTACGCGCCGCCGGGCGTGGCCGGCTTCAACTGGTACGAGTGCCAGGCGAACTTCATGCAGGGCAAGATCGGCATGTGGTTCGACGGCATCGGCTTCGCCCCGCCGCTCGAGGACCCGAGCAAGTCGCGGGTGGTGGGCAAGGTCGGCTATGGCGTGATGCCCAAGGGCCCGGTCGCCCGCCACTCCGGCATGTTCGGCGACGGCATGGGGATCTCGGCCTTCTCCAAGAAGCAGGGTGCGGCCTGGCTCTACTGCCAGTGGGCGACCAACAAGCAGAACCAGGCGCGCATGCTGGCGGCCGGCGCCGGCTCGCCGGTCCGCAACTCGGCCTACAAGGACCCGGAGGCCTTGAAGAACCTCAAGGTGCCGCAGGGCTGGGTCGACGCGCTGGTCGAATCCGGCAAGATCGGCCGCCCGTCCCTGCCGATCGTGGTGCCGGTGACCGAGTTCCGCGACATCTACGGCGTGGCCTTGACCAACATGATCGGCGGGGCCGATCCCAGGGCCGAGCTCAAGAAGGCCACCGAGCAGTTCCTGCCGATCCTCGAGAAGAGCGAGAAGGCCTGAGGCCCAGAGGCGGTGGCGTCGGCGGTCGCGACGCCGCCGCCGCGGCGCGCCGGCGGAGCGGGCGGCGGGCCCCCGCGGGGCCACCTGCTGCTCGCGCTCCCGGCGCTCGCCGTGGTCCTGGCGGTGATCGTCTTTCCCTGGCTCTTCACCCTCTACATGTCGGTCCACGACTGGCACGTGGTCGGTGCCAAGGAGTTCGTGGGCCTCGCCAACTTCGAGAAGCTCGCGCGTGACGCCCGGTTCCTCGAGGCGATCTGGCACACCTTCTACTTCACGATCCTGGCGGTGGTCCTGCCGGTCCTGTTCGGCATCGGGGCGGCGCTCGTGTTCCACCGCGAGTTCCCGTGCCGCGGGCTGCTGCGCACCGTCTTCGTCATGCCGATGATGGCGACCCCGGTGGCGATCGCGCTCGTGTGGACCATGATGTTCCACCCCCAGCTCGGCGTGCTCAACTATCTCCTCTCGCTCGTGGGTATCCCGCCGCAGCTCTGGGTGTTCGAGGCCCGGACGGTGATCCCCTCACTCGCGCTGGTCGAGATCTGGCACTGGACGCCGCTCGTGATGCTGATCGTGCTCGGCGGCCTCGCCTCCCTGCCGAGCGAGCCCTACGAGAGCGCCCGGATCGACGGCGCCAGCGAGTGGCAGATGTTCCGCCACATCACCTGGCCGCTCGTCCTCCCCTTCGTCATGGTGGC
>CAZDFD010000152.1:0-2940 GCA_964504655.1 uncultured Geminicoccaceae bacterium
TGGTCGTGGCGTTCCTGGCCCTGGCCCTGTTCGAGCTCGTGGGCGTGCACCGCGCCTTCTGGCGCTACGCCACCGCGGCCGACCTCGCCACGGTCGGGCTGGGCGCCCTGCTCCTCACCGGTGCCGCCACGCTCGTGCTCTTCCTGATCGATCGGTTGCAGGCCGTGCCGCGCGCCGTGCCGGTGCTGTTCGGCCTCGTGACCCTGCTCCTCCTGGCCACCGCCCGGGTGGGGTGGATGCTGCTCGCACGCCGCCCGCCGGCAGCGGCCCGCGCGTCCGCCGCCGCGACGGCCGCGGCGGGCTTCCACCCGGTGCTCCTGGTCGGGGCCGGCGACGGTGCCGCGCTTGCGATCGATCTCCTGCGCCACGCCGGCGGCCGTGGCTACCGTCCGGTGGCGGTCCTCGACGACGAGGCCGCGCTCGGCCGGTCGATCATGGGCGTGCCGGTGCTCGGCCGGCTGGATGAGCTCGGCTCCGTGGTGGCGCGGCTCGCCGTGCAGGGGATGCGGCCGACGCGGATCCTGGTCACCCGCCCGGCCGCGGCGTTCGCGCCCGAGGCGCTGCGTGCCCTGCGCGCGCGCGCCTGGGCCGAGCGCCTGCCGCTCGACCTGCTCCCGGATCTCCTCCGCCTCGGCTGGGCGGAGGCGCCGGAGCCGGCGGCGGCGCCGGCGACCCCAGCTCTGGCCCTGCCGCGCCGCGCCCTCGGCCATGCGCTCGCCAAGCGCGGCCTCGACACGGTGGTGGCGATGGCCGTCCTCCTGCTCGGTGCGCCGCTCCTCCTGCTCCTGGCCGCGCTCGTGGCGGTCGAGCTCGGCCGGCCGGTGCTGTTCACCCAGATCCGCCGCGGCCGCGGCATGGTGCCCTTCACCCTCTACAAGTTCCGCACCCTCAAGGACGTGATCGACCGGCACGGCCGCGTGCTCGGCGATGCCGAGCGCGGCTCGCGGATCGGCTGGCTGTTGCGGCGGACCCGGCTCGACGAGCTGCCGCAGTTCTGGAACGTGCTCGTGGGCGACATGGCGCTCGTGGGCCCGCGCCCGCTGGTCGACGCCGATCTCCGCGCACTGCCCGACCGCGGCCGCGAGCGCGCCCGCCTGCGCCCCGGCATCACCGGCTGGGCGCAGGTCAACGGCGGCGCCGCCCTCGGGCCGGCCGAGAAGCACGCGCTCGACCTCTGGTACATCCACAACGCCTCGCTCGCCCTCGATCTCAAGATCCTGGCCCTCACCCTGCGCATGATGCTGCTCGGCGAGGAGGTGAACCACGCCGAGGTGCGCCGGGCCTTGGCCGCCCTCGAGCCGCTGCAGCGGCTCCCGGCATGAGCGCACCCGCGCGCGGACCCGAAGCCGGGGAGCACGGGCCGGCCGGCGGCGGCCCGCGGGCCCTGTGCGCGCCGGCTGCCTTCCCGGCGGCGGCCGCGGGCGAGCGCTGGTACTGCGTGATGACCCAGCCGCGCCGCGAGCCGCTCGCCCGCGACCAGCTCGAGCGCCAGGGCTTCCGCTGCTTCCTGCCGCTCCTGCGCCGCACCGTCCGGCACGCGCGCCGGCTCGCCACGGTGCAGGCCCCCCTGTTCCCCGGCTACGCCTTCCTGGCCCTCGACCTCGGGCGCGACCGCTGGCGCTCGGTCAACGGCACCCGCGGCGTGCTGCGGCTGGTGCTGGCCGGCGACCGGCCCCTGCCGGTGCCGGTGGGCGTGGTCGAGACGCTGCTCGCCGCGGCGGACCTGGCGGGTGCCGTGCGCATGGCCGAGGATCTGCGCCCGGGCGACCGGGTGCGGATCCTGGCCGGCCCCCTGGCCGACCGCCTCGCCACCGTCACACGGCTGGACGAGAAGGGCCGGGTCGCACTCCTGCTCGAGATCCTGGGCGCCGAGCGCCCGGTGGTGATGGCACGCGGGGACCTCCTCCCGCTGCCCTGAGCTCGCCCGGCGGCCCCTCGGGCCGCGGGCCGAGCTCCACGAACGCCACGCCGGTGACACGGAGTCACCCGGCGTGCGGTAGCTTGGGAAGATTTCGGCAAGCCCGCTCGTGACGACCCGCCTCCTCTTCCTCGACCGCTTCTACGCCCCGGACGTTAGCGCCACGGTGCGGCTCCTGACCGATCTCGCTGAAGACTTGGCGGGGCGGGGGGGAAGAGCGCATCATGACGATACCTCGCGCTCGGGCGAAAGCCATCCCAGCTCGGTGAGGTAGTTCGACATGAGCTCTTCGGCGCTGGGCCGCCAAACCGATCCGACCCCGGGAATCTGTGTGCAATATGGATGTGGTTTCCGCGCTCCCGAGGGATGGCTGAACTTCGACGCGTCGCCTACATTGCGTTTCGAGAGAGTCCCGATCATCGGGCAATTGTATTCGAAGAATCAGCAAAGATTTCCTGCGAACGTTCGGTACGGTGACGTTACACGGGGTTTGCCGCTTCCTTCGGCATCGGCGCGAGCCGTTTACGCGAGCCATGTGCTGGAGCACCTGTCGTTCGTCGACTTCGAGAAGGCCATGCGCGAGACGTACCGAGTGCTGAAAGCGGGTGGCATTTGTCGGCTCGTGGTCC
Source organism: uncultured Geminicoccaceae bacterium (assembly GCA_964504655.1). Lineage (GTDB taxonomy): Bacteria > Pseudomonadota > Alphaproteobacteria > Geminicoccales > Geminicoccaceae > JANXAZ01. The sequence goes on from CAZDFD010000152.1 coordinate 2,548, forward strand.
CCGACTTAGAGACCCTCGCTCGGAAGTACGTGGACGCTGTCGCGGCTGGGCGAGCCGACGCCGCGCCCAGGTTCATGCGAGAAACCATGCTCGGTGTAGAGCGGCGGCCGCGCTCGCTTTGGCACTTCCTGCAGGACTGGCTCGGTGGCTCCCGTCACCTCTGGATGTGGGACTACCCCAGCCTCGCCGACGTTCTGGCCGCCAACGACTTCGTCCAGATCCGACGAGCTTCGTTCGGTGACTCGGAGGACCCGGCATTTCGGCTGGTGGAGGATCCGGGCCGCTTCGTCGATGCCTGTGCGGTCGAGGCGCGCAAGCCCGGCTGAGTAAACCACCGCCATGCCCCTCCTCTTCCTCAACCGCTTCTACGCCCCGGACGTGAGCGCCACCGCA
>CAZDFD010000153.1:0-2818 GCA_964504655.1 uncultured Geminicoccaceae bacterium
TGAACAGCTCGAGCGCCATCTTCTTGGGCAGCCCGCACTGGTGCAGCTTGAGCTCTGGGCCGACCACGATCACCGAACGGCCGGAATAGTCGACGCGCTTGCCCAGGAGGTTCTGCCGGAACCGGCCCTGCTTGCCCTTGAGCATGTCGGAGAGCGACTTCAACGGCCGCTTGTTGGCGCCGGTGATCACCCGGCCGCGCCGGCCGTTGTCGAACAGCGCGTCGACCGCCTCCTGCAGCATGCGCTTCTCGTTGCGCACGATGATGTCGGGGGCGCGGAGCTCGATCAGCCGCTTCAAGCGGTTGTTGCGGTTGATCACGCGACGGTAGAGGTCGTTCAGATCGGAGGTGGCGAAACGGCCGCCGTCGAGCGGCACGAGCGGGCGGAGTTCGGGCGGGATGACCGGGACCACCTCGAGCACCATCCATTCCGGCCGGTTGCCCGATTCGAGGAAGGTCTCGACCATCTTCAACCGCTTGACGAGCTTCTTGCGCTTCGCCTCCGAGCTCGTCTCGAGCAGGTCGGCGCGCATCTGCTCGCGCTCGCGCGCCAGATCGAGCCGCTTCAGCATGTCGCGCACCGCCTCGGCGCCGATCCCGGCGGTGAAGGAATCGTCGCCGAACTCGTCGCGATAGCGCTGCATCTGCTCCTCGTTGAGGAGCTCGTTCTGCTTCAAGGGCGTGAGGCCCGGTTCGACCACCACCCAGTTCTCGAAGTACAGCACCCGCTCGAGGTCGCGCAGCGTCATGTCGAGCAGCACGCCGATCCGCGACGGCACCGACTTCAAAAACCAGATGTGCGCCACCGGGGCGGCGAGCTCGATGTGCCCCATGCGCTCGCGGCGCACCTTGGACTGGATGACCTCGACGCCGCACTTCTCGCAGACGATGCCCTTGTACTTCATGCGCTTGTACTTGCCGCACAAGCACTCGTAGTCCTTGATCGGGCCGAAGATCTTGGCGCAGAACAGCCCGTCCCGCTCCGGCTTGAACGTCCGGTAGTTGATGGTCTCCGGCTTCTTGACCTCGCCGAACGACCATTCCCGGATCTGGTCCGGGCTGGCGATGCTGATCCGGATCTGATCGAACTTGGGCGTGCCGACCGGCTGCCCGAAGAGGTACATGAGATCGTTCATCGCAGTCCGCCCGCTCGCTCGAGGCCCGTCCGACGTCCGCAGTCCGCCCGGCTCACTCCCCGGTCATCTCCTGCTGCAGCTCGACGTTCAAGGCGAGCGCCTGCAGCTCCTTGACCAAGACGTTGAAGCTCTCCGGGATCCCGGCCTCGAAGGTGTCCTCGCCGCGCACGATCGCCTCGTAGATCTTGGTACGTCCGGACACGTCGTCGGATTTCACCGTCAGCATCTCCTGCAGCGTGTAGGCCGCCCCGTAGGCCTGCAGCGCCCAGCACTCCATCTCGCCGAAGCGCTGGCCGCCGAACTGCGCCTTGCCGCCCAGGGGCTGCTGGGTGACGAGGCTGTAGGGGCCGACCGAGCGGGCGTGGATCTTGTCGTCCACGAGATGCCCGAGCTTCAGCATGTAGATGTAGCCGACCGTCACCGGCCGCTCGAACGCCTCGCCGGTGCGCCCGTCGTAGAGCGTCACCTGGCCCGAGCGGTCGCAGCCCGCCTCCTCGAGCAGCCGCACGATGTCGGCCTCGTGGGCGCCGTCGAACACCGGCGTGGCGATCGGCACGCCCTCGCGCAGGTTCTGGCCGAGCTCGATCAGCTCGTCGGCGGCGTAGCCCTTGACCTCCTCCTCGACCTCGCGGCCGAACACCCGGCCGAGCTTGGCCTCGACCTCGCGCCGCTGGGCGAGGCACGGCTCGGCCTCCGGCCCGGCCTCGGCGCGCAGGTCGGCCAGGCGGTCGACCATCTGGCCGATCTGCCGGCCGAGATTGGCGCAGGCCCAGCCCAGATGCGTCTCCAGGATCTGGCCGACGTTCATCCGCGAGGGCACCCCGAGCGGGTTCAACACGAGGTCGACGGGCGTGCCGTCCTCGAGGTGCGGCATGTCCTCGATCGCCGCGATCCGCGAGATCACGCCCTTGTTGCCGTGCCGGCCGGCCATCTTGTCGCCCGGCTGCAGCTTGCGCTTCACCGCGACGAACACCTTGACCATCTTCAAGACGCCGGGCGGCAGCTCGTCGCCGCGCTGCAGCTTCTCGACCTTGTTCTGGAAGCGGTCCTCGAGCGCCTTGAGGCCGTCGTCGAGCTGCCGCTTGAGGCCCTGGACCTCGGTCATGAGATCGGCATCCTCGATGCCGATCTCCCACCAGCTCCGCTTCGGCTGCTCGTCGAGGAGCTCGGCCGTGATCGCCGTCCCGGCGCGGATGCCGCGGGTGCCCGAGGTGGCCTTGCGGCCCGCCAGGATCTCCTTGAGGCGGCCGTAGATGTTGCGCTCGAGGATGGCGCGCTCGTCGTCGCGGTCCTTGGCCAGCCGCTCGATCTCGGCCCGCTCGATGGCGATCGCGCGCTCGTCCTTGTCGACGCCGCGCCGGCTGAACACGCGCACTTCCACGATCGTGCCCTGGACGCCGGGCGGCACCTTCAAGGAGGTGTCGCGGACGTCGGCGGCCTTCTCGCCGAAGATCGCGCGCAGGAGCTTCTCCTCGGGCGTCATCGGCGTCTCGCCCTTGGGCGTGACCTTGCCGACCAGGATGTCGCCCGCCTTGACCTCGGCGCCGATGTAGACGATCCCGGCCTCGTCGAGGTTGCGGAGCGCCTCCTCCGAGACGTTCGGGATGTCGCGGGTGATGCTCTCCGGTCCGAGCTTGGTGTCGCGCGCCATCACCTCGAACTCCTCGATGTGGATCGAGGTGA
>CAZDFD010000154.1:0-2573 GCA_964504655.1 uncultured Geminicoccaceae bacterium
CTTCTGCATGAACTGCCAGTAATCCGAGAGCCAGCCATAGGCCATGGCCGAGGCGCCGCTCAGGAAATAGTCGGAGACCTGGCCGGTTTGGAAGTTGACGGAATCGGGGTTGACGAACTTCTCCTTGTAGACCGCGTCCTGCATCCACTTGAGGATGCGGATCGCGGTGTCGCGTCCGGCGCCGGCCTTCAGGGTCGGTTGGAAATCGGGGCCGAGCTGCTCGAAGCCCGCCGAGTAGTAATAGTCGAGGAAGGCGCCGAAGCCCTGCCCGCTGCCCCAGTTGGCGGTGAGCCCGTAGAGACCCTTGTCCGGCCGGGTGAAGAAGCGGGCGATGTCCTCGACCTGCTGGATGGTGGTCGGCGGCGCCAGATCGTAGCCGTACTTGGCCTTGAAGGCCGCCCTCTCGGCCGGGTCCTCGAAGAGCGCCTTGCGGTAATAGCCGATCTGCACGTTGGCGTGGAACGGTACGAAGTAGTGCTTGCCTTCGGGTCCCCTGACCCCCTTCTGCGCCGGGAACACCCAGTCCTCGAACTTGGCGGTGCTGCCCCAGACCTCGCGGATGCGGTCCTCCATCGGCGTCAGGTGCTTGAAGAAGCTGCCGAAGGAGATGGCGTGCTGCTGCACGAGATCGTAGGTACCGCTCCGCTGCGAGACGGCGAGCAGCTGCTTGCTCGGAATGTCGCCGCCCGGCATCAGATCGTAGACGACCTTGATGCCGGTGAGCTCCTCGAACTCCTTGGTCCGCTCGAGGGCGGGAGCGAAGCTCGCCCAGCCCTTCATCGACGGCACGGTGATCGTGACCCCGGCATAGGGCTTGCCGGCCTTGAGCGGCGGGAACGTGCCCGGGATGAAGGCATCCGCGGCCCGGCCCGGGCGGACCCCGGCCGCCACCGTCGCCGCGGCACCACCGAGCAGCCCGGCCGCCCGTCGACGCGAGATGCGGATCGTCATGGCCTGCCTCCCCCTCGGGGGCGCACGATCCACCGGCGCCTCCCGACCCGTTCCCGATCTGCAGGTTCGACCTCGGCCCGGCGGTGGTCAACCGACGCCCCCGCAGGTCAGAGGACGAGCGCCGGCATGAGCGGCGGGGTGGGGACGGCCACACCCGATGTCGGGGTGACGATCGCCGCCTCGGCGGCGAGGCTCGCGCGGGCGCGCGGAGCCGCTCTCCGCCAGTCGACCACCGGTCCGAACGCCCACGTCCACAAGACCTCGATCGTCGTCGCTCGCCGCGCGCGGCCGCCTTCGCCGCCGAGCCGGTCGAGCCACCGACCGCTGCCCGTGGGGAGGGGGGAGCGCAGCCCGTCAGGGCCACGCCAGCGACGCTGCCGGCGGCTGGGTTGTCTGCCCCTGTCGGTGGATTTGACAGCGTCGACTTGTAATCGCAGAGATATAAGCAACGAAATCATTTGGAAAACTTGGAGTGTAAAGTTCTCCAGAAAACCAAACGCTTCCTCGAGTGCGCCTACCGCCGTGTTTTGATTGAACCCGGGGCACTCACACCGTTGCAACCCGATCTCGGTCGCATTAGCCTATTCCGTGGGACTCCCGTCGTGGGGTGTCCGGCACCAGTGCTCGACCGCGTCGAGCCATAGGGGAGAACGCGAATGGGTTGGTATTACGGCGGCTACAGGCCCTGCTACGGCGGCGGCTACGGGGGCAAGGGTTCGGACGACGACCGCTACGGCGGCTCGGACGACGGCGGCTATCGCCGCGGTTGCTACGGCGGCCGGGGCTCGGACGACGGCGGCTCGGACGATGGTGGCTACGGCCGCGCCTGCTACGATCCCTGCAAGTATCGCTACTGTGGCGGGGGCTCGGACGACGGTTCCGGCGGCTCCTGAGCCGCCGTCGCGCCGGCGACGGACCTGCGCCGGCGACCGGGGACGGCCTCTCCGGGGGCCGTCCCCTCCCGACCTCGAGACGACCTGCGCCTGCGTCCCGACGTGAACGAAGCCCCACCGACCCATCCGCTGCTCGCCCAGACGCTGGCCGCGACCCGGCGCAGCGTGGCCGCGGTCGCGGGCTTCGGCTTCGCGATCAACCTGCTCTCGCTGGTCCTGCCGCTCTACATGCTGCAGCTCTACGACCGGGTGCTGCCGAACCGCAGCAGCGCGACCCTGCTCGCGCTGACCCTGCTCGCCGTGCTGGCGCTCCTGGCGCTCGCGGCCCTCGAGGCGATCCGCCGGCTCGTGCTGCAGCGGGTCGGGCGCTGGGCCGAGCAGCGGCTGGGCGGCGAGGTCCTGGGCGCCACCATCCGCCGCACGCTCCGCCGCCGCCGCACGGCCTCCGTCGGCACGCTGCGCGATCTCGGCACGCTGCGTGAGTTCGTCGGCGGATCGAGCATCCTGCCGGTGCTGGACGCGCCCTGGACGCCGGTCTTCGTGCTGGTGATCGCCCTCCTGCACCCGCTCCTGGGCGCGATCACGCTCGCTTCGGCGCTGCTTCTGGGCCTGCTCGGGATCGCCAACGAGCTCGCCACGCGGCGGCTCGTGCGGCTCGCGGGCGAGGCCTCGAGCGAGGCGCTCGACCATGCGGCCGCTGCACTCCGCAACGCCGATGCGATCGAGGCC
>CAZDFD010000155.1:0-2444 GCA_964504655.1 uncultured Geminicoccaceae bacterium
TCTGGCGCGAGGCGCGCACCAGCTTGTTGATCGTCTCGATCATGTGCACCGGGATCCGGATCGTGCGCGCCTGGTCGGCGATCGAGCGGGTGATCGCCTGCCGGATCCACCACGTGGCATAGGTCGAGAACTTGTAGCCCCGGCGGTACTCGAACTTGTCGACCGCCTTCATCAGCCCGATGTTCCCCTCCTGGATCAGGTCGAGGAACTGCAGGCCACGGTTGGTGTACTTCTTGGCGATCGAGATCACCAGGCGGAGATTGGCCTCGACCATCTCCTTCTTGGCCTGGCTCGCCTCCTTCTCGCCCTTCTGCACCTTGGAGACGATGCGGCGGAACTCGGCGATCTGGAGCCCGGTCTCCTCGGCGATCCCGGCGATGCTGTCGCGCAGGTCCTCGATCTCGGCCCGGTGCCGGCCGACGAAGTCGGCCCAGCCGCGCTCCTTGAGCCGCCCGACCCGGTCCAGCCAGTCGGTGTCGAGCTCGTGGTTCATGTACTGGGCGATGAAGCTCTCCCGCGTCACCCGGCTCGAGGTGGCCAGGCGCAGGAGCTTGCCCTCGAGGCTCTGCAAGAGCTTGTTCATGTCGAACAGCTGGTCGACGAGCGCCTCGACCCGGCCCTGGTTGAGGTGGACCTGGGCCATCAGCTCGACGACCTTGGCGCGCGCCTTCTCGTACTTGGCATCCAGGCGGGCGTCCGGCTTGCGCTGGGCCTGGACCGCGACCAGCCGCTTCTCCTGGAGCGCGCGGAGCTGGCGGTAGGCCTCGGCGATCTCGTCGAAGGTGGCGAGCACCCCGTCCTTGAGCTTGGCCTCGAGTGCCGCCAGCGACAGCGTGTCCTCGTCGACCTCCTCCTCCTCGGGCGCCGCCCGGGCGGCCGGCTCGGCGCCCTCCTCGGTCTCCTCCTCGAGCCCCTCGCCGCCGTCCTCCGGGCCCTCCGTCTCCTCGCCCTCCTCGGCCTCCTCGCCGGCCGGCTCCTCGGCCGCCGCGGCGACCTCGCCGGCCGCCACCGGGTGCGCCGTCGGCCGGGCCAGGGGCTCGACCGCCTCGACCGGCGCCGCGGCCGCTGCGGGCGGTGCCGTCTCGACCACGGCCGCAGCCGCGGCCGCCTCCGGGGCCGCCGCCGGCTGGCCGGCGATCGCGAGCGTCGCCGCCTCCGAGGCGCCCGGCCCGCCGCCGAGCGTCGCCTCGAGATCGACGATGTCGCGCAGCAGCGCCCGGCCGTCGCGGATCGCGTCGCGCCAGCCGATCACCGCGCGCATCGTCAAGGGGCTCTCGCAGAGCGCCTCGAGGACCATGTTGCGGCCGGCCTCGATGCGCTTGGCGATCTCGATCTCGCCCTCGCGCGAGAGCAGCTCGATCGTGCCCATCTCGCGCAGGTACATGCGCACCGGATCGTCGGTGCGGCCGAGCTCCTCGTCGATCGGCGCCTGGCTCTCCTCGGCCTCCTCGGCCTCCTCCGGCGGCGCCTCGGCCGGCTCCTCCTCGGCCGCCCGCGGCACCGGCGCCTCGGCCTCGCCCTCGGTCATCACGTCGTCGCGCACCACGCCGATGCCGCGCGCCTCGAGCCCGGCGATCAGCTCGTCGAGCTGCTCCGGCGGGAACTCCGCCGGCAGGGTGGCGTTGAGCTGGTCGATCGTGAGCGAGCCCTTCTCCTTGGCCTGCAGCAGCACGCGGCGCAGCGCCGGGGCGGCCGCGAGCAGCGGCTCGAGCCCGTCCTCGGGCCGGGCCTTGGCGGGCGGCCGGGCCTTGGTGGCGGTGCTCAGCGGCGCCGGCTGGCTCTTGGCCATGCGAGCGGTCTCCTCGAACGCGGGCGGTGGGCGATGGGACGGAGCGGCGACCGGGCGGGCCACGCGGCGGCGCGGCCGGGCCGGCCCCGGTCAGGGGTCAGGGCGGTCGGAGGGCAACTCGCGCGGCTCGCCAGCGGCATCCTCGTCCCGGGCGTTGAGCAATCGATCGAGCCCGCCGAGCGGGCGCTCGGCACGTGCCACGTCGGCACGTGCCGCAAGGGCGTCGACCTCGCGCTCCCGATCGAGACGTCGGCGCCGACGCGCGACCGCGGCTCGCCACCGCTCGAGGGGCGACCCCGATCCCGCCTCCGCGCCGGGCTCGCCCCCGGTCCCGCTCGCCGACCGCACCCGCGCCACCGGCTCGGCCAAGCCGCACCGTGCGAGATGGGCAGCGAGCTCCGTCGCGTCAAGATGATGACGCTCCGCCCACAAGCCCAGGATCTCCTGGCGCAGCCGCTCGAGCACAGGGTTGTCGAGCGCCAGCTCGGCGAGCTCGTCCTCGACCTCGGCCAGGAGCTCGGGCGCCTCGAGGACCGGCGCCAGGAGCGGCGCCTCGCGCCAGGCCTCGAGCCGGCCGAGCCCGGACAGGAGCTCGCTCGTCGCCACGAGGCGGGCGGGCGTCGGGCCGGGCGGCCCCGGTCGGCCGCCGGGCGGG
>CAZDFD010000156.1:0-2239 GCA_964504655.1 uncultured Geminicoccaceae bacterium
CCGCTCGCCCGCCGCAGGCTCGGTCGCACCGGGGTCGAGGTCACGGTCGTGGGGCTCGGTGGGGCGCCCTTGGGCGATCTCTTCGCCGTCACCGAGGAGGCGACCGCGCAGGCCACGGTGCGGGCCGCGCTCGAGGCCGGGATCGGTTACGTCGACACGGCCCCCTGGTACGGGCTCGGCAAGAGCGAGCACCGGATCGGCTCGGTGCTGGCGGCCCTGCCGCCCGGCCGGGCGGTGGTCTCGACCAAGGTCGGGCGGGTCCTCCGCCGGCCGCGGGCGATGCCGTTCCGCCCCGAGCGCTGGGTTGGCGGCCGGCCGTTCGAGGTGGTGTTCGACTATTCCTACGACGGCGTGATGCGGGCCTACGAGGACAGTCTGCAACGGCTCGGCCTGCCGCGCGTCGACCTGCTCTTCGTGCACGATCTCGACGAGAACTATTTCCCCGACCCGGCCGAGCTCGAGCGGCACCTGGCCGTCCTCGAGCGGAGCGGCATCAAGGCGCTCGAGGAGCTCAAGCGCGCGGGCGAGATCGGCGCCATCGGCGCCGGCGTCAACTGGACCGGGACCATCACCCGCTACCTCGACCGCGGCCTGCCGCTGGACGCCTTCCTCGTGGCGATGCCCTACACGCTGCTCGACCAGCCCGCACTCGAGAGCGAGCTGCCGCGCTGCGCCGAGGCCGGCATCGGCATCGTGATCGGCGCGGTGTTCGCCTCGGGGATCTTGGTCACGGGCGCCCGGCCCGGGGCGCTCTGGCGCTACCGTCCGGCGCCGGCCGAGGTGCTCGAGCGGGCGCGTCGGATCGAGGCGGTCTGCGCCCGCCACGCGGTCGAGCTCAAGGCCGCGGCCCTGCAGTTCCCGCTGCACCATCCGCTCGTGGCGGCCGTGATCCCGGGTGCCGACCGGCCGGCCATCGTGCAGGAGAACCTGCGCCTTCTCGCGGCACCGATCCCGGACGCCTTCTGGGCCGAGCTCAAGGCCGAGCGGCTCCTCCATCCGGCGGCACCGGTGCCGGGCTGAGCGGGCCCCGCTCGAGGGCGAGCGCCAGCCGCTCGGCCAGGGCGAGGTCGTCGGGGGTGTTGACGTTGAGGAACGGGTCGAAGGGCACGGCCGGCCAGTCGACCACGGCCAGGCGGAAGCGCTCGGTCCAGGCGTCGATCTTGCGCAGGCCCTCCTCGGCCAGCGCCCGGCGCAGCGGGGCGCGGAGCGCCACCGGCCAGAGACCCACGACGGGGTGCGGCCGGCCGGCCGAGGCGGCGCAGGCGAGCTCGGCGCGCTCGGCCTCGACCGCGGCCAGGAGGCGGGTGACGAGGTCGGCTGGCAGGAAGGGCGTGTCGGTCGGCAGCGAAACGAGCCAGGGCAGCTCCGGCCGATGCGCGGCCGCCCAGTCGAGGCCCGCCAGGATGCCGGCAAGCGGGCCGAGGAAGCCCGGCAGCGCGTCGGCCACGACCGGCAGGCCGCGGTCGGCGAGGCGGGCCGGGTCGCCGTTGGCGTTGAGCAGGAGGGCCGCCACCTGCGGCCGGGCGCGCGCGATCACGCGGTCGAGGATCGCCGTGCCGGCCAGGAGCCGCAGGCCCTTGTCGCCGCCGCCCATGCGCCGGGCGAGGCCGCCGGCCAGGAGCAGGCCCAGGACCGGCGGGCTCATTCGGGGGCCGGCAGGCCGTGGCGGTTGGCGGGGTACCAGCCGTCGCGGAGCAGCTCGTCGAGGGTCCAGGGACAGGTCGCGGGCAGCGACGCCGCGGCCTCGGGCTCGGGGTGGTCCGCGAGAGCCAGGCGGGCGATCCGTCGACCGTGGGCGTAGGCCCTGGGCAGGGCACGGCGCGCCGCCCGCTCGAGCGCCGGGGTCAGGCGCCGCTCGATCTCGGCGCGCCCGTCGGCGACCGAGATCGCCCAGCGCCGTCTGGGCTCGAGGAGGGCCGAATGCTCGAGCTTCAAAAGATGCTCGACGATGCGCACGAGCTGGCTCTCGATCGCATGGCGGACCTCGCTGCCCAAGTCGCGGATCTCCTCGGCCAGGTGCGCGGGGTCGAGGCCGGTGTTGGCGGGCGCGCCGCGCAGCCGGGCGAGGGCACGGGCCTGCTGGCGGGTCCAGGCGTAGAAGTCGCGCTCGTAGAGCTCGGCCGGGTCGAGGTCGGCGAGGCCGGTGCGGGCGGGGGGCGGGCTCATTCGGGGGCCTCGAGGCCGTGGCGGTTGGCGGGGTACCAGCCGTCGCGGAGCAGCTCGTCGAGGGTCCAGGGAC
>CAZDFD010000157.1:0-2228 GCA_964504655.1 uncultured Geminicoccaceae bacterium
GTCTGCGGCCTCGCCCGCGCCGCCGCCGCCGACATCGACCGGGCCGCCGAGGCGCTCGCCCCGGCCGAGCGCCGGCGCATCCACACCTTCATCTCGACGAGCCCGCTGCACATGCGCTTCAAGCTGCAGATGGAGCCCGAGGAGGTGCACCGGCGGGTGATCGAGAGCGTGACCCGGGCCCGCCGCTACACCGACGACGTCGAGTGGTCGTGCGAGGACGGCTCGCGCACCGAGCGCGACTTCCTCTATCGCTGCGTCGAGAGCGCGATCCGGGCCGGCGCCACCACGATCAACATCCCGGACACGGTCGGCTACGCCTATCCCGAGGAGTTCGCCGACCTGATCCGCGCCATCAAGGAGAACGTGCCGAACATCGACAAGGCGGTCCTCTCGGTCCACTGCCACAACGATCTCGGGCTGGCGGTCGCCAACAGCCTGCTCGCGGTCAAGGCCGGGGCGCGCCAGATCGAGTGCACCATCAACGGCATCGGCGAGCGCGCCGGCAACGCCGCGCTCGAGGAGCTGGTGATGGCGATCCGCACCCGCCACGACCTCCTGCCGTTCGAGAGCCGGATCGTCACCCAGGACATCATGAAGGCCTCGCGGCTGGTCTCGGCGATCACCGGCTTCAACGTGCAGCCGAACAAGGCGATCGTCGGCGCCAACGCCTTCGCGCACGAGAGCGGCATCCATCAGGACGGCATGCTGAAGCACGCCGGCACCTACGAGATCATGCGCCCCGAGGACGTCGGGCTGGTCAGGTCCAACCTGGTGATGGGCAAGCACTCCGGCCGGCACGCCTTCCGCAAGAAGCTCGAGGAGCTCGGCTACGAGCTCGGCCAGAACGCGCTCGAGGACGCCTTCGTGCGCTTCAAGCAGCTGGCGGACCGCAAGAAGGAGATCTTCGACGAGGACATCGTGGCGCTGGTCGACGACCAGATCCAGAGCGAGGACCGCCGGGTCAAGCTGGTGAGCCTCGAGGTGCGCTGCGGCACCCGGCTCAAGCCGCAGGCCGATCTCGTCCTCGAGGTCGACGGCCAGGAGCGGACCGCTTCCGCGGTCGGCGACGGCCCGGTCGACGCGATCTTCAAGGCGATCCGCGCGATCGTGCCGCACCGGGCGCAGCTGCCGCTGTTCCAGATCAACGCCGTGACCGAGGGCACCGACGCCCAGGCCGTGGTCACCGTGCGGCTCGAGGAGGGCGGCAAGTCGGTCAACGGCCAAGCCGCCGACACCGACACCATGGTGGCTTCCTGCCGCGCCTACGTCGCGGCGTTAAACAAGCTCTTAACCAAGCGTGCTAGGACTGCGCCGGCGGCCCTCTCGGCCTGACCCCGGACCACGGGTCGGGTCGCGTTCGGCGCGCCGCGTCCACGCTGGAGCTCGACCCGCCCGATGCTGTCCCGCCTCCTGGGCCTCTTCTCCAAGGACCTCGCGATCGACCTCGGCACCGCGAACACGCTGGTCTACGCCAAGGGTCGGGGCATCGTCCTGAACGAGCCGTCGGTGGTGGCGATCGCCACCAGCCGCGGCCGCCGCCAGGTGCTCGCGGTCGGCGAGGAGGCCAAGCAGATGCTCGGCCGCACCCCCGGCAACATCGAGGCGATCCGGCCGCTGCGCGACGGCGTGATCGCCGACTTCGAGGTCGCCGAGGAGATGATCAAGCACTTCATCCGCCGGGTGCACGCGCGGCGCGGCTTCGCGAGCCCCCGGGTGATCATCTGCGTGCCCTCGGGCTCGACCGCGGTCGAGCGCCGGGCGATCCAGGAGAGCGCCGAGAGCGCCGGGGCACGCCGGGTGTTTTTGATCGAGGAGCCGATGGCGGCGGCGATCGGCGCCGGCCTGCCGGTCACCGAGCCCACGGGCTCGATGGTCGTCGACATCGGCGGCGGCACCACGGAAGTGGCGATCCTGTCCTTGGGCGGGATCGTCTACGCCAAGTCGATCCGCGTCGGCGGCAACAAGATGGACGAGGCGATCATCAACTACGTGCGCCGCAACCACAATCTCCTGATCGGCGAGGCCACCGCCGAGGCCATCAAGAAGCGGATCGGCTCGGCCTGCCTGCCCGAGGACGGCAACGGCGAGGTCATGGAGGTGCGCGGCCGCGACCTCATGAACGGCGTGCCCAAGGAGATCGTGATCAGCCAGCGGCAGATCGCGGAGGCCCTGGCGGAGCCGGTCGGCGCCATCATCGAGGCGGTCAAGGTCGCCCTCGAGCACACCGC
>CAZDFD010000158.1:0-2205 GCA_964504655.1 uncultured Geminicoccaceae bacterium
ACGGGCGACGTCGAGCTCGCGGCCCGCCTGTAGCGCGAGCCGGCCGGGCCTACGCTGCGCGGCCGGCACGCGCTCCGCGCCGAGGACTCCCGATCCCTGCTCGCCTGGCTCGGGCTCGATCCGCCGCTCCCGCCCGAGCGGCTGGGCGCCCTGGCCGTCTCGGGCGCGCTGCACGCCACGCCCGAGGGCGCGAGCCTCGCCGACGCCGAGCTGCGCCTCGCCGGCACGCGGGGCCACGGCACCCTGGCGATCCTGACCGGCCCGCCGCCGCGCCTCGTCCTGCGCGGCAAGCTCGACCGGGTCGGCCTCGACCCCTGGCTCGACGCCACCGGCCGGGCGGCGCTCGCCGGCTGGCTCCTGGACGGCCCGCCCGCCGGCCTCGAGGCGGAGCTCGACCTCGAGAGCGACCGCGTCGTCTGGCAGGGGCTCCGCGCCGAGCGGGTACGCGCCCGGGGCGAGCTCGGAGGCGGCACGCTGCGGCTCGACGAGCTCCGGACCGCCGATCTGGGCGGCGCCACCGCGCGCCTCGCGGGCAGCCTCGGCCGCGGCGGCGCGGTCGACCTCACCCTCGAGCTCTCGGCACCGGATCCGGCCCGTCTGGCCCGCGCCCTCGACCTCGACCCGAGCCTGCCGGCGCTCCTCGACGGCCCGCTCGGCGGCCGCGCGAGCCTCGTGGGCGAGGCCGCGGCGCGGAGCTTCTCGGCCGAGCTCCTGGCGCCCGACGGACGGCTCGCCGCCTCGGGCGCGCTGTTGCCCGGCGCCCTCGCCCCCGACCGCGCCACCCTGACGCTCGAGCTCGGCGACACGGGCCTCCTCGCGGCGCGGCTGGGTGTCGGCGGCGCGCTCACCCCCGGGCTCGCCGGGCGGCTCGCGGGCGAGACCCGCCTCGCCCGCACCGACGCCGGCTGGCGGATCGACGGCGAGCTCGCGATCGGCCGTCTGGCCGCCACGGCCGCACTCGAGCTGCGCCGCGACGCGGCGGTCCCGGCGCTGCGCGGCCGGGTCGGCCTGGATCGGCTCGACGCGGCGAGCGTGGCCGAGCTCTACCGGCTGCTCGAGCCCCTGCTCCGGCTCCCGCCCGGGCCGCTGCGGAGCTGGCCCGGAGCCTGGCCGCGCCAGCCCTTCGGCCCGCCGCTCCTGCCGCCCGGCGACCTCGAGCTCGCGCTCGAGCTCGGCCGCGTCGCCGCCGACGGCACGCCGCTCGGCCGCGGCGGCGCCGAGCTCAGCCTGGCTGGCGAGGCGCTGGCGCTCGACGGGATCGACCTGCCGCTGGCCGGCGGCCGGCTGACCGGGCGGCTGCTCGCCGGGCTCGGCCCCGCGGTCGGGCGGATCGAGGCCGCGCTCGCGCTCGCGAGCGTCGCCCTGCCGCCCTTGGCCGAGGCGCTGCGCGCCGGCTCTCCGCCGGGTGGCCTGGCCGATCTCGAGCTCGCCCTGGCGAGCGCCGCCCGCTCGCTCGCCGAGCTCCTGGCCAACGCCGGCGGCCGCGGCAGCCTGACCGTGCGCGGGCTGCCGGGCGAGGGGCTCCTGCCGGAGCTGGACGGTGGCGCCGGTCTCCTGCTGCGCGGCCCGTTCACGGTCGAGCGCGGCCTGCTGCGTGCCCCCGGGCTCACCGTCGAGGGCGAGGCCGGCTCCGCCCGGGCCGCCCTCGCCTTCGATCTGGCCGCCTGGATCCTCGACCTCGAGCTGCGCGGCGAGTCGGGGTCGGTCCGGCTCCTGGGCCCGCCCGACCGTCCGCGTCGCTACGAGGCGCCGGCCGCGCGTCCGGTGCCCTGAGACCGTCCCGCCCCTCGAGCCGGGCCTAGCCCTCGGGCCCGAGCATGGTCTCGGGCCGGACCAGGGTCTCGAACTCCTCGGCCGTGACGAGCTCGAGCGCCAGCGCCGCCTCCTTGAGCGTGGTCCCCTCGGCGTGCGCCTTCTTGGCGACTTTGGCGGCGTTGTCGTAGCCGATCCTGGGCGCGAGCGCGGTCACCAGCATCAGGCTCTGCTCGACGAGCCTCCGGATGTGCTCGCGATTGGCCTCGATCCCGGCCACGCAGTTGTCGGTGAAGCTGCGGGCGGCGTCGGCCAGGAGCCGGATCGACTGCAGCACGTTGTGGGCGATCACCGGCTTGAAGACGTTGAGCTCGAGGTGGCCGTTGGCGCCGCCGATGGTGACCGCCACGTGGTTGCCCATGACCTGGCAGCAGACCATGGTCATGGCCTCGC
>CAZDFD010000159.1:0-2176 GCA_964504655.1 uncultured Geminicoccaceae bacterium
GCCGCCGTGACCTCGAGCTCGGCGAGCCTCGCGATCATCATCCCGCCCAGCATCCCGATGATCCTCTACGCGGTCATGGCGGATGCCTCGGTGGTCCAGCTGTTCGTCGCCGGGATCCTGCCCGGGCTCCTGGGCGGCGGGCTCATGATGGGCCTGTGCGCCCTCTACGCCCGCCGCCACGGCTTCCCGGTCGAGCAGGCCTTCGACCTCTGCCGGCTGTGGGCCGCCACCCGCGAGGCGGGGTGGGCGCTCCTCCTGCCGGCCGTCATCCTGGGCGGGATCTTCACCGGCACGGTGACCGCGACCGAGGCCGCCGGGCTCGCGGTCGTGGCGGCGCTCGTCGTGGGCGCGCTCTACCGCGAGCTGTCGCCGCGGGCGATCCTCGAGGGAGCCAGGGACGGGGTCGTGCAGACCGCGGTCGTGATGCTCTTGATCGCCACCTCGGCGCTCTTGGGCGAGTATCTGACCGAAGCGCGGATCCCGCAGGCGCTCGCCGCAGCGATCACCGGCCTCACCCGCGAGCCCTGGGCGGTCCTGGCGCTGTTGAACCTCCTCTTCCTCGTGCTCGGCTGCTTCCTCCACGGGGCGGCGGCGATCATCCTCGTGGTGCCGATCGTCATGCCGATC
Source organism: uncultured Geminicoccaceae bacterium (assembly GCA_964504655.1). Classification (GTDB taxonomy): domain Bacteria; phylum Pseudomonadota; class Alphaproteobacteria; order Geminicoccales; family Geminicoccaceae; genus JANXAZ01. The sequence continues at coordinate 628 of CAZDFD010000159.1, forward strand.
GTCCGCGCGGTCGGCATCGACCCCGTGCATTTCGGGCTCGTCGTCACCCTCAACATCGCGATCGGCCAGCAGACCCCGCCCGTGGCCTCTGTGCTCATGACCGCCTGCTCGATCGCCAAGGCCGACATCTGGGCGGTGACCCGCTGGAACCTGCCCTTCATAGGGGTCCTGCTGCTCGTGCTCTTGCTCGTCTCCTACGTTCCGGCCATCCCGCTCGCACTGGTCGAGCTGATCTACCGCTGAGGAGGCCGCATGGCGGGCCGCGTCCATCAGGAGACCGTCGAGCCCGGGATCGCCCGGATCACCTTCGATCAGCCCGAGCGGCTGAATGCCATCTCGCAGGCCATGTGGGACGGGCTCGGCGACATCCTCCGCCGCCTCGACGCGGAGGAGGAGCTCCGCTGCGTGATCCTGACCGGCGCCGGCGCCAGGGCCTTCTCGGTCGGGGCCGACATCAGCGAGTTCGAGGCGATCCGCTCGACCGTCGAGAAGGCCGAAGCCTACGCCAAGCGCACCCACGCCGCGCTCGGCGCGCTCCGCGCGATCCGCCACCCCGTCGTGGCCGCGATCGAGGGCCTGTGCGTGGGCGGCGGGCTCGAGCTCGCCTGCAACGCCGATCTCAGGGTGTGCGGCCAGGGCTCGCGGTTCGGCATCCCGATCAAGCGGCTCGGCCTCGTCGTGGCCTATGGCGAGCTGGCACCCTTGATCCAGCTCGTCGGCAAGTCGAACGCGCTGCGCATCCTGCTCGAGGGCGATCTGTTGGGCTCGGAGGAGGCGCTGCGGATCGGCCTCGTCAACCGTGTGGTGGCGGACGGGGCGGTGATGGAGGAAGCGCTCGCCACCGCCCGGCGGATCGCCGAGGGCGCCCCGCTCGTGGCCCGCTGGCACAAGCGGTTCGCCAACCGGCTCATGGATCCGCGGCCGCTTTCGCCCGAGGAGGAGGCCGAATCCTATCGCTGCTTCGGCACCGAGGACTTCCGCGAGGGCACCCGCGCCTTCCTCGAGAAGCGCAAGCCGGTCTTCGTCGGTCGCTAGGGAGAGCAGAAGGTGGCCAGGGGCCTGCTCGACGGCATCCGGGTGGTCGACCTCACCCACGTCATGGCCGGCCCGACCTGCACCCAGCTCCTGGCCGACCTCGGGGCGGAGGTGATCAAGGTCGAACGGCTGCCCGAGGGCGACGACAGCCGCCGCTCGATCCCGCCCACCTTCAGGGGACCGGACGGGGCCGAGGAGTCGGCCGCCTTCTGCGTCATGAACCGCGGCAAGCACGGCCTCGCCCTCGACCTCAAGAGCGAGGGCGGCAGGCTCGTCCTCGGCCGGCTGCTCGACCGGGCCGATGTGCTCGTCGAGAACTACCGGGTGGGCACGCTCGAGCGACTGGGCTTCGGCTGGCCGCAGGTCCGCGAGCGCTGGCCGAAGCTCGTCTACTGTTCGATCACCGGCTTCGGCCGGACCGGCCCCTACGCCAACAAGGGCGGCTTCGACCTCGTGGCGCAGGCGATGTCCGGCATCATGAGCATCACCGGCACGAGCCCGGCCGAGCCGCCGG
>CAZDFD010000160.1:0-2087 GCA_964504655.1 uncultured Geminicoccaceae bacterium
CGATCGCCACGGTCACGACCGTGCTCGCGATCGTCACCCTGCCGGCGGTGCTGGCCCTGGTGGTCTGAGGTGCCGGCCGAACCGCCGCGGGCTCAGGCGGCAGCGGCGAGCTCGGCCGGTGGCAGCCGCTCGGCGAGCGCCCGCAACCAGGGGCCGAGCGCCCGCAGGAGGTCCACCTCCTCGGCCCAGCGCGCGGCGCGCAGGAGGAGGCGGACGGCGGCGGCGTGGCTGACCCCGGCCTTGTCGAAGGTCAGGCAGAACGCCCAGCTCCACCAGGGACCCTGGTCCTTGCGGTCGAGGATCAGGCCCAGGCGGACGAGGGCGTGGAACACCCCGAAGGCGCGCAGATAGGCGTGCGCGTTCGGAGCGTCGCGATCGTCGCGGAACGCCGGCAGCCAAGTCTCGAGGAGGCGTGCCTCGACCTCCGGCAGGTCGGGGACGAACTCGTCGGCCAGGAGCCAGACGAGATCGTCGAGCCGGCAGCGGGCGACCGCGTCCTCGAAGTCGAACCAGCCGATCGCCCCGTCCTCGCCGAGCGCGGCGTTGGCCGGCCGGGCGTCCCACTTGACGAACCGCGGCCGGGGCACGGTGAGGAGGTCCACGAGCGCGTCGAGCGGCAGGGCCGGGGCCGGCAGCGCGAAGCCCTCGGCGTAGAGCCGCACCCGATCGAACAGGCCGAGGAACCAGGCGCGCTCGCGCGTCGCGTGTTCGAGCACAACGGCCTCGAGCCCGGCGGCGCTGCCGGCCCGCTGCACCCGCACGAGCCCGTCGAGGGCGGCATCGAGCAGCGCCAGGACGCGTTCCGGCTCGGCCCCGTCCAGGGCCTGGGAGAGCCGGGTCTCGCCGAGGTCGGACTGGACCAGGAGCCGGCCTTCGAAGCCCAGCACCTCGGGCACCGGAGCACCCGCAGCGCGCAGCGCCCGAAGCACCCGCGCCTCGTGCTGCGCCTGCACGAGCTCGCGGCGCATGCCGGCGATCACCCGCGTCCCGTCCTCGAGCCCGAGCCGGCCCATCGCCCGGCCGCGCCCGCCGGGGAGCTGCACCCAGGCGACCCGCCGACCGAGCAGCCGCTCGCATGCCGCGACGACTTCGCGGAAGCGGCCGGCGACCTCCTCGGGCGGAAGCCGTGGTGCCGGCAGGGTCGGCGGCGTCGGTTCGGGCACGGCCGTCAATCCTCCCGCAGGGCCCGCTGCACGCTCGCCAGGATCGGCCGGGCCAGGTAGGCAAGCGCGGTGCGTTCCCCGGTGACGATCATCACATCGGCCTGCATGCCCGGATGCAGGCGCGCCCCGCCGAGCGCCGGCGACGGGTCCTCGGTGAGCTCGACCAGCGCCCGGTAGTAGCGGGCGCCGGTCCGCGCATCGACCAGGCTGTCGGCGGAGATCGCCTGCACCCGTGCCGCCACCGTCGAGGCGATGCGCTGGCTGAAGGCGGTGAAGCGCACGCTGGCGGCCTGCCCGGCCGCGACCACGTCGCGATCCTTGGGGTCGACGCGGGCCTCGACGATCAGCCGCTCGCCGGCCGGCACGATGTCGAGGACCGGGCTGCCGGGAGCGAGCACCCCACCCGGCGTGTGCACCCGCCGGTCCACCACCGTGCCGGCGATCGGCGCGCGGACGGCGGTTCGCTCGAAGGTGTCGCGGGCCGAAGCGGCCTGGCTCTCGAGCGCGTGCCGCCGCTCCTGCACGGTGCGCAGCTCGTGCGCCACCTCGGCCGCCCGCTGCACCGCGAGCTCGCGGATCTTGAGCTCGAGCTCGCCTACGCTCTGCTCGGCCGCGGCGATCGCGGCTCGGTTCTCGGCCATGCCGCCCTCGAGCTGCGCCTCCTGCCGCTCGAGCGCCCAGAGCCGGCTCTTGGCCACCACCCCGCGCTGCGCCAGCGGGCGCAGCCCCTCGAGCTCCTGGCGGAGGATCTCGAGCTCGCGGGCGTGCGCCGCCATCTCGCCCTCGAGGCCGCGGATCTGCTCGCGCAGGAGCGCGATACGCTGGCGCAGGATCGCCTCCTGGCCCTCCTGCGCCGCGGCGCGCGCCCGCAGGAGCTCGCGCTGGCTCTCGAGCGCCAGAGCCACGAGCGGCTCGCCCGCGCGC
>CAZDFD010000161.1:0-1961 GCA_964504655.1 uncultured Geminicoccaceae bacterium
TCAACCGCCAGCTCCACCAGCTCCTGAAGGCCCTCGCCGGCCGCGGCGAGCTCGAGGTGCCGAACGAGCCCGAGCCGTGCGCACCGAATCTGCAGAACGAACCCGAGCCGGCCGATCGGACATCGTGGAGCGAACCCGAGCCGTGCGCGGAAATCCTGCCGAACGAACCGGAGGCGTGCGCCCAGGATCTGCGGAACGACCCCGAGCCGTGCCCGTCCCCCTCGGAACTGCGAAACGAACCCGAGCCCGCCCGGGCGGGCGAGGCCCGGGAACCCGAGCCGCTCGCGGCAGCGGCGCCGCCGGGGCTGCTCGCCCAGGCGCGCACGGACCCGGCCCTCGCCCGAGCGATCCTGGACCAGCTCCTCGGCAACGGCGACCTCCGGGGCTACGCCCGGGCGGAGCGCGCGCTCGGGGTTCGGGGCGGAGGCCCGGCCGCGAGCGAGCCTGCCATGGGGTGACGGGGGCGACCTCGACGCCCGGCCCGCGGCTCGGCCCTCCTCGGGCCTCACCCCTCGGGGAAGTGGCAGGCGACCCGGTGGGCCTCGCCCTCGAGCGCCGGCCGGACCTCGCGGCAGACCTCGCGCGCCTTCCAGCAGCGCGGCGCGAACGGGCAGCCCGGCGGCACCGCGAGCGGCGAGGGCAGCTCACCCTCGAGGCGGATCCGCTCGAGCCGGGCGCGCGGATCGGCCACCGGCGTCGCCGAGAGCAGCGCCTTGCTGTAGGGATGGCGCGGCCGGCGGAACAGCTCCGCCTTGGGCCCGGCCTCGACCGTCCGGCCGAGATACATGACCATGACCGCGTCGGCGACGTGGCGGACCACCGAGAGATCGTGGGAGATGAACAGGTAGGCGAGCCCGAGCCGCTCCTGCAGCTCGATCAGGAGGTTGAGGATCTGGCTGCGGATCGACACATCGAGTGCGGAGACCGGCTCGTCGAGCACGAGCAGCTTGGGCTCGAGCACGAGGGCGCGGGCGATCGCGATGCGCTGGCGCTGGCCGCCCGAGAACATGTGCGGGTAGCGCTCGCGGTGCTCGGGGCGCAGCCCCACGAGGTCCATGAGCGCTTCGACCCGGGCGGCGCGCTCCCTGGCCCCGCCGCGGCGGTTGACCACCAGGGGCTCGGCCAGGATGGCCCCCACCCGCTGGCGCGGGTTGAGCGAGCCGTAGGGGTCCTGGAACACGATCTGCACCCGCGAGCGCAGCCGTGGCCAGTTTTCCGGGCGGGCCTCGATCCCCTCGATCGCGAGCCGGCCGGTCGAGGGCTCCTCGATCATCGTCACGAGCCGGGCCAGGGTCGACTTGCCGCAGCCCGATTCGCCCACGACCGCGAGCGTCCGGCCGGCCTCGACCGAGAAGCTCGCCTCGGCCAGCGCGTGCACGGTGCGGCCCTCGCGCAGGAACCCGCCGCCGACCCGGTAGTCGCGCCCGAGCCCCTGGGCCAGGACCACGGCCGCGCTCACGGGGCCGCTCCGGAGGGTGTGGCCGCGGCCGGATCGGGCCCGAGCGGATGGTGGCAGCGGGCCCGGCCGAGCGCGACCGGCAAGGGCGACGGCGGGACGGTCCGGCAGAGCTGGTCGGCGCGGCCGCAGCGCGGCGCGAACAGGCAGCCCGCGGGCCGGTCGTGCTGGCCCGGCACGACCCCCGGGATGGTCGGCAGGATCCGGCTCGTGGCGCGCTCGGGCAGGGCCGCGAGCAGGGCCGCGGTGTAGGGATGGCGCGGCCGCTCGAACAGGTCCAGCACCGGCTGGTCCTCGACCTTCTGGCCGGCATAGTGGACGCTCACCCGGCGCGCGGTCTCGGCCACCACGCCCATGTCGTGGGTGATCAGGATGAGCGCCATGCCGGTCTCGGCCTGGAGGGCTGCGAGCAGCGCCAGGATCTGCGCCTGGATCGTCACGTCGAGCGCAGTCGTGGGCTCGTCGGCGATCAACAGGCGCGGCCGGCAGGCGATCGCGATGGCGA
>CAZDFD010000162.1:0-1912 GCA_964504655.1 uncultured Geminicoccaceae bacterium
GTGGCGATGCGCTGCACGGCGGCCGGCCGAGCATCCGCCGCCCCGAGCGCGCAGGCGCCGGGCGCCGCGGCCCGGCCGGCCGGCCAGGACCAGCCGGCGAGGCCCAGGAGGAGCGCGAGCGAGAGCCGCGCCGACAAACGACCGACCGCGGACGACATCGCGGACGACATCGCGGACGACATCGCGGACGACATGGGCACCTCCCCGGCGCGGGTCACGCGGCCGCGCCTCAGCTGCAGACCTTGCGACAGATGTAGTCGCCGCCGACCAGCTCGCAGATCTTGACGCATTGCGGGTTGCGGACCCCGACGATCGCGAACCGCCGCGCACCGTCGAGGCCGAGCATCGAGAGCACCGCGCGCACCGACGGATCCTCGGCCTTGATCGGCGGCTCGGCCGGACCCGAGACGTCGCCGCGGGCGGCGGCGCGGAGCTCGCCGTCGGGGCCGACCGCCACGAGCAGGCGCGCCCGCCGGCCGAGCTGGGCCGCCGCCTCGTCGCTGGCGATCGGTTCGACCGGAGCATAGTCGGCGGCGGCCGCCGGCAGCATCGGCAGCAGGGTCGCGAAGGCGAGCGCGGCGAGCAGGCGCAACGGGCGGGACATCGGCGTTCCTCCTCGGAGAGCTGGTCTAGAAGCGGAGCGTGCCGCGCAGCAGCACCGTCGCCTCGGGGACGAAGGCGCCCAGCCGGACCTCGTTGGTACGGTAGTTGTCGTCGAGGTATTTGAAGCCCTTGTCCAGGATGTTGGTGGCGACGAGGGCGACGCTGCCGCGCCGTCCGGGCAGCCGCCAGCCGAGCGCGGCATCGAGGGTGGCGAAGGTCGTGTCACCCTCCTCGACGTCGGCCGGCAGATAGTCCTCGACCTCCTGGTGGACGAGGCTGAGCCTCGCCTCGCCGAACAGGCCCGAGGGCGCCAGGTAGCGCAGCCGGAGCGGCAGGATCAGGGAATCGGCCCGGTTCGGGTAGCGCGCGCTGTCGCCGCTCGCGACGTCGAACCGCTCGAGCGTGGGCTCGAGCGAGAGGGTCAAGGTCGGCGTCGCCTGCCAGGCGAGGTAGCTCTCGAGCCGCAGCTCGTCCTGGTCGTTGAAGACCGGCGAGGTGCCGACGAAGCTCGGGACGGTCAGGCTGCGCCAGGTGAACTGCAGCCCGGCGTGCAGGCCCGGGCCCAGGCGGAGGTCGGCGCCGAGCCCGTAGAGCCAGGCCTCGGTGCCGTTGACGTCGTCGAAGAGTTGGGTGAAGGCCGCGACCTGGGTCGGCTCGAGCGTCTGGTCGACGATCAGCGGCCGCTTGACGGTGCGCGCCGCCACGGCCCGGAGCCCGAGCGCCTCGCTCGGCCGCCATTCGAGGCCGATCTTGGGATCGACCGTGTCGATGTCGTGCTGCAGGTTGCGATAGGACTCGAGCGTCAGGCCGAGCGTGGCGCGCAGCCGCGGCGCCGGCTCGCCGATCGCATAGAGATAGGCGTTGCGGGCGGCCCGGTCGTCCTTCTCGGGCGGCCCGCCGAACAATTCGTTGTCGAGATCGATCTCGCTCAGGCCCGCGCCGGCCACGAGCCGCACCGGGCCGACGCGCTCCTGGAGCTGCAGCTCGCCCAGATAGCCGCGGCTCTCCTGGGTGGTGTTGGCGCCGCCGTCGACGCCCACCTCCTCGCGCTGGTCGATCAGCATCAGCGAGCCGAGCGCCAGGGTCTCGGGCCGCGGCCGCCAGGCGGCGCCGACCCGGCCGAGGCTCTGGCGCAGCCGATTGTCGGCGTCGCGCGCGAAGGCGTCCTCGTCGAAGCGCTGCGCGATGTCGCCGCGCCCGGTGTCGCGGAACCGCCCCTCGAGCTGGAGCTGCAGCGTCTCGTCGAGCTGGAAGCGGCCGACCAGGTTGGCGAGGTCGTTGTCGATCCGGGCGTCGTCGCGGAAGCCGT
>CAZDFD010000163.1:0-1713 GCA_964504655.1 uncultured Geminicoccaceae bacterium
TGCCGCAGATCGAGGTCACCTTCGACATCGACGCCAACGGCATCGTCAACGTCTCGGCCAAGGACAAGGCGACCGGCAAGGAGCAGGCGATCCGGATCCAGGCCTCGGGCGGCCTCACCGAGGCCGAGATCCAGCGCATGGTCAAGGAGGCCCAGGAGCACGCCGAGGAGGACAAGCAGCGCCGCCAGCTGGTCGAAGCGCGCAACCACGCCGACAGTCTCCTCTACTCGACCGAGAAGAGCCTCAAGGAGCACGGCGCCAAGGTGTCCGAGAGCGACCGCTCGGCGATCGAGCGGGCGGTGGCCGACCTCAAGGCGGTGCTCGACAAGGACGACGTGGAGGCGATCCGCAGCCGCACCGACGCGCTGTCGCAGGCCGCGATGAAGCTCGGCGAGGCGATGTACCGGGCGCAGCAGACCGGGGCCGCGGGCGAGCCCGAGACGGGCGGCGGCCGCGATTCGGGCGTGGTCGACGCGGAGTTCGAGGAGGTCGACGACGACAAGAAGCGCTCGGCGTGAGCCGAGGCGCCCTCGCGCCGGCCGGCGGCACCGGCCGGCCTCGAGCGACGGTCTGAGGGGCAGCGGGTCGGGCGATGGCGAAGCGCGACTTCTACGAGGTCCTGGGCGTGTCGCGCAGCGCCGGCGAGGCGGAGCTCAAGCGCGCCTACCGTCAGCTCGCCATGAAGTACCACCCCGACCGCAACCCGGGCGATCCGGCGGCCGAGGCGGCCTTCAAGGAGGTCAACGAGGCCTACGAGATCCTCAAGGACCCGCAGCGGCGGGCCGCCTACGACCAGCTCGGTCATCGCGCCTTCGAGTCCGGCGGCGCGGGCGGCGGCGCCGGCTTCGACTTCGCCTCCTTCGCCGACGTGTTCGACGACCTGTTCGGCGATCTCATGGGCGGAGGCGGCGGGCGGCGGCGCGGCCCGGGCAGCCGTGGTGCCGATCTGCGCTACAATCTGGCGGTCACGCTCGAGGAGGCGTTCACCGGCAAGAAGGCACAGATCCGGGTGCCCACCGCGGTGCCGTGCGAGGCCTGCCGTGGCAGCGGCGGCGAGGGCGGCGCCGAGCCCGCCGCCTGCCCGACCTGCCGCGGCATGGGCCGGGTGCGCGCCCAGCAGGGCTTCTTCACGATCGAGCGGACCTGCCCCACCTGCCAGGGCAGCGGGCGGACCATCGCCAACCCGTGCCGCTCCTGCGGCGGCGCCGGGCGCGTCCAGCGCGAGCGTACGCTCGCCGTGACGATCCCGAACGGGGTCGAGGACGGCACCCGGATCCGGCTCGCGGGCGAGGGCGAGGCGGGCCTGCGCGGCGGCGGCGCCGGCGATCTCTACATCTTCGTCTCGGTGACCCCGCACCGGATGTTCCGGCGCGACGGCACGACGCTGTTCTGCCGGGTGCCGATCCCGATGGTCACGGCGGCGCTCGGCGGCACGATCGAGGTGCCGGGAATCGACGGCGAGCGGATCGCGGTCGCGGTTCCCGGCGGCACCCAGAGCGGCCGCCAGGTGCGGCTCCGCGGCAAGGGCATGACCGAGCTGCAGGGACGCACGCGCGGCGATCTGATCGTCGAGCTCGTGGTCGAGACGCCGGTCAACCTCACGAGGCGGCAGCAGGAGCTGTTGCGCGAGTTCGAGAAGGCCGGCGAGAAGTCGAAGGGCCAGCACCCGGAGAGCGAGGGCTTCTTCGCCAAGGTCAAGGAGCTCTGGGACGA
>CAZDFD010000164.1:0-1677 GCA_964504655.1 uncultured Geminicoccaceae bacterium
CCGAGCTTGGTGTCGCGCGCCATCACCTCGAACTCCTCGATGTGGATCGAGGTGAAGACGTCGTCGCGCACGATCCGCTCGGAGATCAGGATCGAGTCCTCGAAATTGTAGCCGTTCCACGGCATGAAGGCGCACAGCGCGTTGCGCCCGAGCGCCAGCTCGCCGAGCTGGGTCGACGGGCCGTCGGCGATGATGTCGCCGGCGCGCACCAGATCGCCCACCTTGACGAGCGGGCGCTGGTTGATGCAGGTGTTCTGGTTGGAGCGCTGGAACTTCTTGAGCCGGTAGATGTCGACCACGCGGTCGGCGCGCGCCGTGTCATCGGTCACCCGGATGACGATGCGCGAGCCGTCGACCTGATCGACCACCCCCGAGCGCTTGGCGGCGATGGCCGAGCCCGAATCCCGCGCCACCACCTCTTCCATGCCGGTGCCGACGAAGGGGGCGGCCGCCTGCAACAGCGGCACCGCCTGGCGCTGCATGTTCGAGCCCATGAGCGCGCGGTTGGCGTCGTCGTTCTCGAGGAACGGGATCAGGGCCGCCGCCACCGAGACCAGCTGCTTGGGCGAGACGTCGATCATGTCGACCGTCTCCGGCCGGGCCAAGACGAACTCGCCGTTCTGCCGGCAGGAGACGAGCTCGCCCTTGAGCCTGCGCTCCTCGTCGAGCTCGGAATTGGCCTGGGCGATCGTGTAGCGGCCCTCCTCCATGGCCGAGAGATAGACCACCTCGTCGGTCACCCGGCCGCCCTCGACCCGCCGGTAGGGGCTCTCGATGAAGCCGTACTTGTTGATCCGCGCGTAGGTCGCGAGGCTGTTGATCAGCCCGATGTTGGGCCCCTCGGGGGTCTCGATCGGGCAGATCCGCCCATAGTGGGTCGGGTGCACGTCGCGCACCTCGAAGCCCGCCCGCTCGCGGGTGAGGCCGCCCGGGCCGAGGGCCGAGAGCCGCCGCTTGTGGGTGATCTCCGAGAGCGGGTTGGTCTGGTCCATGAACTGGCTGAGCTGCGAACTCCCGAAGAACTCGCGCACCGCCGCCGCCACGGGCTTGGCGTTGATCAGATCGTGCGGCATGGCGGCGTCGATCTCGACCGAGCTCATCCGCTCGCGCACCGCCCGCTCCATGCGCAGGAGCCCCAGCCGGAACTGGTTCTCCATGAGCTCGCCGACCGAGCGCACCCGGCGGTTGCCCAGATGGTCGATGTCGTCGATCGAGCCGCGCCCGTCCTTGATCTCGACCAGCATCTTGACGACCGCCAGGATGTCCTCGGTCCTGAGCGTGCGCAGGCTGTCGTCGCTCTCGAGGCCGAGCCGGGTGTTCATCTTCACCCGGCCGACCGGCGACAGGTCGTAGCGCTCGATGTCGAAGAACAGGCCGCCGAACAGCGCCTCCGCCGTCTCCATGGTCGGCGGCTCGCCCGGCCGCAGCACCCGGTAGATGTCGAGCAGTGCGTCCTCGCGGCTCTGGCAGCGGTCCAGCGCCAGGGTGTTGCGGATGTAGGGCCCGATCGTCAGATGGTCGATGTCGAGGATCGGCAGCGCGGTCACACCGTGCTCGACGAGCTTCTTGATGGCGTCGCCGGTCAGCTCGTCGCCCGCCTCGGCCCAGACGAGACCGGTCGTCTCGTCGATGAGGTCGCGCGACAGGTACTTGCCGATCAGGCTTTCGCTCGAGAAG
>CAZDFD010000165.1:0-1624 GCA_964504655.1 uncultured Geminicoccaceae bacterium
GCGATGGCGGCGCTGCGCTGGGGTTTGATCGGCGGCGGCGAGGGCAGTCAGATCGGGCCGGTCCACCGGATCGCCGCCACGGTCGACGGCGAGTTCGCCTTCCTGGCCGGGGCGCTCGATCACCGGCCCGAGTCGGGGCGCGCGTTCGGCCGACGGCTCGGGCTCGCCGCCGATCGCGCCTACGGCGACTGGCAGGACATGCTGGAGGGCGAGCGCGGCCGGCCCGACCGCGTCGAGCTCGTCACCGTGGCGACCCCGAACGCCTCACACCACGCGATCACCCGGGCGTTCCTCGAGGCGGGCTTCGACGTGCTCTGCGAGAAGCCCCTGACGACGACCGTCGCCGAGGCCTTGGAGATCGTCCGGCTCGCCGAGGCAACCGGCCGGATCTGTGCGATCAACTACGGCTACACCGGCTACCCCCTGGTCCGCCACATGCGGGCCATGGTGGCGCGCGGCGACCTCGGGCGGATCCGGCTCGTCGTGGCCGAGTTCGCGCACGGCCACCACGCGAACGCCGCCGACGCCGACAATCCGCGCGTGCGCTGGCGCTACGACCCGGCCCAGGCCGGGGTCTCGGCGCAGTTCGCCGACTGCGGCATCCACGCCCTGCACATGGCCTGCTTCGTCACGGGCCAGGAGGTCGAGCGGCTCTCGGCCGATGCCGTGGCCTGTGTTCCCGGGCGCGCGCTCGAGGACGACGCCATGGTCAATTTCCGCATGACCGGCGGGACGGTCGGACGACTCTGGACCTCCTCGATCGCGATCGGCCGCCAGCACGGCCTCACGCTGCAGCTGTTCGGCGAGCGGGGCGGGCTGTACTGGGCGCAAGAGCGGCCGGACCATCTCCACCACACGCCGCTCGGCGGACGGTCGCAGGTGATCGAGCGCGGCGAGCCGGGTCTCTCGCCCGAGGCGGTGCGTGCCACGCGGCTGACGCTCGGCCACCCCGAAGGCATGCCGCTCGCCTTCGCCAACATCTACCGCGACCTCGCCGAGGCGATCCGCGCCCGCAGGGATGGCCGCCCGTCCGACCCGGCGGCCGACCTCTACCCGCGCGCCGCCGATGGCCTGCGCTCGATGGCCGCCATCCACGCGGTCGCCCAGAGCGCCCGGTCCGGCGGGGTGTGGCTCGACGCGCGACCGCCGATGCTCCGCTAACTGCAGCCGGTGGCGCGGGCGGCAGCCTCCGGCGAGCCGGGTGGAGCCGCAGGACCTCGACCGCCTCGGCCCGCGACGCATCCTCGAGGGGAGCGTCCCTCACCCCCGCACCACCCCGTCCTCCACCGCCTCGACCCGCAGCGCGGCTGCGAGCAGCGCGCGGGTGTAGGGATGCTCGGGCGCCTCGAAGATCCGCTCGACCGGACCCTCCTCGACCACCACCCCGCCCTTCATCACCATCACCCGGTGGCTCATCGCCCGGATCACCCGCAGATCGTGGCTGATGAACAGATAGGCGAGCCCGCGCCGCGCCTGCAGATCGCGCAGGAGCTCGACGATCTGCGCCTGCACCGACATGTCGAGGGCGCTCGTCGGCTCGTCGAGCACCACGAGCCGGGGGCCGAGCACGAGCGCCCGGGCGATCGCCACCCGCTGGCGCTGGCCGCCCGAGAGCTCGTGCGGG
>CAZDFD010000166.1:0-1606 GCA_964504655.1 uncultured Geminicoccaceae bacterium
TCGAACCTTGGACCCGCTGATTAAGAGTCAGCTGCTCTACCAACTGAGCTATGCGCCCGCGGGACGCGCGGCATGTAGGCACCGGCCGACGGGGCGTCAAGCGTGCCCGCCCCATTGCCCGCCGCCGGCCCCGGGGTTAGGGAGGGTCGGGTCCGGTACACTGGAGGTTGCGCGAGCGTGCCATCGACCTCGAGCGAGCGCGCCGCCACGGTCCTGCACGCCGATCTCGAGAACTACACCGGCCGGATGGCTCGGGATCCGCACGGAACCGTGGCGTCGCTCCGGAGCTGCCGCTCGGTGTTCCGCAGCTGCGTGGCCGCGGCCGGCGGCCGGGTCGTCAACCAGGCGGCCGACAGCATCCTGGCCGAGTTCGGCGACACCCGGGAGGGTGTGCTCTGCGCGCTCGCCATCCAGTCCCGGCTGGCCGAGCCGCCGTCCGATCGCGGCGACCTCGAGCCGCTCCGCTATCGGGTCGGGCTCGACCATGGCGAGCTCATCGCCGAGGGCGACGATCTCTACGGGCTCGCCGTCAACCGCGCCGCCCGCATCCAGGAGATCGCCGAGCCCGGCGAGGTCCTGGTCTCGCAGGCCGTGCAGAGCCGGGTCGGCGGCGCGGCCGACATCGAGTTCGCCGCCGAGGGCCTGCTCCGCCTGAAGAACCTGCCAGGTCCGGTGGCCGTCTACCGCGCCCGCCTCGCCGACGCCCCGGCCGACGTCGCCGGCCGCCGCCGCGCCCTCAAGGACCTGGCGCTGCCGGCGGTGCCCTCGATCGTCGTCCTGCCGTTCCGCGGGCTCGGGACCGACCCGCGCGCCGGGCTCCTGGCCGAGGGCCTGACCGACGAGGTGATCGCCGGGCTGTCGCGCTTCAGAGACCTGTTCGTGATCGGCCGGGCGAGCTCCTTCGCCTATCGCGACGCGGCGCGCACGCCCGAGCTCGTCGGCCACGAGCTCGGCGTCCACTACGCCCTGGACGGCAGCCTCGTGCTCGGCGCCGAGCGGGTCCGGCTCACCGCGCACCTGGTCGAGACCGCATCCGGCAAGGTCGCCTGGAGCGAGCGCTACGAGCGGACCATCGAGGACCTGCTCGAGGTCGAGGCCGACCTCGCCCGAAGGCTCGCGGCGACGCTCGCGGGCCGGGTCGAGGAGCACGAGCAGCAGCGCCTGCAGCACGGCAGCGGTCGCCGGCTCGAGGCCTATGGCCACCTGCTCGGCGGGCTGCGCGAGCTCTACCGCTACACCCAGGCGAGCAACGCCCTGGCGCGCGCCGCGTTCGCCCGCGCCGCCGAGATCGACCCGGCCTACGGTCGGGCCTTCGCGATGCTGTCGCGCACCCACAGCTACGACTGGCGCTACCGCTGGAGCGCCGATCCCCAGGCCTCGCTCGAGGAGGCCCGGGCGCTCGCGGATCGGGCGGTGGCGCTCGACCCGGCCGATGCCCGCGGCCACGCCGAGCTCGGGTGGGTCCGGCTCTATGCCAAGGACGTGCCCGGCGCCCTCGAGGCCTACCGGACCGCGCACCGGCTCAACCCCAACGATCCGGACATCCTGGCCCTCCTGGCCGACGCCCTCGTCTATGGCGGTCGGCCGACCGAGGCCCTCGGCCTCG
>CAZDFD010000167.1:0-1520 GCA_964504655.1 uncultured Geminicoccaceae bacterium
CAGGCGATGTCCGGCATCATGAGCATCACCGGCACGAGCCCGGCCGAGCCGCCGGTCAAGTGCGGCCCGCCCCTGACCGACATCGGCGCCGGCATGCTGGCCGCGGTCGGCATCCTGGCGGCGCTCGTCGAGCGGGCCCGCACCGGCCGCGGCCGGCTCGTCGAGACCTCGCTCTTCGAGGCCGGCATCCTCTTCACCGCCTGGCAGTCGGCGATCGCGCTCGCCACCGGTGCGGCACCCGGCCCGCTCGGCTCGGCGCACCCGCTCTCGGCCCCCTACGAGGCCTTCCCCACGGCCGACCGCTGGATCGTCGTGGGCGGCGCCAACCAGGCCAACTGGCGTCGGCTGTGCGAGATCCTGGGCCGGCCCGAGCTCGCCCTCGACCCGCGCTTCGCCACGAACGGCGAGCGGATGGCCAACCTCGCCGAGCTGCGCGCGATCCTGGCCGGGCTGTTCCGCGCCCGGCCGGCCTCGGAGTGGCTGGCCCTCCTGGACGCGGCGGGCGTCCCGGCCGGCCCGGTCAACGACGTCAGCGAGATGCTCGACGACCCGCAGACCCGGGCGCGGCGGATGGTGGTCGAGGTCGAGCACGCCCGCCTCGGGCCGATCCGCACGCTCGGGTGCCCGATCAAGGTCGAGGGGGCCCTGACCGGCCCGCGCCGCGGCCCGCCCCGGCTCGGCGAGGACACGCGCGCGATCCTCGGGGCGTGCGGCTTCGCCCGCGAGGAGGTCGAGGCGCTCCTGGCCGCGGGCGCGGTCGGCGCGCCGGCTGAGGCCTGCGGATGAGCCCGCGGCTGGCGCTCGTCATGGGCGACGCGGCCGGGATCGGGCCCGAGCTCCTGGTCCGCCTCCTGGCGAGCCCCGAGCTGCGCGAGGCGGCCGCGATCCTGGCCCTGGGCGATGCCCGGGTGCTCGAGCGGGGCATCGAGCAGGCGGGGGTGCGGCCCGAGCTCGAGGTCGGCCGCGACCGCGCGGCGCTCTTCCGCCACGCCGCCCGCGGTCGGCCCGTGTTCTGGGACCGGGGCGACTGCGATCCGGCGGACTGCCCGCCCGGCCGGGTTTCGGCCGCGGCCGGGCGGGCGGCCCTCGCGGGCTTCCGCGCCGCACTCGACCTCGCCGCCGCCGGCACGGTCGACGCGGTCGTCTTCACGCCCTTCAACAAGCAGGCGATCCGCCTCGAGCACCCGGCCTACGAGGACGAGGCGGTCGAGGCGGTGGCGCATCTGGGCCTGGCCACGCCCTGCGTCGAGCTCAACGTGGTCGAGGCGTTCTGGAACGCCCGGGTGACCTCGCACGTGCCGCTGCGGGAGGTCGCGGACCTCCTCACCATCGAGCGGATCGTCGAGCGGATCGCCAGCACCCGGGACGCGCTCCGCGCCGCCGGCAAGTCGGAGCCCCGGATCGCGGTCGCGGCCCTGAACCCGCACGCCGGCGAGGGCGGGGCGTTCGGCCGCGAGGAGATCGAGGTGATCGGCCCGGCGGTCGAGCGCGCCCGGGCGCTGGGTCTACCCGCCGAGGGT